>JAEWAF010000073.1 GCA_023391815.1 Pseudomonadota bacterium
TGGGCTAGCCGCAACAGAACCAGGCGGCGCCCGCTTACCGGGGCCGACGTTCACGGCGTCAACGGTTGCCCCGCCCACCGGACGATCGCGCGCGATACATCCTGTTCTTTTTTCAGCTGCTGCATCAGCTTCAGCATCTGTTCGGCGAACTTGTCTTTCTCCACCTGCGCCGCGACCACGGCGCCGGCCGCCTGGTTTTGATGGCGCAGCGTCTGGATCTTCTCCAGCACTTGCATGGCACCCGCTGAATTCGGAATCGCGAGGCGCTGCTCGATGCCGAGGCCGATGCCTTCCGCCAGGGTCGTATCGCTCCTCTGCAGTGCTTGCGCCACCTGCTGACATCGCACGCGAGTTTCCGGATCGCGCACGTGTTGCTCATCGCAAGCGGTGCTCACCGAAGTGAACGCGGGCGTGGTCAGTGACGACAGCCAGTCGATGGTCGAATTCATCGCGTTCGTCAGCGGGGTCGGCACCGGTTGAGGGACGGACGTCGCGACCGGCATGCGGCTCACTGCCGGAGTGAGCTTCGCGACCAGCGTCGTCCAATAAACATTGAAGTGCGCCGCCTTGCCCATCATGTCCAGAATCTGCCCCTCCGCTCGAGCGTCGCGACGGGCCTGCGCTCGCGCCAGCGGGCCCAGCCAGACAGCGCCGCTGCCCGGATCGAGTTTGCGCAACCGGGCTTCGACCGGCTCGGGCTCGCAGCCCGCCACTTCCATGCAAAGTCGCAAATGCAACCACAGGAGCTCCGGCCGCTGCGGAGCTGCCTGCGCCGCCTTCTGAACCTGGTTCAACGCCTGCGAGCCATTGGCACTGGCGTTGGTGCCCCACAGCGCCAGCGCCGTCGCGGCCATTTGATCCACGTCGTTCATATTGGCGCCGGGCTTGGCGCCGGGGCCCGGCTGAGGCGGCGAGCTGGCGCATGCCGAGAGCAGCAACACCAGCAGGGGCCACGGTCGGGCCCGGCAAATCCTTGATGTGCATTTCATGGGCGGGGATCTTAACAATGCCGACTACGCCGGTACGAATCCGCCGTTCACCGGTAGTTGCTGGTAAGCCTGTCCGGCAGCCCTTAGTTTCGGAGCCCATGGTCGTTAGTCCGTCAGTCACCTGTCGCCGCGCCCGCTCATGGGTCACTGGCCACGGGGCCGACGGCTGGAGTCATTCGATGAACGAGTTATCCGCACAGCACCGGCCGCGCCGCTCCCGCCTGGTGGCGGGCGTTTTTCTGCTCGTGCTGGGTGGGCTGCTGCTCGCGGTCAATCTGGGTTACGGGCTGCCGCTGGGGTGGTGGGAATATTTACCGTGGGCGCTGGTGGCCGTCGGCGCGTTCGGGCTGGTGGTGCCGACCCGTCATATGGACCGGGTCGGCGGCGTATGGATGATCGCCACCGGCCTGTACGTCCTGACCAGTATTCACAACTGGTGGGGATTGGGCTGGGGCGGCGCGTGGCCGGTGTTCGTGATCGCGGCGGGCCTGGGCTTCATCCTGCATCGGCATGACGATCGGCCGCCGTCGTCGGGCAATGGTGTGTCATGAGCCCGCTGCCCGGAGACGATCCCGGATTCGATCCGCGTCGGGAGCCGAACCGCAACCAGGATCAAGATCAAGACTGGCCGTTGCATCCACGCCGCCCGGCGCACGATCACAACTGCCGCCACGAGATGTTTTCGACGCGGCTGATCGTCGGACTCTTCATCATCCTGCTCGGCGGCGCTCTGCTCGCCGATAACCTCGGTTGGTTCGACGCGCGACATGTATTGCGGAGTCTGTGGCCGTTGGCGCTGGTCGCGGTTGGCGTCGCGATGATTCGCAATCCTCAGCACAAGCGCAGTCGCGCGTGGGGCTGGGTGCTGGTCACCGTCGGTATCTGGATCTTCGCCGACAAGATCGGCTGGATCCACGTCAGCCTCGGGCAGCTGATCTTGCCGGGCATCTTGCTGTTCGTCGGCGGCGTGCTGGTCTTTCGTTCCCTAAGCGGCCCGCCGGGCGGTCCGACCACGCCGTCCACGAGCACACCGCCAAATATCAATGGCACCAGTGCCAACAGTACTCATAACGGCGCGAGCCAGAGCTTTGCCGGCGGCGGCGCCAGCTTCGGCAGCGCTCATTCCGGCGACACCGCTGAGTTCGTCCGCTCGTTCGCGATGTTATCGGGGCACGAGTTGCGACCCGTATCGCGGCCGTTCCGTGGCGCCGATCTGAATGCCATCATGGGCGGCATCAAACTGGATCTGACCAGCGCGCGCATGGAAGGCGACAGTGCCGTGATTGAAGTATTCGCATTCTGGGGCGGCGTGGAAATCTATGTGCCGCCGGACTGGACCGTGACCAGCGAAGTCACGACGTTATTGGCCGGCTTCATCGACAAGCGACGTCCCACCACCGTGGTGCCGACCAAACATCTGATCGTGAAGGGCATGGTCGTGATGGCCGGCGTCGAGATCAAGAATTAATGCATCCGATCTTCAAACACCGCGGCCGCCTGCTGCTGTATCTCGGCGTGTGGGTGGTGTTCGGGCTACTGCTGACCGTCGTGTTCGTGTTCGGCGGCAACGCGCCCGTGGCCTGGTCGCTGGAGTTCGCCGTGCCGGTCGCGGTCGCGCTCGGCTTGCAATCGTTGTCGTTCTGGTACGTCGTGCAGGCGATGCCGCCGCACGACACGCCGGTCGCCCGCATGGTCACGACCTGGTCGATCGCGGGGCTGGTGTCGTTGATCGTGTGGATCGCGATCGCCTATGGATGGGCGATGTGGCTGGTGCCGGACGGCGAGGTCTATCCGGAGTCGGCGAGCGGGCTGTTGCCATTGCTGATATTCGCGGGTGCTATTGGCATCTCGCTCGCGGTGCTGGGTCACTATCTCGCCGGCGCGTTTCAACGCTCGCGGAATGCGGAGCGGCGCGCGCTCGAGCTTCAAGTGCTGGCGCGCGAGGCGGAGTTGAAATCGCTGCGAGCGCAGCTCGATCCGCACTTCCTGTTCAACAGTTTGAACTCGGTGGCCGCGCTGATCGGCAACGACACGCAGGCCGCGCGGCAGATGTGCTTCCTGATGGCGACGTTTTTTCGCAAGAGCCTGACCCTGGCGCGTCAGCAGGCGATACCGCTGGCCGAGGAAGTGTCGCTGGCCGAAACTTTTCTGGCCATCGAAAAGGTGCGATTCGGCGACCGCTTGCGCGCCAGTTTCGACATCGCCGAGGATGTGAAGCAAGTGGCGGTGCCGCCGCTGATGTTGCAACCTCTGGTGGAGAACGCGGTTCATCACGGCGTTGCGCATATGCTCGAAGGCGGCGAAGTCTGCGTGCACGCGCATCGGCGCGAAGGATTTCTGGAGCTGGTGGTCTCCAATCCCTGCGACCCCGATCGGCCGCCTTCGCGCAGCACCGGCGTCGGCCTGGTCAACGTGCGCTCGCGAGTGGAAACATTGTGCGGTCATCGCGCCAGCGTCGATGTCGACGCCAGCGAGACCGCGTTCCGAGTTTCGATTCTGCTGCCGGCCGTCAGCAGTCATGCAGCGTCTTAAAGGAAGGCCCCAGTGCGTGTCCTGATCGTCGACGATGAAACCCTGGCCCGTTCCATCATGGCCGAGCATTTGAGCAAGCTGCCCGACATCGAGATCGTCGGCCAGGCGGCGAACGGCTTCGAGGCGGTGAAGCTGGCCGAGGAGCTGATTCCCGATCTGATGTTTCTCGACATCCAGATGCCGAAGCTGTCCGGCTTCGAAGTGCTGGAGCTGCTGGGCGAGCGTGCGCCGGCCGTGATTTTCACCACGGCGTTCGATGAGTTCGCGTTGCGCGCCTTCGAAGTGCACGCCGTCGATTATCTGTTGAAGCCGGTGGAGCCGCCGCGTCTGGCCGCCGCCATCGAGCGAGCGGCCGAGCGCTTGAGAAACAAAACGCCCGCGCCTTCGGCGGAACAACTGTCGGCGTCGGCCCGTCCGCCCGGTCGCACGCTGGAACGGATTCTGATTCGGCACGAGGGACGGGTGCACGTGCTGCCGCTGGAACGGATCGATTTCATCGAGGCCCAGGACGACTATCTGTCGTTCGCCGCCGGCGGCAAACGGCTGCGCAAGCAACAAACCATGAGCGACCTGGAAACTCAGCTGGATCCCACGCGTTTCGTGCGTATCCACCGCTCGTTCATCCTGAACGTGGAACGCCTGGCGCGGATCGACCTGTACGGCAAGGACAGCTGGCTCGCCATCCTCTCGGACGGCACCAAGCTGCCCATGTCGCGCACGGGACATACCAAGTTGAAGGAGCTGATCGGATGAACACCCTAGGAGGGAATACTGCCATGACCGAGACGCATTCCACCCGTAACGAGCCGCCGCGTTCAGAAGAGTTTCAGTTCAGCGGCGATACGCTGCTCGCCAAGATCAAGGAGATTATCCGCGCCGGCAACGTCCGTCGCGTCATCATCAAGAACGAGGAGGGCCGCGTATTGATCGATATTCCTTTGACGCTGGGCGTGGTCGGAACATTGCTCGCGCCGCAGCTCGCCGCCATCGGCGCGATTGCCGCGCTGGTGCTGAAGGGCTCCATCGTCATCGAAAAGGAAGTCGAGGTTCCTCCGATGGTGACGCCGTCGCCGTGAGTCGCGAGGTGATGTGAGTGGCGAGGCACATCGGCATCGTCGCGATCGTGGCCTTGCTGCTCACGCCGCTGCGAATGGCGCTCGCGTCGGCGGACGACGCACTCGATCGATACGTGCAGCACATCGCGGTGAGTCTGCCTGAGAAGACGGCCTCGACGTTGACACGCATCGACGGCACGCCGCGACGTTTGCTGGCGACACGCGCTTATCTGCGGGCAGGCGATACCTTGCACTCGCGCTGGAGCTGGACCACGGACGAGATTCAGGCGCACGCCCGCTCGCCGGACTACCGCGCGCTGCTCGATGAAACCGACAAGGTTCGCAAGCGCTTCGAGGCGCGCAATCCCGGTTACACCTTGTACGCGAATACGGAGGCGCGCAGCCTGGAGTTGCAGATCGCCCGGTTCAACACGAACAAATCCGTCGAGCGCGTGGCTGCATCTCTGTACAAGCAGGCGCTGGCGGAGATCGGCAAGCCAGCGTATGGATCGCCGGATCAAGCAACCGCGGTCGAGCGTTTCAAACAATTCCTCGCGGACTGGCGGCCCCCGGTGGCAGCACCGCTCGCGACCCCGGGACTCTCTCGACATGGCCAACTGCGAGCCATCGATTTTCAGATCATGAAGGGCGCAGCCATCGTGGCGCCTACCGAGACGGCCACGGTGAAGCGCAATTGGGATGCGCCAGGCTGGACAGAAAAATTGCAGGCCGCCGTGGAGGGCAGTAACTTCCGCGGGCCGCTGCGGTCACCGTACGAGCCGTGGCATTACGAGTACGATCCGTGAGGCTGCTTATGAGAATTGCCGCTCTGTGTTCTTCCTTGCTGTTGGGCGCGACGATGGTTGCCGGTTGCACGGCGACCGCGCCATCGAAAGTGCGCGTCGATATGGCGGAGAGCGGCCTGCCGAATTGCCAGACCTTCGAGTGGCTGCCGACGGAGCAACAGCCCGCGTCCTTCACCGAGCAACGCGTGAAGAGCGAGATCATGGCGAAGTTGAAGGACAAGGGTTACACCGAGGTGACCGAGAAAGCCGATTGTCGCGTGACCTACGTGCTCGACATTCACGAGCGGCCGGCGAACAAACCGGGCGTCGGTGTGGGCGTGGGCGGCGGCTCGGGCGGCATGGGCGGCGGCATCGGCGTGACGCTGCCGATCGGCAAGCGCAACGAGCAGGCCGGCACCTTCACCATAGATATCGTCGACGCTTCCCAGAACGCGCAGGTGTGGAGCGGCTCGCTCGACGCCACGTTCCTCAAACCTGAGTTGAACCAGGACGAAGCGCGCGAGATCGTCGCGAGGGTGCTGGAGAAATATCCGGATCGAGCGCCGAAGTAAGCTCGACGCTCGCGGCCGTTAGAGGCTCGGCGTGCGCGCCGAGAGGTGGGTTTTCTCGTAAAGCTCCTGACATTCCACGTCGCGCTCGGCCGTCGGCTCTGCCTGAAGGCGTGCGACGGGGATGTCTCTGCCGCAGTCGATACACTGTCCGTACGTTCCTGCGCTGATCCGTTGCAGCGCCGAGTCGATCATCCTCAACTCGTCGACGTCGCGCTCGATCTCCGTCAGGTTGGTGTCGACGACCAGCGCCGCGAAGGAGTCATCCTCGATGTCCCGCGCGCGCTCGGCGACGTTGCCCGGATTTTCCTCGATCGACTTCGCCCGCGTCCGCTGCACTTCTTCGCGCAACTGCGTTGCCCGTTCTCGCAAGCGAGTCTTGAACTCCAACGCCTGCTGTTGATCGATCATGAGCGCTCACCTTACTGCTGGTCCTCATATGTAACCCGCCGCTGAGCGACGGGTTCCGGGAGGGCCGTGGAAGGGGCACTGCCACGGCGTCCTGTCGGTAATAGTCAGGCAGGTCCGCGCTTGTATTTCTGCTTTACCTGCATGGCCGATGAGGTCATCCGTCCGAAATCGCGATCTCGGGCACGACGCTCGCGAGTGGTCATTTCAGCAAGCGCGGCCTCACGTTGTAGCTTTTGGTAGCTCGTGAGCCGCCTCGGATCGAGTTGGCCTGCCGCGATGGCGGCGAGGACTGCGCAACCCGCTTCCGATTCGTGCTTGCAATCCCGGAAGCGACATCGGGTCGCGAGCGTTTCGATATTGTCGAACACACTGCGCAAGCCGGCCTCGGCCGCGCCGATCTTCAGCTCTCGCATGCCCGGCGTATCGATGACCCACGCGCCGCTATCGAGAGCGAACATTTCTCTCGACGTGGTCGTGTGGCGGCCTTTGCTGTCGTTCTCTCGGATGCCGCCCGTTGCCTGTTGTGAGTTGCCGGTCAGCGTGTTGACGAGCGTGGATTTGCCGACGCCGGAGGAGCCGACGAAGGCCACCGTCTGTCCTGCTTCCAGCCAGGGGTCGAGTAGCTCAGCCGCGGTTGTTTCCCTCGCGTTGAGCGCGATCACGGCAGCTGTTGTGCCAAGAGTGTTGACTGCGTCGATGAACGGCTGCGTGTCGTCGCATTGATCCGCCTTGGTGAGCACGATCACCGGTTCAACCCGCGCGTCGAACGCGACCGCGAGATATCGCTCCAGTCGTGATGGATTGAAATCGTCATTGCACGACGTGACCACGAACAAGGTGTCGAGATTCGCGGCGATTGTCTGGACTCGATGGTCCTTGCCCGCGGCCTGCCGCTTGATCACAGAGTAGGGCGTGATCACCCGTTGCACGCGTGGCGCGGCGTGCTCGACGAGCAGCCAATCACCGACCGTGATGGGCAGATCCAGCGCTTCGAGCAGACGAGCCGGGACAGTCACGGTCGCGGTTCCCTGCTCGGAAATTATAACGAGACCACTCCGATGCACGCTGCCGACGCGCGCCGGATAGGCAGATTCCAAATCGTCGAGCGTGAGTTGCTGAGAATGAAACGGACGCCAGCCCAAGCGGGCCAGAGAAATAGAGGACATGCGTAAACCCCGATAGAACGCGACGACATCCGCTCCTCGTCAAAGGAACGGGCGTAATAGCGCCGGGGTGAACGCAACGGCCCGCTCGTGCGGCGGGCGCGGACTCGGTCAGCGGTAGCTGTCGACCCGAGCGGCCTGAGGCATCAACCCGGCGGAGAGCACGTTTCGCACAGTCATAGTTGTCTTGACCTCTCCTGTGTGGGTGGATGAAAGAGTGCGCAGCGTACTCGGACGGGGTGAGGTCGGCAAGTTTGAATTGATCGGGATGAACAGGGCCCAACGACGTGTTGCCGGCGCCGTTTCTACGTCGTCTACCGGCCCGATGCGATCCGGCGACGTAAAGTGAAGGCGTTTCGAGACTGGCTCTTTTCAGAAGTCGCGGCGGATCGGCGCTGATCTATCATCGCTTCCGAGCCCGCCCATCCAAGGTAGCGTCCATGGCCGAGTATCAACTCCTCCTCGACAAAGAAGCGCTCGCTGCATTCCTCGACGGAGCATTCCCTGCCGCCGCGCGCGCCTCGTTCGGCGAAGTGGCATTCGTGAAGCCCAATCATGTGCAGCTGACGTTACAGCCGCTGCCCGAGATGGCGCGGCCTGGAAATATCGTTTCCGGCCCCGCGCTCATGGGATTGATCGACGTCGCTGCTTACGCCGTCGTGCTTGCACATATCGGGCCGGTCGCCATGGCGGTGACACATTCGATGAATGTCGCTTTTCTTCGGGCCTGCCGATGGAGCACGGTCGTCGCCGATGCGCGGCTGCTGAAGCTCGGCAAGCGCCTGGCCACGATCGATGTGAGATTGTGGCAGGAGTCGGAGCAGCAGCTGATTGCTCAATCTACGGTGGGTTACGCATTGCCTTAGTTGCAAGGAACTCGGACACAACCGCCGCCACTGGCCGCGGCTGCTCATCGGGTGAGAAGTGTCCACAGGCTTCGATGAGCCTGGTGTGCACGTTTGAGAAGTTGTGCTCGCGCAGTCCGGCGGCGTATTGCTCGATCTGTCCGCCTTCTTTATCGCCCCGAAGGTACAGCACCGGCGTGGTGACTGCGACATCCTTCGTTGCGGCATTGTCCTGCTCGTCCTGAGCGAAGGCGCGGTACCACTCGAACCCAGCATGCAACGATTCGGGTCGCGAATATGCGCCCACGTATGCGGCGCGTTTGCTGTGACTGATCGCAGCTGGTGAGGCCGAAATCGTGTCATAGAAATAATCGAAGTAGATCGTCTCGCGGCCCGACACGATGGCTTCAGGCAGATTCGGCACCGCGTGCAGGCCAAAGTGCCAGATGTGAGGATTGGCTTTCACCCGGGCCCAAGGATCGACGCCGGGAATGGCGACATTCATGATGACCGCGGCCCCGAGCTCGCCGGGGAAGCTCTTCAAGTAAGCATAAGTAATTTGCCCGCCGACATCGTGACCGATCAGCGTCACGTCTTTCAGATTCATCTGCGCGATCACGTTCCGGACATAGTTCGCGAGCGTTCGCTTGTCGCCACGGGGCGGAGCGGCTTCGGAGCGGCCGATGCCTGGAAGATCCAGAGCAAGCACGTGGGCGCGGTCATGCAACTCGATCATGATCTCGCGAAACGTCTCCCAGCTCTCGGGCCATCCGTGCAGGAACAGCAACGGGGGCGCGAGTTTGCTGCCCGCCTCGACCAGATGAAGGGCTTGTCCGTAGACGTTGAGTTGATGGTGCCGGAAGAGGTCTTGCATGCCGTGTCCATCGGGCTGCGCGTGCCGCCACACTCATCTGATCGTAATCGCGCGAGCGCGATGAAGTTCCCTCACACGTCCCGATAGTGGCCGCCCAATCAGTACCGGTGCACGTCCGCTATTGTTCATTACGTCGTGGATATCACGGGTCGAGCTAACATGGTCGGTTTCGGCAAGGACGGTGCTGTCTCGCCGAACTTGCTCGAGTGCCGGTCGACCTCCATATTGAGCTCAACTTCAAGGGCATAGCCAGCTCATGCTGATCAAAACCTTCCTGCTGTTCGTGCTGACCGCCGTTGCGGAGATCGTCGGCTGCTATCTGCCCTATCTCTGGCTCAAGAAAGGTGCCTCCGCCTGGTTACTAGTGCCGGCGGCGATGAGCTTGGCATTGTTCGCATGGCTCCTGACATTGCATCCGGCCGCAGCGGGGCGCGTCTATGCGGCGTACGGTGGGGTTTATATCGCCGTTGCACTGACATGGCTGTGGAAGGTCGATGGCGTTCGTCTTACGCCGTGGGATATCGCGGGCGCTGCCGTGTCATTGGTGGGTGTGGGAATCATCGTGGTAGGCGGCTGGCGAGCTTGAGGGGAATCCGGCGTTCCTGCGCAAACGTTGCCGCAGAAACGCCGGCCCTTGATGACTTCTAGCGGTCCTCGATCAGCAACCGCGCCGCCCGCATCGCTCCATCTCCGATAATTGTCTCCGCGACTGCGGCCGCTCGCGCGCGAGTTCCTTCGCTCAGGGACGCGGCGAGCGCGGCCGATAATGATTCAGCGGTTGGCGTCGGGCCCTCGTGCGCGGCGCCGATGCCCAAGTCCCAAACTCTGTCGCCCCAATAAGGCTGGTCGCCGATCTGTGGCACGACTACCTGCGGAGCGCCCGCGCGAGCGGCGGCCGTCGTCGTGCCGGCGCCGCCGTGGTGAATCACAGCGGCCACGCGAGGAAACAATGCCTGTTGGTTGACCTCGCCAACGATGAAGCAGTCGTTGCTGTCATCCACCAACGCAAGTTCCGCCCAGCCGCGCGAGAGCAGAACGCGACGACCTTGAGCACGCACGACATCGATCGCCATGCGAGCGAAATCTTTCGGGGCGGGAAGGCTGCCGAGGCCCACATAGACGGGCGGAGCGCCGGCGTCGAGGAATGCCACTAAGTCAGCGGGAAGCGGCCGCTCGTCCGCCAAGATCCATGCACCTGTTTGCACGACATCGAGTTGTGTCGGACGCCGCCACGGCGCGAGCACCGGATCGGCGGCGAGCAACGGACGATTCGTCTGGCAGTAATCGCGCACGTTGTCGACCTTCGGCAAGCCGACTGAAGCGTGCAGGTTATTGAGCCCGTCGCCGAACAGCTCATTCATCACTTGGATGTCTCTCTCCCACAGCACCTGATTGTCGGTCACGTCGCGTGGCAGAGGATGACTCGGATATTCAAACGGCCGCTGATAGGGCGAAGGAAGAAACAACGGGCAGTACGCTGCGTGGACGTAATCGATGCCCAGCTTCTCAGCAACGGAGCGCGCCGCGCAGACGGAGGAGAACAAGCCGGTCGCCACCATCACATCGCATCCCTGAGCTGCGACTCCAATGGCCTCGTACTGAGCGGCCATCACATGAGCGGCGAGCGCGGGCAAGGAAATAGTCGCGCGCTTGGGCAACATCTCCGCGAGCCAATCACGCACTGACCTGAAAGCGGGCATCAACGGCACGCCCGCGTCCGCAAAGAGCTTTACAAACTCCGCATCCGGAGGCGCACACACGCGAGCATCCGCACCGAGGGTGCGTAGCGCGACGGCAAGTGCGAGTAAAGGCTGAACGTCTCCACGCGATCCGAAAGTGCTCAACAATATGCGCATGTCACGGCCTCCTTACGGCAAGGCCGGCGATACTGACGCACGCCGCGGGCCTTCCAGCAAGCCCCCGACTACGGTATATTCTCATCACGCCAAGGGGAGACCGGTTCCCCATGCGGCGTCACCACCCCCCGAATCGAGAAAAGGCGCCTGATGATGGCGCCTTTTTGCTTTGTGCTCCGGCCAGCCTAGATCTCGTTTCTCAATACACGAGCGAACACCGAAGCATCGACGTTCCCTCCCGATAGCACGACGCCGACGCGCTTCCCACCCCATCGATCCCGCTGCTGAATCGCAGCTGCGAGCGCCGCCGCGCCGGCACCTTCAGCTACGTTGTGAGTGGCGGTGTAGAGAAGGCGCATCGCGCTCGCCACCTCTTCGTCACTGACGGCGATGACGTCGTCGACCTCTCGCCGAATGACCTCGACCGCCTCGGGCACCGCCGACCGGCACGCCATGCCGTCCGCGATCGCCGTGGTAACGGGAGCGTCGATCGCGACTCCGCTTTGGAATGATTTTTGATAGGCGAGCGCCAAGCTCGAGACCACGCCGATCAAGCGAGTCTTCACACCACAATGAGCGCGAGCGACGGACGCGCCCGTGATGCCCGAACCCAATCCAATCGGCACATATAAAACATCGGGTGGCGACTCGCGCACCGCCTCGAAAAATTCTACGTAGGCAGTCGCCACGCCACGCACCAGCTCCGGATGATACGAGGGCACGCGATGGAGACCGTTGCGCTCGGCGAGAATGGCGGCATGTTCCGATGACGCTTGAAAGTCCTCACCGTGCTCCACGAGCTCAACGCCCAAGGCGCGCATCGCTGCATTCTTCTCGATGGAGTTTCCATGCGGCACGACCACGGTGGCGCTCAGGCCGTGCTGATGAGCTGCGAAACCGATGGACTGTCCATGATTGCCGCGAGTGGCGCTGATCACGTGCCGCACCTCGGGGTGCGCTCTGCGCAGCCAGTCCATATAGGTCAAGCCGCCGCGCACCTTGAAGGCGCCCAGCGGCGTATGGTTTTCGTGCTTGACCCAAACCTCGAATCCCAGCGCCTGCTTCAGCAGCGGCCAGTTGTACTGGGGCGTGGGCGGCATGGCTGCGTAGACGGTTCGCTGGGCGCTTTGTATAGCTTCGCGTGTGAACAACATACTCGGACGATCCTTGCGCTTGGCGGGCGCCTGAAAGTGTATAGACACGCCGGAGCTCTATTTGCTCACATGGCGGCGCCGGTCAGCACGATTCTGGTCGCGGGAATCAATGAGGTGCAACCTTGCGAGGCCGCCCGGCGTCAAAGCCGCATGAATTCGAAAGCTCATGCGCTGGTCACCGCCGGCCTTTTGATTATTGCCGGTCTGGCGCACGGCGAGACATTGGCGGAGCAGAACGTGCTGGAAGCCGACGAGCGCTTCTGGCACGCCTACGACGATTGCGACATGGTGCATCTGGGCGAACTGTTGACCGAAGACGTCGAGTTCTACCACGACGTCACAGGACTCACTGCTTCGCGAGCGGCGGTCGTGGAGTCACTTCGTACCGGCCCCTGTGGAGACCGCCAGATGCGCCTGCGGCGCGAGCTGGTCAGCGGCAGCCAGAAGTTTCAACCGCTCGCCGGCGGTTACGCGCTCCTGTCGGGCCAACACCGCTTCTATGTGAACCAACCCGGTAAGCAGGAACGCGTCGGAAGCCAGGCCGAATTCACCAATATTTGGAAGCTGGAGGACGGTCACTGGCGGATGCACCGGATTGTCAGCTACGCGCACGTGGCTCCATCTTTCACCCCGCCAAAAACCTCGCTCACCCTGCCCGCCGGTACCTTGGACAGATACGCCGGCCAATACAACGCCGAACGAGCAGGGCAGATCGATGTCGTCCGTGAGGGCGATCATCTGAAACTCCGGGCTGGCTCCTTCGTTGCCACCCTTTACGCGGAAACGCCTACACGATTCTTCGCGATGGAGCGAGATATTCGCTTCGAGTTTGAAGTGGCCGCGAGTGGCGCCGTGCAAGGGTTGGCGGTTTACGAGAATGGAGCGGTCAGCGAGCGTGCCCGGCGGAGCAAATGATATTTCGGAGGCGGGCAACCGGCCTGTCCGAACTCGGCTATAGTCCCTCCAGGTAAGGAAAGCGACCGTCCTGCCATGAAACAACTATCCATTGCCGCAACGTTCCTATTGGTTGCGCAGACCTTGCTCGCAAGCGTCACCTTTGCGGCTCAACAAGGTGCCACCCGCGCTCCCACTGTTCATCCCGACAACCGAATTACCTTCTCGCTCAAAGCGCCGGAAGCGCGGAGCGTTGCGGTTGCCGGTGGTGACGGATTGGGCAGCGGTCCGTTCCAGATGACCAAGAATGCCGATGGCTTGTGGAGCGTCACTACGCCGCCGGCGGTGCCTGGCTTCCACTACTACTGGTTCGTGGTCGACGGCGTCCAGGTCAACGATCCGGCGAGCGAAACATTCTTCGGCTATGGCAAGCCGACCGGTGGCCTGGAAGTGCCCGAACAAGGGGCCGACTACTACGCCATCAAGGACGTCCCGCATGGTGAGGTGCGTGAGAAATGGTATTTCTCGAAGTCGACCGGCGCGTGGCGGCGCGCGCTCGTTTACACGCCCGCCGAATACGACAAGAACACGAGTGCTCGTTATCCGGTGCTGTACTTGCAACATGGCGCCGGAGAGAACGAGACCGGCTGGACGCGACAAGGTCGAGCGCAATTCATTCTGGATAATCTGATCGCCGCCGGCAAAGCCCGGCCGATGATCGTGGTGATGGAGCGAGGCTACGCAAGCGCGGCGACGCCGGATATCCGGCAGGAGAATATGCAAGTTGCCTTCAGCGCCTTCGAGAAGGTTGTCGTGGACGAGCTGATTCCGACCATCGACACTTCATATCGAACCCTCGCGGAGCGTGATCACCGAGCGTTGGCCGGTCTGTCGATGGGCGGCATGCAAACATTGTTCATTGCGTCTCATCATCTGGACAAGTTCGCCTATCTCGCCACGCTCAGCGGGCCCATGCTCCGGGGCACCGATACGAGCCGCTTCTCGCAAGTTTCGATGGGGGGCCCGTTCGATATCAAGACCGCCTACGAAGGCATGTTCGCCAACCCCGCCGCTTTCAACAAACGGGTGCGACTACTCTGGATCGGGCTGGGCACCGCCGAGCCGGAGATGTTTCATGCCAGCATCGGCGGCGCGGTAGATGCGTTGAAATCTGCCGGCGTGCAATTGGTGTATTTCAAATCCGATGGCACAGCCCACGAATGGCAGACCTGGCGGCGCAGTCTGCACGACCTGGCGCCGCGGCTGTTCCGCTGACCGGCTTACCGCTGCGCGCTTTCCCGTTGAGTTCGCGAGATGAAGTCGACCATGAGCGACGCAGCCGGAGCCGAGTGTGTCTCGAGCAGCAAATGGCCGGCATCGAAGATGTGAGCTTCCATCCTCGGCAGGTCTCGCATCCAGGAAACCACTTCGGCCAGATCGAAGAAGGCGTCGTGTCTGCCCCAAAGCAGCAATGAGGGTGGCTGCCAACGCTTGAGATATCGAGCGAGGTCCTCGAACCGACCTACATAGCGGCCATAATCCGCGATGAGCGCTCGCTGCGTTGCCATTCGGCCGGGCAAGCACATCACTCGCCAGTCTTGCTTCCATTCCTCGTCGGAGATTCGCGCGGCCACGTCCGAGGGAACATTGGCGATATATTGATCGCGCGTGCCCTCGAGCGTCAGATGGGCTGTCGCCGCCGCCTCGTTCTCCGCGTTCGGATGAGCCCAGAACGCCTGCGTCGCCGCCCATTCCGGTCCGTGTCCGGTGCGATGCGCGTTCGCGTTCTGGATGATGAGGCCCAGAACCTGTTCCGGCGCTTGCATGGCGATGTGAAATCCGACCGGCGCACCGAAATCATGAAGGTAGACATAGCGGGGCCCGATCTGAAGTTTCTCGAGCAGTTCCGAGATCGCCTCGCCGAATGCAGTAAACGAGGGCGCGGGTAAAACGTCCGATTCGCCGAAGCCCGGCAGATCGGGGGCGATGACGTATGCAACCTGCGACAACTCGGGCATGACGTCCCGAAACATCCGCGCCGCGTTGGGAAATCCATGCAGAAGCAGCACGGCGGGCTTGGCTGCGTCGCCTGACGTGAGGAAGGACAACTCCGTGCCACTGGACAGGCGAAATCGTTGCCGCGTCGTTGGAGACATGTCCGAACTCCTTTCCGTGACGAACGACGCCTAACGCAAGTTGCAGGGCTGGCGTTCCAGGTCACAGTATTCCGGCCAGGCCCGCTTGTAGAAATATTTCCTCGGCGGCTCATTCCGGAATCCGTTTCCACTTGCATGCCGCGGCTCGACGCCAAAGACCGGCATCGAACCGCGGCATCGGGCTAAGCTGCCTTACCGGCGGCGAGTGCGTGCACATCGGCGGCTCTCAATGCCTTGCCACCGATGGCCCAATCGCCACCCTCGAATTCCTTGATACGGACCCAGGTGACGGGCCGCATGTTCTCGCCTTCCACGGCAATCATCGCTTCGGTGACCTTGGCGATGAGGTCCTTCTTCTGAGAGGGGGTGAAGACGTCTTTGATCACATCGATAGTCACGAGCGGCATGGTCATCTCCTCGGGTTGGCTGGGCGGAGGATTCCGGATCCAGTGTGGAAAGCGTGTCACGCGGCTGCGGTCGAAGCTTGCAGACGGCCTGGAGAAATCCTGGAGATTGTTGGGCAGCGAAACGGGGCTGCCGTATGCTAGTGGCACCATGATCTACACCTTCGGTCGGTTCGAGCTGGATCTGGCGACCGTCGAGCTGCGGGCGGATGGCGACGTCGTCAGTCTCGAGCCGCAGGTGTTCGCGTTGCTGGCGCTGCTGGTCGAGAACAGCGAACGCATGGTTTCCAAGGACGAGATCATCGAAAAGATCTGGGACGGCCGCGTCGTTTCGGAGGCGGCGGTGGCGAGTCGCGTGAAGAGCGCTCGTCAGGCGCTTGGCGACGACGGTAAGTCACAGAAATATATCAAGACCCTGCACGGTCAGGGCTATCGGTTCGTCGCCAGAGCGGCACGCACCGCGGCGTCGGCGCCGCTGCCCGCAATCGAGTCGCATCGGTCGGAGCCTGTTTTGGGGGACATGGTCCAGCGGCTCGATCGGATGTCCCGGCCTTCGCTGGCTGTATTGCCGTTTCGGTATGTTGCTGGCGATGAACGTTACGCGGCGCTGGCCGGCGCGTTGCCAGATGAGCTGATTACGGACCTCGCGCGATTGCGGTGGCTGCTTGTCACAGCGCGCGGATCATCATTCCGCTTACGCGTGCCGGAGGCCGACTTCGGCGATATCGGGCGGCTGCTCGGAGTCCGTTATTGCCTGTCAGGAACAGTCGAGGTGTCGGCGGATCGGCTCGTCGTGCTGGTCGACCTGGTCGACACCAACGATGGCTCGGTGATCTGGGCGGATCGCTTCGCCGGTCGGATCGACGATGTACATGCGATGCGCGAGCAGATTCGAAGTCAGGTGCTCATGGCGCTCGAGATTCGAATTCCGTTGCACGAAGCTTCCCTCGCGCGCC
This sequence comes from Pseudomonadota bacterium, assembly GCA_023391815.1. Classification (GTDB taxonomy): domain Bacteria; phylum Pseudomonadota; class Gammaproteobacteria; order Steroidobacterales; family Steroidobacteraceae; genus Steroidobacter. Next base: position 16,644 of record JAEWAF010000073.1, read on the forward strand.
ACTCCGCCGTTGAGAACCTTGATGCGTGGTCCGCGTATCACCTGGGCTTGCAGCACTTGTATCGTTTCAATCGGCTCGACAACAGCGCGGCGATGTATCTGTTCCAGCGGGCAGTCGGCCTCGATGCAACGTTTGCTCGCGCGAACGCGGGCCTGTCGTTCGTTCATTTCCAAAGTGCGTTCATGCACTACACCGACGATATCGGCGACGCCATCGCTCAGGCGCGTCGTTACGCCGAGCGCGGGCTCGAGCTCGACCCGCTCGATCCATTCGTCAACTTCACCATGGGTCGCACCTACTGGCTGGAGGGCGATCTCGACACCAGCCTGAGCTGGCTCGAGCGCGCGACTGACATCAGCCCGCACTATGCACAGGGCATCTATGCGCGGGCCTGGACGGAGGCGCTGTCGGGCAAGGCCATCGATGGTCGCGAGCACGTCGATCTGGCGATGCGCCTGAGTCCGCTCGACCCTTTGCATTACGCGATGCTCGCGACTCGCGCCCTCACTCACTTGGCGTCAAACGAAGATGATCAGGCCGCGCATTGGGCCGAGCGCGGCGCGCGCTCGCCCGGCGCGCATGTGTTGATTCGTGTGATTGCCGCCGCCGCGCATACAATCGTCGGCGACACCGCTCGTGCCGCCTTCTGGGCGGACAGCGTACGTCAGCGTCATGACGCGCTCACTCGCGAAGTGTTCTTTCAGTCGTTTCCCATGAAGTCGGCGCCGATGCGAGCCCGGCTGGATCGGGCGTTGGTCGAGTTGGGGTTTCGGTAGGCTGCTATGTATCTGCCAGAGAAATTTGCTGAATCCAGGCCCGAGGAATTGTTTCGACTCATGCGCGAGCATCCGCTGGGTGTGCTGGTGACGCACACGTCCGGTGGCCTCGAAGCCAACCATCTGCCGTTCGTTCTGGATGAAGAGCGAGGCGCGTTCGGCACGCTGCTCGCGCATGTCGCGCGTGCCAACCCGATCTGGCGCGACGTTAACGAAGGCGCGGAGGTGTTGGTCGTGTTCCGGGGCGCGCAGGGCTACATCTCACCTAACTGGTATCTGAGCAAACAGGAAACGCATCGTCATGTGCCGACGTGGAACTACGAGGTCGTGCATGCTCACGGTCGTATTCATGTGCGAGATGACGAGAGATTCGTTCGGGGCGTGGTCGCGCGGCTGACGCGCGCTCACGAAGCTGGTGAACCGCAACCTTGGAAGATGACCGATGCGCCCGACGACTACATCGTCGAGCTGTTGGGTCACATCGTCGGTATCGAAGTCGAGATCACGCGGCTCGAAGGTAAGCGGAAGCTCAGCCAGAATCGTGAGCCACGCGACTTCGATAGCACCGTGAGTGCATTGGAGGAGAGAGGTCGCGACGACCTCGCGTCGGCGATGAAGCGGACGCTCGATACCTGAGCGCCGTCATCCGGCTCCGGCCTTGCGGGGCCGACCGCATTTATCGCGGCGTCACCTCATCCAGCACTTCGTAGTGACGCACGGTGTGATCGTAATCGCTGAGCGCAGCAACCGCTCCGGGTTCGACCACCGCCCGATCGAGGTCGGCACCGGCGAACGCGCGGACTGCATCCAATGATTGCCAGCGGCTGAGGACGACGAACTCGACGCGCTCGCCGTCCTCTTGTTTGCTCAGCGTGGCGCCAAGAAATCCTGGCACGTCGCGCAGCTCCGGCACGACCCGTGTGCGGAAATGATTTGGATACTCACTGGATCTGGCGCGAGGTGCGCGACCTCGCCATTCGCGAACGATCATGAGAGCTCCCTGTCAGCGTCGCCAGCAAGATTCTACTCGAATCGCCGGGCGAGCCGCGTTCCGCCGTGCCGGGGCTGGAAACAATTGCGCCCGGGAAAGCGGTCGCTCGCCCGGGCGCAATCATCGAGATCGGCGGAAGAGATCAGTGCTCTTCGGCACGGAACGTCTCGTGGCAGCCTTTGCAGGTCTTGCCGGTGTCGGCGAACGCGGTCTTGATCGCCGCGACGTCACCGCTGTTGGCAGCGGCCTGGAGCTTCGGAGCGGCGTCGCTGAAGTTCTTCATCGCGGTCTTGAACTCGGCCGGCTTGCTCCAGATCTCGGCCTTCGCCTGGGTCTTGCCGGCTTCCGGGCCCGAGCCCGCCGGGAACCACTTCTCCTGGGTGGCGGCGGCATCGTTCACGACCTTCGCGGCGGTCTTGATGGCGGCGAGGTCCGGCTTATCGGTCTTGATCTGATCGCGGATCACTTTGAAGGAGTCGCCGAGCTGGTGATAGTGATCGTGACGGGCCTTCTGCAGCTCTTTGACATTGGCCGGCTCGGAGGCCTGGGCCACGAGCGCGAGGGCGGGGGCCAGCAAGGTCGCGAACACGGCGGTACGAAGCACTCGATTCATGGATGACACCTGGCTATGCAATGGAGGGCGATGGCTGGGACAACGTGTAGCGATACTTAGGGGCCCGAAGCTTAGCCAACTTTTTCTGACGGCGTGCTGACTTTTCTGTTAGGCGGGCGCGCGTCGGATCGTTCTGACAAAGCTTCACGCCGTTCTTGACCGGCTTGTTACCGAATCACATTCGTCGGGCGCGTGCCCTGGGCTATGCTCCGCCACGGACTCGGGGAGCAAGCAATGAATAAGACCAAAGCATGGACGATCGCGGCCATTGCCGTTGTGCTGAGTGCATGCGCCGGCACGCCAAGCCAGCCACCATCCACGCCACCGACGACGCCAGAAGTGGCGGATCTCAGCGGCAATTGGCTGTTGACCACCGAAAGCCAGATGGGCGCGCAGGACGCGCGCATGACTGTGCGTCAGACGGGCTCCGCGCTGGCGGGCACCATCATCGGCCAGGCCGGCACCGTCGATTACCGGGGTAAAGTCAACGGTGCGTCAGTCGCGTTCGACTTCACGATCAACATCCACGGCACCGACTTGAAGCTCGACTACACCGGCACGGTGGAGGGCGACACCATGAAGGGCAAGGCGGTCTTCGGTCAGTTCGGCGAAGGCACGTTCACCGCGAAACGTCAGTAACCCAACAGATCGCGTCTCGGCTCGACCCAGTTCGGCACCAGGCGCGGGCATTCGGGTGCGTCTCGGAGAACGATCTCGGCGAAACCCAGTCCCCGCTCGCGGTCGTAGCGCAAGTCTCCGAGCACCCATTCGTCCTCGATCTCCGCGAGCCAGGGCATGCGCATGAAGCGGAAGGCGGCGGCCGCTGCACAGTGAGTCCGCGCCACCTCCGCGAGTCGAGCGATCGGGGTGCTGATCTGGCCGTACCACTTCACTTGCTCCGTATCCTTGGCCGGAACGGGCACGAGCGGCGCCGTGATTTCGCGATCAAGACTCCGGCTCAGGCATTGATCGGCCCTCAGCCAGGCGGGGAACAGGGCCAGCATCGCTCGTCGTAGGACGGCGTTATCGGATTCCTTTTGTAACGTCATCACTTCCCAGCATGCCGGATTGACCGGCATCGGTGTGACGATGCGATCGAGCAACGCGACGTCCGGGAACTGACGAGCAGCGATGGCATCGATGCGCGCTCTGGCCGCCTGCGCAGTGATGACGAACATCGCAGTCGTCCCCAGCCAGACTGCGACGCTGACCGCGAGCGCAACGTTGCTCGGGGCGCGTTGGCCGATCAAGAGCATCGCCGCGGCCAGCAGTGCATAAGCGACCGCCAATGGTCGCGGAACCATGCCGCTGAAAAAGCACAACGCGATGGCCACGACCATGAGCAGCAGCACCGCGAACCGCGCGATGTGTGTCCTGAAAATAAACGCGAGCGGTGCGCACGCCGCCCAGAGCAGCGGCTCGATGATGAAGACCGAGTCGCCGTAAAACCAACGATTGTCGACCGGCCAGAATGGATGCACGCCGTAGTTGTTGGTGAAGTCCATCGCGATATGAAGCAATGGAGCGAACAGCAGGACCGCGGTCAGCAAGGCATAGTCCTGCGATGAAGCTTGCAGGCCGCGCCGTCGTATCCACCAGCGCGTGATCCCGAGGGTCATCAGGCCGAGCAGGACAGCGATCAACACCGTATGCGTGTAGCCGCGATGATGCAGCAGGTACTTCAGCTTGCCGTCGAAATATGAATACAACAGGTCGGCATCGGGCAGATTGCTGCCGATCGCGGCCAGCGTGACGCACAGGTTGCGACGAGTGGCCGCCGGCAGCGTGCTCCGCCGAGCGGGCGCGACTCGGGCGGCAACCTCACCGACCAGCGTGCCGATGATGGTGTGAGTGATGTTATCCATCCGGTCAGTGTACCGATCCGCCGAATCGGTTGACACGCCCGGCCCCGCCAGGGCAAGCTGACCGAAAATCATCACCTGATGAATTAATTCCGGACGAACGTTTTCGGGGGCGGCGATCGGCGACAGCGCTGGCGTCGTGAGGGGCGCAATGACTTTCGCCATCGTGCTGCTTGCGTTGATACTGCTGATGCTGGCCGCGTATCGCGGTTACAGCGTCATTTTGTTCGCGCCGCTGGCGGCTCTGCTGGCGGTATTCCTGACCGATCCGGGCGCCGTGCCCTCGGTGTTCACCGGCTTGTTCATGGAACGGATGGTCGGTTTCCTGAAGCTCTATTTCCCGGTGTTCCTGCTGGGTGCGGTGTTCGGCAAGCTGATCGAGCTGTCCGGGTTCTCGCAATCCATCGCCGCGGCCGTCATCAGGTTGGTGGGGCAGGAGCGCGCGATTCTTTCCATCGTCCTCGTTTGCGCGCTGCTGACCTATGGCGGCGTATCCCTGTTCGTGGTGGTGTTCGCGGTCTATCCGTTCGCCGCCGAGATGTTTCGCCGAGGAAACATTCCGAAACGACTGATCCCCGGCACGATTGCGCTGGGAGCGTTCACGTTCACCATGGATTCACTGCCGGGCACGCCGCAGATCCAGAACATCATTCCCACCACGTTCTTCGGCACGACCACCTGGGCCGCGCCGCTGCTGGGCACGATCGGCGGCGCATTCATTCTGACCTGCGGCTTGTTGTACCTGGAGTGGCGGCGTCGGCAAGCGTCGAATAGCGGTGAGGGCTACGGCACCGGTCATTCCAATGAGCCGGAGGAAGTCATCAGTGGCAACGCTACGCATCCGATGATCGCGATTCTGCCGCTGCTGGTCGTGGGCATCGGCAATCTGTTTCTGACGCGGCTCATCCCGAAGCTCTACGAGCCGACGATCGAAACTCATCTGGCAGGGCTGGCGCAACCGCTGGTCACACAGTTGTCGGGCGTCGGCGCGATCTGGGCGGTGATGGGTGCGTTGTTGATGGGCATCCTGACGGTGCTGATGTTTGCATTCCGTCCGGTCGTGACCAGGTTCGCCGAAGGGACGAAGACGGCGGTCGGTGGCGCTTTGCTGGCGTCTATGAACACGGCGTCCGAGTACGGCTTCGGCGCCGTGATTGCCGCCCTGCCGGGGTTCCTGATCATTCGCGACGCGCTGATGTCGATTCCCGATCCGCTGGTGAACGAAGCGATCACCGTGACGACGCTGGCGGGCGTGACGGGCTCCGCATCGGGCGGGCTGAGCATTGCGCTCGCGGCGATGTCCGAACATTTCATGTCGGCAGCGCAAGTGGCCGGCATCCCTCCCGAGGTGCTGCATCGAGTGGCGGCCATGGCCAGCGGCGGCATGGATACCTTGCCTCACAACGGCGCCGTCATTACGTTGCTGGCAGTGACCGGCCTCACCCATCGGCAATCGTATAAAGACATCTTCGCCATCACCTGCGTGAAGACGCTGGCGGTGTTTTTCGTCATCGGCGTGTACTACGCCACCGGCATCGTTTGAGCACTAGAGCATGAACAAACTCTTGGGTGGAGTGCTGGCAACGGCACTGACGTTCGTCGGCGGCGCCAGTGTCGCTGCACCATTTCCGAAGGCGACCAAGCCCGAAACCGTCGGCTTGTCCTCGCAGCGTCTGCAACGACTGACCGACGCTTTCAACGCCGACGTCCAGAGCGGCAAGATTCCCGGCGCGGTCGTGATGATCGTCCGCCAGGGCAAGGTCGCGTATTCCCAGAGCTTCGGATTCCAGGATCGCGCCGCCGGCAGCACGATGCGCGCCGACTCGATCTTTCGCATCGCCTCGCTGACCAAGCCGATCACCATCGTCGCGGCCCTGATGCTGGCTGAAGAAGGCAAGTTGCAGTTGATGGATCCGGCGTCCGTGTACCTGCCACAACTGAAGAATCTGCAAGTCGGCGTCGAGGTCAAGGACGGCAGCGGCGAGCGTCGTCTGGTGCTGGAGCCGGCGCGTCGTGAGGTCACGGTCCAGGATCTGATGCGTCATACCTCCGGCATGACCTACGGCATCTTTGGGGATTCCCTGGTGCAACGGGCGTATCGCGCGGCCGGCACCATGGACGATCAGCAAACCAACGCGCAAATGATCGACAAGCTGGCGCAATTGCCGCTGGCGTTCCAACCCGGCGCAGCCTTCGAGTACGGCATGTCCAACGACGTGGTCGGTCGGATCGTGGAAGTTCAGAGCGGCCAGGATTTGAATCGATTCATCCTCGAGCGCATCGCCAGGCCGCTCGGCATGCGAGACACCGCGTTCCTGTTGGATGCCGAGCAGACGACACGGCTCGCACAGGCGCAGTCGGCACCCGGCGCGCCGCCCCTGATCATAGGTTATAACCCCGCGAAACCGCCGAAGTGGTTCTCTGGTGGCGGAGGATTGCTGTCGACCGCGGAGGACTACGCACGCTTTGGCCAGATGCTGCTGAATGGCGGCGAGCTGGACGGCGTCCGCCTGCTGTCACGAAAGAGCGTCGAGCTCATGACCAGCGATCATCTGCCGCCCGACGCGGGCTACGGCGCCTTCACTCTGGAATTGGGATTGACCGCGCCCTTGCCTCAATACGGCCAGGGCTACGGTCTCGGCGTCGGCGTCCGTAAGGAAGCCGGCCGGAGCATGGTGCCGGGCTCAGTGGGCGATTACTTCTGGGGCGGAGCAACCGGTCCCTACTTCTGGGTCGATCCGCGGGAACAACTGGTTGCCGTCATGATGCTGCAAGCATCGGACATTCAACTGCGCACTCATTACCGATCGTTGTTGCGCAATCTGGTCTATCAGGCATTGCAGTAACATTCTGCCCGTTCGCGGCGAATGTTTTAAGTCACGGTAAATCGCGTACCTCCCGCGTTGACCGCCGTGCGCGAAGGCGGCACGCTTCGCGCGTGAGCGTTTCGTCCGTCATGCGCATGGATACATCTGCCGAGTTTTTGAGCGGAGGCGGCGAGATGGGCGAGCTCATTCGCGCCTTCGAATGGCAGCGCACGCCACTGGGTCCGCCCGACCGATGGCCGCAATCGTTGCGAACCGCGCTCAGAATCCTGCTCACCACCCATCATCCGGCCTGCGTTTTCTGGGGACCGGAACTCCTTTGCTTTTACAACGACGCGTACCGGAGCTCGCTCGGTCCGGAGCGGCATCCGGTCATGCTCGGTGCGCCGCTAAGGGAGGTGTGGTCCGAAACATGGTCGGTGATGGGGCCACAGATCGAGCGTGTGATGTCGGGCGCGGGCGCGACCTGGGCCGAGGACCACCTGGTCATGATCCCGCGCTTCGGCCAACGCGAGCAGATCTATTGGACTTATAGCTTCAGCCCCATCGACGACGCGAGCGTCGCCACCACGGTCGGCGGCGTGATGGTCCTGTGCATGGAGACCACCAAGAAGGTGCGAGCCGAACGGCAGCTGGCGTTCCAGCTGGCGCTGAGCGACCGGCTGCGCAGCTTGAGCGAGGCCTCGGAAATCATGCTGACCGCCGCGGAAATGGTCGGCCGACAACTCGGTGCCGGGCGCGTCGGTTACGGCGAGATCGAAGGATCGGGCAAGAGCGCGATCGTGGTGTGCGATTGGACCGTGCCGGGCATGGCCAGCCTCGCCGGCGCGCATCAGCTCACCGATTTCGGCGTGACTTTGGTTCGCGAGTTGCAGGCCGGTCGTACCGTGCGGCTGGAAGATGGCTTCAGCGATCCGCTGACCCGAGATACCAGCGGAAAGAATGTATATAGCGCGATTGGCGCACGCGCCAGCATCACGGTGCCGTTGATCAAAGGCGGGCGACTCAGCGGCGCATTCTTCGTGCATCAGGCGGAGCCGCGTCACTGGACCGATGATGAAGTCACATTGGCCCGCGAAACGGCCGAGCGCACTTGGGAAGCAGTCGAACGAGCGCGCGCCCAGAATGCCCTGCGAGAGCTCAATGCCACGCTCGAGCATCGAGTCGAAGATGCCGTCGCTCAGCGCAAGCTATGGGGCGAGTTGCTGGACTCGGTGACTGCGTTGGTCGCGGCGGTCGGCAATGACTATCGATTCCTCGCGATGAACAAAGCGTATGCCGATCGATTCGAGCGTCGCCTCGGCGTGCGACCGGCGGTCGGCGACAATCTGCTGGAATTGATGAAGGTGCAACGAGAGCAGCTGGCGCTCTCCGGCAGTCGCTGGAGTCGCGCGCTGGCCGGCGAGGAATTCACGTTGATCGAGCCGGCCGCCCCGAGCGAAGGCGACTTCGATCGTCACTACGAGATCACGTACACCTCGCTGCGCAATCCGTCGGGGCAGGTGATCGGGGCGTTTCAGTATGCGCAGGACGTGTCCGAGCGTTTGCGCGATCAGAAGCGCTTGTCCGAAGCGGAAGAGTCGTTGCGCCAATCGCAGAAGATGGAGGCCGTCGGCCAGCTCACGGGCGGCATCGCGCACGATTTCAACAATCTGCTGACGGGCATCATCGGCTCGCTCGACATGATGCAAAGGAAGCTGGCGCGCGGTCAGCAGATCGACGTGAATGCATATGTATCGGCAGCGATGACGGCCGCGAATCGGGCGGCAGCGCTGACGCATCGTTTGCTCGCGTTCTCTCGACGCCAGGCGCTCGATCCGCGCCCCGTGCACGCGAACCGATTGATTCTTGGCATGGAAGAACTGTTGCGTCGGACGCTCGGTGAGGCCATCGCGCTGGAGTTCGTCGAGCAGTCGGATCTGTGGCTCACGCGCTGCGACCAGAATCAGCTGGAAAGCGCGCTGTTGAATCTGACCATCAACGCGCGCGACGCGATGCCCGAAGGCGGCAAGCTCATCATCCGGACGTCCAACACGCAACTCGAGGATGCGCACGAGGCGAAGCTGCGAGATGTCATGCCGGGGGACTATATCGCCATCTCGGTGTGCGACAACGGCGCCGGCATGTCGCCGGAAGTGATGAGTCGCGCCTTCGATCCTTTTTTTACCACCAAGCCCATCGGTCAGGGCACCGGGCTCGGGTTGTCGATGATCTATGGCTTCACCCGGCAATCCGGCGGCTACGCGAAAATCCAGTCGGAAGTGGGCAAGGGCACGACGGTCAAGTTGTATCTGCCGCGCTATCACGGCGAGCACGAGTTGTCGCAGGAGCCGGATCCGGCGCCAGTCACGATGCCGACTGCCGCTCATGAGGAAGTCGTTCTGGTCGTCGAAGATGAGCAGGTGGTGCGCGATCTGGTCGTCGATCTGCTCGCCGAAATGGGCTATCGGTCGCTGCAGGCAGTCGATGGCCCGAGCGGGCTCGCGATTCTGCTGTCCGATGCGCGGATCGATTTATTGATTTCGGATGTCGGCCTGCCCGGCTTCAACGGACGTCAGCTCGCGGACGCGGCCTGTGCGCATCGACCCGAACTGAAAGTGCTGTTCATCACCGGTTATGCGCACGACGCCGCGGTGAGCAACGATCTGCTCGCGCCAGGGATGCAGATGATCACCAAGCCGTTCGCGCTGGAAACATTGGCGGAACGCATCCGCGACATGATTGAAAGTTAGCGTTCAGCGCGGCTCCTTCGCAGGCACGAGCGCCGATACGGTCAGGCGAGGCGACCCGATATTCCCAAACGACGACAAGCAGGCGTTCGTTTTGTCTTTGACGATCCGCACCGACATGCGCGGCAGGATTTGCCGGCGCAGCTGCTGAACCAGCTCGCAGTCGCCTCGTTCCAGTCGCATCTCGCGATGTCGAGCGAACGACACCTCTTTCCACACGGCGGGAAAGCGCTCCAGATCCGCGCTGCCGGGGAGTTGCTCGCCATTCACGCGCGCGACCAGCTGATCCTTGGCGTCGTAGCTGGTGAGCTCGCTGATGTTCTCATCGGATGCGATCACCGGCGACTGCATCGAAATTTGAAACCGGGCGATGGCGAGCTGCTCGTCGCAGGCGTAACTCTGCAAATGCAGGTTGTCACGAGCGCCGACGGTGCGCAGGATGATCTCCAGCTTGTCTTCCAGGCTTCGGCAAGAATAAGTCGTGCCATAGCCGTGATACTCGAAATTCAGCTGCTGCGCTTTCCAGACGGCGATGACTTGCTCGTCGGTCGAGTTGGCAAAGACCGCCGCCGGAGCCAGGGAGAGCAGCGCGGCGAGTTTCACTCGCGCCGATTGGACATGGGCGGTCATCAGTCCTCACTCGTGGTCCTGCGTTCCTGGAACGCGCGGCGTTTCCGATTCGGGCTCATGTAGCTCGAGACGCGCGCGAAGAAATCGGCGAAATCCTGAGGGCTCGAGCCGCGCAGGATCTGCTCGAGCGAATGGAAGCCGAGCGCCCGATAGCTCTCGAACTGCGACTCGCTGAACCACTGGTCGCTGGTGGGCTCATGCGGGAAGGAGTCGACCGTGCGGGCATAGCTGTACACGTCGTACGGTACCGGATGCTCGCCTCGTCCGCGCAGTGTGGGCTTGATGTACAGCAGCCGACCGGGCGGGGTGCCCTTATCGACGGCGTCGTAGTCGATGCGCGCGACCGCGCAGTACAGTCCCTGCCTGGCGGAGCTGTTGGGATAGATCTCGATCTCCTTCTCGAACTTGATCGGGATGCCGAAGTCGATGCGGATCTTGCGAATCGCGTTACCCAGGTCGCCGAGCTTCGCCTCCGGATCGCAACCGGCGTCGCTGACCATGATGTACCGGCATCGGCGGAGCACCACTTCATACAGGCCGAGATTGTCGAAATGGCCACCATCGGACAGGTTCACATATTTGAAGTCCGGCGTGGTGTAGCCGAACAACTCGCCCAGCATCGGTGACAGAGCTTGGCGAGGGCCGGGCAGGTGAAAGGCCTTCTCGCCCTGCGCGTTGGTGTTGCCCAGCCACGCACCCAGACGAACGTTGAATAGAGACATCACGAACGCTAGCGCCGGCGATGAGCAATAACCCATGTGAGGATTCGCGGCGGCACCCGAGATTGTCACGGCCGTGCCGAGTGAGATGCCGCCCTGGCCGCCGTACAGTTCCGACGCGCGATAGCCTTCGTGAAAGTTGCCGCAGTAGTAAGGCGTGATCGAGAACGACTCGGCCTTCCGTTCCTGCCACGCGAGCTTGCCGTCGCGAAGCAGATTCAGCGTGACATTGATCAGCGGCAACAGGCGCTGCGCCCCCTTGCTCGGACGCAGCTTGTGCATGCGAAGGTTGTCGGAGGCATCGAAGCCGGTGAACGGATCGGGCTTGCGGTCGGTGTGAGATGCGCCGAGGTACGCACGCACCAGCCGATTGCGATAGAAGCCGTGCAACGAGAAACGATTGATGTTGACGACCAGGCCCATCACCAGCGCCGCGCCCAGGAAGATACTCGGCAGCGCCCAGAACCATTCGAATCCGGTGTGTTGCAAGTTGTCCTGACGCAGCATGGGATCGGTGAAGATCTTTTCGGCGGTGACGTTCGAGTTGGTCACGATCCAGCCGCCGAGCGTCGCCGTCGCCCACGACATCACCAGCACGACGCAGACCACGAAGATCGGCGCCGCCAGCGCCAGTCCCACCCGTTGCATGATCGAAGGTTCCTCGGGGGTGGTCGTCGCGGTCTTGTCGCGGCTGCCGAGCAAAGCCGCCGCGATGCCTGAGATACCGCCGGCCGCGGCAACGAGCGGTTTCGCCGCATTGGAGATCTTGTCGAACAGAAACTGACCGAACAAACACAACGTGGTGACGACGATCCAACCGAGCGCGATCGCGAGAATCCAGCCCGACAGTCGTGCCCACCATTCGCGGTCGCCGTCATTCACCAGCGCCGGCTTGGCGCCGGTGACGAACGTTTCGCTCATGCTCGCCAGGCCGACGAACAGTGTCCGCGCCAACAGATACAACGCGAGCAGCACCGGCAACGTCAGCATTACATACAAGCCGGGATGATCATAGAACGGCAGCAGCAGGCCGCGGATCACCATTGCCAGCACGAAAGAGATGGCCAAGCCGGAAATCAGTAACGCACCGAACTCGAACTTGCCGGTGTGCACGCATTCCGCCGGAATGTCATGGCGCAATCGATACAACAGTTCCACGACAAGCCAGCCGATCAGCGGGATCACCGTGCACCAGAGCACCGAGAACATCAGGATCGGGGAGTTGCCCGCCGACCAGAACGGCGCGTCGAGCACGACGGCCGGATCGTTTGCATAGCCGAGCCCGGTGAATGAGAGCAGCGACGCCGCAGCGATCACCGGCAATACACACAACAACGAATAGCGTGCCGATGGTGTATCGGGATCGCGCACGAACCTGCGGTGATAGTAAATGGAGAAGCTCGCCAGCAACTCAACGATCACCGACGCGTATAGCAGCGACTTGCCGAAACTCGGGCTGACTGTGCTCTGGACTACCAGATACACGCCTTGCGGAACCACGACGAGCGCCGCCAACAGCGGAACGATCACCAGCCAGTTGAGCAACAGGTTGCGCACGAAGATGGCCGCGGCCGTCCACGTGTCGGCGGAGAAAAGGCCGAGGCGCGGCGTGAGATAGTTGCTGAACTGGCGCAAATGGTCGACGGTCTTCGGCTCGGGCGCGAGCGGATTCACCGGCTGCTCGGGCCGCCCGCCGAGATCCTGAAACACTTCTTTGGCGGTGCCCGCGTCCTGCTGTTGCCGATGGACCCAGGCCTGCAACCAGCTGGCGATGTAACCGCCGCCGGACACGCTGGACAGATAGTCGAACTCCGGCAGCAGCTTGTTCTTCGCCAGCGATTGCAGCACGCCCAGGTTGAAGGTTGCGCTGCGAATACCGCCACCCGACAGACATAGCGCCGACAAGGGTGGCTGCGCCTTGCTCGTGTCCGTATCGGCATCGATGGTGCCGATCATCTGAAACAACTCACGAAGATTGTCCTGGTACTGCGCATCGGTGCCGGCATCGTCCGGTCGGTCGGGGTCGAATTTCGCCGGTTGAAACTGCCGGCTCGCGCAGTACTCCGGGCGCAACGCCTGCAGCTCGCGCCATAGCGCTTCGTTGAATGTGGCGCGCTCGTGATTCGGCTCTGACATAGCGGATTCCTTCGCTGAATATTTGTTCTTGGACTGCCCTGCAGACTGTAGCACGGGCAGTTGTTGTTGCCCGCGATCCGCGTTTGCGAACTCATGCTGCGGCGATCTATTTTATGCGGGCTCGACGGATGCCGGGTCCCGGGGTGACGAAGGGGAGATGTCATGAGCGAGCGCGGTCATCGACGACGCATCAGTGACGGCGGCCTGATTCTGATCACCATGACCGTCACGATCCTGCTGTGTGCCCTCTGGGTCGCGGCCTCGGCCGAGGCGACCGAACCCTGGAAGGTGCCACGCACCGCCGATGGCCAGCCGGATCTGCAGGGAGTCTGGACCAACGCAACCATCACGCCGCTGGAGCGTCCAAAAGAATTCGGCGAGCGCCTGGTCATCAGCGCCGAAGAAGCCCGGACCATCGAATCTCAGAATCAGCAATTCAACGATGAGGCGGACGCGCCCACCGACCCCAAGACCCGCACGCAGGATCTACCGAACAGCTGCGGCCTGGGATTCACCGGCGCCGACTGCGGTTATAACAACTTCTGGATCGATCGCGGCCAGAGCGTGGTCGAAGTGAACGGCGAGCGCCGCAGCTCATTGATCGTCGAGCCCAAGGATGGGCGGGTGCCGCTGACGCCGGAACGGCAGAAGATGCTCACCGAGCGTTACATGATGATGCGGACCAACTTCGACGGGCCCGAAGTACGGCCGCTGGCGGAACGCTGCCTGCTGGCGTTCGGCTCGAGCTCGGGGCCGCCCATGTTGCCGGTCCTTTATAACAATCATTACCAGATCGTGCAGAGCCGGGACACGGTGCTGATCCTGGTGGAGATGGTGCACGACGCACGCATCGTTCGTCTGAATGCCAGGCCGAGCGGCGTGCCGAAATGGATGGGCGATTCCGTCGGCCATTGGGAAGGCGACACGCTGGTGGTGGAGACCACCAACTTCACCGACCAGGAATCGTTCCGAGGCTCGACGCCGAAGATGAAGATCACCGAGCGCTTCACGCGCGTCGGCCCGGACAAAATCAACTATCGCGTGACGCTCGACGATCCCGCCGCGTTCTCACAAGCGTGGACCGCGGAGTATCCGTTCTACGCGACCAACGAGCCGATCTACGAATACGCCTGTCACGAAGGAAACTACGCGCTGCCCGGCATCCTTGCCGGTGCGCGTGAAGACGAGAAGCGAAAGTTGCAGGCGGCCGCCCCCAGCGGGGGTAAGTAATCAGGGCTTGGCTTCGCGCTTCAACAAATCATCGATGGTGATGCCGACTTCGGGTACGCCGCCGAACACCGTGCCCAGGCGGTTTTCATTGAAATGCCCAAGCGCCGTCTTCGCGGCCTGCTCGGGTAGCGCGACGAAGCCCACATCGGCCGCGAGCGCCGGGCCTTCGGTCAGGTAGTACTCGATCAGCGCGCGCACTTCGGGCCGCTGCGCCGACTTGTCGCTCACATAGATGAACAGCGGGCGCGAGAGCGGCTGATACGTGCCGTCGACGACCGCCGCGTTGCTCGGCAGGACCTGCGTGCCATCGGCTTTCTCGATCGGCACCGCACGCATGCGTTCTTTGTGACCGATGTAATAGGCGAAGCCGAAGTAGCCGAGCGCGTTCTTGTTGCTCTCCACGCCTTGCACCAGCACGTTGTCGTCTTCGCTCGCGGTGTAATCGCCCCGGCTGGATTTCGCTTTGCCGGTCACCGCTTCGGTGAAGTAATCGAACGTGCCCGAATCGGCGCCGGGGCCGAACAGCATCAGCGGCGCATCGGGCCACTCGGGACGCACTTGATTCCAGCGCGTGACCTGACCTTGCGCGGCCGGCTCCCATATCTTTTTCAGGTCGGCGACGGTCAGCGATTTCACCCAATCGTTCTTGGGATTGACCACCACGGTGATGGCGTCGAACGCGATCGGCAGCTCGATGAAGTTGATGCCGGCCGCGCGGCACATCTCGATCTCTTCGGAGAGGATGGGACGGGATGCATTGGAAATATCGATGTCGCCGCGACACAGTTTCTTGAAGCCGCCGCCGGTGCCGGACAGGCCGACCGTCACGCGCACCGCGCCCCGTTGCTGAGCCTGGAACTCTTCAGCGACCGCTTCGGCGATCGGGAACACCGTGCTCGAGCCGTCGATGCGAATCACCGGCGTGTCCCGGCCCATGCGGGCATTCGGGCTCGATCCCTCCTGCTTGCCACAGCCGGCCAATACCATGCTGAGCTGAGCTGCGAGCGCCAGTATCGCCAGACGCCGTGTGTTCATGAGCCGGACCCCGTCAATGGAAAAGCGCGATTTTGCGGGAAACGCACGCCGATGTCTTCCTACACGGCGAACCGGGTTGGCGCGGCGAGCGTTGCGTCCCCGGATCGGGTGCGTTCATCCGATGCGCGAGTGACAGGAGCGCGGCGATCGCCGACCCCGCGTCGGCAATGGTCGAGAACGGGTATGAAACGTCGCGACAAATGGCTGATAGCGATCGCCGTGGTGGCGATCGTCGCCATAGCGATCCGCCTCGCGTTACCGCCTGTCGTGCGTGACTACATCAACGACAAACTGAAAGCGGTGCAGGGCTATGACGCTCACATCGGCACCGTCCATCTTGCGTTGATTCGCGGCGCCTACGTCATCGACGACATCAGAATCCAGAAGACCGGCGCGGGCCAGCCTCTACCGTTCTTCAGCTGCGATCACCTCGACTTGTCGGTCGAGTGGCCCAGCCTGGTACACGGCTCGCTGGTGGCCAGGGCCGAATTCTTCAATCCGCAACTGATCGTTGCGGCCGAAAAGGAAAAGAAACCTCCCAAGGGCACCGTCCAGACGCTGGCGGACCGGTTCGAGCAATTGTTCCCATTCAAGTTCAACACGGTGCGGGTCCACAACGGCACCGTGACTTTCACCGCTCCCGGGATTCGCAGCAACGATGCGATCAAAGCGACCGGCGTCGAAGCCGAGGTGAGCAATCTCACCAACGTGGTGGACAAAGGTAAGGAATCGTTCGCCGACTATCGCGTCGACGCGCACGTGCTCGACGGCGGCAGTGTCGAGATCACCGGTAGCGTCAATCCGTTGGGTAAGCAGCCGACGTTCGATGTGCACCTTCAATTGCGTAACGTGCAGCTGCCGCAGTTGAATCCGTGGCTGAACCAATACATCAAGGCGAAAGCGGCGTCCGGCAACTTCGAGCTGTACATGGAGCTTGCCGCCGCCGATGGCAAGTTCCAGGGCTACGCCAAGCCCATCCTCGAGAACGTCAACATGGCGACCAGCGAGCCGGAACAGAATGCGCTGAAGCGGATCTGGGAAGGAGTGGTCGACTTCGCGGCCAATGTGCTCGAGAACGAGCGCACCGGCCAGGTCGCAGCGCGCATTCCGTTCTCCGGCACGATACAAAAACCAACGACCAGCCTGCTCGAAACCATCGTGAGCGTCTTGCACAACGCGTTCGTCAGCTCGTTCGCACGTTCGCTCGAAGGCAGCGTTTCGGTGCGCTCGGTGCGCGAGAATCTGAAACAGGTGGGCGAGCCGGCCGATCGGAAGCAGGAGGACAACCAGCAGAAAAAGCAGGGCTCCGCCAAGTAGCCGAGCGAACTATCCGAGTACCTGCTTCCGCCATGCCTCACGATAGGCCGGCAACGATCTGAGCGCCATCGACGCGGCGGGCGTCATCGCCGGCGCCTGCGTCTCGTTGAAGCCGGCGAGATAACAGGCCGCGCGTGTGTTGCCAGTATCGCCTGTGCTCAGCGCGATGGGTCGCGCCGGCAGCAACGCATGCAGAATCGAACCGAACAAGGGATTGGTCGCGAGCGGCCCGTCGATCAGGACGGCACCTTCCGCGCCGAGCATCTCGATGACCAGTTCGCACATCAAGGCAACGTAAAGCGTTGCCAAGGCGGCCCGCTCCGAGCCCGACAGGCGATCGGCATCGACGCACCGACCTTCGCGCCCGGCAAACGGCCCGCCGCTGGCGAATGCCGGCAGTGCCATCGACTGGCGTTCGATGACATTCAGTAAGGCGGGCGCGTTCGGACGGGAGTCCGTGCCTGCAATCGTTTCGTACTCGCGGCCGCCCATGAACCGTGCGGTTGCGACGGGCGATCCGAATGCATCGACGCTCGCGAGCATGTCCTTATCCTCACGAAGTCGCGACAGGTCCGCGCGATTCGCCATGACGACAGTCCACGTCCCACTTGAAATCACAGTGAACGGCGCTGCGCGGTCACGCGTGGTGAGAAACTTGAGATACGACGCGTTCGAGTCGTGAATGCCGCAGCTGACCTGACAGTGCGGATTCAGTCCGGTCGCGGCCGCCACCTCCGAGGAGATCGGACCGAGCACGTCGCTGGCGAGCTTCATCGGCGGGAAGAGCTTATCCCAGCCGCGCGCCTGCGCCAGCTTCGAAAAAGTCTGCTCGCGGGGTAACCACAGATCGGAGTGACAGCCGAGCGAGGTGACTTCGCTGGCCATCACACCACTCAAGCGCCACGCCCAGAACTGCGGATACAGCAGCACATGCGCGACTCGCGAGAACAGCTGCGGCTGCGCTTGTTGCAAGAAGAACAGCTGACGGCCGAGATTCAATCCGAGCGGCAGGTCCGGAGAGTAGGTGTTTTCGTAAGCATCCCGCTGCTGACGATACTCAGCGTTCACACGCTCGAAACACGAGTCTTCATAATCCGGCGCGGCGATCACTCGATGCTCACGATCGATCAGCACTGCGGCGGCACCGTGCGCGACCAGTACGATCGTTCGAATGCGATCTCGATGCGGCGCCTCGCGCAACGCGTCCAGCAACCACTGGCCGATCGCTTCGACGTCCAGCTCGCGCATCGTCGAGCCGCGGAGGATGGAATTCGCGCGGCGGCTGCCGCGAATTTCAGCGCCTGTCTCCGGATCGATCACCGAGACCTTGGCGTTGGTCTTGCCGATATCGATGAGCGCGATCAGCGGATGTGACATGGGTTGGATTTACAACGAGCGCCGTGCCGGCCGTCCAGCCCACCGCTCCGCGAGCACCGGAATGGCGACCACGGTGATGAGCAACGCGCCGACGATGATGGACATCACTATACCCGGCACGTTCAACAGGCCCAGTCCGAAATTCACGAACCCCAACACGACCGCCGCCAGCAGCACTCCCGGAATGGTCCCTTTCCCGCCCCACACGGACACGCCGCCCAGAATCACCATGCTGATGATCTCCAATTCCCAGCCCTGCGCAATCGACGGCCGCGTCGAGCCGAGCCGCGATGTGAGCAGCACGGCCGCCAGGCCGCTGCAAAGTCCGGTCACTGCAAACAACAGGAACCGATAGCGATCGACCGGTACGCCGGACCACTTCGCCGCGATCGGATTGGCACCCAGCGCATAAATCGTACGGCCCCAGCGCGTGACGTGCAGAAACAAGCCGAACATCGCCGCGAGCACGATCAGAATGCACAGCTCGATGGACAACGCGCCGAGCGCGTAACCTTGCCCGAACGTGGCGAACGACTGCGGATAATCCTTCAGCACACGGTCGCCGAGCACCGCATAGGCGAAGCCACGAAAGAGCGTCATGGTGCCAATGGTCGCGACAATGGACGGCACTCGACCGAAGGTGACGAGTGCGCCGTTGATCATGCCCGCTGCGAGTCCGGTGCCGAGTCCAATGGCCACCAGGCCCGGTGTATCGATGCCCGAGGCCGCGCCCAATCCCATCGCCACGGACGCCAGCGCGATGATGGCCGCGACCGAAATATCGATCTCGCCTGCGATGATCAGGAGCGCCAGCGGCAGGGCGATGACGGCGCGTTCGGTGAAGTTGAATGTCGCGTCCGACAGCGTCCACACGTCGAGGAAGTAAGGAGACAGGCTCGCGAAGCAAACAAACTCGACGACGAGCACCAGCGCGAGCAGCGATTCCCAGCGCAACAGGGGCTTGAGCCGCAGTGTGCTCATGCCGCCCCGGCCTCCGAAATGGAATGGGACGGGCTCGCGAAAGGCAGGGGGTCGATGGTGAGCATCGTGCTCATGCGGCCTCCAGAATCGCGCGCTTCTCTTCGCGCCTTCGTGCGCTGAGCACGGCGGCCACGACGATCACCAGCCCATTGATGCCCATTTGCCAGAACGGCGAAATGCCGATCAATGGCAGCGCATTTCTGATGACGCCGATGAACAGGCAACCGAGCACCACGCCGGCGACCGTGCCGATGCCGCCGGCAATCGCGACCCCGCCGATCAAACACGCTGCGATCACTTGCAGTTCGAACCCGAGCGCGATGTCCGTGTACGCTACGGCGAAGCGCGCCACCCACAAATAACCGCACAAGCCGGCGATGGCGCCGCAGATCGTGTAGGCGAAGAATTGCATGCGACCCGGATCGATGCCGGTGTAGGTCGCGGCTGCCGGATTGCCGCCGGCTGCGTATAGATTTCTGCCCAGCACGGTGGAGCGCATCGCCACGGCGAAGCCTGCGACCGCAATGATGGCGAGCCACGAAAGCAGCGTGAGCCCCAGGATCTCGTAACGGATCAAGCCGAGGAAATGCGGCGACATGTGGTTGTCGTTCACCCACGTGCCACCCGACAACGAATAGATCAGTCCCCGATAGACGGACATCGTGCCGAGCGTGACGACGATCGGCGGCAGCTTCAATCGCCACACCAACAAACCGTTGATCGCGCCGAGCAATGCTCCGCCCACTAGAGCAATCAGCAGCACCGGCGCGACACCTGCGCCCGGATAATTCTTGTTCAAGAGCGCGACCAGCATGCCCGACAACGCAAGATTGGCGGCAATCGACAAATCGATGCCGCGCGTGAGAATCACGAGCATCTGGCCTAGCGCGAGCAGGATGAGGATCGCGCTGTCGTCGAGAATCTCAGCGAGATTGCTCGGGTGCGCAAACTGCGGGAACGCCGCGGTCACCGACGCTAGCAACAGCACCACGATGACCGCGAGCGCCAGATCGCGTCGAACGGCGGAGTTTTGCATCATTCGCATCACGCGTCGGTCGCCGCCTGGACGACGTTCTCCGCCGTCGCTTCACTTCGATCCAGCAATGCACGCACGCGACCTCGGCGCATGACCAGAATGCGATCGGACATGCCGAGGATCTCCGGCAGCTCCGACGAGATCATCACGACGGCGTTGCCTCGTTGAGCGAACGCACTCGTGACCGCATGCACGGCGGCTTTCGCGCCGACGTCGATGCCCTTGGTCGGCTCGTCCAGAATCAGAACGCGAGGCGAGCGTGCCAGCCATTTGGCGATCACGACCTTCTGCTGGTTGCCCCCGGACAAGTCGCCGACGTTCTGCTCCGGACCGCTCGCCTTGATGCCGAGCGCCGAGATCCAATGATCGGCCAGTGCCGATTCGCGCTGCCGGCTGCAGAAGCCGCGAGGCGCCAACGAGTCCAGATTGGTGAGCGAAACGTTGGCTGCGATGGAGAAAGCCAGGATCGCGCCTTGCTGCTGACGATCCTCGGGAACATACGCGAGCCCGTGACGAACCGCGTCCGCCGGGCTCGCGATCGACACAGCCTGGCCGTCGATATGAATCGAGCCGGCGTCGGGCACGCTCAAACCGAACAAACATTGCGCCAGCTCGGTACGACCGGCACCGACCAGACCGTAGATGCCCAGCGTCTCACCCCGGCGCACCGAAAAGGAGATGTTCTGGAACTCATGCGCCCGCGAAAAATTCTCCACGCGCAACAATTCTTCGCCCAAGGTGGTTGGCAGTTTCGGAAACAGCTGCTCGACCGACCGGCCGACCATCATTCGAATCAACTGCTCGCTGCCGGTGCCCGCGATCATGCCGTTCCCCACCGACGCGCCATCTCGAAACACGACATAGCGGTCCGCCAGAGAAAAGATCTCTTCGAACTTATGGCTGATGAACAGCAGCGCACAGCCGGAATCCCGCAGACGGCGGGCAATCCGGAACAAATCCTCCGCCTCACGATGCGACAAGGCCGCAGTGGGCTCGTCCAGAATCAACACGCGAGCTTCGCTGGTCAGCGCACGAGCGATCTGGACGATGTGCTTCTGCGCGACGCTGAGCTGACCCGCCGGAGTGTCGGGCGAAAAACCAACATCGAGCTGTCGCAGAATCTCCGCCGCGCGCGTTCGCATCTCGGCCCACGCGATGAACCGACCCTGCTTAGGGCGATTGCTCACGAACATGTTCTCGGCGACCGTCAGGTTGTCGAACACCACACATTCCTGATGCACGACGTTGATGCCGAGCTGTCGGGCATGCTCCGGATCGCGGACTCGGATGGATTGGCCGTCGAGCATCACCTCGCCGCCGTCGGGCTGATGGATACCGCAAAGAATCTTGACCAGCGTCGACTTGCCGGCACCGTTCTCGCCGATCAGCGCCGTTACTTGTCCCGGATACAACTCGAGGTTTGCATCGCGCAGCGCGTGCGCGCCGCCGAAGGATTTCTTGACCTGCGTCAGCGCCAGAATGGGCTGCGACGGTGCCTGCTGAATCGCGGCGGCCATGTCAGAAAATCGCCGCGAACCGTTCCACGTTGCCCTGATCGTAAATGAATGGCCTGGCCATGGCGCCGACGCCATTGCTATCGAAACTCACCGCGCCGATGCGTCCCAGCGAGATCTCCCGACCGCCGTCGGCCCGGGTGCCGCGAGCGAGCTGAGCAGCGACTTGAGTCGCGGCATAGCCGAGGTCGATGGGATTCCAGATCGCGAACTTCGGCACGACGCCTTTGCGCACGTAGCCGACCAGCTCCGATGGCAGCCCCAGTCCGGTGACTTTCACTTTGCCGGTGAGCCCTTGATCTTCGATGGCTTTGGCGGCGGCGACGATGCCGACCGAGCTCAACGACACGATCACCGCCAGATCCGGATGCTGTTTCACCAGCGCGACGCTCTCGCGATAGGACTTGTCCGCGACATCGTCGCCATAAACGACGCTGACGAATTCCAGTCCCGGGTACTGCGGCAGCGCTCGTTTCATCTGCGCGAGCCAGGAATTTTGATTGGTCGAGGTCGGTGTCGCCGAGACGACGGCGATCTTGCCTTTGCCTTCCGGTGCCAACTCGGACGCGAGCTGTGCCACGGTCTGTCCGATCAGCTCGTCCGAAGACGGCGCGAGGTGAACCGCGCGACCTTGCTTCGCGACGGCGGAATCATAAGAGATGACCTGGATGCCCCGTTGCATCGCTCGCTGCAGCGTCGGCACGAGCGCGTCGGGATCGTTGGCCGAGATGGCGATGGCGTCGACACGCTGAGCGATCAGCGCGTTCAATGTTTCTATCTGTCCTTCGGCCGTCGGCGTGGTCGGGCCGGTGAAGATGATCTCGGCGTCGAACGCGGCGGCGGCCTCGTCCGCACCCTTGTGAACGGCATCGAAGAAGCCGCTGCCGAGATTCTTCGCGACGATGCCGATGCGCAGCTTGTCGCCGCTCTTGGCATCGTTCGTCGACTGTGGCCGCTCGCCACAACCGGCGATCACGACGGCGACCAGCGACACCGCGCCCACGAGCATTGCTCTTCTAAGCATTCCCATCCCCCTGCGATCGAGCAGCCGGCCGTTATTGGCCGTGCCGCTGACTCTCACCTCACGCGAGCTTCTGCAACTCGTCGTCCTCGCTCACCGAAGCGACGATCACTTTGATGCCCGCCGCCTTGAACACTTCCAGTTCCTCGGGTTTCGCGCCGTCGTCGGTGACGATGGTGGAGATCCGCTCCAGCCCCGTGACGATCATCGCGGACTTCTGCCGCAGCTTGCTGCTGTCGGCCATCACGATGACATCCTCGGTGCGCTTCAGCAGCTTGGTCTGGGCCTGTACGATCAGCGGATCGGCTTCCATGATGCCGAAGCGGTTCAGACCGTAGCAGCCGGTGAACAGCTTGTTGCCCCAGAAGTTCTCGATGGTGTCGTTGTCGAACGGGCTCAGCACGATGTTCTGTTCGCGGAAGATGGTGCCGCCCGGCAACGTGATCCGATTGCGGCTGGTGGCGAGCAGCTTGGCCGCGATCGGAAACGAATTGGTCAGGATGTCCAGATCGTGGTCGGCCAGGAATTCCACCAGCGCGAACGTGGTGGTGCCGCCATTGATGATGATGCTCTCGCCGGCGGTGATCAGTTCCGCCGCCGCGCGCGCGATCGCACGTTTTTGCGGGACGCTGATGTCCTGGCTCAACGAGAACGGCATGCCCACCAGATGAGGCTGGTGCCGCGGACGCACGGCCTCGGCGCCACCGCGAATACGTTTGACCTCACCGCGCTCGGCCAGCGTGTTGATGTCCCGGCGAATGGTCGCCTCGGACGCGCCGAGCAAATCCAGCAGGTCGCCGACGCTCACGATGGAGCGTTCTTCGACGAGCTTCAGAATCAGGCTATGGCGCTCACGTTCCAACATGGAACCTCCTAGAAGCACTTCCGATCACGGCCCTCATAGCGCTGATCGATTATGCTCGCATCTGATTGTATATGATCGATTCGTATGGTAAACAGGCATTTCATAGCGTAGGGGGCGATTTTTTATGCCCGAACGCGATCAAACGCCCGTGGGGGAGATTAGATGAGTGTGGTTCAGCCGGCGCAAGCCGAGTCGTCCTCGTTGCTGGTCGAAAACCGCTGGAACGACGCGGTCGCCTCGGCAATGACGCCGGCCCAGCTGCTGCTCTATCGCTCCAATCTGCTCGGCTCCGACAAGCGCATCACCAACTTCGGTGGCGGCAATACCTCGGCCAAGATCGTCGAAAAGGATCCCCTCACGGGTCAGGACGTGCGCGTGCTGTGGGTGAAGGGCTCGGGTGGCGACCTGGGCACCATGAAGCTGGACGGCTTCGCCACTTTATATATGGACAAGTTCCTGTCGCTCGAGCCGTTCTACAAGAGCAAGGACAGCGACAGCGTGCTCGTGCCGCTGTATTCCCACTGCACGTTCAATCTGAATCCGCGCGCGGCGAGCATCGATACGCCCCTGCATGGCCTGGTCGATCGCGCGCATGTGGATCACATGCATCCAGACGCGCTGATCGCCATCGCCGCCGCGGCGGACAGCAAAGCGCTCACCAGGGAAATCTACGGCGACGAAATCGGCTGGTTGCCGTGGATTCGTCCCGGATATGAATTGGGCCTAGCGCTGCGCGAGTTCACGCGTGAAAACCCCAAAGCGCGCGGTGTGGTGCTCGAAGCGCATGGGGTTTTCACGTGGGCCGACACATCGAAGGCCTGTTATGAGAACACGCTCGATGTGATCAATCGCGCGACGAAGTGGCTCGCGGACAAGAGCCGCGGCAAGCAGCCTTTCGGCGCGCTCAAGACCCCAGCGTTGCCGGTGGAAAAGCGTCGTGAAGTCGCGGCCGCCATCATGCCGCGCATCCGCGGGCTGATTTCAGGAACGACGCGCAAGGTCGGTCACTTCGACGACAGCGCGGCGGTGCTGGAATTCGTGGGCAGCGAGAGCCTGCAGCCGCTCGCCGATCTCGGCACGTCGTGCCCCGATCATTTTCTCCGTACCAAGATCTGGCCGCTGGTCCTGCCGTTCGATGCCGCGAACGAATCGGTCGAGCAATTCGCTCGTCGGGTGCAGCCGGCGCTCGAACGCTATCGCGAGCGATATGCCGCCTATTACGAGCGTTGCAAACGGCCCGGCTCGCCGAGGATGCGCGATCCGAACGCGGTCGTTTATCTGGTCCCGGGCGTCGGCATGATCACGTTCGCTGCCGATAAAGCGACCGCTCGGATCGCAGGCGAGTTCTATATCAATGCGATCAACGTCATGCGCGGCGCGGCGGCCGTATCGACCTATCGCGGTCTGCCCGAGCAGGAAGCGTTCGACATCGAGTACTGGGATCTCGAAGAAGCCAAGCTCCAGCGCATGCCGAAGCCGAAACCGTTGGCGGGCCGCGTCGCGCTGATCACCGGTGGTGCCGGCGGCATCGGCCTCGCGACCGCGCGTCGGTTGATGGACGAGGGCGCCTGCGTCGTGCTTTGTGACATCGACCGCGATGCGCTGAACGAAGCCGAAGCAGGCTTGAAGAAAGAGTATGGCAGCGACGTCGTCGCCAGCTGCTGGGTCGATGTGACGAGTGAAGACGCCGTCGCGGCGAGTTTCCGCGACAGCTCGTGGAAATTCGGCGGCATCGATATCTGCATCTCCAATGCTGGCATTGCGTCCGCGTCGCCGGTGGATCAAACCAGCCTCGCGACCTGGCAGAAGAACATGGACATCCTGTCGACGGGCTATTTCCTGGTATCGCGTCAGGCGTTCCAATTGCTGAAAGCGCAGAACATCGGCGGCTCCATCGTGTTCATCGGCTCCAAGAACGCATTGGCCGCATCGCCGGGCGCCGCCGCTTACTGCACGGCCAAGGCCGCTGAGTTGCACTTGGCCCGATGTCTCGCGCTGGAAGGTGCGCCGGCCGGCATTCGCGTCAATGTCGTGAATCCGGATGCCGTCCTGCGTGGCTCGCGCATCTGGCAGGGCGAATGGGCTCAGCAGCGTGCCGAGCAGTACAAAACCAGCACCGATGAGCTCGAATCGATTTACCGCGAGCGCAGCCTGCTCAAGCGCAGCGTGTATCCGGAAGACGTGGCCGAAGCCGTTGCTTTCTTCGCGTCCGAGCGCGCAGCGAAGTCGACTGGCAATATCATCAACGTCGACGCCGGTAACGCCGCCGCGTTCACCCGGTGATCGAGACGGTTGCGAGCAGGGGGACACATGGCTGGCAGTTACACCGATCCGCGCGATCGTTCTTTCATCGCCGACGCGAACGCGAAGCTGTTGAAGGATGTGGATGCCGACTACGCGGCGCTTGGCGCGATGCTGAGCCGTCGAGGCATCGATATCGATGCGGTGACCGCGATGGTCGCAAACTTCGGCGTGGCCATTCCGTCGTGGGGCGTCGGCACGGGCGGCACTCGCTTCGCGCGCTTTCCTGGCAACGGCGAGCCTCGCAATGTGTTCGAGAAGCTCGAGGACTGCGCGGTCATTCATAGCCTGACCGGTGCCACTCCGACGGTCTCGCTGCATTTACCCTGGGATTACACCGAAGACATGCCGGCGCTGCGTCAGCGGGCGACCGCGCTCGGGCTCGGCTTCGATGCGGTGAACTCGAACACGTTCCAGGATCGTCCCGGCCAGAAGCTGTCGTATAAGTTCGGCAGTCTCACTCATACCGACGCGGCCGTGCGCGCCCAAGCCGTCGAGCACAACGTCGAGTGCATTCGTATCGGCCAGTCGCTGGGCTCGAAGGCGTTAACGGTCTGGATCGGCGATGGCGCGAACTTTCCCGGTCAGCAACATCTGGGCCGTGCGTTCGAGCGTTATCTGGAATCGACCTCGCGGATCTACGCCGCCTTGCCGGCGGACTGGCGCATGCTCATCGAGCACAAGATGTATGAGCCGGCGTTCTACGCGACCGTGATTCAGGATTGGGGCAGTTCGCTGCTCGCCGCGCAGACGCTCGGGCCGAAAGCGTTCTGCCTGGTCGATCTCGGCCACCACGCGCCGAATGTGAATATCGAAATGATCGTGTCGCGGCTGGTGCATGCCCGACGGCTCGGCGGTTTCCATTTCAACGATTCCAAGTACGGCGACGACGATCTGGACACCGGCTCGATCGATCCGTACCGCCTGTTCCTGATCTTCAACGAGCTCATCGACGCGCAGTGGCGCCAGGTGCCGGACTTCCATCCGGCGCACATGCTGGACCAGTCCCACAACGTCACCGATCCGATCGAAAGCCTGATGACCAGCGCCATCGAACTGCAGCGGGCCTATGCGCAGGCGCTGCTGGTCGACCGCCAGGTCCTGGCCGACTATCAGCAGCAGAACGACGCGTTGATGGCGGCGCAGACGTTGAAGCGTGCGTTTACGACCGACGTGCAACCCATCCTGGCGCGTGCCCGCTTGCAAAAGGGCGCGGCCATCGATCCGGTGAGCGCTTATCGTCGCAGCAACTATCGTCTCGAATGCGCCAGCAAACGTCCGGCCAGCCAGAGTTTCGGCGGCGGCATCGTGTAACTGTCGGACTGCGCCGCGACAGACTCATTCTAATAACCGGCCCGTTATTTCGGAGCGGATTGAGCACGCTCCCACGCAACACTTCGTCGTGTTAGCTGCTCCCAGTCGTCTGAGTCCGGGCTATATACTCCCGCCGCCGAAACCAGTCTGGGTTGCTCGCTTGCGAACTGTCGTCGTCACCCGCTACGTCACGCCTCTGCGCGAAGGGGGTTCCGTACCCGCCATCGTCGAAGCCGACGACGACGGGATGTATGTCATCAAATGGCGGGGCGCGGGGCAGGGACCGAAGGCGCTGATCGCCGAGCTGGTGGCCGGTCAGATCGGCCGCGCGGCCGGTCTGCCGATCCCGGAGATCGTGTTGATCGAGCTCGATCCGGATCTGGCGCGCACCGAGCCCGATGTCGAGATTCAGGAACTGATCCGCGCCAGCGCCGGCCTGAACGTCGCGCTCGATTATCTGCCCGGCGCGATCACTTTCGATCCGGTGGTGTTTCAGCCCGATGCAGCGCTCGCTTCGAAGATCGTGTGGTTCGACGCATTCGTCACCAATGTCGATCGCACCGCTCGCAACACCAACATGCTGGTGTGGCATCGGCAGCTGCGCCTGATCGATCACGGCGCCGCTTTGTACTTTCATCATTCCTGGGCGCAATATCTGGAACGCAGTCGGGATGCGTTTCCCATGATTCGCGATCATGTGTTGTTGCCGTTCGCCAATGCGCTCGACGAGGCGCACGAGCTCATGCTCTCTCGCATCACACCGGAAGTGATTCGTGACATCGTCGCGTCGATTCCCGATGCGCTGTTACGGGGCGATGCGACTTTCTCCAGCGCCGCCGAATATCGAACCGCGTACGCGGAATATCTGTTGCGACGCCTGGAGTCGCCGCACCTGTTCTTCGTGGAGGTGAAGCGTGCGCGCTCCGTGCTCGTATGACTACGCCATCATTCGCGTCGTCCCTCGGGTCGAGCGCGAAGAATTCGTGAATGTCGGCGTGATCGTTTCCTGTCCGGCGCTGGATTATCTGGCCGCGCGCATCGAGCTGGACGAGGCGCGGCTGCTGGCGTTCGCGCCGGGCGTGGACATCGAGCTGGTTCGCGAAAATCTCGCCAGCATTCCGGCCATCTGTGCCGGCTCCGGCCCGATCGGCCGGCTGACCTTGCGAGAGCGCTTCCACTGGCTGGTTGCGCCTCGGAGTACGATGATTCAGACGTCCTCGGTGCACACCGGCCGCAGCGACGATCCGTCACGCCTGCTGGAGCAGCTGCTACAGAAAATGGTGCGCTCGGGCGGGCGCTGAGACCTCTACGGATTGGTCATAAGCGCGGTTTTCGGCCTAAAATCCGCGTGAAACACATTGTTTCCTGCGGATTTGACGCTGGGTGTGTACACTCGCGCGCCTTTGCCGCTGTCCGCGCCCGCCAAGTCCGAGGTTTCCTTGCCCGCTCCTTCCGATCAGACCCCGGGCGAAAGCCCGACTTTCAGCGATCTCGACCTGGGCGACGCCGTGCTCAAGGCGTTGCAGGACGTGGGCTACGAGTCGCCTTCGCCCATTCAGGCCGCGACGATTCCTCATCTGCTCGCAGGCCGCGATGTCGTCGGCCAGGCCCAGACCGGCACCGGTAAGACCGCTGCTTTCGCGCTGCCGATTCTCTCCAAGATCGATGTTCGCGAGACCGTGCCTCAGGCGCTGGTCCTCGTGCCGACGCGTGAGCTGGCGATCCAGGTCGCCGAAGCGTTCCAGAAGTACGCCTCTTACATGAAGGGATTTCATGTACTGCCGGTGTATGGCGGACAGAGCTACACGCCTCAGCTTCATAGCCTCCGGCGTGGCGTTCACGTCGTGGTCGCGACGCCCGGTCGCGCGATGGATCATATGAAGCGCGGCACGCTCGACCTGTCTTCGTTAAAACATCTGGTGCTCGACGAAGCCGATGAGATGCTGCGCATGGGATTTATCGACGATGTCGAATGGATTCTGGAGCAGATTCCCGCCGAACGGCAGATCGCGCTGTTCTCCGCCACCATGCCCGCGCAGGTGCGCCGGATCGCCCAACAGCACCTGCGCGAGCCTGCTGAAGTCACGATCAAGAGCAAGACGACGACGGCGAGCCAGATCCGTCAGCGGTACTGGATCGTCAGCGGCATGCACAAGCTCGATGCGCTCACTCGGATTCTCGAGGCGGAGTCGTTCGACGCCATGATCGTGTTCACGCGCACCAAGATCGCGACGGAAGAGCTTGCCGAGCGGCTGTCCGCTCGCGGTTTCGCCGTCGAGGCACTCAACGGCGACATCGCCCAGGTGCAGCGTGAGCGCACGATTGCGCGCCTGAAGTCGGGGCAGATCGATATCGTCGTCGCGACGGACGTGGCGGCACGTGGGCTGGACGTTGAGCGTGTGAGTCACGTCGTCAATTACGATGTTCCTTATGACCCTGAGTCGTATGTGCATCGGATCGGACGGACCGGTCGGGCGGGGCGCAGCGGCGAGGCGATTCTGTTCATCGCGCCTCGTGAGAGAAACATGCTTCGAATCATCGAGCGGACGACGCGTCAAAGCGTGCAGCAGATGCAACTGCCGACGATCGAGGACGTGAATGAGCGGCGCGTCGCGAAGTTCAACGAAAAATTGACGGCGGCGATCGCGGCGAATGCGGGGCAGCCGTTTGTGTCGCTGATCGAGAGTTATGAACGGGACAACAATGTTCCCGCCGTCGAGATCGCTGCTGCTCTCGCCAGCATTGCACAGGGCGCAACCCCGATGTTGCTGGAGCCGCAGGCGCGGCGAGCCGGAGGTTCATCCGATCAGCCGTGGTCACAATCGGCTCCCTCCGAACTCGCTCCTCGCCGCGAACGCGCCCCCCGCCCGGATCGCGCCGCTCGCAATGAGAAGTACGCCAAACGCGAGCGCGACCTGCGTGCTCGCGAGCAAGAAGACGCGAGCGCTCAGCGCGCCCCGCGCTCGAGCTGGAGTGAGTCGGACGATGCCGGCGCTCCGCGAGAGCGCGCCTCGCGCTCGGATTGGCCGTCTCGCGAAGAGCAGGTCTCCCGCTCGGATTGGCCGTCTCGCGAAGAAGGGGCCTCGCGAGAGCGAGAGTCTCGCTCTGATCGGGCAGCTCATGAAGAAAGGGCCTCGCGTCAGCGACCGGCCCGATCCGAGGCGGAGCGTGAGTCCACCGATCGTTATCAGTCGCGCTACCGCGCGGAGTCTGCCTCAGATTCCGTGCAGGCCGATGACGACAATAAATCATTGCTCGATCACGAAGCACCGAGCGAGCAAACACCCAAGCCCCTGAATCGCCGCGAACGACGCGCACTCGAACGCGCGGAGCGCGAGCGAATTGCGGCGGGCGGCGAAGAAGTCGCAGCCGAGAATGTCAGCAGCAAGGACGAGAGCGAGGAGATCAGCGCTCCCGGCCAAGAATCTACTGCGGCTCAAGCTGGTGAACCGCCTCTGCGCGAGTACGAGAGTGCGCGCGAGGATCTCCACTCGAGTGAAGATCGCAGCCCAAGCGTAGATCAGCCCTCGCGTGAAGATCGCAGCCCACGCGTAGATCGGTCCTCGCGTGAAGATCGCAGCTCACGCGAAGATCGGTCCTCGCGTGACGCTCGCACCTTGCACGAGGAACGGCACGCCGGAGGCGAAGCTCGGCCGCGCAAGCGTGCCGAGTCGCGCCAGTTCGACGAAGAGAAGCGCCCCCGCCGAGGGACGGAGGTTCGTGACTTCGCGGCCGGTGAGCGCCCTCGTAGAGCAACGGAAGTTCGTGATTTCTCGGAAGGCGATCGCCCGCGTGGGCGCGGCCAGGACCGGGACTTCGGTGGCGACGAACGCCGCCCCCGTCGCGGCGGCGACGAGGAGGTCGAAACGTATCGCATCGAAGTCGGTCACGCGCACGGCGTGAAGCCGGGCAACATCGTGGGTGCGATCGCCAACGAGGTCGGCCTCGAAGGCCGGCACATCGGCCGCGTGCTGATCCGCGAAGATCACAGCTTCGTCGACCTGCCCACCGGCATGCCCAAGGACGTTTTCAAACAGCTACAGAAAGTCCGAGTCGCCGGCCAGCCGCTCCAGATCAGTCGAGCCCTGAAAACGCACGTGGAAAAGCTCCGACGCGAGCGCCCGGCGGCGCCGAAGTTTCGCAATCAGAACGATTTCAAAGGCGCGCGATCCAAGCCGAGAGCGCCACGCGACAGCAAGCGACGCCGCTGATACTCAGCGGCTCGCCCCAGCCTCGCAGCCTGATAAAACCCTATAAATCCAGGCTCAAACCCACCGACCGACCGGTCGGTCGGACCGTGAACCGGCTCACATTTCGTTCCGTGGCGACGCATTAGAAACATCGGCGATGTTTCTAACGCGCGCCGCGAGACGTCGGTCTACAGCGACGTTGCCGCTATTCGCCGACAGGATTGAGGATCCGCCGGGGGTGGTTATGCTCCATCCCGCGTCAAGACATTGGGTGCCTCTCCGATGGGTAAGGGGCCGCGAAAGCGCGAAACTGGCATCCACTGATCAATTAACAGGGTTCGCAGGGAATGCGAACGCCGCAGCGGGTCGAGGAAGATTGAAGCTTCTCGTCTGACTGAAATCCAGTGACAGCCGTGCCGGCTGCGCGCGTATGCGCGCGGTCATCGGAAGTCACAACCTCGAAAGGAGCATTCGAGGCTCGCTACCGTCAAGGGCAAACCCGTCGAAAGTCGGGGACGCAAAGCAACCGGTCTACAAGGGCTCACGCCCGATGACAGCGGGGCTGCCAAATAGCGAGAGCAAGCCGTGCGTGCGAGCACGGATGTTCTATGTGTACGCGAGTACACCGTGATTGGTCTGGTCGCATCCAGCGACCGCGTCGCCCTTGGAAATTCACGTCGAGCGCGCAAGCGCCGGCAGAAGTATCAAGGGTTATCAGATGCAGAAGGCGATTGTCGGTAAGTGGGTGAAGCGTGGCGGGCTGGTCGCCCTGGCGATGACGAGCCTGGTGAGCGCCGGTTGCGGTGGCGGCGGCGGTGGTGACAGCAGCGGTACGGCCGCGAGCGGCAACAGCGCTGGCAAGAACTCTGCTCCGACGATTTCCGGTGCGCCAGCGACCAAGGCCACCGTCGGTGGAGCGTACACGGCGACACCGACGGCCAAAGACCCCGATGGCGACACGCTGGCGTTCTCGATCCAGAACAAGCCCGCCTGGGCGCAGTTCAACACGACCACCGGCGCCCTGACCGGCACGCCGACATCCGCAGCCACGTTCGCCAACATCGTGATCACCGTCAGCGACGGCAAGGCCACGGCTTCGTTGCCGGCGTTCTCGATCACGGTGGGCGCCGACGGCTCCGGCTCGAACGCCAGCGCCGGCTCCAATTCCAGCTCCGCGCCGACGCCGGCTGTCGCGTCCGGTCCGAACGTCGCGTTGTCCTGGAACGTGCCGACGCAGACGGTCGACGGCCAGACGTTGCAGAACCTCGCGGGCTATCGCATTCACTACGGCACGAATCAGAACGCGATGGTGAATTCCATCGAAGTGCCGAGCGCGGGTGTGAACAGCTATACCGTGCAGAATCTGAAGGCGGGCACGACTTACTACTTCGCGGTGCGCGCCATCACGTCCAACGGCGATGAGAGCGAGCTGTCGAACGTGATCTCCCGCGTGATCGGCTGATTCATCAGGTAACAATCGTCAGCTGACGATGGGCTGGCGCCGTTCGCGGCGCCAGCCCTTTTTTTATTCTAGTTGGCAGAGGCCCCGGCCACGTAGCGGTCGACTTCACGACCGAGCAGCTCCAGCGGCACACTGCCGGTGCGCAGTACGACGTTGTGGAATTGTTGTGGCGAGAACTTATCGCCGAGCGCGGCGCGCGCACGATCTCGCAACTCGATGATCTGCAGCTGGCCGATCATGTAAGAGCAGGCCTGCCCCGGGTACACGACGTAACGCTCGACCTCGCTCGCTTCCAGACCGTAATCGATGGCCTGTTGCCGCGTCCACTTCTTGGCGTGCAACCCCGTGTCCACCACCAAGCGGCGAGCGCGGAACAATTGTGCGTCCAGCATGCCGAGCAAACCTTCCGGATCGCCGTTGTACCAGCCATTCTCGGCGACCAGATTCTCCGCATACAGCGCCCAACCTTCGGACAGCGCGGAGATGCCCCCCAGCACGCGCGCCTGACGGAACTTCGGCAGCTCGGCGTTCTCCTGCTCGATCGCGATCTGGAAGTGATGACCCGGCACGGTCTCGTGATACACCAGCGTGCGCAGACCGAACTTGGTCATGCGTTGCGGACGCAGCGGCATCTGGAAGATCGCCGAGCGTGAGCCATCGAGCGGCGCGCGATTGTAGTTCGCGGCGGCGCTGGCTTCACGGAAGCGAGGGAACGGTTGCGCGACGACCGGCGACTTCGGCTGCAAGTCGAACAGCGTCGGACTGCGCTTGAGCGCATCGGCGATCATGCCGTCGATGTCGCGCATGATGGCGGCGCGACTGGAGTCCGATGTCGGATCCGGATAAGCCAGGTCCTCACGCAATTTCGCGGACCGCGCCGCGACCGTGCCTTCGGTGCGACCCAG
The DNA here is from genome assembly GCA_023391815.1 of Pseudomonadota bacterium. GTDB lineage: Bacteria > Pseudomonadota > Gammaproteobacteria > Steroidobacterales > Steroidobacteraceae > Steroidobacter. The sequence goes on from JAEWAF010000073.1 coordinate 50,473, forward strand.
CTTGCGGAAAATCGCATCCATCTCGGCTTCGATGCGCGCCACCTGTTGCAACCCGATCTGATGAATCTCCTCGGCGGTGAGCTTGGTGGTCGTGAAGCGGCCCAGCGCGTATGCATAAGCCTGATCGCCGCCTTCGAACCGCCACAAGCCGGCATCGTTCGTGGCCTGCGGCAGAATGCTCTCGAGCAGGGCGATGGCGCGGCGCCAGGACGGATAGACCTGTTCGCTGACGATGCGGGTGGCCTGCGCCTGCAGTTCCGAGCGCTGCGCCGAGCTGAGCCCCTCGATGGTTTGAATGCGTTGAGCGAATGCCGTGACGAGCGGGTTCTGCGCCGGCGCCACGTCGCTGAAGCCGCGCATCGATTTGAGCGTCGATTCCACGATGAAGCGCGGCGGCATCATTTTCTTGCTGACCAGGTGCTTGGCTTCGCTCACTGCCTCATCCATGCGAGCACCGATCAGCTTCATGCGAGTCACGTAATTGGACGCGTCGGAGGGCTTCGCCAGCGGATGGCGCAACGTGAATGTTTCGACCAGCCCGACGTTGGCGCCGCTGAATTGATCCAGCGGAAAATCGAAGTCCAGGAACGCTTCGCTGGCCGCGACCTGCTCGAGCTGCCATTGCATCAGCTCGGCCGAGACGCGCTGTGACTCGTTCATCTTGTTGCGATCGAATTTGGCCAGATCGGCGAGGCCGCGCTTGGCACGTTTGATTCGCTCCAGTGCGTACGCGCGGGTGCGGGGCGTGAGCTGCTGTTCCAGCTGGTTCTGTTCATCGCCGGAGAAATAACGGGAGCTGGCGGCGAGATCGGGATCGGCGCGCACCCATTCATCGGTGAAACGGGCGAAGAAGGCGTCGACGGTGGAGCGGCTGGCGGAATTGGCCTGGGCCAGCGCCAGGCATGGCAGTAACAGTGTGTATGCAAGTACGAACAGCAGCTTGGTTTTCTGCATTTGTTTCCCCTCTGGTGCGCGGCGGTCACGATGCCATAATGAGCCGGCCTTGTCACAGCGCCGGGCGCTGGCTCGTCTAGTCCGGTCCAGCTGCGTCTGTGTAAATATGAGCGCCGATCCAATCGCCACCGCTACTGCCTTCGCCGCCGAGCGCACTCGTCTGCTCGGCATCGCCTATCGCATGCTCGGCTCGCGTGCCGACGCGGAAGATGTGTTACAGGATGCCTGGCTGCGCTGGAGCGAATCCGCTAGCACCGATGTGCGCTCGACGCAGGCGTGGTTGACCACCATCGTCACCCGGCTGTCCATTGACCGGTTGCGCTCTGCGAAAGCACAGCGCGAGGTATACATAGGGCCCTGGTTGCCGGAGCCGCTGGCCGACATCGATCCGGTCACGCCGGAATCGAAGGCCGAGCTGGCGAGCGAGCTGTCGCTGGCTTTTCTGAGCTTGCTCGAACGGCTCGGCCCCGACGAGCGCGCCGCCTTCGTCCTGCACGACGCGTTCGACTGCGACTATGACGACATTGCCGAGGTTCTCGGCAAGAGCGCGGCGGCCTGCCGGCAACTCGTGCATCGGGCGCGCGAGCGAGTGATGGCCGAGCGCCGGCGCTTTCAAGTCGATGAGCAGACCCGCCTGCGCATGCTCGAACGATTCATCGAAGTCGCCAACGCCGGCGACCTGCCGGCGATGAAGGCGCTGTTCGCCACGGACGCCCGCCTGGTGTCCGATGGCGGTGGCAAGGCGAAAGCCGTCCGCCGCATCCTGCATGGCGCCGAGCGCATCGTTTCGCTGTTCGCGATGATCCATCGCAACGGTCGGGGCGCGACTCGACGCATCGTGCGGATCAATGGCGAGCTGGGCCTGGCCACGTCCTTCGGCGGCAGGCTGCACTCGGTCACGACCATCGAGACCGATGGCCAGCGCATCTACGCGTACTACTCGGTCGCCAATCCGGACAAGCTCGGCGCCTTCCTGCCGTCCGCTTGATCTTGTCGCGCCGGCTGTCACAGCCCGGCGGGCTCGCTCGTCTTGGAGGGGTAAACACCCTTCATCCAGAGGAGCCCACGATGAGTCAGCAGCGACCGTTCAATTTCATGAAGCATCCCGACATCTACAAGGCCATGTTCGGTCTGAACGCGGGCTTCGAGAATTCCACGTTGGAGCATTCCCTGATCGATCTGGTGAAGCTCCGCGCGTCACAGATCAATGGCTGCGGCTTCTGCGTGGACATGCACACCAAAGATGCGCGTCTGGAAGGCGAGACGGAGCAGCGTCTGTATCTGTTGACCGTATGGCGGGAGGCGCCGAGCCTGTACACCGATCGCGAGCGTGCCGCGCTCGCCTGGACCGAGGCGGTGACCAAGCTCGAAAACCAGCATGTGCCGGACGCGGTTTACGATCAGGCCCGCGCGCAGTTCAGTGACGAGGAGTTGGCGCGCCTGACCCTGGCCGTGGTCGCGATCAACGGCTGGAATCGTTTCAACATCGCGTTCAACGTACCGGCGGGCAATTACAAGGCCGGCAGCGTCAAGGCGATGCGCCAGGCCTCTTGAGCGGCTCGTCCCGCTTGCCCCAAAGATGAGGTCGGATGGCCATGTGGCGACTACACTCGCCGCATGGCTGTCGTTTCCACCCCCGCGCCCGTCGCTGACGCCCCTCGCGGTTTGATCGCGGCGGTTTCGCCCGGTCGCATGCTGTTGTGGCTGTGGGCGGCGTTCTGCCTGATCATGATCCTGGTCGCCGTCCAGGATCGTCTGCACGACCCCGCGATCGCGTGGTGGGAGCCCGTGCTTTGGGAAGGTTCGTCGTGCCTCGGCGCCACCGCATGGCTGCTCTGGCAGCGCCGTCACAAGCAGCGATTCGCGCCTTATCTGGATCAGCCGCTGCATTGGTTCGGCCGGCACTTGATCTGGTCTCCGCTGTTCATCGCGACGTTCATCGGCTTCGTCTATGGCGTGCGCCACGCGGTATATGCGCTGCTCGGCGGCAGCTATACCCATGAGCCGTGGCTGTTCGTCATCGGCTATGAGTCCCTGAAGCTGCTGCTGTTCGCGGGGCTTTGGCTCGGCATCATTTTTGGCTTCGATTCGTTCGAGCAGTGGCAGGCGCAACGACGGCATCTGCTGGAGCTGCAGAAGTCGCTGGCCGAGGCGCAGCTGGCTCAGCTCAAGTCGCAACTGCGACCCCATTTCTTTTTCAACGCCTTGAACACCATCTCGGCGCTCATGCATGTGGATGTGGAGCGTGCCGATCGCATGCTCGCGCGTCTCGGCGATCTGCTTCGGATCAGTCTGCAGATCAATGATCGGGAGATGACCACGCTGCGGGAGGAAGTGCGCACGCTGGAGTTGTTCGCGCAGATCATGCAAGAGCGGTTTGCGGATCGGGTCACTCTGGGCTGGAACATCGACGCGGAAGTGCTCGATGCGCAGGTGCCGATGCTGTTGCTCCAGCCCCTGCTGGAGAACGCGTTCAAGCATGGCGTCGAGCGCACTATCGGGCCGGTGAGCATCGAGATCGATGCCCGCCGGCAGAGCGAAGGTGTGGTGTTGGCGATTCGTAACGCCGGGTCGAGCCTGGCTGCCGATCACCGCGAGGGCGTCGGGTTGCGCAACTGTCGCGAGCGACTGAGAGTGATTTACGGCGATCAGGCGACGCTCCGGCTGGTGAACGATGGCGACTGGGTCGTGGCGAAAGTCACTTTGCCGGAGCGTCGGGCGTGATTCGCGTAATCGTCGCGGACGACGAACAACCGGCGCGTGACAAGTTGCAGCGCTGGCTGGGCGAACTGACGGACGTTGCAGTCGTCGCTTGCGCCGAAGACGGATTGCAGGCCGCCGCTGCAATCGACCAGGCGCGGCCGGACGTGGTGTTTCTGGATATTCAGATGCCGGGGCTCAACGGGCTCGAAGTGGCGGCGCAGTTGGAACAAGCGACCGCGCCGCTCATCGTCTTCGTCACCGCGTACGACGAGCACGCGGTGAAAGCGTTCGATCTGAACGCCGTCGACTATTTGCTCAAGCCGTATGACAAGGAGCGATTGCTCAAGGCTGTCACGCGAGTGCGAGAGCGGCTGGGCGACCGGCAATCGCGGCCGCCCGCGGTGGCTACGGCGCGAGCCCAAACGGGATCGAGCGAGCGATTGCTCGTGCCGGAAGGTGAGCGCTTGGAGCTCATCGACAGTGGATCCATCGACTGGCTGGAAGCGGACGACAATTACGTTCACGTGCATGCCGCGAACCGGAAGTTTCTATTGCGCCGGACGTTGCAGGACCTGCTGGCGCAGCTCGGTGAGCAGCGCTTCGCGCGCATTCACAAATCGGCGGCGGTCAACATGGCGGCGATCGCTTCACTCACGCCGCTATTCAAAGGGGATTACGAGGTGTCACTTCGCAACGGCGTGGTGTTGCGTTTGGGTCGCCGCTACAAGGACGCGTTGTTCGCCCGCATGGGTCGCTGAAATCCCGCTCGCCACGCGACTCGCGCCGGTGGCCACTCAGTCGCTGCGCCATTGAGCTCAGCGCGCCACGATCGCCCGGTAGTACCGCTGGGAGATCTCCATGGAACAAGCCGTCCTCGTTGGTCAAGAAAGTCACCGTTCGTCCGCCGGCGGCGAGCGTTACGACTTCCTCGACTGGCTCCGCGTCATCGCCATCCTGGTCTTGCTGTTCTATCACACCGGCATGATCTTCGTCGGTTGGGGCTGGCATGTCATGAACGATCAGCGCATCGAATCGCTCGTGACTCCGATGGGTATCTCGCATCGCCTGCGTATGCCGCTGCTGTTCGTCATTGCCGGCGCCGGCATGTGGTTCGCGCTCCAGCGGCGCACCGGTGTGCAATTGTTCAAGGAGCGAACGGTGCGACTGCTGTTCCCGCTGATCGTCGGAATGTTTCTGATCGTTCCGCCGCAGGTGTTCTACGAGCGGTTGTTTCAAGGCCAGTGGCAGGGCGGCTTTCTGCAATTCCTGTGGGAGCGGACGCTACAGTTCCGCCCTTATCCCGAAGGTGATTTCAGCTGGCATCACCTGTGGTTCATCGTCTACCTCTATGTGTACGTCCCGTTGCTCCTGCCGCTGATGATCTGGTGGCGGAATCGAGCGGGCAAGCTGCTGCCCGGTGCCTGGATGTGCGTGCTGGCGCTGCCACTTGCCGTCAATGAGGCGCTGCTCAAGCCGCTGTTTCCCGAAGCGCACAATCTCCTCAGCGATTGGTACATCTTCAACCACTACATGTTGCTCACGGTTTATGGTTATCTGCTCGCGTCCATGCCGGGCAGCTGGCAATGGTTGGCCGCACGGCGGCACCAGTTTGCGCTCGGTGGCATCGCTGTGTACGTCGTCGCGACGCTGTTGTTCGAAAAGGGTCTGATCCACCGCGACACACCGGCCGATGCATTCATTGCCAATCTGTTCACCTGGCTGTGGTTGCTGGCATTCCTGGGCTACGGTTATCGCCACCTGTCGTTCTGCAATCCACTGCTGCGCTGGGCGCGCGATGCCAGCTATCCGATCTATATCCTTCATCAGACCGTCATCGTCGCCATGGGTTACTACGTGGTGCAAACATCCTGGAGCCCGTGGGCCAAGTATTGGACGGTGCTGATGGCCACGTTGGTCGGCTGCTGTCTGTGCTATGAGCTGGTCGTACGGCGTTTCGGTTTGACCCGGTTCATTTTCGGAATGAAACCCCGCCACGCCGACGAGTCGCGGGCGGCGGCATCAAGCTCGGCACGAGGCCCTGTCGTGGTTTGATTTGGGCGCGGGACGGATGCATAGTCGCGGCCAACTCACAGGAGCTGGCCGTGCTCGAATCCGCCCGCCTCGTTGCTCTCGCCACCTTACCTCTATTGATTGCGACGATGCCCTCGGTGGCCGCCGGTCGCACCATGGCCGACGTGCTGGCGGCATCGAAGCCGTCCGACTGGCGGCCGCTGGATCCGAACAACACGCTGTACATGGACCTGCCGAGCGGGCGGGTCGTCATCGAGCTGCAACCCGAGTTCGCGCCCAAGCACGTCGCCAATCTGCGCGCCCTGACCCGCGCCAGGTATTTCGACGGACTGGCGATCACGCGATCGCAAGACAACTACGTGGTGCAGTGGGGCGAGTCGGACGCCGGCAAGCCGATGGGCGAGGCGAAGAAAGCCTTGCCGGCGGAGTTCACTCGACCGGCCGCGGGATTGAACTTCACGGTACTTCCCGATCCCGACACATACGCTGCTCAAACTGGTTTCGTGAATGGGTTCCCGGCCGCGCGCGATTCCGCGAGCGGCTCGGCCTGGATTGTTCATTGTTACGGCGTCGTTGGCGCGGGTCGCGATAACGACGTAAACAGCGGCAGTGGCGCCGAGTTGTATGTGGTCACCGGCAATGCGCCGCGACAGCTCGATCGAAACATCACGGTCGTCGGTCGCGTGGTGCAAGGGATGGATGCGCTGTCGACCATGCCTCGTGGCAGAGGCGCGATGGGCTTCTATGAAAGACCCGAAGAGCGCACGCCGATCACGCAGATTCGTCTGGCGGCCGACGTGCCCGAGGCGCAGCGAGCCAGGCTGGAGGTCCTGAGAACGGATACCCAAACGTTCGCCGATCTGGTGGAGTCGCGGCGCAACCGGCAGGATGAGTGGTACAAAGTCCCGGCCGGTCGCATCGATGTATGTAACGTGCCGCTGCCCGTCAAAAAGGAGAAATCATAATCATGGGCGCCGATTTCGAGTCTCCCCGTCCGCGCCGCTGGCTGAAGCGTCTGGTGCTCTGGATGCTGGTGCTGCTCATCGTGCTGGGCAGTGCCTGGACCTGGTTCTCGCTGAACTGGTCCTACTCCGAAGGCGAGCGCGCCGGCATCCTGCAAAAATTTTCCCGCAAAGGCTGGCTCTGCAAGACCTATGAGGGCGAACTGGCGCTGTACATCGTCGGCGGCGTGGCGCCGCAGATCTGGCACTTCAGCACGCGCGATCCGAAGCTGGCCGAGGAGTTGACCAAGAACGTCGGGCAGGACATGCGGCTGCAATACACGGAGCATCGCGGCGTGCCGACCAATTGTTTCGCCGAGACGCCGTATTTCGCCACTGGCTTCACGGTGATCAAGCGTTAGGAGGGTCATCATGAGCACCGTCTACGATTTCTCGGCCAACAGCCTCGACGGCAAGCCGGTTCAGTTGCGCGATTACGCCGGCAAGGTATTGCTGGTGGTGAACACCGCCAGCAAGTGCGGCTTCACGCCGCAGTACGAAGGTCTGGAAGCGCTGTACAAACAGTATCGCGACCGCGGCCTTACCGTGCTGGGCTTTCCCTGCAATCAGTTCGGCGCGCAGGAGCCCGGCAGCGCCGAGGAGATCGGCGCCTTCTGCCAAAAGAACTATGGCGTCAGCTTCCCCATGTTCGAGAAGATCGACGTGAATGGCGATGCAGCTCATCCGCTGTATCGCTGGCTGAAGAGCAGCGCCAAAGGCCTGCTGGGCAGCGAAGCCATCAAGTGGAACTTCACCAAGTTCCTGATCGATCGCAACGGACAGGTGGTCGATCGGTTCGCGCCCACCACCAAGCCCGAGGACCTCAAGTCCAAAGTCGAGGAATTGCTATAGATGAGTTCGATCCGGAACGCGGCGTCGCTATGGTTGGCGACGCTGGCTGTGATTGCCTGGCCAGGTGCATCGCGGGCCGAGCAGAAACCGCTTTGGGAAGCCGGGCTCGGCGTCGGTGCGATAGCGTTTCCGGATTATCGGGGCTCGGACGAGGTCAACACCTATCCCGTGCCGCTGCCGTACTTCGTGTATCGGGGCAAGTTTCTGAAGGCCGATCGCGAGGGCTTGCGCGGCGAGCTGTTCGACAAGCGTTATCTCGAGCTCAGCTTCAGCATGAACGCCACCATCCCGGTGAGCAGCGACGACAACGATGCGCGCCGGGGCATGCCGAATCTGCGACCGACGCTGGAGCTCGGGCCGTCGCTCGATGTTCACCTGTGGCGCTCACAGGATACGAATATGAAGCTCGACCTGGTGATGCCGCTGCGTTTGCCGATCACCCTGGAGAGCTCGCCCAAGACGCTGGGCTGGAATTTTTCGCCGCGCCTGAATCTGGATGTCGAGAATGTCGGCGGCTTCGAGGGCTGGAATTTCGGCGTCGGCGCCGGCCCGCTGTTCGGCGCGGCCGAGTATCACGAATATTTCTATTCAGTCGCGCCCCGCTTCGCGACGGTCGAGCGTCGTGCCTACGATGCACGCGGCGGTTATTCGGGCACGCATTTCATCGCCGCCATCTCCAAACGCTTCCCCGGCTATTGGGTCGGCGCATACATGCGCTATGACAATCTGCACGGGGCAGCGTTCGAGGACAGCCCGCTGGTGCGGCAGCAGAACTATCTCACTGGCGGCCTCGGCATCGCCTGGATGATCGGCAAGTCCAAACGACTGGTCGAAGTCGACGACGACGAAGTCGCCGAGTGAGTTGAACGTTCGTTAGTGAGGCCGTTGCGCGGTCTGCGAGTGCTGGCCGCCCGGGCGTGAAATGCCACACAGCGCTTCGCCGGCGTCATCCGAAGTGCTGCCTTCACGGGCCAGATCGCCCAACGACAGGATCCCGACCAGGCGTTTGTCCCGATTCATCACCGGCAAGCGACGCAGGCGCTGATCGCCCATGTTGCGTGTGACTTCTTCGATGTCCTGATCTTCGTAGCAATACTTGACCTCGCTACTCATCACTTTGCGGACTTCGGTATCCGAGCCCCAGCCTTCGGCGATGGCGCGCACGGCGATATCGCGATCGGTGATCATGCCCACCAGTCGGTCGTTCTCTTGCACCGGCAAGGCGCCGATGTCGAGCTCGGCCATCATGTGCGCGGCCTCGCGAAGGGTCTGGTCCGGGCGGACCATGCAAACGTCTCGAGTCATGGCATCGCGAATTTTCATGGCTGTCTCCTAGGCGGCGGACTACCAGAAGCAACTCATCAGTGCCGCCGCGGTTCCGTGCCCGGAAGCGCATGGACTACACTGCGAGCACCGTATTTCACTGCTGTTCGCTCGCGCCTGTTAGCACGTGCCAGGAAAGTCGCAGATGCCGCTATCACCCGCCCGCTTGGAAAGCCCTTCCGGATTGACGGTCGAGCTGTTGGAGAACGGCGCCGTGCGGCGCATGGACCACGGCGAGACCATTCTCAATCTGTTCATCGGCAACGAGTTGGAAGGCGGCGTTGCCAATTTGTATCTGCGACGGCTGAATACCGACGCGTTGCACTACATCGAGCTGCTCGGGCCGCGCAGTCCGACTCGATTCAGTCGGTCCGCGCAGGGCTGGACGGGTGTCGGCGAATGGTCCGGCATCCGCTATACAGTTCAGCTTCGGCTCGCCACGTCGGCGCCGGCGTGGTTCTGGCAGATCAGCCTGGAAAATTCTGCCAGCACCCCTCAGCAAGTGGATGTCATCTACGCGCAGGACGTGGCGCTTTCACTGTACGGCGTCGTGCGGCTGAACGAGTTTTACGTGAGCCAGTACGTCGATCACACGCCGCTGAAGCATCCAAAGCATGGCCATGTGATCGCGTCTCGTCAGAACCTCGCCGCCGGTGGACGACATCCGTGGAGCGCGATCGGCTCGCTGCGCCGGGCGCAAAGCTTCGCCACCGACGCCATGCAAGTGCATGGGCTCGCGACCCGCGCGGGTGAAGCGCCGGTCGGCGTCGTGCAGGGCTTGCCCGGACAACGGCTACAACACGAGCACTCGATGGTGGCCATTCAGGACGAGCCGTTGGAGATCCAGCCTGGCGAGCGTGCGAGCGTCGGGTTCTTCGGCTGCTTCAGCCCCGATCATCCGGACGCGACATCGCTCGACGATCTCGACGCCGTGGACCGGGTTCTTGGCTTGCCGGAAGCGGTGTTGACGGATATCGCGGGAGACGGTGGCAATGATTCGAACCCCGCGACGCTATTCAGCGAGGCGGCCTTGCTCGGCGCGCTCGATCTGCAGGCCGACGATCTGAATCGACTGTTCAACGCCCAACGTCGGCACGAAGAGCTCGATGAGCACGGGACGGTGCTGTCGTTCTTCACCGAAGCGGATCGACACGTGGTGTTGCGTGCCAAAGAACGGCTGGTGCAGCGTCCGCATGGTCATTTGCTGAGGTCGGGGTCGCATGCCACGCCCGATGAGCTGGCGCTCACGTCCACCGTGTGGATGAACGGCGTGTTCCATTCCATGCTCACGCAAGGACACGTGAGCTTCAATCGATTGCTGTCGACGGTACATGGCTATTTGAGCCTGTTCCGCTCGCATGGACTGCGGATATTCGTCGAAGTGAATGGCGAGTGGCGCTTGCTCGATATGCCCTCGGCGTTCGAGATGCAGCCGCAGGCGTGTCGTTGGCTGTACAAGCATGCCGATGGATTGATCGAAGTTCGCAGCGAAGCGCATGCCGAGCATGAGCTCACGCTGCGCGTGGAAGTGCTGGCCGGTGCACCGACGCGGTGGTTCATTTCCAGCCACGTCGCGCTCAATGGTGATGACGGTAGCGTCGCTGGCGAGGCGCGCTGGCGGCGGGACGGTGAGACGATCGTGATTGAGCCCGCCGAAGGCAGCGACCTGGCGTCGCGGTTTCCCCAAGGGAACTTCACGATCACGCCGCGAGAAGGCACGAAACTGGAGCGCGTCGGCGGCGATGAGTTGCTGTTCAAGGATGGGCGGTCGCGACAACAACCGTATGTTTGCTCGGTGATCTCGGCGTGCAAAGGCTTCGGGCTGACCATTCGCGGCAACCTCGTTACGCAAAGCGATGATGTGCCGAAGGCCAATGGCGAGCAGCTGGTTGAACTGCTCGGCATCGAGGCGCCATCGGGCAGTCCGCTTGCGGAGCAGGTCGAGCGTCTCGTCGAGATCCTGCCTTGGTTCAAGCACAACGCGCTGGTGCACTACCTCTCGCCACGTGGCTTGGAGCAATACTCGGGCGGCGGCTGGGGGACGCGCGATGTCACGCAAGGGCCGGTGGAAATGTTGCTGGCCTTGGGCAGCTTCGCGCCGATTCGCGACCTGCTGATTCGAGTCATGAAGGCGCAGACGTCCGATGGTGAGTGGCCGCAGTGGTTTATGTTCTTCGAGCGCGAGCGTGGCATTCGCGCCGGAGACTCGCACGGAGACATCGTGTTTTGGCCACTGCTGGCATTGGCGCAGTATTTGATCGCTTCGGGCGACAGCTCGATTCTCGACGAGCCCGTGCCGTTCTTCTCCGCCGAACATACGAAGCCCCCCGTGGCGCTGTGGAAACATGTCGAACGTGCACTGAAGGTCATCGAGCGTCGTATCGTCGAAGGCACGGCGCTGGCCGCTTACGGTCACGGTGATTGGAACGACGCGCTTCAGCCTGCCGATCCAGCGATGCGCGAGCGCATGTGCAGTGCTTGGACGGTAACGCTTCACCATCAAGTGCTGACGACGCTCGCTCAGGCGCTCCGAAGCATCGGTCGCGACCAGGAGGCCGTGCGTTTCGATACCTGGGCTGAGAACGTCAAGCGAGATTTCCAGCAGGTGTTGCTGGTGGATGGTGTGCTCACCGGTTATGCGCTGTTCGAGGACGAGGGCAAGGTGAACTACTTGCTGCATCCTCGCGACGGCATCACCGGCGTGAAGTACAGCTCGCTGGCGATGATCCATGCCATTCTCGAGGATCTGTTCGACGCCGAGCAGCTACAGCAGCATCTGCGCCTGATCGATTTGCAGCTCAGCGGGCCGGACGGCGTGCGCTTGTTCGATCGACCGATGAATTATCACGGCGGTCCGCAACGCTTCTTCCAGCGTGCCGAGAGCGCGACGTTCTTCGGTCGTGAGATCGGCTTGATGTATATGCACGCGCATCTGCGTTACGCGCAGGCGCTGGCCAGAGTCGGTGAGACCGATCGCTTCTTCCGCGCGTTGTGTCAGGCCAATCCCATCGGCATCCAGACTCTGGTGCCGAGTGCGACCTTGCGACAGGCCAACTGCTATTACTCCAGCTCCGACGCGGCGTTCGCGGATCGCTATCAGGCCAGCGCCGAATACGATCGCGTGGCCCGGGGCACGGTGCCGCTCGATGGCGGGTGGCGCGTTTATTCGAGCGGTGCGGGCATTGGGTTGGGGTTGATCGTGCGTCGATTCCTCGGTCTGAGCATCGAGGCGCGCGAGGTCACGCTGGACCCAGTGATTCCCGTGTCGTTGAATGGGCTGCGAGTTCGACTGTCGCTGTTCGGGAAACAGGTGACATTGATCTATGAGCTCGGCGGTGCCGGCCATGGCGTGAGCGCAGTGATAGTCAACGGCCAAGCCATGCCGCTCAGCCATGATCCCAATCCGTATCGCACGGGCGCCGCACGCATCGAGCGTGGCTCATTGGTGGGCAAGCTCGATCGGCCGGACAATACGATACAGATCAAGGTAGGCTAAATAAGCGCCGAGCCACACCGGGAGCGAGCCTCAATGGCTCGCGCGCTCGGCCACGCGTCGTCAAACATGAACAAACAAATCGGCTGGTTGGAACGCATTTCATTGCGCTGCTGCGCCTGGTCGGAGCGCTGGATTCCGGACGCGTACGTGTTCGCGGTGCTCGGCGTGATCGTCGTCGCGCTCGCGGCCATCGCGCTGGGCTCGCCTGTGACGCAAACAGCGAAGGCATTCGGTGATGGTTTCTGGAGCCTGATTCCGTTCACGATGCAGATGAGCTTTATCATCATCGGCGGATACGTCGTCGCCAGTTCTCCGCCGGCCGCTCGATTGATCGACAAGCTCGCAGCTGTCCCACGCTCCGGTCGTGGCGCCGTGTGCTGGGTGGCGATCATCAGCATGCTGTTCTCGATGCTGCATTGGGGCTTGAGCATGATCCTCGGCAGCTTGCTGGTGCGTGCTTTGTCTCGCCGCGACGATTTGGATATGGATTTGCGCGCGGCTGCCGCTGCTGCTTATCTGGGCATGGGCTCAGTGTGGGCCCTGGGGCTGTCATCGTCGGCCGCGCAGTTGCAGGCCAATCCCGCCAGCATGCCGCCTGCGCTGTTACAGATCACGGGCGTCATTCCTTTCACGCAAACGATTTTCCTTTGGCAGTCGCTTGCGTTGACTGCGATTCTCATCGTTGTGACTTTGCTGATTGCGTGGCTGACGACGCCTCGGGGAGGAAACGCGCAAACGGCGGCGCGCTTGGGGATAGTCGCCGATACGCCGGTGGTTGAGTCGAGGTCGCAAGCGACGCGGCCCGGTGAGTGGCTCGAACACAGTCCGTTGCTCAACGTCCTGATCGCTGCTTTGGGTGCGGCCTGGCTCGTTCAGGAGTTCGCCACCAAGGGTGTCGCTCTGGCGATCTCCAGTCTCAACACTTACAACTTCATGTTCGTGATGCTCGGGTTGCTGCTGTGCTGGCGCCCGCGTGTGTTTCTCGACGCCGTGTCGAAGAGTGTGTCCGGTGTGAGCGGCGTCCTGATCCAGTTTCCGTTCTACGGTGGCATCGCTGCGATTCTCACTTCCGCGGTGGGCAGCGATGGGCAGAGCATCGCGCATCATTTGTCGACCTTCTTCGCGCAGGCCGCGACACGCGAAACGTTCCCGGTCGTGATGGGCGTTTATTCAGCGGTGCTGGGCTTCTTCGTGCCGTCGGGCGGCGGCAAATGGATCATCGAAGCACCGTATGTGATGGCGGCGGCGAACGAATTGAAAGTTCATCTCGGCTGGGCGGTGCAGGTTTACAACGCCGCCGAGGCGCTACCGAACCTGATCAATCCGTTCTGGATGCTGCCGTTGCTGGGCATCTTGAAGCTGCGCGCCAGGGACGTCATCGGCTTCACGATGATTCAGTTCATCGTGCACGTGCCGCTGGTGCTGTTGCTGCTGTGGGCCTTCGGGCTGACGCTCGAGTATCAGCCGCCCGTGATGCCGTAACTCAGCGCGTCACTCGAGCAGCGCCGCGCGAACTTTGTCCTGCATGGCCGGCGTGACGCCCGCCGTCTTCGCCAGATACGCTTCGACATCGCCGATCTGCTTGAACGCTTCGTGCAGGAAGGCGGCATCGGCGCTGAACAGAACGCGTCGCATCTCTTCCGGCATCGACAGCAACGGACTGTGCGTGTCGGTGACGCCGAGCTGAGTTTCCTGCCGAGATCGGATGAATTCCTCGAAGTTGCCCGACGTGTTCGTGAGCAGATAATCCTGAATCGCTGTTTCTTCGGGCACGCCGAGCGAGCGTAACAACACCGCCACCGCGATACCGGTGCGATCCTTGCCGGCCGCGCAATGAACGATCATCGGCACGTCGCCGTTGGCGATCGCCGAGAACATGCCGCCGATGCGCGGGCCCATCCACTCCGGAAGCGCTCGATACAACGCGATCATCGCATCGAACATTCCCGCCGCATTCTTCGGCCGCTCCGCCGCCAGGCCGCGAACCGTCGGCGTTACGATGCCGTCGTCCCAGGAGAGCGCGTTGATTCCGTGAGGCCAGCGTGTCGGCTCTCGCTCGCGTTCCTCGAGTCGTCGCAGATCGCAAATTGCCCGCACTTGGAGTCGGGTCAGCGGGGCGTGGTCGTCTTCAGTGAAATAGGTGAGCACACCGGTGCGGTACACCTTGCCCCAGCGCGTGCTGGAGCCTTGCTGAGTGCGATAGCCACCGATATCTCGAAAGTTACAGCCGCCTTGAAACGAGAGCACGCGTTCGCGCTCGGCGCGAACGGCGGGAGCCGATGAGGTCATGGACACGCCTTGGCAGGGATTGAGCCGCAGTGTCTCACAGACTCGGACATCCCGGCCACGGTCTGGCCAGTCGTTCCGCCCGGCGAATTTCAATCGGCGTCAACGCAGCGAATACAGCGTCGGCGTATAGGGCGTCCCGGCTGGGAACATCCCCGCCGGCGGCGGCAGTCCGCCGGCCGGCTCGAGCACATACGCATCCGTTGCATCGACGCGCGCGTATAGGCCGCGTGTCTGATCCGGCGGTAACGGCGCGAAGATCCGCCATGACTGCGCCGGATTCGCCATCGCCCAGAATACGGCGCCGAGCCCCGGCCACACCCGGGGCGTGTTGGTCGGCATATGATCGCGGACGCTCTCGACCTGAACCTCTTCGATGTCTTCGCGAGCGAACGTGTTCGCCAGGATCTTGTCGATCTGTTGTGGGGTGTATAACTGGGTGATCTGAGGCGGTCGCAGATCCAGCGGCTCACGCGCCGGGGCTCGGGCCGTTTGCTGGGCCCATCCGCTGCCACTCAGCAAAGCCCCGACGAGAATCATCGAGACCATCGAACCGGATCGGTTGTACGAGATCATGGTGCGATACCGACCTGCGCTGGTGATCGAAACGCGCTTGATCCACGGCCCTGGCTGCGATTAGTTTGCGCGGCCTGGCATTGGACCATGCAAGTTTAAGAAGCAGTATGACGCCTGAAAGTTCCAGCTCCGATACGTCATCGTCCCCGCGCTCCGGCGCTTTGTCACACATTCGCGTGCTCGACATGAGTCGCGTGCTTGCGGGGCCCTGGTGCGGACAGATCCTCGCCGATCTGGGCGCGGAGGTCATCAAGATCGAGCGGCCCCGCGTCGGTGACGACACTCGCAGCTGGGGGCCTCCATATTTGAAGGATCGCGATGGCAAGGACACGCGCGAATCTGCGTATTTCCTAGGGGCAAATCGCGGCAAGAAATCCGTCACGCTCGATGTTTCGAAGCCCGAAGGTCAGTGGGTGGCACGCAAGCTCGCCGAGCGCGCGGACGTGCTCATAGAGAACTACAAAGCGGGCGATCTCACCCGTTACAACCTCGGCTATGAACAATTGCGGGCCATCAATCCCGGCCTCATCTATTGCTCCATCACCGGCTTCGGTCAGACCGGGCCGATGCGCCAGGTGGCCGGTTACGATTTCATCATCCAGGCCATGGGCGGATTGATGAGCATCACCGGCGAAAAGGACGATCTGCCGGGCGGCGGGCCGCAGAAAGTGGGCGTCGCCGTGGCGGATATCACCACCGGCATGTACTCGACCGTGGCCATTCTCGCAGCGATCGTGCATCGCTCGCTCACTGGTCTGGGCCAGTACATCGACATGGCTTTGCTGGATTCGCAGGTCGCCATGATCGCCAACATGAATATGAATTATCTGATCGGCGGCAAAGCGCCGAAGCGCATGGGCAATGCGCACGCCAATATCGTGCCGTATCAGGTGTTCGATGCGTCCGACGGTCAGTTCGTGGTCGCGGTGGGCAACGACGGACAGTTCGCGAAACTCTGCGAGGCCGCGGGTCAGACGTTCCATCAGGATCCTCGATTCCTGCGCAACGACGATCGCGTGCGCAATCGTGAGGTGCTGATTCCGTTGCTGGCGGCGGTGTTGAAGCAGCGGACCGTGTCGGAATGGATCTCATTGTTCGAGCCGCTCGGCATTCCGGTGGGCGGCATCAACAATCTGGCGCAGGTGTTCGATCACGCGCAGGTGCGCAGTCGTGGGATGCGGATCGATCTGCCGCATCCGCAGGCGGGCACGGTGCCCATGGTGGCGAATCCGATCAAGATGTCGGAGACCCCGCTGCGCTATCGGTCGGCGCCGCCGTTGCTCGGACAGCACACGCAAGAAGTATTGGCGGATGCCGGATTGAGCGCGGCTGAGATCGAGCAGCTCCGGGCGGCGGGGATCGTGTAAGCCGCTGAAAAAATTCTGCCGCCTCAGTGGGGCGAGGCGGCAGACAAGGGATGCTTTACTCGTACTCCTCGTTGCGATATTCCACCGCGACCTGGTGAGTCGCCGGGAACGTGTGGGAGCAATGGGACACATCGAACTGCCACTTCTCGAGCACGCTGCGTTTGGCGGCGAGGTCGAGCAGCCGATAACCGCTGGAATGCTCCACCTCGGCGCGGGTGGCGTGCCCGTTGGCGTCCAGGGTTACATTGATCACCACGGTTCCCTTTTGTCCGCGCAGTTGAGCGCGTTCGGGGAAAGCGGTGTCGCTATGGACCACGCGCATTCCACACGAAGAAGCGGAGATTGCGGTGGTGACGGGGATCGCGGTCGTTGCGGCCAAAACGGCCAGGCCAGTGGTCAAAATGTTCATTGCCATCTCCGGGGAGTAGGGCGATTTCGACAGGCGGTTCGTCGCATAGAGAGCTTCGATTGCACTGGCCGGATGCCGAAGCTACCGTGACGCTACAGACCTGTCTGTTCGCATGCTACGTACAGGTCTGTAGCGCTGTCAAGTGGAACGAGGAGACCCATGAGTCCAACTGCAAAACCACGCGCGGCAAGCGAAGGGGCGGCTGCGCCTACGGAAAGCGTCCGGGACCGGATCCTGAACACGGCCCGTGACTTGTTTTACAAAGAAGGCGCCCGCGCCGTCGGCGTGGATACCGTGGTCGCGCGCTCCGGGGTCGCCAAGACCAGTCTTTACCGCTGGTTTCCATCCAAGGACGCGCTGATCGTCGCCGTGCTCGAGCAGGAGCAGAAGGATCGCTGGGCGGGCTGGGACAAGACGGCCGCGCAGAGCGATTCGGAGCCGCGTGCCCGGCTTCGCGCGCATCTCAATGGCATTGCCCGCTTTGTGAGCAGCTCACACTTCCGTGGCTGCCCGTTCATGAATATCACGGTTGAGTTCGCCGATCCGCAGCATCCGGCTCGCGTGCTCGCGACTGAAGAGATGCAGGAGCTGCGTCGGCGCTTGCGTGGGCTGGTCGATAAAATCGAGGGCGTGAGCAATCCGGAAGAGCTCACCGAGCAATTGCTGTTGCTCGTCGATGGCGCGTTCTCGTCGGCGCAGGCGTTGGGGAAGAACGGTCCACAGCACTTTCTGGTCGCTGCGGCGGACGCCTTGGTCGACGCTCAGCTGAAGAAATAAATCGCGGCGATCACACGGCTTCTTACTCGCCGGCGGACAATTCCGCTTCTAGTCTCTCGCTGGCGGTGAGCCACTCGGTTTCGACATTGGCAATGTCGCGCTTCAGCTGGGTCTGCTTTTGCAGCAGGTCCTGCAGCTTTTGTTTGGCGCTGGGGTTGTAGATGTCGGGCTCGGCGAGCGCCGTTTCTACCGTGGCGCGTTCCTGCTCCAGCTTGGCGAGTTGCTTTTCCAAGCGTGCGATGTCGGCTTTGAGCGGGCTGAGTCGATTGCGACGCTCGGCTTCTTCACGTTTGCGTTGTTTCTTTTGCTCGGCGCTGAGCGCGACCGCGCTCGTTTCCTCGTCGGCGTTCGTTTCGGCCGCTTCGCGCGTTTGAAACCATTTCGCGTAGTCGTCGAGATCGCCATCGAACGGTCCGGCGCGACCCTGATCGACCAGGATCAATTCGTCGGCCACGGCGCGTAACAGATGCCGATCGTGCGATACGAGCACGACCGCAGCTTCATAGTCCTGCAACGCCATCGCGAGTGCCTGGCGCATTTCCAGATCGAGATGGTTGGTGGGCTCGTCGAGCAACAACAGATTCGGCCGCAGATAGCTGACCAAAGCCAGCACCAGGCGCGCCTTCTCGCCGCCCGAGAACGGCCCGACCGGTTCAAATACGCGATCGCCGCTGAATCCAAAGCTGCCCAGGAAGCCACGCAGTTCCTGTTCAGTGGCTTTCGCCGCGGCTTCGCCGCCCAGACGTTTCAAATGTCCGAGCGGCGAGTCGTCGACGGTGAGTTGTTCGAGCTGATGCTGGGTGAAATAGCCGATCTTCAGATCGCGCGCTTCGGTGCGCTTCCCGTCGAAGGCGGCGAGCTCGCCGGCCAGCAATTTCATGAGCGTCGATTTGCCGGCGCCGTTGCGGCCGAGCAGCGCGATGCGACTGCCGGGCGCTATGGTCATGTTGACGTTGTCGATCACGACGCGCTCGCCGTAACCGACCGATTGTTTCTCCAGCGTGAGCAGGGGCCGTGGCAGTTTTTGCGGCGGCAGGAACGTGAACTCGAATTGAGAATCGACGTGCGCCGGCGCGATCTTCTCCATGCGCTCCAGCGCTTTGACGCGGCTTTGCGCCTGCTTCGCTTTGCTCGCCTTCGCTTTGAAGCGCTCGATGAAGCTCACCATGTGCTTGATCTCGCGCTGCTGTCGTTCGTACATCGACTGCTGTTGCGCGAGCTGCGAGGCGCGTTGCTCTTCGAATGCGGAATAATTGCCGGTGTAGATTTTCGCGGCGCCGTTCTCGATGTGCACGATCCGATCGACAGTGCGATCCAGGAACTCGCGGTCGTGCGCGATCATCAGCAGCGTGCCCTGATAGTTGCGGAGCCACTGCTCCAGCCAGATCACCGCGTCGAGATCCAGGTGGTTGGTGGGTTCGTCTAACAGCAACAGATCGGACCGGCACATCAGCGCCTGCGCGACGTTCAGCCGCACGCGCCAGCCGCCTGAGAACGCATTCACCGATCTGGTCTCGTCCGCCGCCGAGAACCCCAGGCCATGCATCAACTTGCCCGCCCTGCTTCGCGCGTCGTAGCCACCCAGCGCGGCGTAGCGTGCGTGCAATTCGCCAAGCTTGGTGCCCGCGTTGTTTGCTTCCGCCTGCGCGATCGCTGCTTCGGTCTCTCGCAGCTCTTCGTCGCCGTCCATCACGAATTCGATCGCTGGCCTGTCGGTGGCATCCAGTTCCTGCGCGACATGCGCCACGACCAGCTGCGACGGATACTCCACGCTGCCTGCATCCGGCTGCAGTTCTCCCAATACCAGCGCCAGCAAGCTCGACTTACCACAGCCATTTGCCCCCACGATGCCCACCTTTTCCCCGCGATACACGGTAAAGGACGCTTCGGAGATCAACAGGCGCGTACCGCGCCGGAGGGCGAGGG
>JAEWAF010000128.1 GCA_023391815.1 Pseudomonadota bacterium
GCCGTGCGCCGGGTCGGGATCAAGGAGTTGTTCGCCGATTAGCAGTCGAGCATTCTGGTCCATTGCGGCACGGCAGGCACGCAGGATGCGTCGGCAGTCGTCGTCCGACCAGTCGTGCAGCACGCGAATCAGCAAATAGATATCCGCCCCGGCGGGCACGCTATCGAAGAAGCTGCCGCCGGTAACCGAGATGCGACCGCCCATCAACTCGGAGGAGGGGATGGCGCCAATCACGTCCGGCAGATCGAAAACCAGCCCACCGGGCTGAGGGAAGCGCGCCAAGATGTGCCGCAGCATGGCGCCGTTGCCACCGCCAATATCGGTAATCAGCCGGGCGGCGGAGAAGTCGTAGGCCGCCGCCACCGCCGCATGCCGATTGTCGGGGAAGTTCGCCATCATGGCATCGAAGATGCGTGCTTCATCGGGGTGGGCGCGCAGGTAGTCGAAGCGCGCCATATTCCAGGCGGCTTCGTGTGGCACCCCGCCATACAGGGCCTCGTCCAGCCTCTCCCAGGCCCGCCATGATCCCGGCGCGGTCCAGAAGCGCGCAGCATGGTGCAAGCTGCCGGGTGTATCGGTGCGCAGCAGGAGGGAGCGTGGCGTATGGGCGACGCTGCCCTTTGCTGTGACACTGAAAATCTCGAAGCTGGCGAGTACCCGCAGCACGCGCAGCAGCGGATGAGGCTGCACGCCACAGGCCGCCGCCAGTTCCTCCACAGCGACTTGGCCTTTGGGTGCGATCCGGTCAGCGAGGCCAAGATCGGCGACGAGGCGCAGCATGCGGGAGACTTGGAAGCCTCGCAGCAGGAGATCGAGCGCGGCTCGTTCGGGGTCTGCTCGTCCTGATTCTGGCATGATCCTACCCGGCTCCTCTCAGGGGAGGCGATCGCTCGGAAGCCGCACGGTGCCTCCGATCTACCCATTCGCTGGAACCTCTCCGTGCATATGGGCGCCAGAGCGGCTGGTGGCGTGGGGGATCGCGTCCTCCCGCCCCCTTTGCCCGGCTTTGGCCGGGCTTGGTGGCTCTGCCAGTCCCGGCCCGTTGACCGGGCCAGAAACGCTGCATCCTCGATGCCGGAACGGTCAACGAAAGCCGGAGCCTGCCCCTGTGAGAGGGCGGAGCAGGGGCGGTGCGTCCTGTTGTCCTTGAACAACTCGCGGCGGGGTGACCGCTACAGCGGGGCGGGAGGGTGCAGGATCGAAAGACCGGCACGCCCAAATCGGGAAGGCGGCGATGACCTTTCACCAGACTGGCGGCTGCCAATGTGGCGCGGTCTGCTTCGAGATCACCGCACCGCCGAACCTTGCCTACACCTGCCACTGCACCGACTGCCAGCGGCTCACCGGCAGCGCGTTCTCGATGGGGCTCGTCGTGGCGGCTGAGGCGTTCCACCCCTCAGGGGGCGAGACCCGGCCATTCGAGCGCACCACCGAGAGCGGGCGCATCTCAACCCACTGGGTCTGCGCCCGGTGCGGCACTTGGATTTGTGGCGGCCCGAAGCCCGGCATAGCGGAACCGGGGACGCTGGTGATCGTGCGCGCCGGGACCCTGGACGACACCTCCTGGCTCAGGCCAGTCGCACATTTCTGGACGCGCAGCGCGCAGCCCTGGCTGACTCTGCCGGAGGGCACTCCTCGCTCCGAGACCCAGCCGCCGGATTTCGGCTGGATGCGGTCCCCTAGGGCTGTAGACGCTGCCCGCCGCTGGCACTGCGTGTAATCGCAGAGCGTCACCCGTGGAGCGAGCATCGACACCAACCTTCAAGAGCCTTGAACCACCCCGCCGACCGCTACTGCCGCAAGCCTTCAACGGCGAAGATGCGCAACGTGCCGTATCGGTCACCAATCTTGCGCGCCTCAACGTAGGCGGGCGAAGTATAGGCTGCCTGCGCCTGTTCCAGGCTAGCGAACCGAGACAGCACGATGCGCGATGCAGGGGGCGTCCCAGACAGCGAAATCGTCCTGCCGCCCGACGCGAGCCTCGTCTGGCCACTCTCGGCGAGCGCCTTAGTGGCAAGTGGGACGTATTCCCTCGCGTAGGCGTCGGGGTTGGTCACAGTGATTTCCGAGATGACGTAGGCTGGCGGACCGGCTTGAGCATGCAACTGGTTCACGGTGATAGCGCCTAACCCGAAGCCTGCGACGGCCGCAAATCCGATTTTGAGTTGAGCCCACACGTGGCGCCTCCCTTCTGCACTCAGGTGAACGAACGGTACCACTCGGCTGCGCATCGCCTAGCCGATCTCGACCCTCATGCTGCGTCTCTGGTGCCGAAACGGTCAACGAACGCCCTGTTGGTAGCTAGGGTTCGCCCGGTTCGGAGGTGACCAGGGAAACTCGGTCGGGCGCGGTCAGCCATGACCGTCGCGGGCCGTTGATCGCGTCCGTCCTTATCGCCGAGGCAAGATGGCACGCGCCGCAGCCGTCGCTCTCTGGTGGCGTGCTCGGCCGAACAGCGGGATGGGCGCCATGGCGTCTCCTCTGCCCTCATCTGCCATTGCTTCTACCAGCCGACACCACTCGATGCTGGCCCTGGTCAGCGCGCGGGCGGGTGGAGACAAACCGCCGGTCTTAGCGCTCGCCTCTGGGATGCGGGATCGCGGCCACGACGTTCACCTACTCTGCGACGGTGACGTAGCCGCCGCTGTCGCCCCGACGGGGCTCCCGGTCATCAATCTTCCCCGGGAACTTGAGCAGGGCACGTTCTACGACCCGCTCCATGTGTTCCGGATGGCGCAGCGGGGCGAAACCATCGAGGCGGACACGCCCGACCCGCTGGTTCCCTGGGCGCGCACCTGCTTCCCGCTCGCGCTCGCCGCCGCCGAGCCGTTGCAACCGAAACTTCTGCTGAGCACCCTATTCTGCATGCCCTTGGCCGACCGGCTGGCAGCAGCGCTTCGGGTCCCCTGGGTGTTTGTGAACCCGAGCTTTTACTTCGGCGAGGACGCGCGCCGTCCATGGGAGGCCGACTTCCCCGGCCTTGTCGCGGGCATGTTCCGCCACTGGGTTCTACCCCTGGTCCGACGAGCCGATGCGGTCCTACACGCCACTGACCCGGTGTTCGACCCGCCGCCCGCCAGCCTCCCGGCAAACCACCACTACATCGGTCCGCTCGATCGGGAGCCACAGCCAGTCGGTACCGAGACGGCGTTCCTGAGCGAGCCCGGCGCCCCTTGGGTCCTCATCACCCTCAGCACGGTGCCGCAGGCGGGCGAACTGGCACTGGCGCGGGCCGCGCTTGATGCGCTCGCCGACCGTCCCGTACGGGTGCTCCTCACCCTGGCGCCGGGACACGCGCGCGACGAACTCGGCCCCATCCCGGCGAACGCGCGGGTGCAGGGCTTCGTGCCACACGGCCCGGTGCTGGACAGGGCTTGCCTCATGGTCGGCCATGCCGGGCACGGCATGGTCATGAAAGCACTCCGCCACGGCGTGCCGATGGTGCTCGTCCCCTGGGGCCGTGACCAACCGGGCGTCGCCGTGAGAGCCGAGGCGATGGGTGTTGCCGAGGTGGTGCCCCGCTCAGAGTGCAGTGCCGGGCGGGTCATGCGGGCGGTCGCACGGCTACTCGATAACCCCGGCTACACCGAGGCGGCGCGGCGCGCGTCTGACCGGCTGCGCGCCGACGACCCGCTTGGGCGCGCCTGCGGCATTACTGAGGGGTTGTTGTGATGCTTGCAATTCGGCCGCCACGAGAGTGCCTGTCAGAGGACGTGCCATGATCGACCATGCAGATGTCGTCGTGATCGGCTCCGGCGGCCTCGGCGCTGCGACGGCGTACTATCTGGTCAAGCGCGGGGGCCTGCGCGTCGTCCTGCTCGACAAGCACGAGATCGGCTCGCAGACCTCGCCCCGTGCTGCGGGCATGGTGAGTTGCCTGCGCAAGAGCGACCTGATGATCGATCTCATCCGGGACGCCTGCCGCAAGATCGAGACCTTTTCGGCGGAGGTCGGGCAGCCTTTGGCCTGGGTGCATTCGGGCAGCCTCAAGGTCGCACGGCGGCCGGAAGATGCCGAAGTCCTCGCGGCCGATCTTGAGCGCGGCCGCCGCAAGGGCCTGGACGTGGAGCCGGTCTCCCCCGACGAGGCGCATCGGCTCAATCCGTTCCTCCGGCCGACCGGCGTCGCGGCCGTGCTGCGGATCGGCGACGACCGGTACTTCGACCCCGCCCAGGTCGCGGTCGGCTTTGCCCGTGCCGCCGAGGCTAATGGGGCGTCGGTGTTGCCGAGGATGGAGGTCACGGGCATCGAAATTGGCACTGGTAAGGTGAAGAGCGTGCAGACCAACCAAGGGCCGATCCGGACGCCAGTGGTGGTCGATGCAGCGGGCGCATGGACGAGGCAGGTGGCCGAGGCCAGCGGCATCCGCATCCCGCTCGTGCCGACGCGCCAGCAACTCGTCGTCACCGAGCCGCTGGACGGGGCGCGGCCGGACCTGCCGATGATGCGGATCATGGACGCCGCCGTCTACGTGCGCCCGTGCGAGGGTGGCCTCCTCTGGGGAGTCTACGAGGAGGAGCCGCGCTTCTTCGACATGGCGGTCCTCAGGCCGGGCTTCGGCATTGGCGACATGCCGCTCGACATGGACGTGCTGCGCGCGGCGGCCGAGGAGGTGGAGGCTCAGATGCCGGTCCTGCGGACGGCGAAGGTGCGCGAGCTTCGCGGCGGCATCCCAACGATGACGGCCGACGGCCAGCACATCCTCGGGCCGACACCGGGCGTGGACGGCTTCTTCTTCGCAAGCGGCTGCAACGTGGCGGGTCTTTCGATCTCGCCCGCCCTCGGCGAAGCACTCGCGGCCTGGATCGTGAAAGGCCGACCGCCACTCGATCTGTCGCCACTCTCGGCGGCGCGCTTCGAGGACCGTCCCTGGTCCGAGGAGCAGCTTCGGAGGGACGCGGCATGGCAGTACCGGCACTTCTACGGGGCGGTCTGATCCCGTGCCCGGCCCGTCCAGAGGGCGACTTGCGGGCCTACAGGCTCGATCAACATGGGCGCCCAAAAGGCGTACGGCCTCTGTAGTGTCCGTCGGCACTCTCCCGCAGGGGCACAGTTGCCCCTCATGACGCTCCGCCCCGTGACACGCCTCCGTGCGGCCGCCCGAGCCAGCCCATGGTCGGCCAGGATGCCGCTGCCCTAGGTGTCGTAGCCGGGCAGATGCCGGTCCAGCTTGCGCAGCAGGCCCAGCCACGCGAGTAGGGCGAGATTGCCCAGCGAGGCGGCGGAAGCCTGTCCACGCACCCTCCCTTGCGCCTGTTCCGGCACTAGCAGGATGCCTTCACGCCCGGCCGTGAGCGCCATCACCTGCTCCTTGCAGGCGCGTTCCAAAAGGAAGATGCCTAGCCACGCCTCCGCTGCGTTCGCGCCGACCGCCAAGGTCCCATGATTGCGGAGCAGCATCAGCGTCTTGTCCCCGAGGTCGGCAACCAGCCGCGATCGCTCGTCGAGGTCCAGCGCGAGTCCCTCGTAGTCGTGGTAGGCGAGGTGCGGCCGCACGACGAGCGCCTGCTGGGTGAGCGGCAGCAGCCCGTCGGCCTGGGAGGCTACCGCCACGCCCTGGTCGGTGTGCAGGTGCATAACCACCTGCGCGTCCTCCCGTGCGGCGTGTATTGCGGAGTGGATGGTGAAGCCTGCGGGGTTGATCGGGAAGGGCGTGCCCTGCACCACCTTGCCGTCGAGATCGACCTTGACCAGCGAGGAGGCGGTGATCTCCTCGAAGAACAGGCCGTAGGGGTTGATCAGGAAGTGGCGCTCTGGCCCGGGGACGCGGGCCGAGATGTGGGTGATGATCATGTCCTCCTGTCCCAGAGGGCGGCGTACCCGACCGAAAGGCGGCCAGTCCGGCGCCCAAGGCCCAGCCTAGCCCGGTGGGATCAGTGATGCGAGCTTGGGCACGCCGTGACGCACGACCGACCGGGCTGCCGGAGGCGG
Source organism: Pseudomonadota bacterium (assembly GCA_023391815.1). Taxonomy (GTDB): domain Bacteria; phylum Pseudomonadota; class Gammaproteobacteria; order Steroidobacterales; family Steroidobacteraceae; genus Steroidobacter. The sequence goes on from JAEWAF010000128.1 coordinate 5,932, forward strand.
CTCGGCACTCCCTCTGGACTCGGTGCCGCTCCCCTGGCTCGGCCGATTACCCGGGTCTACCGTTTGCGGAGAGCACGGGCGCAACGTCCGCGCTTCGGGAGGGGAGGAGGTACGCCATGGCCTCGATCTACAATGCGGACGATCCGGCCGCCTACGAGCAGAGCATGGGCCGTTGGAGCCGCGTGCTGGCGGTGCCCTTCCTCGACTTCGTTGCCGTTCCTGAGGGCGCCGCCAGCGTGTTGGATGTGGGCAGTGGGACCGGCAGCCTTTCCTTTGCCGCCGCCAAGCTGCTGCCAAAGACGCACATCACTGGCCTTGACCACTCCGGCGCATACGTCGCATATGCCCAGTCTCACACTGTGGAGGCTCGCCTTCGGTTCGAGCAGGGGGATGCGGCCACGCTCCCGTACGGCGACGCCTCGTTCGACGCCGCGCTGTCGCTGCTGGTGCTGAACTTTGTCCCGGATGCGCAGCGCGCCGCCAGGGAGATGGTCCGCGTGGTCAGGCCGGGTGGCGTGGTCGCCGCTGCTGTCTGGGATTTCCGTGGCGGACTGACCTTCCTGCGGACATTCCTCGACACCGCTGCGCCACTTGACGAGGGCGCGGCAGCATTGCGAGCGCGGCAGTTCTCAGCCCTCTTCACGAGTCCGGGCGAGTTCGGCGCAGTGTGGAAGGCCATGGGGCTGCGCCACGTGGCGGAGACATCGCTGACCATTCGGACCGAGTTCACCAGCTTCGCCGATTACTGGGGGCCATGGCTCGGCGGCCAGGGGACAATCGGCGCCTATGTCTGCGGCCTGCCTGAGGAAAGGCGGGCTGTGGTCGAGCACCACACCCGGCTCGCTTACCTAGCGGGCGGAGAGGACGGCCCGCGCTCCTTCACCGCGACCGCCAGGACCGTTCGGGGCGCCGTTTAGCGCTGCCGAGGATCGGTGATACGCCGCGATGGGCGAAGGCCACGGCGCATGATGGAGGACGGTGGACGAGGGAGCGCCACTTGATCCTGCTCCCAGTAGATCAGTGGCGGCAACGTACATCTCCTGCCTGAGCGCTGCAAAGCCCGCGACAAAATCGCCCCGGCCGCTACCGCCGCCCGCAACCGAACAGAAGTTCCACCTGTACCTCGACATGGCCACGCGCGCCCGTCGCCTCACCCTCCAACTGGCGGCGGACCTCCTCACGTACGGCGAGGCGCACGTCGGCCGGGAGGGCAAGGTATTCCTGACCCGCTTGCCCCAACCCCTGCTCGATAGGTTCGAAGTAGGCGGCAAAGGACGGGAAGGGATACCGCCGCGCCTCGGTGGCAATCTCGATATCCCGAAACCCGACCGCTTCGAAGAGAGAGCGCAGGAGTTGCGCGTCGCCAAGGGAGAAGAAGCGCCGGGCCGCAGCGGCCCTTGCGGCGACGTGACGCCCGATGGCGTCATTGACCCGCGTGTGGAAGGAACGGCTCGGGACGGTGTTGACCGAGACGGCGGTCCACCCTCCTTCCCGCAGCACGCGGCGGAATTCGGACAGACCGCGCGCCGGATCGTCGAACAACATCAGGCTCATCTGGCAGAGAACCGCGTCGAAGCTCTCAGCAGGAAAGGTGAGGGCCTGAGCGTCCTCGATCGTGAGCGAGACATTGGGCAGGCTGCCGATGCGCTCACGTGCCTTTTCTAGCATCGGATGCGAGATGTCGGCAGCAACAATCCGGCCGGAAGGGCCGACCACAGCGGCGGCGGCCTCGGCGGCCGCACCTGTTCCTGTGGCGATGTCGAGCACTCGCTGGCCGGGAGCCACGCGGGCGACCCGCAACAGGGTTGGCACGAAATCGCGCGAAACGTGACCGAAGGCTTGGTCATAGCCGCCCGCCGTCGCCGCGCCGCTGAACCGCTCGCTCATCGCCGCCTTCCTTTGCCACGGAAGGGTCTGGGGTATCCTGCGGCCAGATAAACAGGCCGCCGAGCATTCGGTTTGAGCACGAGCGGAGGGCACCAGACAGACGGTATCCTCCGACATCCGAGCAATGGCCCCCAAGGAGCGACAGGATCGTCGCGGCTTCTGAGCAGCCGGAACGGGCGGGGCTCGCCGAACTTCGATGATTGACGGTCTGCTGCTCGGCCGGTGAGGGTAATCAATATCAGGTGGGCTCCGTGCGGCGCCCCGCCAGCGGAAGCCGTGCTGCCGGTCCTTGGTAACCGGGTCTGGGCCAACGGATTCTGGGCGAGGGTATGTGACCCTGATGGTCGCCCGAACGGTGACTTCGACGACCGACGCCCCTTCCCTGCCGCTGTTCATAAATCCCCCTCGGATCAGCCCCTCGGAAACCCGCCGCTGACCGTGCCCCAAACCTCGCCGAAAGGCGTTTCCAAAAACATCCGTTTTCGTTGACACCATCCAGGCTGGAGCGATGCTTCCGGAATGAAGCATCCCGCCGCCAAGCGCGCCGCCATCTATGTCCGGGTCAGCACGGCCGATCGTGGCCAGACGGTGGAGAACCAGCTTCAGCCTCTCCAGGAGGCGGCTGCCCGCCTCGGCTGGACCGTGATGGCGGTATACCGGGATGACGGCATTTCGGGCGCAAAGGGGCGATCCCAGCGACCCGGCCTTGATGCCCTGCTAAAGGCCGTCACCCGCCGTGAGATCGACATCGTCGCCTCCTGGTCGGTCTGCCGCCTCGGCCGGTCCCTTCCTGATCTCGTGGGCCTGCTCGGCGAACTCCAGGCGTGCGGTGTGGACCTCTACCTGCACCAGCAGGCCCTTGATACCTCCACACCATCCGGCAGGGCATTGTTTGGGATGCTGTCGGTCTTCTCCGAATATGAGCGGGCGATGACCCGCGATCGGGTCCTAGCCGGTTTGGAGCGAGCGCGTGCTGCAAGTCGCCGATTAGGGCGACCGCCGATTGCCGATGCCAAGATCGAGCGGGTCCGGCAGGCATTGGCCGAAGGGAAGGGAATCAGGGAAACGGCGCGGCTGTTGAGGGTGAGTCCTGCGAAGGTGAGCGAGGTGAAACGCTCAACGGCATCGCAGGGTGAGCTTGATACGCAGACTTGAACTTGGTCACGCCATCCCCTGCTGCTTCGTGCATCACACTAGGCCGGATCGGGCAGGCTGCAAGCCGGTAGGACACCATCGTCGAACGCCCACACGCTGGTGTTCAAGACGTAGCAAAGCGGGAGGGAAGACACGAGCAACCGTTGCCGCTGATGCTCGCACAGCCCAGACTTTGATGGTCCTGTCCTGTCCATCTTTGGCCAACGGGCGCATGAGGCACACGTAATTAGTCGCCATCGAATCTTTTACGACCATGCGAGTTGCACCGATTAAGCCGGCCAGCGGTCGGATTTCAGTACAAGCTATCCTGGTCTGCGGTGATGAAGTCAAAAGGGCAGAGGGCCTCTGTCATGATCCAGTCCATATCTTTTGCTGCTCCGGCATTTTTGCTGGCATCCTTGCTGGCATCGATGCCACCCGACCCTGAGACCGCAGCGGATACTCAGGCCGGCTCCGAGGTAGTTGCAGTTGCAGCATTGTCAGCCAATCCCGATGAGGACATCGGCTTGGAAAACTATGTGCCGTCTCGGCCCTGCCAGCCGATCTTTGGTCAGGAGGCGGTTCTGACAGATAGCGGAACGGGCGACGGCGAGAAGGACACATATGCCCTGCCGGTTATTGGGCAATCCTGCCCGTAGTTCACGGCACCAAATCCGCCTGAGTTTCGTGCGGAAATTCATATGACAGGGAGAATGAGGTCGCGCAGCGTTTGGCAAAAGCATCACGCGACCACTCATTCCGACGCTGCGGTTTCCGCCGTGATCTCTCGCAGAGACCTCAGTTTGCCATTTCTTAAGGTGCTTCCCGGCGAGCCGCGTCATGTCGCTGGGAAGCTCGGAGCCAGTTCGCGAAAGATCGTATGCAGCACAGGGAGGCGACGCTCATGCCCGAGCCATCGAACAATGGCAGCGACAGAATCCAGGGCGACGAAAGCTCGGAGTTCCTCGATGGTGGCAACGGGAACGACACCGTTCGTGCCGGATTTGGTGATGATATCGTCCTGGGGGGCAACGGCGATGATTCGCTGACTGGCGGCAGCGTATCCCTGTTCACCATTCCTAGCGATGACGACTACATTGATGGCGGGAACGGCAACGACCGGCTCCTCGGCGTGTACGGCGATGACACCCTGGTGGGAGGCAATGGTGATGATAGGCTCAACGGTGAGGCCGGGGCCAATCTGCTGACCGGCGGGAACGGCAATGACATCTTCCAGTTCGGCTTTACTGTTCCCCTCGCACCCGTGGTCTTCATCGGACAGGACACTATCACGGACTTCGGTGATGGCGATGACATCATCAACTTGCAGGGGTTGAACCGTTTTGGTCGGTTGGACCTTGCATACGAGTTCATCGGACAGGAGGCATTCAGCGGCACTCGGCCGGAGGTTCGCTATCGCTGGGAAAACGGGAACACCGTCATCGAACTCGACACCAGCCAGTTCCAGCCTGTTGATGGCATCGTCGATGGCACCATTGTCCTACTGGGCGAGTATACGCTAACGGCGGACGACTTCCTGCTCTGAGGGTTGTCAGTGCGCTGCTGTATGGAAGGCAGGATGCACCTGATCGGCCTCTCGGCACGGACAGGCCGCACCGATGCCTTATTGATCGCTCCAGGCTGGACGGCAGGGATGATGGGCGGGAGAGTAGACCGTCAGGCTTGAAGCGACCGCGATTGGACCTGGAGCCAGCACGCGCGGATTCCGGTGCTCTGCCGCGCGAGTGCATGTATCCGGTGGAAGCTTACGCGCTCACCACATGCTCTTGCCCAATCCTTGCGTCGATCATCCTCTGCATCGCCGCGACGTCGTCGGACGAGTGTCCATCAAGCCTGACGCGCAGCGGGGACCGTTGGCTTCGGCGGGCGATCGCCATAGTGACGCCGCCGTAGCTGGTAAACCGAACAGAGGCGATGTCGGGCCACGGAAGCGTGGTCCTGGTGCTCTTTCGCTCGATCGTCAGATGATTCTCGGTGACCTCGATCACCGCCGGTCCGGTTACACGGGCGATCAGGGCATAAAATCCATAGGTCAGCAGCCCCATGACCACACCAAAGGACAGGAGCGCGAGGATGTCCTCAAAGCCTTCAAGCCAGCCGAGGGCTGGTGTGAGCACACCGACCAGCACTGCGGCTTTGACGTTGGAGCGGCGAGCTTCAGCCGCAGTTGGGACATAGCGCGTTTCCGACATTCCCCACCTTCCGCCGGGGCTCGTTGTGAGAGCACGGGCCGACCATTCCAGTGTGGCAATCAGTCGGGCTGCCGCCACGGTTTTTGGGTCTACCCCGATACTCCGAAAATTCCAGCGACGCAGTTGCGAAATTGCGCTTCGTAATGCAACTTGTAGTAGCAAATGGCGCCGAAAGGCAGCCCGACAGCGGGTGTGCGCGGCGCCGGGAATGAAGGTGTCCATGTCAATACTCGCCCAATTGCGGGACGCCGCCCGCAGCGCAACAGAGACCGAAGTTCAGTTCAGTGGCGGTGATCCCGCTGAACTCATCGCCGTGATCAATGAGATTGCGGCGCGCGAGAACTGCACAGCGGTATGTACGGTGTCCTCAAAGGGGTCTCACTTTCTGAAGGTTTGTTTTCGCCGATCCCTCGACGACGCTACCGATGACTGCGATCGGTCCGGCGAAGACTTGGCTCACTCCACATCGCCCTACGGCGAGTGACGGCAATTCCCATCAGAAGGTCGGAGCGTCACCAGAGTCCCCTGGTGGTCGTTTCAGTGTCACGCTAGAGGTCACGTCCAGGGTCAGTTCCAGGGTCACCGTGGACGCATCCGAGAAAGTCGCAGAACGCCGCATTCGCCGAGCGCTGCATCGACGTGGCCTGATCCTGATGCGGAGCCGTGCCCGTGACCCAGCGGCGCTCGGCTATGGCGGTTACCAAATTGCCGATCTCGACGGTGCTATCGTGGCCGGTCCAGGATTCACGCTATCCTTGGCTGAGACGGAAGAATGGCTCGATCGACCCACTGCGCCATCCCCGCCGCCGTCGATGAATATCGTTGTCGGCCACTGCCTCGATCGTTTGCGCACCCTTCCTGCCGACCACTTTCATTGCTGTGTCACCAGCCCACCGTATTGGTTTGTCCGTGACAATGGGCACAAGCGCCAGATCGGCCTGGAGCCCACACCTAACGATTATGTCGGAAAGCTCGTCGAAGTGTTTCGGGAGGTCCGGCGAGTGCTGAGGCCAGATGGCACATTGTGGGTCAATGTCGGCGACAGCTATCTCACGAGGCGCGCCATCCGGCAGGATGGAAAGCGGTCGGTCAGTCGCGACATTGAGCACCAGCGGAATACCCAGCCGTCATGGCGTGAGGCTTCGGCGAATGGAAAGGCGCTCCATACCTCCCGCTTGCGGCACACTGGCGTAAAGGAAAAAGACCTCCTCCTACTCCCGTTCATGCTCGCCATGGCACTACGGGAGGACGGCTGGTATCTGCGTGCCAATATCGTCTGGGCGAAAACTCGTACGGCGCCCGACCCTGCCTCGGACCGGCCATCACGCGCCCACGAGGCCCTGTTCATGCTGTCGCGCGAGCCCACCTATTTCTATGACGGCGAGGCTCTGATGGAAGAGAGCGCCGATGGTCAGCGGCGATGGGGCAGGGATGTTTGGACAATCTCCCCATCTCCGGGCCGTGGCAACCATACCAGCACGATGCCGCTGGAACTGGCACAGCGCTGCATTCAGGCTGGATCGCCGGCCGGCGGATATGTGATCGATCCTTTCGGTGGGGTGGGGACAACGGCGGTCGCTGCGCGTGATTGCGGCAGGTCGGCTACCATCATTGAGATCAACCGGGCCTACGCCAAACTGGCAAAGGAAAGACTCAAGGACGCCCGGTAACAGCCAAACAGGAAGCCGAGGTCCAGGTCGGCTCAGGAATTTCCGCAACATAAATACACGCATCATCAAGGAGGCCAAAGATGCGTGTGAAGATTACAATCCACCCTCCATGCGGCGGTGCAGACGAAGTTCGCGAAGAGGCTGAATGGTGGCTTCGCAATCGAGAGATGCGCGACCGATGGAGTGTCGAGGAGAATGAAGATGGCGAAGGACGTGCGGTACTAATCTTTGAATTTATGAGTTCGCTCGATGGCATGGATTTCCATCACCGGACAGCACCCGCAGAACACCGAGGCCGAATCCTCTGATGCGCGCCTGGGAATTCATGTCGCTACACTGGATGGCACCCGCAGCGAGGGATATCCGCCCGACTGGGAATAGCCGCAAGGCACAAACACCGTCGCCCATCGGTCCATGCCGCCACGGCCAATCCAAGTCTGGCATTTCGTCACACCCGGATGAGCAGCGGCTTCGGGCGAGCAGGCTGGTCGGGCGAAGTCGATAAAGGTGTAAACGGGGCAGGGTCAGGTTGCGGTCACTGTGGTGTCATGCTGATCATTGTTTTTCGACGGCTTGTCTGCTATAAGATGAGAGCGCGGTGAGGACATAAGCCGAACCAACTCCGCTGTTTTGTGGCAGCAAACGAATGCCGGTTTTGGCGGAGTGCGCATGATTTTAGCTACTTAAATTTCGAGGGATTGCCCCTCCTACTGAAGGTTAGAACATTATGGATTATGATGGTTGGCACCCTGTGATCGTGGATCACCTCATGGTGTCGGTGAAAGTCGATGCGCAAGGCCGTCGTCGCGAACCTGATCTTTTTGATAATGCCGAACTGCGTCCAGATGTGGTGGAGTGGCTCAACGTCGATCAGAATCGGAGCAAGGATGCCCAGTTTGATTGGATAGCCAAGAGGGAGGGGAATGGTCCGTTGTTGTGCCACGCCTGCGTGTTTTTCCTGAGTAAGGCCGATGCCGCACGGTTCCAAGCAGCGTGGCCTTGCAGGGATGACGTGGTGGCACTGGGGTAGCCGCAAACCCGCCTCTCTGGTTGCGGCTCTCCAGGGCGGCGTGGTGATTAAGTTACCTCTCCCGATATAGGAAAAGTGTGAGGTGTGATGAAAATTGCACCTCATTTTGCGTTGCACCGTGGAGCTTGCGGCTGATCTCGGGCCGCCGCGATCCGCCGTGAAGGCCGGAAGTGGCCCCGATCCTGTGGCGCCGCCCAGGGCATGACCGGCGCTCGTCTGGCGTCCAGCAATTTCAATGTGTTCGTCAGGTAATTGGCAGCGCGTGCGCAACCGAGAAGCCGGTGGCGTGAACGTTTAGAACTGCCTCGATAAATAGCTGCATGACAACTGCGGTGGAGGTGGCGGTCGCTTACGCACGTCAGCAGGGCCTCATCTCGGGCCTGCGGCAGAATGGTGACTGCCGCACCGCCGATCGCCTCCAGCGCTGCATGCAGTCCCGCATGTCACGCCGTTCCCGAGATGGCTGGCCTTGGACCTGCCGCTCTTTTGGCTGCGAATGGTGCAGAAGACCACTGATCCAGAAGTGGTGGTGGGGTATCCGGCATTGGATTCAGGAATCAGACGATCCTGTAAGCCTTATCACCTTGCCTCTCCACCATCAGCCGGGTCACCTCCGTGCTGCCGTCGCTCGCCTTCGACGAGCTTGCCGTGATGTCCGCGACCGAACCGCGCGACAGCGGTGGAGATGGCGGGGGATGGTGATGGCCGGAATGGCCTCCGCCGATGGCACTGCCCTCCTCATGGTCCGGCATCCCGACATCGACCAACAAGAGGTCCTGGAGGTGCTGCGGCGGCGCTGGCCATCGGCGATCATCAGCGACATCGCCGACGAGCAACCGTCCCGGGAATGGCCGCTGGAGGATATCGTCGAACTCGCCAACGTTCGACGAGGCGTTGAACCGCTGCGCATTGTCGTCCTTGGGCAGCGGGTCGTTGGCCCCGGCAAAGCAATGTATATGGGCATGGAAGCAGCAGCGGTCGATCCAATGCCGGTCGTGATCTAGCTCCACGTGGGTGGATCAGTCGCTCGGAAGCAGCGCGGCCCTCGCACGACTGATGAAGTCTCGCATCTTTGCGGTGTCCTTCCGTCCGCTGGAGTCCTCCACCCCGGAGTTCACGTCCACACCGGCAGGGCGGACACCCTGTACTGCTTGCTCGACATTATCCGGCCTAAGCCCTCCCGCAAGGAGGATGGGGCGTGGCGAAACCGCAGTGACAATACGACGACTAATCGACCAACCATGGGGCAAACCAGTGCCACCGAGTCTATCCGCAGTCCGGGAGTCCAGGACCAGTGCATCTGCATGCTGCGCGTAGGCGGCAGCTTGGTGAACGGCGTTGTCGCCGGTTACGTGAATGGTCTTGAGCAGTCTCTTATCGGGAGCAAGCAGGCGAAGAAACCGGAGATCAGGTACGGGCATCTGACCATGGACCTGGATGGACCGGGCGCCGACATACTGGGCCAAATCGGCCACCTCCTTGGGGTCGAGCAGATGAGTGACCAGCACCGACTCTGCATCTGACGCCAGGGTGTATATTATCGCCCGCGCCGTCTCGGCGGTGACCTGATCTTCAGCCCGGTGGGTAAGACCGACGAGGAAGCCGAGCGCCGTTGCTCCGCAGTCGAGCGCGGCATGCGCTTCATCGGCGGTCTGGATGCCAAAAACCTTGAGAAAGGGCATCGAAGCCCCCTCCGAGACCGTGCTTGCACATTGCAGCAAGGATACTGCCGACGTGGCTGCCCGGCCAACTACAAGGAGCGCGCCAGGAGACACGCCCCCGCCTCACCCAGGGCATCGGCAATGCTGCCCGCTGGGAAACTCGGACAAAGAGGCAGCTACGGCGCTGCATGCAGCGCAATCCATGTAGCGCTTCCAGTCGCGGTTGACCAAGGCTTGCGGAGTTATCCCCCGAGACTATCGGGCTCGGGCACGTCCTTCGTTGCTCTTACCGTTCCGGTTTGGTCTGCTGATTGCAGCCAATGGGTCTTGGCAGTCCTCTCGATCGACGATTCCCCATCCGGAACCTCCGATTGGTCAGGCGGCGAGGCGTCCTGTTGCGGTACCGTGTCGTCAGGAGATTTCGCTCCGGCCCTCGGCGGCTGCGGTTCTGGCGGCATCGGCACCTCCGAGTTGAGCGGCTGCTTTGGTCCCTTCAACGTCGGCATCCTGGTCGCGTTTCGGCATGAAAGCAGCGCCGTCTGAAGCTCCCCTTCGGCGCTCAGGGCCGGCGGGGGCCTATTTCAGCCTTCCACGCCGGGCTTTTCCGGCTGTCATCCAGCGAGGAAGCTTGGGTTCAGTAGCTCGGCGCCGCTGGAGCATCGATCGGTGCGGCTCATGGGCGGCAACCGCTTCGCCCGGCGGCTCCGAGCCCACGACATTGATGGCATCGGCCGGCTCCATGGTAGCGGGTGCGGGGTCCGGCTGACTCCCCGTGGCCATCGAGGCGTTGTTCGGCGTCTCGATAGCTGCGGCTGTTAGCGGCTCCGTTGGAGCCGCCGGCAGTTGGGATGCCTCGGCCATAGCCCTTGCCTCGGTGCCGCCCGAAATCTGCTCATCCAGCATGGCGAGGAGGGTGGAGTGGGTCTCAAAGTAGGTACCGTTCGCGCTGGCCAAATGCGGCTTGCCGTCGATATGGAAGATACGGCGCTGCATGGTGAGCCGCCGAATCTGCTCATCATTGGCAGGGGAAAAGGCAAAGCCGACCGCACGCGCCGCTGCGATCTGATCGTGGGTGAGTTCCAAAGTTCTTGTCCTCGGTCAGGCCGAATCCACTCCAGCAGCAGGGGTGATCGGCCAATCGACCATGCTGGATAAATAGTCCCGATCCGATTCAGAAAGGGGGTCCAGCATGGACATTAGTAACATCTATGAAACCTTAAAGGCACGTGGCCTTGTCCGGTCGCGACGGCAGTTCGCACAATGCTTCCTCAAACGCGCATCCAGCTATGCAGCAGGCAATGGCCTCGGCCGGTGCAGCCCAGCGGCGCTGCTCAATCTCTACCGTGCTCTCGGCGAGTCTCAACAGACCGACCTCCAGGCGGCGGTATTCAGCCAACTGATCAGGGTGCAAACCCGATCCAGCAGCCACGAGCAGGTGGGGCAATGAGCGGGTGGCTTGATGTCGTGGTGCTGATCGACACCGCCGATATGGCGGAGTTTGAGGCAATCGTCGAGCGGAGTATTTCCGGCCTGGACGTCACCTATCACACACTCGACGACCTGCCAGTCGGGTTCCCCTCCTCGCTGGATATAGCTACCCGCTGCAAAGATTGGGCAGTGGAGGAACCCCGCCCGAATCCCCCGGACCTGACTGCAATCTGGCTCGAACTCCGCAATTCGGCGGTGCTTCACCGATTGCGAGTGGCACTGGCCGATATGCCCACCGCCGTCCTACGGGAAGCCTCGATATATTTGCAAAGCGGAAAAATCATCGCCGCGCCGCTGTGCTCGTAGGCAGCCTATGCTGCGGCCGCAACGCATCCCGGACCGTTGCGGCTGAAGCTCGTGATCCGGCCGTCACGGGATTCGAAGATGAGGACGCACGCATGGCCGGGCGGTCCATAGCCGCCTAGACCAAGCCCGAGACCTGTGCCCACGCCCCAACCGCTGCCCCAGCCTCCGCTGCCAAAGCCGAACCCAATGCTGGGAAAGACGGCTGGCGCTGGGGATGGACGCACGAACTCATACTGGAGCAGACGGCGCCCATCACCGTCGTAGGTGCGATGTGGCACCCCCAGTCCTGCTATGACGTCGGCCTCAGGGCGGCCCACAAAGGTGGACATCCGCCGGTCGAATGCCTCTGGGTGGCCGTCGAGCAGGCAACAGACACTCCCAGCAGCGTCAGCAAGCCAAGGAGGCGAAGGACCGGAGGCATGCTCATCTCGCTCATCGTGGCTGAGTTTGACCTTGGCTCAGGGCCGGCTGCCCGGCCCCTTCTTGATCCTGGCCTGCTTCAGCTTCTCCTGTTCGGTTTCACCATCGTGGCGGCTCTCTGACATAGGAGAATGCCGCACCTCGCCGGCCGAGTGACCGGCCTCATGCCTCCGCTCACCAGCATCGGTGTGATAGGGATGCGAGCCGCTGCCGCCGAGCCTCCCACCAGCGATGCCGCCGGTCTGCTGGTCACCAGCCGAGCGGCCCTTCTCCTTGCCACCGCCGGCACCAGGAGGGTGATTCTTCCTGGCCATCTGGGGTCTCCCTCTCCCTCGAATAGCTCCGCTCCCCTGGAAGGGCCGTAGCCACGCCCAAACGTCGGCGGGAGAAGGCTGTTCCGAAAGCTCCTGCCGGAGGCAGGTGGGGCTCAGGATCGGTGGACGAGAAGCCCTACCGGGCTGATGTGCTGGTCACCACCCAGCCGTGGAACGGCGGCTCTCCGCATTCCCGGCACCACAGTTCTCGGCGGAGGCCAATCAGATGCAGTCTGGCATCAAGCCCGACCGAGGCGACCAGTTCGGTTCGGGTGTAGATTCGTGAGCGGCAGTCGCATCGTAACCTCAGGCCCTCATCGTGGGCGAGGTCACGGACCGTGTAGGTGAAGGCGGGGTCTGCCATGGAGCACAATCATAGAACAAGCCCGTGGCGATCGAAAGTGCCATGTAACACCAGCGGTGCCGGCCGGTCCTTAAGCCGCCGCCGGCCCCACTCGCCCCACTGTTATTCGTCGGTGTCATCACCGAGAAGTGCGGCGGCGATGACGTGGTAGGTGCGGGGCCGTTCTTCCCCGGTCCAGTTGGCGGGCGTTCTGCGCATCTTCGCCGCGTTGTGCTTTTCGCGCGGTGCCTTCCAGATCATGCCCTTCCTCACCATCGCCGCCGCAATGGTGCGGGGGTTCAGGGTTGAGTTGAACAGGCCGCGATTCCACAGATCGCGGCGGAAGTGTATGCGAACGATGCGCCTCGACGAGTCGCGTTCGACCCAGCCAGCGTGGTTTGGTGGGATGGTGGGATCGCCGATCTCGGTGAACCGGCGCGGGTAGCGCTGGAAAAAATCGCGCACCACCTCGGCACCGAGCACCTCTTCTGCCGCGCCAAGTGAGCCACCGCGATGATCGCGCCATGCCGCAAGACAGGTTTCCGCTGCCCAGACGCCATCGCCAGCGTTCCAGGGAAGGATGCTGTGCTCGATGGCGAGTTCGATTGCGACAGCGATGAGACCAAAGCGCTCGATCACCCCGCGTGCCTGACCGGCGGTCGAAGCTTCGGTGTGGCGCCTGATAAACTCCTGGAGTTTGCCGCGAACCTTCGCGGCAAAGCCATCAGGATCAGCGTTCCGCAACTCCACAAGCTTGGTTGCCCAGGCCCGCCCGGCCGTCCCGTAGTTGTTTAGACATGCGGCCTTGAGAGATGCAGCGAAGTCACCCGGCGGCTGGCCGTGGGTGTCCTCGAATGCCGAGGAGGGGGAGGGCAGCGGCAGGTCAGCGATGCGGGTCAGCAAGCCCGGCGTGGCTCGATCGCCGAGTTTGCTCGCCATGTCCATCTCGCACGTCGAGTACCAGAGGAAGTGCCAGATCAGACGCTCCCGCGTCGCCAGTGTCCTGGCTCCCTTGTTAGCCACGACGTAGATGACGCGCTCGGCCACATCGGCGGATGTGCCCTTGCGCAAGTCTTCGAACCCGGTGAACGTTCCCGATGACGCGGCGGCAGCATACTCAAGCCCGGCCTCCGACATCTCCCAGTCGCGCAACATGCCACCATCGGCCTTAGCCCATACGGAGGCTGCACCGTACGCGCAGGTGCTCTTTCCCGTGTGGCTTGAGCCGAACTGATTGATGCCACCATTCACGGTGATCTCTGCGATCTCAACGAGGGCACCGGCAAGCGCAAGCCCGATAGCCAGCATGACGCGGGAGTTTCCGCGTGCGAACTCGGCAACCTCACGCTGCCAGCTTGCGAGAGTACCTGCTATCGTCCAGATATCGCGCTCAGAGCCCCCGCTGGGACGTGGGTCGGTATAGAGGATATCGGGGTTGCCGAAGGTCGTGCCATCGGCCAAGACGAACGCATAGCCGTTGTGGCCATGATGCCAACCCGCCGTCTTGACCCTGATGCGATGCTTGGACGGGCGTACGGCAGTGACATATTGCGCCAGCAACTTATGGATCGTTCCGATCTGTGGAATGCGCTGGTTCAGACCGCACATGACGCCGTGATCTTCGAGGACTTTCACCAGCCGGGTTGGTTGATGGCGAAGGCTGGAAGGAATATCGAACTCCTGTCCCTGGCTGGTACGCAACGTGATGACGTGGTTCCGGCCGCTCGGATCGGAGGCGCTGGCGACGACCAGGAAGGGGTCGGAAAGCCGCTCGCCCGAATCGTCGTGGTACACGCCGTCATCGGTGATCCGGAACGCCCCGACACGCAGCCCACTGGCCCTGGGCTGATGGTCTACTGCCACGCTGCGGCGGCGTGGGGCGAGTGGGGCGGGTAGAACAGGTGAGGGCTGCGGGGTAGGAGCGGTGGGCTTAGGGCGGCCCATGACGGAGGGGCTGTAGAGTGGCGCTCCGGAGTTTACGGTCAGGCTGTCGGCCTCATTGGGCTTGGCCTCCGGCTTGGGCTCCTTCTCGTCAGCGCCCTCAGAGTGGGTGTCCATTTCGGCCTCAGTTGGGTCAATGTGTAGGCATGTCAACTCATCGGCGCGGTGGATACTCGCCGGACAGGGGCGGGGCAAGAAAAACCTTGGTTACGGTTGTGGATTTGACTCCCCTTGAAGGCGCGCAGACGCACAGATAATATGTTTACATTCCCGCATTCTTACATGTCGGGGAAAGCGAGCTATTTGAGTGGAGACCAAAGAGATGCGTAGTCGGCCGGGGGGGCGGCGCAAGGCCACGCCCTCAGACACAGCAGCAACCGGGTATGTTGCCCCGTCACGCCAAGGTAAGAAAGCGGTAGGGTTTTATCTGGACCCAGAAAAAGTGCGCGAGTTGAAGCAGGTGGCTCTCGATAATGACCTCACGATACAGGCAATTTTAGAGGAGGCCGTCGTGATGACTCTAATGAGATACCGGCGCAGAGCAACGTAGATTGAAATGCCCTCGTGCCGCCACGGGGGCTTTCCTCTTTATCGAGAGGGCTTGGGCCATCTTGAACTGCGCTGAAGCCGAGTGAGCGGCGCAGTCCTATTGCGTGGCTGTGGGCATTTCAAGTGTACCCGAGCCGGCTCTATAAGACCCCTCGCTTCTCCAGGCCGCTCGCATATTCCTGATTGCGGGGCGGCTCGCCTGCGAATTCTGAAAGCCGCATCTAAGCAGCCTGCCAATCGCCCTCGTCATCATCCTCATCATTATCGCGATTCCGGCGTCGGGCACGCTCGTCGAGTGATGATAGCGCCGAGTACGGCTCGACGCTGACCATCCGCACGCCGTCTGCCCGCAACCCGCGTATCAGCGCGGATTGGACACCCGGTGGGACGGCGGAGTTCTTGGGACCGCAGACTTGGTTGAGCATCCACAAATTCTTGCCGACCTGCTGCAGGGCGGCCACGACAGGCGGCTCATCGCTGATGAGGTACGCCATCGACCCATCAATCAACTGGCACCAGTACTTTGCGCTCTGCCAGCGATAACCGTTCAGGCAGTTGCCAAACTGAGTGCCGATGCGCCGCAATTCGCCTACGGAGGAAATGAGGCGGAAGGGAGGTGGCGGCGTGAACTCGGGAGATGGTGCGCCAATCTCATCGATCCGCCGCTGAAGGCGGCGCATAACGGCCGCGACACCTGCTCGCTGCGGCAGATCGAAATCGCTTTCCACCAGAGCATCGTGGCTGCGCAGCAGACCCAGCAGCGAGTTTACGCAGCCCACAATGTTCGAATCTTCGGGAAGGGCAGCATGGAGCTTCAACATCAGCGGGTCCATGTCCACCAAGCTGGCGTAAGCCTTGACCCGATATTCATCGAGCGGCCCGGACTCCAGCAATCGGGCACCAAACGGCCCGGCAGCGACGCTGCGCAGCATCTCGTATAACGAGCGCCCCAGGACACGATCACCTGCGCGATCCAGCGCACGATACAAGGTCGGAGGGGATTCGGGCATCGCGGCTCGCAGCAGTTCCCGAGGCGCGACTTCGACGATGTTTGCTGCGGTCTGAGCATCCGTCTGGAACGCCGCAGGCGAGAGGTAGAGATAGGCAGCGATGGCGTGAATCGCCCTACGCGGGGCAAACGCCAATCGGGACAGAAGTTCGGGCCGCGCGCGCAGGAGAGTGGTCACACGATCGGCGAGATCGCCGAACGTGACCAGCATGGGCGCATGTTCGTGCTGAACCGTCTGTTCCGAATCCGTCATGCAGGACTGCATATCGGATTTCGAAATTCTGCCAAGGAAATCGGCCCAACTTTAGGCGGGTCGCGAGAGATCGTTACCGAGGGCAGGATCACCCATGGGAATCAGGCAACCCGCCATCCGACGCGAACAAGAGGTGGAACCGACGGCTGGCGGAGGGCCGAATGGCGAAAATCCGGGTCGGCTATGGCCCGGTGTTCACTTCTGCACGGGGTCGTTCAACCGGTCTCGGCGGCATCCGATCAGGCTCGCTCCTGTCCTCACCTGCTAGCCATCTCTCAAGCTGACGACGGGCGCGGAATACACGGCTCTTGCAGGTGCCGATTGCCCAGCCTGTCGCTTCTGACACCTCCTCGTAGGACATGCCGTCGAGGGCAACCATCAGCAGCGCCGCCCTCTGGTCCCTCGGAAGGCGGAGTATCGCCGCCCGAAGCTCCTTCAGGATCAGACGGTTCTCATGTTGGCCGTGACTTGTTAAGCCTGCGGCAAGAAGCCCTGCCGGATCGGGCAGTTCACGCTGTTTGCGGACCGTGCTGATGAAATGGTTGTAGAGGATGCGCTGCATCCAGGCACGGAAGTTGGAACCGGCAGCGAAGCTCTCCCGCGCTGCCAGCGCCTTCATCACGGTCTCTTGGACCAAATCGTCTGCGGCGGCACGATTTCTGGTGAGGGCTGCTGCGCGGACGCGCAGGCGAGGAAGAATCCCAACCACTTGCTCATTGAAGGCGTCCCGCTGCTGCACCGGGTTCTCCATGCGTTGGTTACGATACCAAGGCGGAGAGGGCGCAGGAGTTCATAGCTTCATCTACTAACACGTAAGGGTGAGGCACGTGTCGGATCACGGACGGTGCCTATGGATTTCCGCTGTCCCTTCCGTGTCCGTCAGGAACTCACCGGCTCGCATTTCGTCGTGGTTGTAACGACAGGAACCTCGCCGTTGCGTGCTCATGAACCGGAATGATGACGACGCAAGCGGCCGTTCCAAAGGCGCGCAGTCGCGGGATCGGCAGGCCGATAGCGCCCGCATCGCCGAGCTTGAAGCAGAGAACAAAACGCTTCGCCGGGCGCTGATGCTGGCCGGAATCGATGCCGAAAGGGCCGGAGACCGCCACGAGGGCGAACTGAGACGTGAACGGGCTGACCACGCGTCGCAAGCCGCTGAGCAGCGCTTGGCAGCGTCCCATGCTGAAGCCCAGCATGGGCGGGCGATAGCCGCCAGCCGGGAAAACCTCGCCACCTCGGAAGCGGCGAATAAGGCGCTACGTCGGGCCAATGCCGCCCTGTCGGAAAGCCGCGCCGCCTTGCGCGCGCACGAGGAGCGGCTGCATCTCATCCTTGATAGCGCCACCGACTACGCGATCTTCACCACCGACCTCAGCCGGCGGGTCGTCTCCTGGTACGCAGGCGCGGCGCGGGTGCTGGGCTGGACCGAAAGGGAGATGGTGGGCCATTCTGCCGACCTCATCTTCACGCCGGAGGACCGGGCCGCCGGGGTGCCGGAACGGGAGGCCGTCAAGGCATTGGCTAAGGGGCGGGCCGAGAACGAGCGCTGGCACTTGCGCCGGGACGGCACGCGGTTCTGGGCGAGCGGGCTGATGATGCCGCTGCGCGATCCAGGCGGCGGTTCGGGCGCCGAGCCCCTTGGGCTCCTCGCCGTGATGCGCGACCATACGGAGCGGCGGCTGGCGGAGGAGCGGCGAGCGCTGCTGACCAACGAGTTGAACCATCGCGTGAAGAACACCCTGGTCGTGGTGCAGTCACTCACGCTTCTGGCCACACGTGGCGGATCACCCGACCTCTCCGCCTTCGCAGCGGCATTTCAGCGGCGCATCCTGGCGCTGGCCCGCGCACACGACCTGCTCACGCGGGAGGACTGGACCGGTGCGCCGCTCAGTGGGGTGGTGCGCGCGGCTCTTGCGCCAATGCTGGTGAATGGTGCTCAAGTTGACCTGTCTGCCTGCGACCCGCCGAACATCATCTTACCACCCGGCGCAGCGCTCACCCTGGCCATGGCCATACATGAACTCGCTGCTAACGCGTTGCGCCATGGCGCTTTGTCCACGCCGGACGGATGTGTCCAGGTGGCGTATCTTGGCAGCGACGGCGGCGAACCGCACAACGCGATCGAGTGGGTAGAGCGAGGCGGACCGCCAGTTGCCGGTCCTCCCACAAAGCGGGGCTTTGGGCTGCGGCTGCTGGAACGCGGGCTAGCCATGCAGGCGGGCATGGGAGCGGATATGCGCTTCGAGCCTGAGGGGCTGCGCTGTCTCCTGCGCCTGCCACGGGCGCGCAATACCCTGACCACACACCAGGGATGATAATACTGGGGCTGGCGCGGTGTGTGGGATTAGACGTACAGGGCACGTAGGTAGGCATTGCAGGGAGCGCGATCACACGCTTCAGATGGCAGCCAGGGGAAGCGGTTGCGTCGGCTGACTCAGCACCTTCCGCATGATGGGCCTACCGGATGCCGTTCCCCGTCCTCGGTAGCCCCCTCTCTCCCAGGCAGCCGTGCAGGTCACCGCCGATCTCGATGGCGTTCTCCTGGCAGTAATTTCTCAGTGCCTCGATGGAGGTGAAGCGGACGCCATCCCCATCGAGCCCTGGGGCGCGTCGTAAGAAATCGTCCAGACCGGCGGAGTGGTCTTTTGCCAGGGCAAATTGCAGCGGATCGAGCAGGAAGTATTCGACACTCAAAGGATGGGCCAGGGCCGCGACGTACATCCTTGGCATTCGTCTACCCTTGAGGAGAGTTGGCGCCTTTCCGAACGGCTATTTGGCCCAGCGGGTTTCGTCCTCCCGGCACAACGCAACTGAGGGCCGCAGCGTGATTGCGCTACACGGCTGGCTGCCCCTGGTCAGGCCAAAACACCCGAAGGCTTTTCAAGCGGCTCACGTCAATACCGATGTGCCAATCCTTGTTTGTTGCACTCCAGGCGAACAGTGGGGATTGATTGACCATTCCGGGGCGGAAGGCGCAGCGTTCTCCAACTGGGAAGAGCGAAAAGAACAGGGAGATCGGCCGTGTTCGTCGTCATTCGAAGGTATGCGACCGAGGCGCGGGCCGAAGAAGTGGCTCGGCGGGTTGGCGAGGGGTTGCTGCCGATCCTGAGGGACCTGCCTGGATACCGGGCCTATTATGCCTTTGTCGCCGAGGATGGCCGCCCGGTCTCGGTCAGCCTCACTCAGGACCGGGCCGCAGCCTTGGCTGCCAATGAGCGCGCACGCGCCTGGATGGCGGGCAATATGTCTGACCTGCTGCCTGATCCGCCGGAGGTCATCATGGGCGAGATATTGGTCGATGGCGCGACCTTCGGCCAGGGAGCCGCAGCCGAGCAGGACCGGGCAGCCGATGAGGAGGCGGCGGACGGCGGCGTCTGATGTTGGCCTGAGTGGGGGTACTTCGCCCAAGGCCAAGAGCCCACCTTGGTATCCAGCCGGATATCGAGGGATGATCAGGCCCCGCCAGTCGGATAGCTAGACCCGGTGGACAGATGATCACGGCGGTTGTGCCGTGCGGACGATAGTCGTCGATGCGGTATTCTCTGCCGCCCTCGCTGGAGAGGCGGGTGGTGGCCGCTCTGGGCGTGTCATCTCACCACGGCGACCTCCCTACTCATCGTCTCGGCTTCCGTCAGACTATCCTGCGAGTCAGGCGAGCTTGAGGTTTGCCGCCGCCTCTTTGCCGCGCTCGCGCACCACCTCGTAGGAGACCTTCTGGCCATCATTGAGGCCGTTCAGCCCTGCGGCCTGCACGGCGGTGATGTGGACGAACACATCCTTGCTGCCGTCATCGGGTTGGATGAAGCCGAAGCCCTTCTGCGCATTGAACCACTTCACCGTTCCGGTGGCCATATGACGATCTCCGTTCTGTGTTCGCCATGCTACTCGAAAAATACCCTGTTCCCTTACCTGAGCGGCAGGAACTCACGGCTTTGCGTTTCGTCATGTGACGGGCACTTGAAATATCGGTAATCGTATACAACGGGAACGGTGTGGCATGGCGGTGCTGGTGGTCGAGGATGAAGACTTGGTCCGTGAGATTGTCACTGAGGGCCTTGCAGAGGACGGCCACGTAGTGATCGAAGCGCCTTCGGCGGAAGACGCACTGGCCATGAAGCACACCGATGGACCGCCGGACGTGGTTGTAACCGATGTGAACCTAGGCCAGGGCATGACTGGGTTGGCTCTGGTCGAGGAAGTCCACCGCCGTTGGCCCGATGCCGGTGTTGTCATCATGACCGGCAATCCCGCCTCGGTCGGCGATCGCCAGTTCAGTTCGCAAGAGCGGTTCCTCACCAAGCCCTTCGGCAATGCCCGGCTGGTTTCGACAGTTCGAGAGCTAATGGGCCGGTCGGCGCGGTAGGCATAATCGTGAGCGTTTCCAGAATGCGCAGCCAGGGTTGGGGCGGCTCCCTAGAGGACGCTGCGTCCATTCGTGGGGCGAGATTGGGCGAAGGGGCAGCAAGCGGGAGCCGCTCCTGTCTTCCGCCGTTAAGCAGGCATGCTCAACCCCACCCTCGCCAACACCGTGATCTCCCACACCCGGCGTTGGCCGACTTGGGCGCGCTACACGGCAACGGCGGCTATCGTCGGGATCGTCTTCCTGCTCCGCCGGGCTGCTGATCCGATCCTGCCACAGGGCTATCCGTACCTCCTGGCCTTCGGCGCCATCCTGCTTTCCGCCGCTCTGTTCGACCACCTGTCTGGCCTACTCGCTACCACCTTGTCCGGCCTGCTCGCAGCTTGGTTTTACCTGCCGCCGGTCGATAGTCTCGCGGTAGAGAACCAGGGTGATATGGTCGGGCTTGGCCTTTTCGCGGTCACAGGGGTAGTTATTTCGCTCACCGTTGAGGCTCTGCATCGGGCTCTTGCCGATCGGCAGCAAGCCCTCGACGACCTCGCCCGGTCCAATGCCGACCTTGCTCGGTCGGAGGAACGGCATGGACTCTTACTGCGCGAGTTTCGCCACAGAACGAGAAATGATCTTCATTCGCTTGTTGGCCTACTGCGTCTACGCGCCCGAGCGGCGCCGTCCGACGCCGCGCGCGAGGGACTGCGTGAGGCGGCCGAGCATGCAATGGCGCTCGCCCGTGTCCACACCCATCTCGCCGAGGGAAGCGGCACGGGCGATGGCGACGCCAGTGACGTAGCCGCTGCGAACAGTCAGCGGTTCATTGAGGGGCTATGTGCCGATATCGAGGCAGCGTTGGTCGGTGATGGGCTGCGCCCTGTTAGGC
>JAEWAF010000130.1 GCA_023391815.1 Pseudomonadota bacterium
CCCGCCGCCCGCCCCCCCCCCCGCCCCCCCCACGAGCCGACGGAGTAAATCGACTTGCCCGGAATATCGATGAGCACCGCATAGGCCAACAGCAACAGCACGGCACTGATGGCCGCGAATCCGGCGATGGCGATGTTGGCGAGATCGAAAACGGAAAACTCGCTCACCAGACCTCGCATCGCTCCGCAGCCTTGCGCACCATCGGCGCATCGGCCTTGCACTGAAACGCCCGCTGAAACTCGGGCAGGTTCGACAGCGGTCCGATCACGCGATACTTGGCGACGGGGTGCGGATCTCCCTGCACCATGGAGCGGGCAAGCTCCGGTCGTACCTCATCGCCGCGGAACTGGCCCCACGCGATGAAGAACTGTTGCTCGGGAGTGAAGCCGTCAATCGTCGGCAGTGGCGCCTTGCCACGCTGTGAGATCTCCAGCGCGCGATAGGCGATGCGCGCGCCGGCCAGATCGCCGATGCTTTCACCCAGCACCAGCTTGCCATTGTGATGAATGCCGGGCTCGATGAAATAGCCGTCGAACTGTTTCACTACGCATGCGGTGCGCGTCTGGAACGCTTTGAGATCGGCGTCGCTCCACCAGTTCTTCAGGCGTCCTTGCGCATCGAACTGCGCGCCTTGATCGTCGAAGCCGTGGCTGATCTCGTGACCGATCACCACGCCGATCGCGCCGTAATTGACCGCGTCGCTCGCGGCCAGGCTGAAGCCGGGCGGTTGCAGAATGCCGGCGGGAAAGACGATCTCATTGAGCAGCGGATTGTAGTACGCGTCCGAGGTCGGTGTGGTGATGCCCCAGCGGTCGCGATCCAGCGGCTTCCCGATACTGGACCAGTTGTCACGCATCTTGAACTGCTGTCCCGCGATGACGTTGTTCCAGTAGCTGTCGCGGCTGATGGGCACGGCGCTGTAATCGAGCCACTTGTCCGGATAGCCGACCTTGGGATTGAAGGTCGAAAGCTTTTCGAGGGCGCGCTTCTTGGTCTCCGTGCTCATCCATTGCAGCCCTTCGATGGTTTCGCCCATCGCGAGCCGCAGATTTTTAACCATGTCCTGCACCCGCGCTTTCGCTTGCGGCGGGAAGTACTTTTCGACGTAGATCTTGCCGAGCGCTTCGCCGAGCAGCGAGTCCGCCGACTCCGCGCACTGTTTCCAACGCGGCTTCATTTCCTTCGCGCCCTTCAAGTAAGCCGAGTTGAACGCGAAGTCTTCCTGCACGAACGCCTGGGAGAGCGAGGGTGCCGCGGCGTGGAGCAGGTGCCAGGTCAGATAAGTCTTCCAATCGGTCACCGAGGCTGCCGTGAGCTGGCGATCGACTTCTTTCATGAACTCCGGCTCAGCCACGTTGAGCTCGCCGGTTGGCAGCTTGCTGGCCGAGTAGTACTGCTGCCAGTCGAACTTCGGCGTGAGCTGCTGCAGCTGTGCGAAGGTCATCTTGTGATCGCTGGCCTTCGGGTCGCGGCGGGCCACGTTGTCCAGCGAATGCCGGGCCAGGGATGTTTCCATCCGCATCACCGTTTGCGCGGCAGCCTTGGCGTCGTTCGCCGGGTAGCCCGCCAGCTCGAACATCTTCTGCACGTGTTCGAGGTATTTGCTCCGCGTTTCCTCGAAGCGAGCTTCTGGCTTGAAATAGTAGTCTCGATCGGGCAGGCCGAGGCCGTCCGCGCCAATCTGCACGATCACATCGTTCGGATTGCGGTCGTCGGACCAGCCATAGAGATTGAACGGCACGGTGACGCTCATGGCGTGCAGACGCTGGATCTGGCGCTGAATCCCGGCGCTGTCGCGAATGTTGGCGATTTCGGTGAGCAGCGGCTTCAGCGGTTCGATCCCGAGGCGATCGATGCGAGCCTCGTCCATGCAGCTTGCGTAGAAGTCGCCGGTCAGCTGCTCGATGCTGCCTTTCTGAGCTCGGGTGGCCGCGGCTGCTTCGAGGATGATCTTGAGTTGATCTTTGTTTGCTTCGCCCGCGGCCCAGCGGCGGCTCCAGCGAGGCATCGATGCGGGGATGGGATTCTGAGCACGCCACGCTCCGTTGGCGTAAGCGAAGAAATCATTGCAGGGTTCGGCCTTGCGGTCGATATCGCCGACCTGAACACCCTGCTGAGCACCGTCGGCAGCGCAAGCGGCGCCGGCGACCAGCGCGAGGATCACGACCCCGGAGAATTTCATGCGGCTCGTCCCTGATAAAACGACGGCTGGAAGCGTACGTCACGCTTCCTTCGCAAACAATTGCGATCGTTGCTGGCGCTTTATGGGCGGCCGGTGATGGGCGGCTTGCCGGCCTCTTCTTCCTCGAAGATCGTCCTGTACACGACGCCTGCCAGCGCCGCGCCGACGATGGGCATCACCCAGAACATCCACAGCTGACTGAGCGCCCAATCGCCCACGAACAGCGCCGGCCCGGTGCTGCGAGCCGGGTTCACCGAAGTGTTCGTAACGGGAATGCTGATGAGGTGAATCAGGGTCAGCGCCAGGCCGATGGCGATACCGGCGAAACCGACCGGCGCGCGCCGATGAGTCGCGCCGAGAATCACGATCAGGAACATGAAGGTCATCACGATTTCGCTGACCGCGCCCGCCAGCAGGGAATAGCCGCCGGGCGAATGTTCGCCGTAGCCGTTGCTGGCGAATCCGGCGGCCAGACTGAAGTCCGGCGCACCCGACGCAATCACGTAGAGCACCGCCGCGCCCAGGATGCCGCCCGCCACCTGGGCCACGATGTATGAAACAACCTGGCTCGCCGGGAATCTGCCGCCGGCCCAGAGCCCGACGGTCACGGCCGGATTGAAGTGGCCGCCCGACACCGGGCCGAGCGAATATGCGCCGGTGAGCACGGTCAAGCCGAAGGCGAGCGCAACGCCCGCCAGCCCGATGCCCAACTCCGGAAAGGCCGCCGCCAGCACCGCGCTACCGCAGCCGCCGAGCACGAGCCAAAAGGTACCGACGAACTCAGCCGTGAGCTTGGCAAACATCGCAGGTTGCTCCGATTGTTATTGATTGGGGCCGTCGCCAACGGCCAGCGTGCTGGAACGCCGGTCGGATCGCCAGCCGCATTTTGGGCAGCTGGCCGGAGCGCTGTCTACTGAGCTTTCAATTTAGCGACGATGGCTCGAATCTCATCGGGCGTATGTTCGCCGGCCAGCGGCGTGCCTGGCATGAGGTACTTGCCCATGTCCAGGCCGCCGACCAGGACGGGCTCGTAGCCGATGTCACGAACCAGGCGGGACACCAGGGAGATGGCTTCGGCGTCATCGCCGGCGATGGGCATGCCAATCTTGCCGGGCGATTCGATTGCAGTGCCCATGCGCGAGGCACCGATAGCATTGAACGCGCGGACGATGCGGGCGCCAGGCAGCAGTCGGGCCGATGTGACTCCGACACCTTCCTCGAGGGCTCGAGTGGCGATCTCGCCGTCGCGTGCCGGGAATGGATTGCAGGCATCGATCACGACCTTGCCCTGGAGTGCGCCGCCGAGCTTCTGGCTCACGTCCGGCAGGGCACCGTAGGGAACTGCGATCAGCACGGCTTCGCCAAAAGCGGCTGCCTGCGCCGGCGTGCCGGCGCGAGCTTTTCCTCCGAGCTCGTCGGCCAGCGCTTTGTCGCTATCCAGGTTGCGAGAGGAGAACATCACTTCGTGCCCGCGGTAGATCCAGGTACGGCCGAGAGCGCTGCCGACTTTGCCCGACCCGATGATGCCGATACGAGAGCTCGTGGCAGTTTCGGCATGGACCGAATGCAGCGTTCCAGTTCCCACCACGGCGGCCGCGATCGCCGCGAGCTTGATGAATTGCCGTCGATCGTTCATGGCTGCTCCTGGTTAGCGCGTGAAGAGTTCGCGAATCGTCTTTTCACCCTGCGGTGTGACATGCAGCGCTCGGGAGTGCGGCAGACGCTTGGCCCAGCGCAGTTCCATCAAGCGTGTCGCCAGCGCGGCCCCGAGAGCGCCGGCGAGATGATGACGTCGCTCGCTCCAATCGACACAAGCCCGGCACAGCGGGCGTCGCGTGTGTGAGATGAGAGTCGCGGAGAGGCCGAGTTTGCTCAACAGCGACCAGCCGGAGTCGTTCATGCTAAGACCGTCGCGCCCATGCACGAAACAGCCGTGGCGTTCCAGGCCGTCATAGATGAGCACGCCGAGCTCGCCCGCCAGATGGTCGTAACACAATCGTGCCTTGCGAAGTGCCGGGTCACGCGGGCCGAACGTTTGCGACGGTATCGTGAGTTGCGCCAATCCCATCATGCCTTCGAGCAATCCGGCGACATCGGCATTCGCGATTCGAAAATAACGATGTCGTCCCTGGCTCTCGGCGGCGATCAGCCGGGCCTGTTGCAAACGCGACAGATGTGAGCTCATGGTCGAGCGAGTCACGCCGGCCGCATCGGCAAGCTCGGTGGCGGTCAGCGCTCGACCGTCCATGAGTGCGCTGAGTACCTGCGCCCGACCGCGCTCGCCGATGACGGCGGCGACTCGTGCAAGGTTGGGTCCATCGTGCATGGTTCGATTCCTATCGAAGCGTCGTCGACGCCGGAGCACTATCGTAGCGCCGTCATGGGATAAGGCCAGAGCACTATGATCACCTGCTTCATTCGCTACGAAATCGATCCTTTTCAGCGCGCTGCGTTTCGCGAGTACGCCGAGAACTGGGGTCGGATCATTCCGCGCTGTGGGGGAAATCTGTTGGGGTATTTCCTACCGCACGAAGGCACGAACTCGGTGGCATGGGGCCTGATCGGTTTCGACAGCCTGGCGTCTTACGAAGCCTATCGCGCACGCGTGAAGGCCGATCCGGAAGGCCGCGCCAACTTCGAGTTCGCGCAGCAGCGTCGTTTCATCCTGCGTGAGGAGCGAACGTTTCTCGAGAACGTCGGCACATGATCGCCGTGATCTTCGAAGTCGTCCCGCGTCCAGGACAGTTGGACGCATACCTGGACACCGCGGCGAGCCTGCGCCCGCTGCTCGAAGGCATCGACGGCTTCATTGCCATCGAACGTTTTCAAAGTCTCAGCGCACCGGGCCGCATCCTGTCGCTGTCGTTCTGGCGCGATGAGGCAGCGATCCGGCAGTGGCGCAATCTTTCTTCACATCGTGCCGCCCAGTCCGCCGGCCGCGAATCGATCTTCAGCGATTATCGATTGCGTGTGGCCGCGGTCATGCGTGACTACGGTATGAACGACAGGAATGAAGTTCCCGACGACTCCCGAATGGTCGATCACGGCTGACGACCCGGGTCTGGTCCGATTCCACAACTGCGGCGTCGCTCGAAATCGACTCGATCACGCGGTGATGCGTGGCCGAGCCTGCTGTCGTATTCTTGCAGGCCAGCCCACGCGAGCGTGGGTGCTTCATAGTCAAGGTGTCTTCGAGCGATGAGAGAACTCTGGCCGTCGTGGGGCCGGGAATGGCTGGGCGAGATCGTTCCTGTTTTGCAGGGGTTGCTGATTCTGCTCGCGGCATGGCTGATGCAACGGCTGGCGCGGCGTGTGATGCGGCGCTTGGGCGAGCACAACCTGCCACCCGAAATTCTGACCATCGGCCGGCGCATCTCCGGGTTCCTGATCTACGGCGCGGCGCTACTGCTCATTTTGGAGCGGCTTGGCGTCTCAGCCTCGGTGCTGTGGGGAGCCTTCACCGGATTTGCCGCCGTGGCCGCGGTGGCGTTCTTCGCGGTGTGGAGCGTGCTCTCCAACATCTTTTGCACGGTGCTGATCTTCACGACGCGCCCGTTCCGTCTGTACGAGCGTATCGAGGTGCTCGAGAACGGCGAGAAGGCCGGTTTGAAAGGGCGCGTGGTGGACATCAATCTGATCTACACCACGTTACAGGAAGACGATACCGCCGACGGGCAGCCCGGCCCGACGCTGCAGATTCCCAATAGCCTGTTCTTCCAGCGCGCGGTCCGACGCTTTCGACCGAGCGGTTGAGGCGCGCCGGGCACAGCAAACATTCGCAACGCTTTGCCACGTGAGTACGTATTAACCACGCTTGGCGCCGTTGATCGTGCATCGGCCACGGCCATTGCAACTAGACACACCGCAACGAATCTCCGATGATCCGACCGCACGTCGTCGATGCTGCGACAACGTGAGCAACAGCGAGTGTCACGATGAAGCGGCAGGAAGATCGCGCCGTCGCCAGTCCGGGCCTGTCGGGCGGGGCCATGGGCGAGGCGATCAACGCGAAAGATTGGACGAGCCACGCGCTGGGGACGATCGACAAATGGCCGCTGAGTTTGCGAACCGCGCTCGGCATTTGTCTCCGCTTCCCCGCGCCCTCCTGCATTGTTTGGGGCGAGCGACGCTCGCAGCTCTATAACGACGCCTACTCTCAGGTGTCGGGCGTTCGTCATGCCGAAGCGCTCGGCGTGGACTTCGCTCACACGTGGGTGCACACATGGTCCGCCATGCATGGTTGCTTCGAGCGCGCGGTGCGCGGCGAGTCGGCACGGCTGGAGAGTCAACGAGTCTCGTTCGATCGCGATGGCGGCAGCGAGCCGATGGCAGTGACCTTGTCATTCGTTCCTGTCACCGACGACTCCGGTGGCGTTGGCGGCGTGCTGGTCACTTTCCTGGAGCCGGGTGCGGCGGAGCTGCGGGATGAGCTGAGGCGCAGCCAGGCCGCGATCGAGCAGCATGCGCATGTAATTTCGCATGATTTTCGAGCGCCGCTGCGGATGCTCGAGCAGATGTCGAAGATTCTCGTGACCGATCACGCCGAGCATTTGCCGGCGCGTGCCACGAGCCTCTTGAATCACGTTGCCACTGGCGCGGCGAAGCTGGCGTCGCGAGCCGAGATGCTCACGCGCTTCGATGCGCTCAATCAGCAGCCGCTGCACCGTCAACAGGTCGATGTCGCCGCGATCGTGGAGAAGATCGTCGCGGAACTGCGTGCTGCGACGCCTGATCGTCAAGTCGAGGTCGTGGTCGAGGAACTGCCCGAGGCGCACGCCGATTTCGAGTCGTTACGTCTGGTCTGGCACCACTTGCTGGCGAACTCGTTTAAATTCACGCGCCACGTGGCGCAAGCACGTATCGCCGTGAGTGGCAGGCGACAAGGTCGTCACATCGTTTATTCCGTCAAGGACAACGGCGTCGGCTTCGATCCGAAGTACGCCCGCCGCTTGTTTGGATTGTTCCAGCGCATGCACACCGAGGATGAATTCGAGGGGATGGGAATGGGCTTGGCCCTGACCCGACGGCTGATCGAGCGTCATGGCGGCACCATTTGGGCCGAGGCCGAGAAGGGCCGGGGCGCCGAGTTTCGTTTCACGCTGCCCGCATGACGGTCGATGAGCGCGCACATCCTCATCATCGAAGACAATGAAATGAGCCTCGCTCTTGCCGAGTATCTGCTGCGTCAGGCTGGTTACAGCGTCGGCACCGCCACTGACGGAGAGAGCGGCATGCGTCTGGCGTTGGGCAACACCGCGCACCTGATTCTTTGCGATCTCGATCTGCCGGTGATCGAAGGGCCGCAGCTGGTGCAGGCACTGCGAGCGAATGGCGACTGGCGCAAGGTGCCGGTGCTGGCGTTCACCGCCGCGTCGATGGGCGAGGAGCAACGGCGGGCGCTCGGTGCGGACTTCGATGGATGCGTCGTCAAACCGGTCGATCCAACGTCGTTCGCTGCCAATGTCGGTCAATTCCTGGCCCCCGAGCTCCGAGCGTCTCAAGGATAGAGTGTCACGTGAGTCATACGGTTCATCCGCCGATACTGGAACGGTTGCGCTGCCTGCTGGTGGCGTTGTTGTTGATGACGCCGCTGGCCGCCGGCTCGCAGGATGCAACGTTCGCGGTCGACGTCATCGTCAGTCCGTCGCTGGCCAAGGTGAAACTGGATCGCGATCTGTTGCGAGCGGTATTCACGATGCGAGTGCGCGAATGGCCGGACGGCTCGCCGGTGCGCGTGTTCGTGCTGCCCGACGACAATCCGCTCAGCGATCGGTTCTATCGAGAACGG
This sequence comes from Pseudomonadota bacterium, assembly GCA_023391815.1. GTDB lineage: Bacteria > Pseudomonadota > Gammaproteobacteria > Steroidobacterales > Steroidobacteraceae > Steroidobacter. The sequence goes on from JAEWAF010000130.1 coordinate 7,971, forward strand.
CTCGGCATGTATTCCTACGTGTTGCGTCGGGCCTGGGATCGCATGGTCTTCACCGGCACCGGCTTTGCTCCCACCGTGGTGCGTTCGGAGGAGGAAATGATCGAGCGGGTGCGCGCGACCCCCGGCGCGATCGGCTTCGTGCGTAAACGCGAAGCTTCATCGCTGAATCGCGCTTCCCGCTGGAATATCGTGCTGCTGACGACGAATGCCGCCCATGAGTGACGGATTGCACACCCCGGAAGAGCGGCGCCTGCGGGTGCGTCTGGCACTCGCGCTGGCCGCGATTTGTTTCAGTGGCTCGGCCAGCGCCATCGAGTATCAGATTCACGGCTATGCGGCGCAGGGCTTCGTGCTCAGTCGTCACAACGATTTCTTTGGCGACAGCACCGACGGCAGCTTCGATTATTACGAGGCGGGCATCAACGCGGCGGTGCAAGTTCAGCCGAACCTGTCGTTCGCGGCGCAGGCAGCCGTCCGCGATGCCGGCATCAGTGACGATGGGTCGATACGTCTGGACTATGCGGTCGCCGACTATCGCCTGCGCTCCGAAGCCAGCGTTCAAGCGGGGTTCCGTGCCGGCAAAGTGAAAAACTCGCTCGGCTTCTACAACGAAACGCGGGACGTGGTGTTCACGCGGCCGAGCATCCTGCTGCCCTCGGTGTATAGCGACAATCAGAATCAACGCAGCCTGATCTTCACGTCACCGGGCGCGCAGCTTTATGGCGGGACCGTCGTCGGGTCGCACGAGCTGACGTTCACTGGCACCGCCAACGCCGAGCGTGACGTGCGCGAAACCGATGAGCGTTTGCTGGTGGAGCTGACCGTACCCTTCGACCTGCGCATCGGCGATTCCTGGAACTTTCAGCTGTTGGATTCGATCGACGGCGGTCGCTGGCAGTTCGCCTACAGCTATTTCACCGGCCAGTTCCGCTTGAGCACGGACATCGACCTGATCGGCCGTTTCGATGTGGACCTGAATGTTTTCTCGGCCCGCTACAACGGCGAGCGATTCACCCTCACCGCCGAGTACGTGCTGGTCGACAACGACAATCGGCTGATCTACATGGGCGCGCCGTTCCTGCATCAACGCACGGCAGCGGACAGCGGTTATCTGCAAGCCGAGTATCGCGTCGACCCGAAGTGGAGCTTGATGGCGAGAATGGACGGCTTCTATCACGACCGCCACGACCGCGACGGCAGTGACTTCGCGGCCGCCAATCCAGGGGTCGATCGCCGCTCCCGGTTCAGCAACGACTTCACCGTCGGGGTGAACTGGCGACCCGATGAGCATTGGGGCGTGTGGGCCGAGCATCATTGGATTTACGGCACGGCGACGCTACAGTCGCTGGAGAATCCGCCGCCGGTACAGCACCAGCGCTGGTCCATGCTCATGCTGATGGTGGGCTACAAATTCTGAGCGGCATGAGCTCCCTGCCCGAGCCGGCGCCGCCATCGACCGAATCCGCCGGCCGCATGCGCCCGCGTTTGAGCTTGATGTGGAAAGCGCTGCTGCTGTTGATCATCTTGCTCGGCACGACTTATCCCTATCTCGGCTATCTCGGCTACAACAGTCTGCAGGAGCAGAACGAGCGCAACCGCCGGGAAGAGATGGATCGGTTCGGCATGTCGCTGGACGCCTTGCTCGAGCGTGCCGGCGACGAATTGACTCGTCTTGCGACCAACATGGCCGCGGTCACGAGCACGACCCAGTTGCAGTCGAGCGATCTGGCCGATCTCTCGCCCGCAGCGGGCGTCCTGTCCGCGTTGACCCGCATCGAGTACTACACCGCCGATGGGCAGCCGATCGCACGTTGGACCAGCAGCTCGAGCGCCGCCCTGCCGTTCGGTATCGACGATGTCTTGCGCGATCTGCGCACGCGCCATCGGCCGATTACTCGACTGACGTGTGTTCGAGAGTGTGTGTTGCACGCCTTCGTGCCGGCATTCGACCGTGATGGCCGCGAAATCTCCATGATCGTGAGTCAGCTTGCGTCGGATCAGTTGCTGGCGTTCCGGCGCATGGCGGGCGCGGACGTGGCGTTGATGGAGTCCGGCGATACTTCCAGCGATCAGTCTTTGCCGCAGCTGTGGGGACGACATGTTCGTGTGCTCACCAACGCGCCCACGCTGGGACCGGTGCTCACGGCGTTGAATTACGAGCAGTCCTCGCCCAGAGCGAATACCCGGGTGACGAAAGTCGTCGGCGAGCGCAGTTATCTCCTGCAGATTCATACATTGCCGGGACGCTTGATCAGTGGCGATGGTGGGCCCGAGGCGTTGTTCATCGTGGACGACACGGCGGCGCAGGCGCGCATCCTCGCTGATACGCGGAAGATGACCCTGGCGATCGCCGTCGGCCTCACCTTCTCATCGTTGGCGCTCTTGTTGGTTGCGTGGCCGGTGCTGCGTCGACTGGTTCGTGTCACTCGTGCGCTGCCGGTGGTTGCAGAACAGAGGTTCGCCGAAGCGCGAGGCTTGTTGGGTGCGGATCGAATGGACTCTCGCTTCTCCGACGAGGTCGATGTCTTGCGCCACACCGCGGGGCTGCTGGCCACCCGGCTCGAACGACTCAATCAGGCCGAGTCGGCGAGCGCGGCGAAGTCGAGCTTTCTCGCGACCATGAGCCACGAGATCCGCACACCGCTCAACGCCATCATCGGTGCCACCAGCCTGCTCAAGGACACCAGGCTGGATGAGCGTCAGCGCGAGTACGTCGAGATGGCGCGCTTGAGCAGCGGCGTGTTGCTCGATCTGATCAACGACATCCTGGACTTCTCCAAGATCGAAGCTGGACGACTGGATCTGGAGCAGCAGGCCTTCAATCTGCGCGTGTGCGTCGAGGAGTCGCTCGACCTGCTGGCGAGTCGGGCGCAGGAGAAGGGACTGGAGCTCGCGTACAACTACGATCCGCAGCTGCCGAACTATTTCATCGGCGACACGGCGCGCATCCGGCAGATCCTGGTCAACTTGCTGTCGAATGCAGTGAAGTTCACCGCGCGCGGAGAAGTCGTTGCGGAGATCACGGGCTCGCGTGAGAAGGACGATCGATACGTCGTGCGACTCGCGATACGAGACACTGGCATCGGGATTCCGGCGGAGCGTCGCCATCGCCTGTTCGAGGTGTTCAGCCAGGTCGATGCGTCCACGACCCGGATGTATGGCGGCACCGGGCTCGGGCTGGCCATTTGCAAACGGTTGGCGCAAGCCATGAACGGCGACATCCAGGTGGACAGCACTGTCGGCGCCGGCTCGACATTCACGGTAACTCTGCCGCTCGAAGCTGCATCGGCGGAACGTATGCCGACTCGACCGGGGGCAATGGATCCCGCTCAAATGACGGGACGACACGTGCTCATCGTCGAGGAGAACGAAACGACTCGCGGCGTGTTGCGTCAGTACTGCGATTCCTGGGGCATGACCGTCGTCGACACGCCATCGCCCGCGCAAGCGTTGGACCTCATTCGCCAGGGCCGGCAGTTCGACGTGGCGCTCATCGACTATTCGTCATCGACCATGGACGGCGCGACTCTGGCCAACCGACTCGCGGCGCTGAGTGGCGCGCATCCGATGAAGATTCTGATGTTGGCCAGTCACGGCCCGGCGCATGAAGCGGCGCGTGCGGCGGGACCGAATGTCGAGGGCGTACTGACCAAGCCGCTGCATCAATCTCATCTGTTCGATGCGCTGGCGGCGGTGCTGACTGGCTCGAGCGACGGCTTGCCGTATCAGCTCAACCTCCCGTGGGCGGGCCACCCACAGCTTCAGGCGCCGTTGCGCATCCTGTTAGCCGAAGACAACGTTGTGAATCAGCGGATGGCGCAGCTGTTGCTGGAGCGGTTATCGCAAACGGCGGATATCGTTTCGAACGGGGTCGAAGCAGTCGAGGCGGCGGTTCGACTGCCGTACGACCTCATCCTCATGGATGTGTTGATGCCGGAGCTGGACGGTCTGGACGCGACTCGTCGGATTCGGGAGGCGCTCCCCAAGGAACGACAGCCACGCATCGTTGCGATGACGGCCAATGCTTTGTCGGGCGATCGCGAGCTGTGCCTCGCCGCCGGCATGGACGACTACATCAGCAAGCCGGTCCAGCTGGACGAGCTGGCCAAAGTGCTGTCGCGGCAGCAGGTGCATGTGGAAGCCACGAAAACCGTCGCTCCCACGACAGCTGACGACGTGACCGCGTCCTTCTATCGACAGGAAGCGATCGATCGTCTGGTGTCGGCGGCCAGCGCGAAAGGCGCGGCGATGATATTGGGGACCATGGTCGACAGCGCTCCTCGACTGTTGGATGGACTCCAGCGGTCGCTGGCTGCGGGCGATGCGAAGGAATTCAGACGGAACGCGCACAGTCTCAAGGCCAACGCCGCCACCGTCGGCGCCGATGAGCTGGCCCGAATGTTTCAGGAGTTGGAGGACCTGGGTGCCGCGGGTGACTTATCGAACGCCGCAGATAAATCCGCGCAGACGGCGCAAACCTATCGCAACCTCGTGGCCATGATCGACGGCGTGCGTCAGAAACTCGCCAGCTGATCGCCGGCGCCCGGCCGGGACTCGACCTGGGTCACGTTTTCGACTCGTCTGTTCCAGCACACTCGTATTACCTGCAGAATGTGCAATCAGGGACCAGAGCGGGGACAAAAAAATGAAGAGTCTCACGGGCAGCATCGCGACCATGCTGGATGAGCGCCGGCGACTGCGCAGCCGAACCGCTTTGCAACTGGCGATCGCGGATCGCTTCTCTCAATTGAACGCGGAGCATTGGCAGGCGGTCACTCGCGGGCAGAGTTTGTTCTATTCCGCGGAATATCAGCGTGCGTTCGAGCACTTTCGGCCCGCGAACCTGGAAGCGCGCTATGCCTTGATCAGCGACGCCGATACACCGCTAGCGGCCATGTGCATGCAGATCGCGCGAGTGGATCTGACGCAGGTTGGAAACGGCAAACAGACGCTGGCGCTCCAGAAACTCGGCAGCAAGGTCAGTCAGCGTGTTCTCGTGTGTGGCAACCTGCTGGCTTACGGCTTGCACGGTGTTTGCTTCGCGCCGGACGCCGACAGAGAAGTGGTCTGGCGTGCGGTCACGGAAGTGCTGTATCGAGTCCGGCGCGCGGAAAAACTCGCCGGTCACACGGACATGGTTCTCATCAAAGATCTCGACGCCCCTGCGCTTGCGGAAAGTCATGCACTGGAAGGTCTGAGCTATGGCAGCGTGCCGACCGAGCCGAACATGGTGCTGACGCTGGATCCGGCCTGGCGCACATACGATGACTATCTGGGCAGTCTCACATCCAAGTATCGCGGCGATATCAAGAACCGCGTGTTCAAGAAGTTCACTGAGGCGGGCGCGACGGTCGAGGCGATCACCGATGTCGCCGCGCATGCCGAGGCGCTGCAGCGGTTGTATTTGGACGTCCATAGCAATGCGACGCTCAGGCCATTCACCTTGCCGAGCACGTATTGGCCAGGGCTAGCGAGCCTCGGTGCCGAGAACGTCGTGGTTCACGTAGCGCGCCAGGGCGATCGGTTGCTCGGCTTCATCGTCAGCTTGAAAGACGGCGATACCGCGTTTGCATATCACATCGGCTTCGATCGCGCGGCTGCGAACGACGGCGTGCCGATTTATCTGCGGCTGTTGCATGCGTCGCTCGCTCAGGCGATCGCGTTCGGTTGTCGTCGCGTGTCGTTCGGACGCACGGCTCTCGAGCCCAAGTCGCGGCTCGGCTGTAAACCCGAGCCGCTGTACGTATGGGCGAGACATCGCCACCCGTTCCTGAATCAGCTGTTACAACCGCTGCTGCGATTCATCGAGAGCGAGGAGCCGCCGGAATTCACGCCGTTCAAGGCGGCACCAGCCGAGTCTGGTACAAAGTAAAGTCACATTCTCCCGCCGTCGGTCAGCAGCGTGCGGCCCGTCACCCAACGTGAATCGTGTGACGCGAGAAACGCGACGACGTCCGCAATGTCGTCCGGCTCAGCGAGGCGGCCGAGTGGCGTCAATGAGCGTTCGTGATCGAGATGCGGTTGAGGAATGCCCGCGGTCATGTCCGTCCGTGTGATCGCTGGCGCGACGGCGTTGACGCGGATGCCTCGGGCGCCGAGTTCTTTGGCGAAGCCGAGTGTGAGTGTCTCCAGCGCGGCTTTACTTGCTGAGTACACAGCCGTTCCGGCGCGAGGATCGTGCACCAGGCTCGTCGACACGTTGATGATGCTGCCGCCGTTCGGGGAGAAGTGGGACAGGGCGGCCTGGGTCGTGGTGACGACGCTCCAGGTGTTCACCAGGAACTGCTGATCGAACATCTGGCGCGTGATGCTTCCAACCGGCGCTGCGTCGAATACGCCGGCGATGTTCGCGAGCACGTCGATCGGCCCGAATTCGGCGACCGCTCGTTGTACGGCTGCGTTCATCGCCTGCTCATCGATGACATCGGCTTGGAAGATGGCCGAGCGGCCGCCCTGCTTGCGGATATTTTCAGCGACCTGCGCCGCGAGTTCGCGATTCGACTGGTAGACCAGCGCGACGGCCGCGCCGTCCTTCGCGAGCCGGCGCGCCACTGCGGCGCCGATGCCACGCGATCCGCCCGTTACGATAGCTACCTTTCCTGAAAGATTCATGAGTGCCTCCTGGAGTTCAGAGGGCACTAAGTTAGGATCGAAGGCAGCGCGATGGCAGATTCGCCGGTGCACCGGGGCGTTCCAGATTTGGAACGCCAGCCGTCAATAGACCGAGCGAAAGCGCTCTTCGAGAAAGCTCAGCAGGGCGCGCACGGCGGCCGGCATGCCGTTTCGGCTTGGATACAGGCCGTACACGCCGGTGCCGAGCGAGGGATACTGCTCGAGCACGACGCGCAGCTCGCCTTTCTCGATCGCGTCCTTGCAGGCATTCCAAGGAAGTTGGACCACACCGGCACCTCGGATCGCCGCCTCACGAAGCGCGATGATGTTTTCTATGACCAGGCGCGGCTCCGGATGATGCAAGAGTTCCTCGCCATGCGGGCCTTTGAACGACCAGGGACGCACTGCTTCGAGCGTGCCTTGGCCGAGCGCAGGCAGCTTGGCCAAATCGGCAAGCTCGGTCGGCGCGCCATACCTCTCGAGCAACCCCGGACTGGCGATCAGAACCATGCGCGAGGAGCCGAGCGGACGCGCGATCACGTCCGCCGAAACCAGAGGCCCGGTGGAGAAGCGAATTGCCAGATCGATGCGCTCCGCCAGCAGATCGACGAACCGATTCGACAGCTCCAGCGACACGCTAACCTTCGGATAGCGGCACATGAACTCGCCGAGCCAACCGGCCAGGTGCAACTCCGCCGTCAGCGTGGATGAGCTCATGCGAATCAAACCGCTCGGCTCGTTGAGCGAGTCGGCGACCGTTGCGACCGCGGACTGCGCTTCATCCACCATGGCTCTGGCGTGTTTGTAAACGCTTTGACCCACATCGGTGACGTTGAATGCATGCGCCGAGCGCTGGATGAGCCGTACATCCAGCTGTTTTTCCAGCGCGGCGATCCGGCGGCTGAGCCGTGATTTGGGAATTCCCGTGTCTCGCTCCGCTGCCGCGAAGCCGCCGGCCTCGACAACGCGGGCGAACAGATACAGGTCATTCAAATCTTCAATCTTCATAGCCAAGCTTCGCTGTCAACTGCCGCGGGCTGAGAATCGTCACACCGTATTTACGCACGCGCTTGGCCAAATCCAGGACCGCGCGGTCCTTGCTGACGACGGCGTCCGCGTGCTGATGATAGGCGAGAGCGATGAAGTGATCGTCATCGCAGTCCTTGCAGCGAGGAAAGCCCGCGGGCATTCCAAGATTCTGCGTCGTGACTGCGTCGGGTAACGCGACGATGCGAGCGCGCGACTCGTAGCGTTCCATGATGGTGCTTTGCTCGCTCGCCGTCAGCTTGAATTGCGGATAAGTGAGCACGCGTCGCAACTCCTCCAACGCCGGTGGATGAGTGAGCAGGTCCAGACGGCGTTCTTCCCAAGCCCGCTGCAAGCTGGACATGCGCGCGTCTTCGAAGACGAGCCAGTCGAGGACGACGTTGGTGTCGAGCACTAGCTTCATGTGACGGATGCGCTGTCCGAAAGGGCATGGCTCTTCGAGTGGGCCGTCCGGACGATTCGATCCGGGAGCCGACTCCCGATACTGCCGCGCGTTCTCGTCACTCCCACCGTTCGTGCCCCAAAGGAGATTGCAATGAAGGCCAGGCAACTCGCGTTGGCATTGATCGTCCTGCCGGCGCTTGCCACCGCTGGCGAGCCTGCGCAAAGCGTAGCAGACATTTCCGCCCGCGACGCCGCCGGGCTCGAGTTCTTTCGCGGGCCGCTCGACTTCCTCAAGGCGCGTCAATTGTTCGAGCGCGAGACTTTCGGCGGCAACGGCCGGACTTGTCTCACCTGTCACAGTCGCGAAACCGGCACCGTGTCGCCGGCTGACGCGCGCAAACGTTATTCTCACAATCGCAAGGATCCTCTATTTCTCGCCGACGGCAGTGACGATGGCGCGGGGCACGGCACGACGCGCATGCTCGAAGACGCAACGTTTCTCGTGCGCATTCCGCTGCCGGACAACGTTCACCTGGCGAGCGATCCCAAGGCGCGCAGTGTCGTGGTGAGGCGCGGCGCCCCGTCGACCTTGAATACCCCGGCACTCGATCCTGTGCTGATGCATGACGGCCGTCAGCCCGATCTGGTCGCGCAGGCTCGGGGCGCCATCTTCGATCACGCTCAAGTTCGTCGCGAACCCAAGCTGCGCGATCTGGAACTGATCGCGGCGTATCAGCACACGCCTCAGTTCTTCAGCTCGCTGACCACGTTCAAATACGCCTACTTCGGTACCGCGCCGAAGCTGCCGACAGCTCGCACGGCCTCCGAGGTCCGCGGCCGCCGCTTCTTCCTGGACGTGCCGCTGGAAGGCGATTTCAAGTCGGGCCTGTGCGCCAACTGTCATAGCGGCCCGATGCTCAACGAGACCAACGAGTTCGCGCCGTTCCCGCCGTTCGTGCGCGGTGGCCGCTTCCAGACGGTCGGGGTGTCGGAGATGAATGTCGCGGGCAACCCGGTATATGACTTCGTGTTCACGAACCCGGATGGCACGACCACCACTGTGTCGAGCCCCGATCCGGGCCGCGCCCTGATCACCGGCTCGACCGATTTCGAGAGCTTGAACGCGTTCAAGATCCCGTCGCTGTGGGGCGTGGCGCGCACTGCTCCGTACTTCCACGACAACTCGGCGAAGACGCTCGAAGAGGTCGTGCAACAGTACGCCCGCTTCTTCGGCGTGCTCGGCCTGACGCTCACCGAACAGGATCAGAAGGACCTGGTGGCCTATATGAAGTTGATGCAATAGGCGCAACAGGTTGGAACAAATGCCGGCGGCGGCCCGTCCCGATCAGACGGGCCATTCAAGCGGGGTGTGCCATGAAAATCACCGTCTGTGAGCTGCCGGACGTTCGCAAATCGTTCGATAACGCGTGGGGCGATCTGGTCGAGCATGTGCATAACGAGCACAGCGATCTGGTCGTGTTGCCGGACATGCCGTTCAGTGCCTGGTTTGCGAGCTCCGACCGATTCGATCGGGGTGTGTGGGCGGCGGCCGTGCATGCTCACGATGAATGGGAGCCTCGACTGCACGAGCTCAGCCCCGCGATCGTCATGGCGTCCCGCCCGGTCGATTTCGGCAACGAGCGTTATGACGAAGGCTTCCTGTGGGAAGAGCCGCTCGGCCTGCTGTCGATGCATGCCAAATCGTTTCTTCCCGATTCCAAAGGCGCGCGCGAAGGTTCGTGGTACGACAGCGCAACCGCCGAGTTCGTCCCGATGGAAGTGCGCGGGCTACGCATCGCCATGTTGATCGGCAGCGAAATGTGGGCGCCGCAAGGCTATGACGCCGGAACCGTCGACGTGCTGGCCATGCCGCGAGCGGGAGATATGCCGGAGCACGGCGATTGTTTACAGCGCGCGTGCGTGCTCGCTCGGCAAACGCATGCATTTGCGGTGTCGTCGAATCGCTCCGGAAATTTCGGCGGGCGCGGGTGGATCATTTCACCGGAAGGCCGGGTGCTGGGGACCACGAGCGTCGACCAGCCATTCATTTCCATGGACGTGGCGCTCCGTGCGGCTCCCGGCGAAGGCCGTTACTTCGACGTGTTTGCTCAATGAGCTGAGCGCCGCCGATTGCCGCTGCCGCCGTGCCGGCTCAATTGCAACTGTCCGTTTCGGTGGTTAACAGCCGAGCGCCGTAAGGTTCGAGTCGCACTAACCCGGTCGCGGTGCCGACATATCCGCCTGTCAATCGATCTTGCAGCTGGCCTTCGCGAAACGCGAGCGGTAGCGGAGTCGCAGGCGACATCTGTACATCGATGGCGTCGGCGCCGAAGTTCAGCAGAACGAGCGCACTTCCGGAGTTGCGGCAGCCCGGCATCGACGAGCTCGGACGGCGGACGTATGCAAGCACCGTGTCGTCATGATCGGTCGTCAGCAGTTCCATGTCCGACGAATTGAGTGCTGGGATGTCTCTTCGCAGCCGCACGAGTCTGGTGTAGTCGCTGCGCAGGTCGTACCGATCTTCCCACGAGAGTGGTTGTTCTTCGTAGGGCTCGAATTCCGCGCCGACTTCGTCGCCGTTATAGATGAGTGGCAAGCCCGGCAGCGTGAGCAGCAGGGTTGCGGCGACTCGAGTGAGGCGCGGGCCGTGACGAGTGATGAATCGCGCGCCTGTGTCGTTGTTATTCAGGAAACGCAACACGATTCCCGGCTCAGGAAGATCTCGGGTGCTCTTCAGCAGCGCCGCGCGCAACTTGGCGAGATCCGGCGTCGCGCCCGCGAATGATTCGCTCCACGCCCATTCGCCGAGCTTCTTCGTCCAGTCATAGGCCGCATCGAAGCCGTGCTGGAAATAGTAGCCGTCGAGCGCCGATGCCTCGGCGATCAGCAGCACGTCCGGATCGATGCGCTTCAACTCTTTCCGCCAGCGTGGCCAGAACTCCGGCGCACGTTCGCGCACGCCCCAGCTCACATCCACACGGAAGCCGTCGACATGGAACTCTCGCAGCCAGTAGCTGAACGCCTCGATCATGTAGCGCTGGACTTCCGGGTTGTCGTACTCGAGATTCTTCAGGTGCGACCAGTCGAAGTAGTTCGTCATCCGGCCCTGCGCGTCGCGCTCGAACCAGTCGAAGTAAGGTGAGCGCGGTCCCCGACGAAGCGCATCGAGGTAGTAGGGATGGCTTATCGCCAGATGATTCGGAACGAAGTCGATGAGCACGCGCAGGCCCTGCGCATGTGCCGCTGCAATCAGCGCTTTCAATTGCAGAGCCGTGCCGAACTCGATGCGGGATGTGAAATGGTCGGTGACGGCGTAGCCGAAGTCGTCTTTCGGCGCCCCGGTCACCGGCGATAACCAGATCGCGCCGACGCCCAGCGCCGCGATCTCCGGCAGGCGTTTGCGGACATCATCGTAGCCGTCGTGACCGAAGGCGAATGGTGCCACTCCATACAGAACACTGGGTGAAATCCAGGCAGGGTGATCGTGATCGAGGTCGACTTCCTTGGGCGTTCCGTCCACGACCTTGAAGACAGCAGTGCTTTCGTCGCTGCGACCGAGCGCGTCCGTGATTCGCAAGGTGACGTAGTACTCGCCGTCCGAATCTGGCGCCTTGATCTCGATTGCGGCCGTCGAGGCGGGCGTTGTATCCAGAAGAGCGTCGGAGGTGAGAAGCAACGGCGCGGCATTGCCCTGTCGCGCTCGCCACTCATAACGTTCGATGGGTGCAGCGATGCCCGCAGCCCGCTCGCTGCCACGAGCGTCCATCAGAACGTGGTGACCGTCGACGCGGGTGCGAATCCAGGCTCGCGGCCGGTCCGCGATGCGGGTCAGCCAGCGTTGCGCGGGAGATCGTGAAATCTCACGACCATGACGAGTACAGCGTGCGCGAATTTCGTTCTCGCCGCTGCGAAGAGGAACTGAAGCCCAGAAGCGGTGATCGTCGATGGCTGCGACCGAGGATCCGGCCGGGCCGTCAAGCACAACTTTGTCGCACGCTGAAGGATCGACTCGGCCTTCGACCTGCTTTTCAAAGGTCCACGCGTCACCGCCAGTCGTGTCGAACTCTACCGGTGCTTCAGCTGCATGTGCGATCCAATTGAGCGCGCACAGCGCAACGAGCAAAAGACGAAGCGGGCGGGTCCACATGAGCGGCAGAATAACCAGGGGCCACCCGCCTGCATTCTGGGAATTCCGAGTAGGACGACGCCTCGGTGAGGGTTACGCCGACGTTTGTTCAGCTCTCAATTGACGCGCCGAGGTCAGAACGATCCAGCCCGCGGCGGAGCAGGTGGCCATGACGAACGCCATGGGCAACGGGCCGGTCAGTTCCAGCACACCGACCAGCGCGGCGGCGATCGAGCCCATGCCGAGCTGGATAAAGCCCAGCAGCGACGACGCGCTGCCGATGTTTTTGGTGAAGGGCTTCAGCGCCAGCGCCGCTGCATTCGGATACGTGATGCCGGCGCAGTGCAGGAACACGAACAGCAGCGCCACAGTCGACCACTTGCCGAGATCCAGCGTCAACGACAGCACCAGGAACGTGACGCCGCCGATGACTTGAATGGACAAGGCGCGCCGAAACACCTGCTCGCTCGCGAAATGTCTCAACAGCAGATGATTCAACTGGCCGCCGAGAATCATGCCGCCGGCCAGGATGGCGAAGATCGCACCGAAGCCGCCGGGCCCGACGCCGAAGCCGTCCATGAATACCGCCGGCGAGCCCGAGACGAACACAAACAATCCGGCGAAGGATAATGAGCCCGCGAGCGTATATGTTCTGAACTGAGGCTGCGCGAGCGCGTCACGAAACGTTCTAAGAATCGGCGCGAGTCGCAAGCTCACCGACGGGTCCGGCGTGTAGGTGCGAGGAATCACGAAGACCACCAGCGCGAGATTGGCGATCGCGAGCACGGCCAGCGCCGCGAAGATCACGCGCCAGCCCGCGACCGTTGCGATCAAACTACCGATGCTCGGAGCGAGCAGTGGCGACACACTCAACACGAGCATGAGCGTAGCGAACGCGCGAGCGGCTTTCTCCGCAGGCACATGATCGCGAACGAGGGTGATGGCACCGACCGACGCGGCGCTGCCACCGAGCGCCGAAATGAATCGGTACACCAGCAAGCCTTCGAACGACGTCGTGGTCATGCAGCCGAAGGTGGCGAGCACATAGAGCGCGAGGCCGCCGTAAATCGGACGCTGCCGGCCGAAGCGATCGAGCAGCGGGCCGTAAATCACCTGACCCAGCGCGAAACCGATGAAGTACACGGACACGCTGAGCGACATGCGCGACACGGCGACGCCGAGATCGGCCGCGATCTGCGGGAACGCCGGTAGATACAGGTCGATGGTGAACGGTGTCAGCGCATTCAGGAAGCCGAGCACCACGATCAAAAACACAGGATGTCTTCGCATACCGAAACACAACGGCGACGGATCGCCGCCGCTGGACGTCATCTGGAAAGTGGCAAGGGGAGAAGCGCCGGGCGGATTCCCCGGGGCTGGTGTTGCGGAGTATAAATACAACTTGGTCGTTTCGTCAGCAACAGATTCAGGAGGGCGAGCAAGATGATCCGATACTCTCCCGCCCCTCCGCTGGAGCTCGCGATCGACTGCATCTGGCTGAGCCAGCGTCACGAGCGATCGTCGACCCTGGAACACATGCTGCCTTCGGGAAAGGCGCAGCTGGTGATTCCTTTACACGATTCCGTCATTCAATGGGCCGCGCCGGATGACAGAGCGCAATGGCACTCGTGGAACCGGGGCGTGATTCATGGCCCGCAGTCCCGTTATTACATCGCCGGACCGAAGCCGCCGGGCAGGGTGGTGGGCGCGTCCTTTCGTGTTGGAATGGCGGCTGAACTGGTTGGCGTGCCGCTGGATGAGTTGCGCGATCGTCATGTTTCCATCGAGGAGCTGTGGGGCTATCGCGGACTGGAGTTGCAGGAACGGCTGGCCGCGATCCGGGAGCCCATGGATGTCTGTCGTGCGCTCGAAGCCGAGCTGATCGCGAGAATCCGGCGGCCGTTGTTGATTCATCCCGCCATCGCGTACGCTTTACGCGTCGATTCCGGTTCGCCTCGCGTGGACCAGATTCAACAACGTACCGGTTACAGCCCGCGACACTTCATCGAGTTGTTTCATTCGACGGTCGGGCTCACGCCGAAGCACTTCTATCGGGTCCAGCGTTTTTCGTACGCGCTGGCCCGGCTGGCGCGAGAGCTGGGCGATGGCGGCGCCCGCCTCGCCGATGTGGCATCGGCCGCGGGCTACGCGGATCAGGCGCATTTCTCTCGAGAATTCCGTGAGCTCGCCGGCGTCGCGCCATCCGCCTACTGTCCGCCCGCCGCGAATAGCGAGCATCATCACGTGGTCCGGCCAGGTAAAAAAGCTTCAAGACTCGCGCGCTCGTGAGCATGGACACTATGCTCCGGCGCGAGACCTCCCTCGCGAAGCAGGAGCGGCGATGAGCGAACAGACGATTCACGACGTGTATCCCTACTTGCGGCTGCACGACACCAAAGCGGCCATCGATTTCTATGCGCGCGCGTTCGGCGCCAAGGAATTGTTTCGACTGGTCGAGCCCAGCGGCAGAGTCGGGCACGCCGAGGTGAAGATCGGGCCGGTGACTCTCATGCTGTCCGATGAATATCCTGAGTACGGCATTCGCGGGCCGCGCACGATCGGCGGCACCAGCGTCTCGATCCATATTCATGCCAGCGACGTGGATCGGTTGTTCGGGCAGGCCGTCGCGGCGGGAGCCACTGTCGTGCGCCCGTTGCAGAATCATTTTTATGGCGAGCGTTCCGGCACGGTGCGCGATCCGTTCGGTCACGAATGGCTGCTCGGCGGCCACATCGAGGATGTGACCGTCGAGGAAATGCAGCGGCGCTACACCGCGATGTTCAACGAGACTTGATCCCCGAGAGGTCGATACAAAAAGAAAGGGCCCCGTCTCGCGACAGGGCCCGTTCCGGTTCGCCCTCAAACGTGAGTTATTCGACGATCGTGTAGCTCAGCTCCGCCGGGATCAGCAACTGCGCGCCCACCGTCAGCGTCGGACGGCCGAGGTAGTCCCACAGCGCCGTCGCAGCTTCGCTACGGTTCGTGCCGTACAGCGCCAGCGTGATGCTCTGCCACGTGTCACCGGTCTGCACGACGTAGTTCGTCGGCGTCGGCGGCGTCACGGTCAGCGTCGTCGGCAGCGGCTGCAGGTGCAGACCGGTCGTCAGCGTCACATTCGACATCGCGGTCTGCAGCGCCGTCGCGGCAGGCACCGAGTCGATGCCGTACAGCGTGCTGGCGAGCGACTGCCAGGTCGCGCCGGCCGGCACGAGGTAATACGGCGTGGCGCTCGAGCGAGCCGAGTAGATCGAGCGGCGGACACCGTCGGCCTGGATCCAGACCAGCGTGGCGTTGCTATTGGCATCCATCGCCGCAACCGCCATCTGCGCGGCCTCCGAACGATTCTCTACACGCGTCGCCGCGCCCCACACGCCGTTGCTCGTGCGAGCGGCGTACATGTCTCCGTTGCTCTGAGACCAGGCAACCACACCGTTACCGTTCACGAACGCCACTGTCGTCTCGAGGTACAGGTCGACAGGTTCGCTGCTGGTTTCCAGCGCGACACCGGCGTCCCACGTACCAGTCGACGCGTTGAAGCGACGTGCGTACTGCGAGTTGCCCGTGCTGTCGGACTCGACCCAGGTGACCAGCGCATCGCCGTTGGTGTCGACCGCGATTTCGCCGTTGGTGCCTGCGCTGCCGGCGCCACTGACCTGGAACTGTGGGCTCCACACGCCGGTAGTCACGTCGTAACGACGTGCGTACACGGCGCCGCCGCGCCAGATCGCGATGGCATTGCCGGCCGCATCCATGCCCAGGCGCGGATGACGATCACCGGGGCCGTTCAGGCCAACGATTGCACCGAACGACTGCGTGTTGTTATCCCAACGACGCGCGAAGATGCGGAAGGAGCCATCGTTCGGATCGCGCTGACGCCATACGACGACCACGTTGCCGCTGCCGTCGACCTTGACTTCAGGATGATCGCCGACGCCGTACGCGTTGATGGTGTCGACGCGCACCGGCGCGGTCCACGTGCCGGCGACGAGACGCGACATATACAGATGGTTCGCCGAACCGTCGGTCTGCAGCCACGTGACAACAGCGTGCTCGCCATTGCTCGCGCTCGCGGTGCCCTCGCCCGAATTCGTGACGGCAAGGTTATTGGTCTCGAGCAACTGCGCCACGCTCCAGCTGTTGTTGCTGGCGGTGAAGCTGCTCACATACATGGAGACAGCCGCGCCGTCGCTCTGCGACCAGGAGACGAACGCGTTGCCCGACGTACGCTCGACGGTGACGCGCGGCGAATAGGCCGGGTTCGGATTTGCATCGAGCACCGTCGCCGTCGACCACTGGCCGTTGCCGACCGTGTAACGGCTCATCACCACGTCGCCGCCCTGCAGCCACACAGCGATGCCATTGCCCGCGCTGTCGAAGGCAATCTTCGGCTCGAAAGCTTCGACCGGGCTGGTTTCCAGCAGTTGCTGAGTCGTCCAGTTGGTCAGCGGCACCGTCAAAACGCTGTTGTTGAGCTGGTGATAGGTGATCGCAGTCGTGTTGACTCGAGTCCAATCCAGCGGCGCGCGGAAGTTGGCGGAAGTGGTGTACGTGAAGGAGGTCGGCACGACCAGGTGCTGACCGGTGGTCAGCGTGGTGGTGCCCAACAGCTGCTGCAACCGGGCGATCGCGGCCGCATCGGTCACGCCGTACACGCGCTGCGCGACGTGCGCCCAGGTGTCGGTGGACAGCACGGTGTAGTAGCCCGGGATGCTCGTCGTCACGGTCAACGTGGCGGGGAAGCCGCTCAGGATCGCGCCCGTGGTCAACGCGCCGCCACCCATCGCGGTCTGCAACGCGAGGCCAGCCTCGGGGTTGTTCACGCCGTAGAGCGTGTTGGCAATGGACTGCCAGGTCGCACCAGCCGGCACGATGAAGTTCGAGGTCTGGAACATGGCCTGGTAGATCGACGGTTGCGCACCGTCCGCCTGCGCCCACAACACCGCGGCGTTGCCGGCGGGGTTGATGGCGGAGGTGAGTTCCCGGGTCGCTTCCTCGCGGGTCTCGAGGAGCGTGACCTGGCCCCAAACGCCTTCGGTCATCTTGATGCCGTAAACATCGTTGTGGCCGTTGTCATGCACCCAGGCCACGACAGCTTCGTTGCCGTTCATCGCGACGGTCGGATAGATGTCCGGGTTCAACGGCACATTGCTGTGCTCGAGCAGCTCGGCATTGCCCCAGGTTCCGGTGGCCGCGTTGTAACGGCGCGCGTACATGGAGAGGACGCCAGCGTCGTTCTCAGCCCAGGCCACCATGGCATTACCAGCCGGGTCCACCGACAACTCGGCGTCCACGGTGCCGCCGACGCCGGCGCTGAGGTCGGTCTGCGCGCTCCACTGACCGGTCGTCACGTCGAAGCGACGCAGGAACACGCCGCCATTGCGCCAGATCAAGAAAACGTTGCCGGCACCATCCACACCCAGGCGATGCTGACGATCGCCGGCGCCGTTCATCGGCATCACGGCACCGAGAGTCTGAGTGACGTTGTCCCAGCGGCGGACGTTGATGCGGTAGCCGTTGAGCGGGTCGCGCTGACGCCAGGCGACAGTCACATTGCCGTTCGAATCGACGACGACGTCGGGATGCAGAGCCGGATCGACGGCGGTGTCGATGAGGGCCGGCACGGTCCAGATGCCGTTCTCCAGCCGCGACAGATACACGTTGACGTTCGTGCCATCGGACTGGCGCCATGCGGCGGCCGCATGCGAGCCGTTGACGGCGACGGCCGAATTCTCCTGCGCGCCGTCGACCGCGTTGTTGGTGTTCTCCAGCAGCTGCGGAGCGCTCCACGCGCTGGTCGCCGCGTTGTAACGAGTGACGTACATCGACTCGGCGACACCGTCGCTCTGAGTGTAGGTCACGACGGCGTTGCCGGTCTGACGGTCGATGGCGATGCGCGGCTGATGAGCCTGATCGATGCCTTCGTCCAGGACCATCGGCGTCGACCACGTCGCGGTGCTCGCGGTGTAGCGGCTCACGAAGATATCGCCGAGCGCCCACACGGCGAACGCGTTGCCGGCGGCGTCGAATGCCACGTGCGGGCTGCTGGCGCCGCCACTCACATCGTAGCGAGTGTCGTGTTCCAGCAGCGCGGTCGGGCGCCAACCGCTCGAGCCGAGCGCGACAGCGTTGAGGTTATAAGTATCGGTGCGAGTGGTGGTCAGCACGGACGCGTTCGCGGTCGCCGTGGCGGGATCGCCGATCGCCTCGTTGACCGGAGGCGGCGTGGTCGTGCCGGGATTCGTGCCGCCCGGGTTGGTGGTGCCCGGCGCGGTCGGACCGGGATTGGCGTTACCGCCGCTCGGGCCAGTGCCGGAGGGGCCGGAAGAACCCGAAGGCATCGCATTTTGCGTGACGCCCGGACCGCCACCGCAACCCGTCAGCACCGCCAACACCGAAAGACTCAGTAGGGTGTGCCCGATTCCGCCAATGCCCCGTGCCATGTTTGGTCCTTATCTCTGTTTCGTTTGCCGCCCGCGACCGACATCGATCGCGGGATTCGTTTTCTAACACTAGTTTCGTCTGCCAGGTCGCGTGCGATGTTCGGATGAACGATTGTTAATCCTGGCGGCACTCGCTCGAGCTCATGTGTCCGATTCTCTTACACATTTGCGCCCGTTTTTCCGGTGCCGCCGACCAACGTTCGCCGCGTCTGCGTGGATCCATCGGAGCACATCACGAAGCGCGCGAAAATGGATGCAAGTCACAAAGCGATGGGAGCGGCTGTAAGCGTTGCTGACACTGGCGCGAAAGTGACGGGAAACTTTCCAACTCGATCCGAGTCCATGCTTGCTCCTGTCTTCGATTTCGACACTCATGCGCATCGAACATCTTGCTCTCTGGACCGACGACCTCACGCGTGTCAGGAATTTTTACGTCACGTATTTCGACGCTGTCGCGGGCAGCGGCTACCGCAATGCCGCCAAAGGCTTCGAATCCGTTTTCCTCAGCTTCGGCGACGGCGCGCGGCTGGAGTTCATGAAGACCACGACGCTAGCGCCGGTCGTCATCGCGCCGGGAGCGCAGCGCATGGGGCTGACGCACTTCGCCATGTCGGTGGGCTCCGAAGAGCGCGTCGATGCACTCACCCGGCGCTTGCAAGCGGATGGCTATCCGGTGCTCGACGGCCCACGGCGCACCGGCGACGGCTACTACGAAAGCGTGGTGCTCGATCCCGATGGCAATCGAATCGAAATCACCGTCTGATTGGATTCAGCAGCTCGAGGACGGACGACGTTATGCTTGGTGGCGGCACTGCCGTACAGTCGCGGTGGCAACCAAACGGGAATGAATCATGAGCGATTGGAAACTTCCTTGGGAGGGCGGCTGCCGCTGCGGGCAGGTGCGGTTTCGAGTCAGCGCGGCGCCATTGCTGACCATGGCGTGTCATTGCCGGGGCTGTCAGCGCATGAGCGCGAGCGCCTATTCGCTAAGCGCGGCCATTCCCACTGACGGCTTCGCGGTCACGCGAGGCGAGCCTGTCATCGGCGGGTTGCACGGCCCGTCGCGTCACTATTTCTGTCCTCACTGCAAGAGCTGGATGTTCACGCGGCCGGAAGGACTGGATCACTTCGTGAACGTGCGGCCGACACTGTTCGACGATGCGTCGTGGGTCGAGCCTTTCATCGAAACCTGGACGCAAACGCGGCTGCCGTCTGCGACCACCGGCGCGAAATACAGCTACGAAGGGTTTCCGCCGTTCGAGGATTACGCGAAGCTGGTGGAAGAGTACGCGAAGGACGGGCCGCGCCCCGGGCGATGAAATCAATCCATCGCTCGCGTCGAGACTTTCTCTCCATCGCGTGGCGCGGGCACGCGCTCGAATCTCAGGACGGACGGTGCTTGCGCGAAGTCCAGGCGTTGCAGTGACAATTGAGAGGCGCCGCTGCTGAGCACGATGCCGGTATCAGATCGAGAAGGCAGTTCGAGCGCGGCGGCGAGCGAATCTTCGTCCACGAGACTGCCGTCGATGGACAGCCGATCCAGTGCCCATTGCAGATCGGTGCCGCGCAACTCGCCGGGGCCATGCTCGGTGACGATCACGAGCGAGCCTTCTTCATCTATATGTGCCTCGCGAAGCTGTTCGATCGCGAGGCCGGTGTGAGTGACCAGGCGTTCGCCATCGTCTGAGACGTACAGAATGAGCGGCGTCGATTCGAGCTGCATGTAGCCCCGCTGCGGGCCGTTCTGAAAATACCAACGACCGTGCTCGTCCGCCGCGTAGTTGCGATTGATGACTTCGACGATGCGTGGATGACTGATGGTCTCGCCTTGCACGAGCCAGCGGCCGCGCCGGTCCAGCCCGAGCCAGCCGAATAATGCCGGCACGTTTGGCCAGCGTTTCAATGCATTGACGACCCATTCATCCATCGCCTGAGTGTGCCGTCCGAGGTCGGCCAGCTCAACCTCGGCAACGAGCTGCTACAATGGCCGGCCCTCTGCCGCGGCAACCTCCCATGCAGCCCATTTCCATTGGTGTCGATTTCGGCACCAGCAATACCGTTATTGCCATGGTGGGCGCGGATCTCGGCTCCGCTGTGCTCAAAGTTTCCTCGCGGATGGGTGAGGGCACGGCGCTGCCGTCGATTCTGTGTTTCCGGCCGGCGGAGCCCAATCCGCGGGATCGTCCTATCAGTAGTGCTGGTGCGGATGCGATCGCCGACTACATTTCACGGACGGGGCCGGCGCGACTGGTGCAATCGATGAAGTCCTTTCTGGGCAGCCGCGCGTTCGTGGACACGAAGGTGTTCACTCACACCTACACGCTGGAGTCCTTGATCGGAACGTTGCTTCAGCATCTGTATGACGCGACCGGCGCGCGCGAACTGCTGAAGCAGGCGCCGCTCGTCATCGGCCGGCCCATCCAATTCGCGGGCGCATCGCCGGACGACGAGCTCGCGCAGACCCGATTGAAGGCGGCGTTCGCTTTGGCGGGTCGCGAGGCGGACCGAATCGGAACGGAACCGGAAGCGGCGGCGTACGCTTTCGCAAGTCGGGCACGGGGACGGCATCTGGTGCTCGTCGCCGATCTCGGTGGCGGCACCAGCGACTTCTCGATCGTCGAAGTCAATGCCGAAGGCGCGCAGCCGAAGCTCACGCCGCTGGCGCAGACCGGTATCGGCATTGCCGGCGATCGTTTCGATTATCAAATCGTTTACAACGCGGTGTGCCCGGCGCTTGGCATGGGCTCGCAGTTCCAGCCGGAATCCAAGAAGCTGCCGATTCCGTTGTGGATCTACGCGAACTTCGCCAGCTGGCACCAGCTGTCGATGATGAACAACCGGCAGACATTGCGACACATCACCGACATTCTGCGCACGGCGGTGGATCAGGAAGCGTTCGAAGGACTGGTGCACGTCATTCGCAACGAGGAAGGCTTCACATTGTTTCAAGCGGTGTCGCGCGTGAAGCAGTCGCTCACGAGTCGGGACAGCGCGAAGCTGAACTTCAAGGCCGGCCCCATCGAGATCGATCGCACGGTCGCGCGCGCCGAGTTCGAGCAGTGGATCGCCGATGATTTGTCCCGCATCGAAGCGACCGCCGATGAGGCGGTGCGCGTCGCCGGTGTGAATCCGGCGAATCTCACTCGCGTGTTCATGACGGGCGGCACGGCCTTGGTGCCCGCGGTCCGCCAGTTGTTCGCGAAGAAGTTCGGTGCGGACAAGCTGGTCGGCGGCGACGAGTTCTCCTCGGTGGCCCAAGGTCTGGCGCTGATGGGTGTCGGGGATCGTCGCGAGTGAGCCGAATCTGACGCGGGGTTTTTCGCTCGCGGCGGCAGGTCACGCTACTATGGCGTGAGCAGTATCCGCGTCGGGAAGAAACCGTTGATCGCTCTGATTGGTATCGATGTCGATGGCACGCTGGTGGGCAGCTCCGGCAAAGTGCCAGATATCATTTGGGAGCTCGCCGCGCAGGCGCGTGCTAAAGGCATCCATCTCGCATTGTGCTCGGGGCGGCCCGCGTTCGGTCTCGCTGCCGAGTATGCGCGTCGTCTCGACGACGACGGCTGGCACATCTTTCAAAACGGCGCCAGCGTCGTCAATCTGGCCACTCATCAATCGCGCTCCACACCGCTTCCCGAAGGCTCCGTTCGCGGTTTGATCTCGCACGCGCGCGAGACCGGTCGCGTGCTCGAGTTGTATGGTGATGACGACTACGTGGTCGAGAGCGAAGCCGCCTGGGCGAAAGAGCACGCCGAGCTGCTCGGTCTGCCATTCAAGCCGCGGCCGTATGAAACATTGTCGCCGCCGCTCGTGCGCGCGCAGTGGCTGGTCTCACCGGACGAGGCGAAGAAGATCGTCGCGCCGTCCGATCTGGAAATGGCCGAATCCACTTCACCGCTCATGCCCGACGTCCGCTTCGTCGGCTTGACCCGGCACGGCGTGAGCAAGGGGACCGCCATGAAAGAGATCGCCGCTGCGTATCGCGTCGACCTGCGAGATGTTATGTATATCGGCGACTCGGGTAACGACTTGTCGGCGTTGCGTGTCGTCGGTCATCCCCTCGCGATGGGTAATGCCGATCCGCAGGTCCTCCAGGCCGCGGAGCGCACGGTCGGGCACGTCGATGACGCCGGGCTGGCGGACGCGCTCAGGCTCGCTATCAGCAGCCGGTAACATAACGCACGCCTCGCGTTAAGATTGGCGCCTCTCCAGCCAGCCCCGGTCTGGCCAAGACCCGGATCGGTGAACGCACGCCATGACTTCCAGCGCCAGCCCTCCTGTCCGCACCGGCGGACAACTCATCGTCGATCAATTGCTCACGCATGGAGCCGAGCTTGCTTTTTGTGTCCCCGGCGAAAGTTATCTGCCGGTGCTCGATGCGCTGTATACCGTGCGCGATCGGATTCGTCTCATCACCTGTCGTCATGAAAACGGCGCGGCCAACATGGCCGAAGCGTACGGCAAGCTGACCGGCAAGCCCGGCATCTGTCTGGTGACTCGCGGGCCCGGTGCGACTAACGCTTCCATCGGCGTGCACACCGCGTTTCAGGATTCGACGCCCATGATCCTGCTGATCGGTCAGGTGGGCACCGACTTCATCGAGCGCGAAGCCTTTCAAGAGATCGATTACCGGCGCATGTTCGGGCCGATGTCGAAGTGGGTCGCGCAGATCGATCGCACCGATCGCATTCCCGAGTTCATCGCCCGTGCTTACCAAGTTGCAACCAGTGGTCGCATGGGGCCCGTCGTGCTCGCGCTCCCGGAAGATGTGTTGTCCGGTACAGCGGCCGTT
Organism: Pseudomonadota bacterium; assembly: GCA_023391815.1. Classification (GTDB taxonomy): domain Bacteria; phylum Pseudomonadota; class Gammaproteobacteria; order Steroidobacterales; family Steroidobacteraceae; genus Steroidobacter. The sequence continues at coordinate 31,372 of JAEWAF010000130.1, forward strand.
GGCGATGCTCGGCCGTGGCAGCGAGTCGAGTCTGCTCCTTCACCGGAGGCGCTGAGCACGTTCAGTCAGATGCTCGGCGAGGCGCAGCGGCCGTTCCTGTTGCTGGGTGGCAGTGGTTGGGATCAGGAGGCTTGCACGCAGTTGCAACGCTTCGCCGAGACCCAGCACATCGCGGTCGGATGTGAGTTTCGCTCGCAGGATCTGTTCGACAACGTCCATCCCAACTACGCCGGCGATGTCGGCATCGGCATCAATCCAAAACTGGCCGAGCGGGTCAAGGCGTCGGATCTGCTGATCGTACTCGGTGCCCGTCTCGGCGAAATCACCACCAGCGGTTACGGCTTGATCGCCGGGCCGGTTCCGACACAGCGACTGGTTCATATCTATCCGGAAGCGAACGAGCTCGGTCGGTTCTATCACGCCGACCTGATGATCAACGCGTCCATGCCTGCGATGGCTCGAGCGCTGGAAAAGCTGCCTCGAGTCACGCGCGAGGACGCGAAGGCGCAGGTCGTGGCGGCAAACGCCGAGTATCGAGCGTGGCAGGCGCGCAAGGAGATCCCGGGCAAGGTGCAGATGTGGGATGTGATTCAGCACATGGACCGCGTGCTGCCGCCCGATGTCATCGTCACCAATGGCGCGGGCAACTACACGACCTGGGCGCATCGGTTCCATCGCTATCGCGGCTTCAGGACGCAGCTGGCGCCGGCATCGGGCGCGATGGGTTACGGCGTGCCGGCCGGTATTTCGGCGAAGGCTCTGTATCCGAAGCGCACCGTGATCACATTCGCGGGCGATGGATGCTTTCTCATGACAGGCCAGGAACTGGCGACCGCGGTCCAGTACCAGCTCAATGTCATCATCATCGTCGTCAACAACAATATGTACGGCACCATCCGCATGCACCAGGAGCGTGAGTATCCGGCTCGCGTGTATGGCACATCGCTCGTGAATCCGGATTTCCGGGCGTTCGCGCTCGCATTTGGCGCTCATGGCGAATTGGTGGAGACCACGGAGCAATTCGGGCCGGCGCTGGAGCGCGCGCTGCACGCCGGCAAGCCGGCCTTGATCGAAGTCCGCATTGATCCGGAAGCGATCACGCCGAACACTACGTTGCAATCGATCCGTAACGCCGCGCACAAGTAGTTCCCGAAGCTAGGAGCCGCGATGCTTTATCTGATCCTGGGGCTGGTGATCTTCCTCGGTGTGCACTCGGTCGAGATTTTCTCGCCGACCTTTCGGGGCAATGCGGTCGCGCGCCTCGGCGAGAAGCCTTACAAGGGCATTTATTCGCTGCTGTCGATCATTGGCTTCGTGCTGCTGGTTTGGGGTTACGGCGTCGCCCGCCAACATCCGATCCTGATCTATGCGCCGCCGCTGTGGATGCGGCATCTCACATTGCTGTTGATGCTGCCTGTGTTCCCGTTGTTGCTTGCCGCTTATCTGCCCGGTCGCATCAAGGCGGCGGTCAAACATCCGATGCTGGCTTCGGTGAAGTTATGGGCGTTCGCGCATCTACTCGCGAACGGCATGCTCGCCGATGTGCTGCTGTTCGGCAGCTTTCTTCTCTGGGCGGTGGCCGACCGCATTTCGGTGAAGCGTCGTGCGGTCGTTCGGCCGGTGCCGGGCCCGCCGCCCGGTAAATACAACGATGTCATCGCCATGGTCGGCGGCCTTGCGCTGTACGTGATCTTCGTCTTCTGGGCGCACAGGGTGCTGATTGGGGTGCCGCCGCTGGCGATGTGACCTCGAATGTATGCAGAGCGCCGGAATTGGCGCTTGCTGAAAACAATCAACAATGATTCAATGCGCGCTCTCCTCATTGGCCCGTAGCGAAGCAAGGAGGGCACCGATGAATCCATCCACCATGCACCTCCCGCCGGTGCGTACCCGGTAATTCCGGGCTCCCGGTAGAAAAACCGCGGCTCGACCCCAGATCGGGGTGTTCGCCGCCTTCCCAGGTTCAATCGGCTTCGCAAGGACAGCGCGGTAACGCGCTTCGCTCATCATGGTCAAATCTCGCGTCGAGGGCTCGCAGGTCCTCTGTAATGTGCTTGTTTTCACGCTCCGCCACTGGGCCGAGCGTAAGTGGCTCGTGTTCGTCGTGGCTGGCGCCATGATGCTGGCGACGGTCACTGAAGTGATCGTGCCGGTCTACGCCGGCCGCCTGGTCGACGCGCTCGCGCAGGGGCGCGAGTTCGCCGACGTGGCGCTGAATGCTTTCCTCGTGATGATGGGGTTGGGGTTGACCATGGTGGTGCTCCGGCACCTGGCCTGGTGGTCGATCGTGCCGCTCACGCTCGGCATGATGCGCAAAGTCGCGCAAGGTGCGTTTCATCGCGTGCAACGGTTCTCGACGGACTGGCACAACAATAGTTTCGCCGGCTCCATCGTGCGAAAGATCACGCGCGGCATGTGGGCGCTCGACATGATCAACGACGTGCTGCTGCTCGCGCTGTTGCCCTCATTGGTCGTGCTCGTTGGAACGGTGCTGCTGCTCGGTCAGCGTTGGCCGGTCATGGGGCTCGTGATGGCGCTTGGCTCCATCGCATACGTGTTGTTGACCGTGACGCTCGCGACTCGTCTCATCGCGCCGGCCTCGCGTCTATCCAACGCTCAAGACACACGGATGGGCGGCGTGCTTGCCGACGCGCTCGGTGCGAATGCGGTGGTGAAGTCGTTCGGCGCCGAAGCGCGTGAGGATGCGCGGCTCAGTCGCGTCGTCAACAAATGGTCGCGCCGTACGCATCGCACGTGGATGCTTCATACGTGGAGCGGCACGGGACAGCTCGCGCTCCTTTGGTTCGTTCGCTCGGCTGTCACAGGCACTGCGTTGTGGTTGTGGTGGCAGGGACGGGCCACGCCGGGTGAGATCACCTACGTGTTGACGACGTACTTCGTGGTGCATGGCTATCTGCGCGACATCGGTCAGCACGTGCATCACTTGCAGCGCTCCGTGAACGAAATGGAAGAAATGGTTCAGCTGCATGCCGAGCCCATGGGCGTAGCGGATTCACCGGGCGCCCGGCCGCTGCGCATTGAAGCGGGCGAAGTGCGATTCGATCATGTGACGTTCTGTTACGCCGGTCAGCACACGCCTTTGTATCGCGATCTGAACGTGCGGATCGCGCCGGGCGAGCGCATCGGCCTGGTCGGGCATTCGGGCTCGGGCAAGACCACGTTCGTGAAGCTGATCCAGCGGTTGTACGACGTGACCGAAGGTCGCGTGCTGATCGACGGGCAGGATGTTTCGCACGCCACGCAGGAGTCGTTGCGCTCGCAGATCGCGATCGTGCAGCAGGAGCCCATCCTGTTTCATCGCAGCCTCGCCGAGAACATTTCGTACGCGCGGCCGGATGCGACGATGGAAGACATCGAGCGGGCTGCTCGATTGGCGAATGCTCATGACTTCATCGTGCGCCTGCCGCGGGGTTATCAAACGCTGGTCGGTGAGCGCGGCGTGAAGCTGTCCGGCGGTGAGCGGCAGCGTGTCGCGCTGGCTCGGGCGTTCCTCGCGAATGCGCCGATTCTGATTCTGGACGAGGCCACGTCGAGCCTCGACTCGGAATCGGAGGCGCTGATTCAGCAAGCCATGGATCGCTTGATGTCGGGTCGCACGTCCATCGTCATCGCGCATCGGCTGTCGACGGTGCGAGCGATGGATCGCATCCTGGTGTTCGAGCACGGCCGGATCGTCGAGGAAGGTTCCCACGACGCGTTGCTGCGCCGATCGCATGGTCACTATCGACGGCTGTTTGAACGGCAGTCGGGTGGGATCGTCGGGGTATCGCAGGCGGGGGGGGGCGGTGGGGGGCGCCCGGGTGGGGGAAA
>JAEWAF010000029.1 GCA_023391815.1 Pseudomonadota bacterium
TCCATATTCTGGACGACGACGACGAGGTCCGCGATGTGCTCTCAGCGGTGGTGCAAGCCGCCAATCATGTCGCCCTTTCTTACAGTCGACCCTCGCAGTTCCTGGAGAAGCTGGATCATTCCAGGCCGGGCACGCTGATCCTGGACGTGCGCCTGCCGGAAATGACCGGCCTGGAGCTGCAACGTCACCTGAATCGCAGCGGCTCCATCCTGCCGGTGATTCTGATCACCAACCACGCCGACATTCCCATGGTCGTGGAAGCCATGCGCGAGGGCGCGTTCGACTTCCTGGAGAAACCGGTCCGGCACCAGGACCTGATCGAGCGCGTCAACGCGGCCATCAAAAAGGATGCCCAGAATCGGGAGAGTATTCGCCGGCACGCGGATATCCGCTCGCGTTTCCTCACGCTCAGCGCCCGCGAGAAGGAAGTGCTGCAATTGGTGGTGGACGGCCGCGCCAACAAGGTGATCGCGCTCGACCTGGGACTGAGCGAGCGCACCGTCGAGGTCCATCGCGGCAACATCATGGACAAGATGGGTGCGCAGTCGCTCGCCCATCTGGTCCGCATGCATATGATCATTCAGTCCGGTGTCGGGACCGCGTAACCGCGATTCGTTGAGTATCGTCGCGGGATCTGCACGTTGTTCGTGCAGATCTGCTGGCGCCACAGCACGACCTCGATTCAAAGCGGAGCGGCACAAGAACAAATCAGCAAAATCTTGCGTGGTTGTGCCTTCGGGCGCTTGCGCAGCATATAAAACATCATCACGCTGCGTTCCTTCCAGTCGATGGATACAACGTCAGCAACACTCCGTCTGCAGGGCGCGACCGGCCAAATAAACAAATGCCCCGCCCTTAAGCGGAGATGCGTATAGATGCGGACTCCGGGCATCGGACGGCCTGCTTAGACTCTCGGAAAATCCAGGGTGCAGCGAAGCCGATCGAGACTCGAGGCGCGCGACGAGGAGATCCCCTGAACAACAAACAGAATGTTTCCTCCTTGCTACCGGCCGCCGTCATGGCGGTTCGACCCGGTCCGCCGCTGATCTTGATGCCGTTCGCTCGCGCGATCGCGGCGTTGTGCGTGGTTGTCGGCGGCGTCGCACTGATCGGCTGGTGGCTCTCCATACCCAGTCTGCACAGGCTGCTGCCCGGCGTAGGCATGCTCAAACCGAACACTGCGCTGTGTTTCGTGCTCGGCGGGTTGTCTCTGGCAGGTTTGATCGCGCAGTCGCGCGCCGATGCCGGCAGCTTCAACCGACTGCTGATTCGCGTTCAGCCGACGGCCGCGCTTTTGTTACTTCTGCTGGCCGGCATCACCCTGGTCAACTATGCGATCAACGCGCCGGTCGGCATCGATCGATTGCTGGTGCCCCACGATCCGCCGAATCGGCTCAGCGTGTTTCCCTGGCGCATGTCGCCGATTTCCGCGCTCAGCTTCAGCTTGCTGGCAATCACGATGCTGCCCTGGCCGTCGCGGCTGACCCGGCTGTGGCTCGCGATGGAAGTCATCGTGCTACTGATCGCGGTGAGTGCATTCATCATGGTGCTGGGATACGCCTATGAAGCGGCCTCGCTGTATTCACTGCCGGGCTTTTCCGTGGTGGCGTTGCATACAGCGCTCGGTCTGGTGTTACTCACCCAAGCGGTGCTGACGGTTCATCCGCGGTTCGTGCTGGCCACCCAGATCATGGCGCCGGATCGGGCGGGCGCCGAGACACGTCGTCTGCTGCCGGCGGCCATTCTGCTGCCGTGTCTCGTCGGTTGGCTGCTGTTGCAGGGGCAGCGGCGCGGCTACTACGACGCCGAGATCGGGCTGGCGATGTTGACGGCCGTCAACATGCTGGTGTTCTCGACTCTCATCTGGTGGAACTCTCATATCGTCCGACGCAGCGACGAAGCCGTGCTCGCTCATCTGCGCCGGGTCGAAGCGGTCGCGGAGCTGGATCGTGCCATCCTCGGCATGCGCTCGACCCGTGAGATCGCCGGCAAGGCGCTCGATCATCTCCGGCGGATCGTTCCTTGCGCCGGCGCCAGCGTGATCGTGTTCGATCGCAACTACGCCGCGCAGCGCTTGTTGGCGGCCGGCACGAGTTCGGCGAGCAATGTCACTTCTGGCGTGCCTTCGGTCGCGAGCTATGAAGAGGCGTTACGGCACATCGGCTCCGGTGAACCCATTCTGTCGCCCGACTTGAGCGCCGCCGATTCGAACACGGCACTGTTCACCGAGCTGCATCGGGCCGGCGTCGTTTCTTATATGGGTCTGCCGTTACGGGGCGAACAGCATCTGCTCGGCATGCTGGAGCTGATCGACGCCCGCCCGCGCTGTTTCAACGACGAGCACGTTCAGGCGGCGCAGAGCATCGCCGACCAGCTGGCGATCGCGCTTCAACAGGCGCTGCTCAGAGAGGACATCGAACGACACACCGCTTCGCTCGAGCGGCGCGTGGAGGAACGCACCCGGGAGTTACAAGCCATGAATCAGCAACTGACCTTCGCCAACCGCGACCTGGAGGAATTCACGGCCTCGGCCGCACACGATCTGCGAGCACCGCTGCACGCGATGGCCGGCCATTGCGGCCTGTTGCGCGCGCTGGTCGAACAACATCCCGATCAGGAAGCTCGTCATCACATGGAACGCATCGAAGCATCGGTGACACGGATGAACGATGTCATCGACGGCATGCTCGGGCTCGCTCAGCTGACCAAGATCGAGCTGACGCGCCGGCCCGTCGATCTGAACGAAGTCGCGGCGGAAGTGATTCAGGAGCTCCAGCAGCAATATCCCGACCACCGGGTCCGTCTCGACATGGATTTCGGCGCACCGATTTACGCCGATCCACGGCTGATGCGCAGCCTGCTGATCAACCTGCTGGGCAATGCCTGGAAATATACGACGCGCACCCACATTCCTTCGGTGACGGTCACGCGTAGAGAAGAGAAAGACGGCCCGGTGTTCGCGGTCCGGGACAACGGCGTCGGGTTCGATATGAACTTCGCCCAGCATCTATTTGAGCCGTTCCGCCGCATGCATACCCTGTCCGAGTTTCCCGGCGTCGGCATCGGGCTCGCGACCGCCGCGCGTATCGTGCAGCGTTACGGCGGCAAAATCTGGACGGACAGCAAAGTCGGCGAAGGCTCGTCGTTCTATTTCACGCTGCCGGAAACAGCCGCCACCGCGGGCGACCAGCCCATCCTTTGATTAGAATTCGTGCCAATCGCCGCCGCTGGCCTTGGCCATCGGTGCCGGAGCACGCGGTGCACGTGCGGCTGCCTTTGGCTTCGACGTCGGCTTGCTGATCGGTTTGACTTTGGCGACCGGGCGCGCGGTCACGACGGGAGCTGCCACCTCCGAGGTGACATTGTCGGCGGTCCGGAACTGACCGACCTGCGCGACCAACCCCTGTCCCTGCTGTTCGAGTGACTTGCTGGCAGCCGACGCCTGTTCGACGAGCGCGGCGTTCTGCTGAGTCATGGAATCCATGGTCGAAACGGCGTTGTTGACCTGATCGATGCCCTGGGCCTGCTCTTCGCTGGCGGCGGCGATCTCGGCGACGATGTCGCTGACCCGTTTCACCGACTCCATGATATCGGTCAGCGTGCGACCGGATTCGTCGACCAGCTCGGAACCGGCGCGCACCTTCTCGACCGAGTCCTTGATCAGATCCTTGATCTCTTTGGCCGCGCTGGCACTTCGCTGGGCGAGGCTGCGCACTTCGGACGCGACCACCGCGAAACCACGGCCCTGTTCGCCGGCGCGCGCCGCTTCGACGGCTGCGTTCAACGCGAGCAGGTTGGTCTGGAACGCGATTTCGTCGATGACACCGATGATGTCCGCGATCTTGCGACTGGAGGCGTTGATCTCATCCATCGCGCCCACCGCGCGTTGCACGACCTGCCCGCCCTTCTCGGCATGCGAGCGCGCATCGATAGAGAGCTGATTGGCCTGACGCGCATTGTCGGCGTTCTGTTTCACCGTCGCCGTCATCTGCTCCATGCTCGACGCGGTTTCTTCCAGCGCCGCCGCTTGCTCCTGCGTACGCTGATTCAGATCGTCGTTGCCACGCGCGATCTGCAACGTGCCGCTCAACATGGACGCCGACAGCGACTTGGTGGTCGAGATGATGTTATGGAGCTTGTCGATGAAGCCGTTCAGCGAGCGCGCGATGTCGCCGAACTCGGCGCTCATCGGCGGCAATTGATAAGTGAGATCGCCGTCGCCGGCGCGCAGGTCTTCGGTGGCCCGCAACACCTGGCGCAACGGATTGACGATACTCCGGGCGATGGCGATGGCCAGCACGATCGACAGAACGACCGCGAGGGCGCCACCGACCACCAGCACCGAAACGGCAAACATCCGGGCATCTTCAGCGGTTGCCGCACGCTGCTGCAGAAGAGTCTGCTCGATCTCATCGATCTCCTCGATGATCGTGCGCATCTCGTCCATGCCTCGCTTGCCGCGAGCTTCGCGCTCGAGCGCGACGATGTCCGACATCGTTGCCTCGCCCGTGATCACCCGGCGTCGCAGACCGATCGCCGGCTCGATCACTTGCGTCAGCCATGCCTGCCGAGCCGCGTCCAGCCGATCGAGCTTCTGCTTCACGCGCTCGTCCCGGGTCAGTTCCCGAGCCTTCGCCAGGTGAGCGTCGAATTGCGCGCGTCCTTTGTTGAAGGGATCGAGGAACGTGTCCACGCCGGCCAGCAAGAAGCCGCGCGCGCCGGTTTCCATGTTGACCAGCGCATCGCTCAGGGCGTTGACCTGTTCGATGACGTCGTAGGTGTGAATGTTGCTGCGCTGGGCTTCGACCTGCTTGTTCTGGCTGAGGGTGCCGACCGCCACGAGCGCGATCAGAATGGCGATCACCACCGCGAAGGCGACGATCAGGCGCGCGTTGATGCTGAGTCTGGACAAGCCCACGAACGACTCCGAGGTGTGAATACAGTTCTGCTCAGCTCGATGTATCGGTCGCGGGCGCGGGACCTTGACTTGGAATGTAGGTATTCGGGGACGGCCTTAAATCCCCGGCTAACGTAGGCTGCTGACCCAGGATCGGAAATTCTTACAATCGGGCACTTATGGCTTGACTTGCGCAATCCGCCCGTTCCGACAATGTGACAACTTATCCGCGAGACTCCAGCAACGCGGCGCAAGTGACTGACACCACAGAAAAAGCATATCGGGGTCATGCACCAAAATGGGGCGCGGGTGGCAAAGTTAACGGTAACCGCCGCGACTGCGGCTAACATTCGTCCCCGCCGATGAACACGCCGTCAATCAATACCCTGGAGGGATCATGACCGTCTTGCGAAATACCGCAGGTGATCCGGCCAAACAGCAACAAGCCATCGAAGCGCTCGCCAAGGAGAGCGATACCTCGATCGAGCATGTGCGTGAGCTGTACGAGCTCGAACACGCGCGCCTGAACTCCCAAGCTCGAGTCAAGACCTTCGTCTCGGTGATTGCCACCCGCTTGGTCCGTAACACGCTGCACGCGGAACGTACCAACAGCTGATCCCGCCCCTCGGTTCCATTCGGGAACCGATCGATCGTGTCGGGCCAGATGCCCGCATGCCGGGAGCGCAGGGACGCGCAGCACCGGCCTGATTTGTCATCCAGCGATCATCGAATCGAAATCTGCGTTGAACCTCGCCGGCGTATCTGTAGGCCGGTTCGAGCGCCCCATTAAGTCAATTGCAACATGCGGCGCCGGACTCCCTATCTCATTCGCAGGAGAGTTCAATGCCCCATCCCTGGCAGTTGGCCGCGCCCGCGGCTTTATTGGCTGCGCTGTGTTCGTTTGCTTCGCTCGCCGGCGACTACGGTCGCGGCGATGAAGACTATGGCGATCGTCATGACGACAGAGGCTCGCGAAGCATCGTGCAACTCGGCGACCGGCCGTTCTTTCTGATCGAAGGTCTCGACGAGAGCCGCCTGAAGGACAAGCTGCAGAGCTGCAAGACCGGCCCGTTCTTCAAGTCGAATTTTTCCATCGCTCATCGGGGCGCCCCGCTGCAGTTCCCGGAGCACACCAAGGAATCGTACGAGGCCGGCGCGCGTCAGGGCGCGGGCGTGGTCGAATGCGATGTGACTTTCACCAAGGACGGCGAGCTGGTGTGTCGTCATGACGAGTGCGATCTGCACACCACCACCAACATCGTCGACACCGAATTGAATGCGTCGTGCACCGTGCCCTGGGCCGGCCCCGGTTCCAGCCCCAAGTGTTGCGCGAGCGATCTGACGCTCGCTCAATTCAAGACCTTGAAGGGCAAAATGGATGCCGCCAATCCGAACGCGACCACCGCAAAAGGTTATCTCGGCGGCACCGCTTCGTTCCGCACCGATCTCTACAACAGCCGCGGCACGCTGCTCACGCTGCGTGAGAGCATCGCGCTGAATAAGAAGCTCGGCGTCAAGCACACTCCGGAACTGAAAGCCGGCAATCCGCAGCGCCTGCAGGCGGTGTTCGGCGGCCAGGAAGCCTATGCGCAGAAGATGATCGATGAGTTCAAGGCCGCGGGCGTCAATCCGAAGGACGTGTATCCGCAATCGTTCGACGTGCGCGACGTTCTGTACTGGATCAAGCATGAGCCGCGCTTCGGCCAGCAAGCCGTGTATCTGGATGACGTCGATCCGTCGTCGCCGAACTTCCCGCGCCTGAGCGTTGAGGAGCTCAAGCAGCTCAAGAAACAAGGCGTGAAGATCATCGCTCCGCCGATCGGCGTGCTGCTGGCGGTGAACAACAACGATGAGATCGTGCCGTCGCAGTACGCGCTCGACATCAAGAGCTTCGGCTTCGACATCATCACCTGGTCGTTCGAACGTGCGGATCTGCGCAACGGCGGCGTCGGCGCGGGCTTCTACTACGCCTTCGACCCGACCGGCCGCGCGCTGAAGAAAGACAGCGACATGTACAAGGCGCTGGACGTGCTGGCCCGCAAGGTCGGTGTCATCGGCATCTTCTCCGATTGGCCGGCGACGGTCACCTACTACGCGAACTGCATGGGATTGAAGTAATCCCGAAGTAACCCGACGAAAAAGCCGGCGGCACTCGCGCCGCCGGCCTTGAATCGACGGAGCTTACAGACGCGGGGTCTTCTGCCCCTCGCCGCGAACCAGATTGTTGCCGACCTCGCTGACCATCACGGCCGCAAGCTGCTCCTGCTCGCTCTTCGCATCGATGGTCGCGACATGATAGATCTCGCACGTCGCCATCTCGTGCGTCAGATCGAGCACGCCATAGCCACGACGGTTGAGATTGATGTACTTCATATGCGGCGACACGAAGCGCAACTGACCCGCGAGCGCATCGGCCACCGCATCCGGCACTGGACCGGGCGACGTCACGGCCGGGCACACGAACTCGGCGCCCACCACACCGGCGCCGGTCTGCGGGTTGTAGGTGGAAGAATCCCACGGATTCAACGTGAGATCCGCGCACCACGATGAATGGATGTCGCCCGTGAGCACCACGTTGTTCTTGATGTTGTTGTCGATGAGGTGACGGAACAGACGATTGCGCGCCGGTGCATAACCATCCCACTGATCCGGATTCATGATGGTCTGACCGAAGGTGCTGCTGAGCTGCGCCATCATCACCTGCTGCCCGAGCACGCGCCACGTCGTGCCACGCTGCTTGGATTCCCACAGCTGACGCTCCAGCCATTCTTCCTGATCGAAGCCGAGCAGCGTGCGCGTGCCGTCGCTGATGGTCGGATCGCTGACCGGCAGCTCGGATTGCCCGCTCTTGAACGCGGCCTGCAAATCGCGGCCGTGCAGACGCGTGTCGAGCATGATCAGGTCGCCCAGGTCGCCGAGGCGGAAGCGGCGATAGATCTTGTCGTCGGAATAGTTGGCGCTACGGATCGGCATGTACTCGTGGTAGGCTCGGATCGCATTACGACGACGCACCACCCACTCGCCTTCGCCATTCTGTCGATCTTCACCGTGAAGTCACGAGTGACATCGGTGGAGAACGAGCCTGAACGCACGATGCGCTTGAGATGGTGGTCGGTGGAAACGATCCACCTGCCTTGCACGACGTCACCCAGCTTCTTCGGGGTGATGCGCGTCCATAGAATGACGCGGTCGTGCAGCGGATCGCCGCTCGCCACGCCATGCAGGAACGACGGGCCGGCACCGGCGTCGGGCAGCTGACCGTCCCGACCGATGGCAAAAGCGCTCGGGGCGAGACCCAAGGCGGATAAAGTTGCAAGAAATTCGCGGCGACTGAATGCGCTCATCGTTCTGGCTCCTGAAGCTGGCGCCGGTCCCGCGCATCCTTGCGCTTCCGGCATTCGGGCATCCTGTCCAGGAGGCGTACCTTCGATGCTTTGCGTTGCCGATTGATGACAGCTGTTTTGCAGCCTCACGGCAAAGGGCGCCCCTCGACTTGCATTTCATGCAACACTGGTTCGAGCGCACGCCCGCCAGTTGAACTGCGTGGATTTGTATGAAGCCGCTGCTCGCCTTGCTCCTTGCCGTCTTCCTGCCCTGCTCCACGGCGCTCGCATGGTCGCGCTCGGGGCACATGGTCACCGCCGCGATCGCGTATGACAAACTGAAGGAGCACGACCCGCAGCTCATCGAAAAAATCGTTGCGCTGGCGCAGAAACATCCGGATCGTGGTGCCTTCGAGGTCGCCACCGGCCGTGCGACTGGCGAGGAACGCCGGATTCGCATTTTCCTGGAGCTGGCCCGGTGGCCGGACGACGTCCGCGGCAGCATGCACGATCATCCGACGTGGCATTATCGGTCGCGACCGATCGTCGACCCCGCTTCGCCGCCCGATAAATTGCCGCACGATGTGCCGCAGGGCGCGGCGTACGAGGCTTTCGCATTGAACGTGAACGTCGCGTCCGATCCGCGCGCTTCAGCCGCCGAGCGGGCGCTGGCGCTGGCGTGGGTATTTCATCTCGTCGGCGACATGCATCAGCCATTGCATGCCGTGTCACAGGTGTCGAAACGCTTTCCGGACGGTGATTTCGGCGGCAGCCTGCAATTCGTCATCGATCCGGTCGCGAGCGAGGCCGTATCGCTGCACTGGTTCTGGGACGACAGCGTCAACCGCGATAACGAACCGGAGGTGGTGATGAGTCGCGCGCATGAACTTATGCGTCGCTTACCGCGCGCGCAGTTCAAAGCGCTGCGCCCGTTTCGAAGCTCGCAGGAATTTTTGGACTGGGCCGATGAAAGTCATGAGTTTGCGCGCGCGGTCGCGTACGGTCCGGATCTGCGCGCCAGCGATTCCGAGCGCACGGCGACGGAACAGTCCAGGCGCTACCTCGATGAGTCCCTGCAACTCGCGGAACAGCGGCTCACGCTGGCTGGCTATCGACTCACGGAAGTGCTGCGCTGGACGTTTCGTAACGAGCGCTGACTCAGTTGTTCTTCACGAGCCCGGCCACGAACTCCTGGACCGGCATCTTCTCCAGCTTTGACCGATCGGCAAACATCGCCTTGATCGCCTCCGCCTGCTTCGCCGAGAAGTGCGCGGCGACTGACGCCTCGAACTTCTGCACGAGCACCGGCATGCCTTCCGCGCGACGCTTGCGGTGGCCCAAGGGATAATCGACGTGCACGCGCTCGGTCCGGGTCCCGTCCTTGAAGAACACTTGAACCGCGTTGCCAATCGCCCGCTTATCCGGCGCGTAGTACTCCTGCGTGAATGTCGTGTTCTCACTCACGACCATCTTCTCTCTCAACGCGTCGATCCGCGGATCGCGTGCCACCCCATCCTCATAGTCCGACGCCTGCAGCCGACCGAAGATCAGCGCAATCGCCACCATGTATTGAATGCAGTGATCTCGATCCGCCGGATTATCGAGCGGACCCGTCTTGTCGATGATGCGAATGCCCGACTCCTGGGTCTCGATCACCACCCGCTCGATGTCCTCGATGTGACGCTTCACCTGTGGATGCAGCTTCATCGCCGCTTCCACCGCCGTCTGGCCGTGGAACTCCGCCGGGAAGGAAATCTTGAACAGGATGTTCTCCATCACGTAGCTGCCGAACGGCTGCGGAAACGACAGCGGCTTGCCTTTCATCAGCACATCTTGAAAGCCCCAGGTCTGCGCCGTGACCGCCGACGGGTAGCCCATCTCGCCGACCATCGCCATCAACGCGTGCCGCACGGCCCGGCTGGTCGCGTCACCGGCCGCCCAGCTCTTGCGCGACCCTGTGTTCGGCGCATGTCGATAAGTCCGCAGCGCGCCGCCGTCCACAAACGCATTCGAAACGGCGTTGATCACCTGCTCTCGCGAGCCGCCGAGCATCGCCGTCGTCACCGCCGTCGACGCCAGCCGTACCAGCAGCACATGATCCAATCCAACCCGATTGAAACTATTCTCCAGCGCACCGATGCCTTGGATCTCGTGCGCCTTGATCATCGCGGTGAGCACATCTCTCACCCGCAACGTCGTCTTTCCCTGCGCGCCGCTACGCCGAGCGAGGTAATCGGCAACCGCGAGAATGCCGCCAAGGTTGTCGGATGGATGACCCCACTCCGCCGCCAGCCACGTATCGTTGAAATCGAGCCAGCGAACCATCGCACCGATGTTGAACGCCGCTTGCACCGGGTCGAGCTCGTAGCTCGTGCCCGGCACTCGCGAGCCGCCGGGCATCACCGCGCCTGGTACCACGGGTCCCAACAACTTCGTGCACGCCGGATACTGCAAAGCCTGGAAGCCGCAGGCCAAAGTATCCATCAGGCAGTAGTAAGCGGTCTCGTAAGCCGCTTCGCTGCTGATCTGATACGACAGCGCGTAATCGGCGATCGACGCGAGAATGGCGTCCGGGGCGGGACGTTCCGCCGATTTGAGATCGTGCTGACCCATTACTTCCTCTGATCCAGCGGCACGAACTGCAGATTCTCCGGGCCGACGTAATTCGCGCTCGGCCGGATGATCTTGCCGTCCTCGCGCTGCTCGATCACGTGCGCCGCCCAGCCTGTGGTGCGAGCGATGACGAACAGCGGAGTGAACATCGCGGTCGGCACACCCATGAGGTGATACGACACCGCCGAGTACCAGTCCAGATTCGGAAACATGTTCTTGATCTCTTTCATCGTCTTCTCCAGACGCGCGGCGATGTCGAACATCTTGGTGTCGCCCGCCTCCTGCGCGAGCTTGCGCGCGACTTCCTTGATGACCTCGTTGCGCGGATCGGAAATCGTATAGACCGGATGACCGAAGCCGATGATGACTTCCTTGTTCGCCACTCGTTTGCGAATGTCTTCCTCGGCCTGATCGGGCGTGTCGTAGCGCTGCTGGATCTCGAACGCGACTTCATTCGCGCCGCCATGTTTCGGACCGCGCAGCGCGCCGATCGCGCCGGTAATCGCCGAATACATATCCGAGCCAGTGCCCGCGATCACGCGAGCCGTGAAAGTCGACGCGTTGAACTCATGCTCGGCGTAAAGGATGAGCGATGTATGCATCGCATGTACCCATGCACGCGACGGTGTTGCCTGGTGTAACAAGTGCAGGAAATGACCGCCGATCGAATCGTCATCGGTGTCCACGTCGATACGGCGGCCGTGATGACTGTAGTGATACCAATAGGTGAGCATGGATCCGAGACTGGCGATGAGCCGATCGGCAATGTCGCGGGCCGCTGCGGTCGAATGGTGCTCGGGCTCCGGCAACACACAGCCCAGGGTCGACACGCCGGTACGCATGACATCCATCGGATGAGCGCCGGCGGGAATCTGCTCGAGCACCGCTTTGAGCGCGGCCGGCAGCCCACGCAGCCGTGACAGCTTGGCTTTATAGCCCGCGAGCTCGGCATGATTCGGCAACTTGCCATGAATCAGCAGATAGGCGATTTCTTCGAACTCGCAGCTGTTGGCGATATCGAGAATGTCATAACCGCGGTAGTGCAGATCGTTGCCGCTGCGACCGACGGTGCACAGCGCGGTATTGCCGGCCGTCACGCCGGACAGTGCGACGGATTTCTTCGGCTTGAAACCGGTGTTGGAAGCTGCTTCGGTCATCGCGAACCCCCTGACGATTGCCCTGAAAGTTTCGGCAGCATGGCCAATACTCTGCCACACTGGCCAGTCCGGCACTTGCGGACAATGGGGTATTGCCGAAGCCGCCGACCCGGAAGGGGCCGGCGGCGTCGAATCACGCTTGAGGCGCGGCCGCCTGCACCGGGCCGGCAAGCGTTTTCAGCGGAATGGACTCGTCGGCGAGCGCCGCTGGATCGAACGGTTTACACGCGGCGACCATGCGCTTGGCGACCATGAATTCCTGCGCGCGATTGACGGCGTCGACCGCGATCAGCCGACCTTCCTTCATGTAGAACGCGGCGAACGACTTGTTCTCCATCGAACCACGCAGCACGAACTGATCGTAGCCTTGCGACAGCCCGGTCATTTGCAATTTCAGATCGTACTGATCGGACCAGAACCAGGGCACCGAATCGTAAGGCTTGGGCTTGCCGGCGAGCGAGGCGGCGGCGACGCGCGCTTGCTCGACAGCATTCGGTACGGACTCCAGACGAATGCGCCGACCGCAGAACACGCTCGGATGATTCGTGCAGTCGCCCGCCGCGACGATGTCCGGATCGGACGTCACCGCGTACTCGTTGACGACGATGCCGTTGTCCACGTCCAGCCCCGCGGCCTGAGCCAGCTCGGTGTTGGGCAACAACCCGATGCCGACGACGACGAAGTCCGCCGGAATCACCACGCCGCCTGTGCAATGAACCGCGGTAACGGCATCGCCCTCGGCGTTGAAGTCGAGACCGGTCACTTCGATGTTGGTGCGCAGATCCACGCCAGCATCACGATGCACCTTCTCATAGAACGCAGACATCTGCGGCGCTGTGACTCGTGCCAGCACGCGCGGCAAAGCTTCGAGCACCGTGACTTGCACACCGCGAGCGATAGCCGACGCGGCGACTTCCAAACCCACGTAGCCACCGCCGACAACGACCAGACGCTGCCCGGATTCGAAGCGCGAGCGAATGGCGATCACGTCATCGATTTTGCGCAGGTAATGAAAGTTCCCGGTTCGCTCGGCGCGAGCGGCATCGTTGAGGGTCATGCGACGAGCGCGGCCGCCCGTGGCCAGCGCCAGCTTCGAATAAACGACTTCGCGACCGTCGTCGAACAGCAGCTTCTTGTTGGCGCGATCGATACGTTCGACGCGTCGACTCAACAGCAACCCGATGTTCGCTTTCTCATAGGCAGCCTGCTGCCGCAGATAAAGCGACGTCGCTTCGCATTCGCCTTTGAGATAGGCCTTCGACAGCGGCGGCCGTTGATACGGCAGATGCGCCTCTTCGCCGATGACCGTCAGCGGCCCGGCATAACCCTGCTGGCGTAACGTGAACGCGAGCTCGCCGCCGGCATGGCCCGCGCCGACGACATAAATGTGATCTTCAGTGTGCGTATCGGACATGAGTAACGAATAACGATCATTCTTCGGGAGCGAGCGTCAGACGCAGGCCGTCATATTCCTGCCTCAACTGGATCTGACACGACAGACGCGAATTGTCCTGACGGAATTGCAGCTCGGCGAGCAGATCGCCTTCATCGCTCTGGCGATCCGGCAACTTCGCGAGCCATTCCGGAGCGATGTAGACGTGACAGGTGGCGCAGGAGCACATGCCACCGCAAATGGCGCTGACACCGTAGTCCAGTTCGCGCAGCGTTTCCATCAGCGAGCCCTGAGGCGCCGTCTCCACCTCGTGCTCGCCGCCGTTGCGGTCCACCACGCTCAAGCGAATACTCATTCAATTGCTCCCGCCCAACCGACCCGAAACCGGGCGGCAATTGTGCCATTTCGCGCCCGGCAACGGCTCACAACTTGCTAAATGAGCCGGCGAACTCCAGCACCTCGCGGGCCAGGCGTTGTTTGTCCGCCGTTGTCTTCATGAGCGTCGCGGTGACATGCGTGGCAACACCGATTTGCGGCGCCAGGTGCGCTTCGGATTTGTCGAGCACGAAGCCGTCGATGATGCCTTCGTAGAAGCGGGCGATGGTCGCGGAGGACTGTTCCAACTGCAGCTCGCTCATGATCTTGCCGGTCGGGCCCTTCACCGCCTGGCCGTTGACTAGCGGCGACACCGCGATCACCGGCGCGGTCACCTCGATCAACAGCTCGCGCCATGCGGGAATTTCCAGGAACGGGGCGATGCTCAGCCAGGGATTCGACGGACAGATCACGATGGCTTGCAGCGACGGATCTTCCGCCGCGTCCCGAATCATCGGGACGAGCTGCGCATCGGCCGCGCCCGCATAAGCGAGGCCCTTGACGACCGGCTCGCAACGTCTCGCGACAAAGTAGTGCTGAAAGTCCAGCGTGCCCTCGTCGGTGATCACCATCGTGCGCACCAGGTCGTTCGACATTGGCACCACGCGGCCCAAGATGCCGAAGTGACGCGCGAAGTCGGCAGTGATGCCCGACAGCTTTTCGCCAGCAGCGAGGCGGCGCGTGCGCTCGATGTGGACCGCCAGGTCCTTGTCGCCGAGCCGAAACCAGCTCTCGCCGCCGAGCCGCTCTATCTCCGCCATGAAATGCCAGCTCTCATCGGCGCGACCCCAGCCCAGCTCCGGGTTTGCGACGCCACCCAGCGTGTAGAGCATGGTGTCGATGTCGGGCGAAATCGCCAGGCCCAGGTGCTCGAAATCATCGCCGGTGTTGACCGCGACGGTGAGCTCGCCTGGCGGCAACACATGTTGCAAACCCACGGCGAGCTTGGCTCCGCCGATCCCTCCCGACAGTGCCAGTACCCGAGTCATCGGAACAGATCCTGATCCTTGGAACGCAGTAACGCCGCCGCGTTACGCTCGATCGCCGTCCATCGCAGTCCTCGTGCAATCACCACTGGAGTGCCCTCGCTTGCTTCACCCATGACCAATGCGGCGCCGGCGGCAACGGCGTCGGCCAAGCCGACCTCCGTCATCTCCAGCACGCGACCTTCCCGGTCATATTCGCCGCGACGGTCGATAATGGATGGCAGTCCGGCCGCTCCGATCGCAACATTCACGACGCCGTTGCGCCAGGCCCGGCCAAAACTGTCGCTGATCAGCACCGCTACGGGCACTTGCCAACGCGCCATCAGGTCGGCGCGCAGGCGCTCGGCGGATGCATCCGGATCTCGAGGCAGCAACAGCACATTGTCTTGCGCGGCGCCGGGAACGTTCGATCGATCGACGCCCGCATTGGCCATGACGTAGCCCAGCCGGTGACGGACGATCAGCACGTTGGGCACGGCACGCATCACTTCTTGCGATTCAGAGAGCACGACCTCGACGAGTCGCGCGTCCTTGCGAGTTTGGGCCGCGAGTTCCAACGCACGCGCGGACGGCGTGATCGTGCGCAGATCGACGACGCGACCCTCGGCCTTGGAAACAATCTTCTGCGCAACGACGATCACATCGAACGGCGCGGGCAACACGCCCGCGCGCTCGATGGCTGCAGCGATGAGCTGTGACAGATCCTGACCCGCTTCGATTTCGGGCAAGCCGGGCAAGGCGGTGAAAACGACGGACTGCACGCGATGGATCAGCGACCCGCGAACTGCGGAGTGCGCTTCTCGAAGAATGCTTTCACACCCTCGCGGAAATCCTGGCTGTCGATACACTCTTTTTGAATCTCACCTTCCGCGCTGATCGCGCCGGCGAGATCCAATGTATGCGCACGCCGAAGCAACCGCTTCGTGCCGGCCAGCGCCAGAGGTGCGGCGTCGGCCAGTTTCTCGGCCAGGGCGATTGCCTGGTCGAGCAATTCAGCATCGGGTACGACGCGATTCGCGAGGCCCAGCTCGACACAACGAGCGGCGGGAATGCGATCGCCGATCAGCGCCAGTTCGAAAGCGTGTCGCGGCCCGACACGCTCCGCGAATTGCCAGGTCAGACCGCCGTCGGGCACCAGTCCGATTTTCGCAAACGGCAATTGCAGAAATGCTTTCTCGCCCATCACCAGCATGTCGCACGCGAGCGCGTAGCCGGCGCCGATGCCGCTCGCGAAACCGTTGACCGCGCCGATCACCGGCTTCGGCAATTCGGCAATGGCACGAATGCCGGGCCCGAATTCCTCTTCGAGCATCGCCTGCACTGTGGGGCCGGACGGCGGCAGACCGTTGAGATCCGCGCCGGCGCTGAAGCCACGGCCGGCACCGGTCAGCACCACGGCGCGAATGTGCTCGGCGGCCGCAATCTTTTTGAAGGCATCGATGATGCCGACACGCATCTCGTGTGTGAACGTATTCAGTGCGTCGGGACGATTCCAGGTGACGATCGCCACCCGGCCGCGCTCTTCGTACAGGACTTCGCTCATGACTCTCCCCTACATAGCGCGGCAGGATGGCGCGAAGCCGCCGGTCGCGCAACTGGATGACGGATGCCGGTCACGATGCCCGAATGACGGACATGCTCCAGTCGCGAAACGGCTGCCGAGTCCAGCGCGCGGCCTCTCGTGATGCGCCCGACGGCGCTCAGAGAGTGTCTATTTTGGACGGGGATCGCGCACTTCAGGGTCCAGCTCGTGTCGGCCAGCACGCGTACTGGCTACTGTCTTCAGCAGCAGACGAGCCGCATTGCGAACTTCCTGCTGGATTGCCTCATCTTTGTCGAGGGCTTCATGACTGGTGGCGTACGGTTCGTAGTAGCCGATGTATCGATCGATATTCGCATGGGCGCCCGCCGGGACGAGCTCCATGTCGCACATCCAATCGTGCAGGTTGCGACGTAGCGATTCGGCGCCGGCGGCATCGCCGTGCACGAACGTGGCGAACGCTCTGCCCTGCAGATGTCTCGGATAGTCCCAGCCTTGCAGCTCGATGGCTTTGGCCTTCTTCGGATTCTTGCCATCGGTGCGCGTCGGATCGGGATTGCCGCCGTCGGCGCACACCAGACGATCCATCATCAGTTTCAGTGGCGACGGCGCCTGGTACCAATACACCGGCGTAACGATCATCACACCGTGGGCGGCCACCCAGCGCGGATAGATTTCGTTCATCCAATCGTTGACCTGGCCGAGCGCATGATTCGGATAGCACGAGCACGGCCAATGGCACAACGGCATCGCCGTCGCCACGCACGCCTTGCACGGATAGATGACGCGGCCGTACTCGGCCGTGAGATGGCTGAGGTCGAGCAAATCGACGATGGCCCGCTCGGCCACCAATGTTTGCTCCGCGAGCTGACACAGGCGATAGCTCTTCGAGACCTCGCCCGGACAGGTTTGCTCGTGACGGGCCGCGCCGCTGATCAGCAGAATCCGAGATGGCCCCTTCGCATCTTCGTGCAGGCGCTGCGCTTTGCGAATTTCCTCGCGCGCCTGCAACCATTGCTCGGACAGCTGATATTCCGGATTCTCGAACTCCGGCCCGGCGGCGCGCGTGCGCGGCGACTTACGGCCCTCGTGATACGCCTCCCATGCGATGTCCGCCAGGGCATCGATCTCCGCCATCGAGCCATCGAAAGCGGGATCGTAGAAGCGCTGGCGGAAGCGTGTTCGGAAGGTGTCCTTCTCGATCTGCGCCGACACGCCGAGCTTTCTCGGCTCCGGCACGGCGGGCTCACAGTTGTCGTCGGGCATAGACATTGTTCAAAGCAACGCTCCCCTTGAAGTCGGTGTTCCTGCCAAAGCGAGGGCTCCAGCCACTCACGATGAACTTTGCGCGCCGCTCTTGGTTAATGACGGATGCGCGGCACACGGCGGTTCGCGCACTCGATGACGGAGATTTTCATGCAAGAGCTGAGCGCGGCCATCGCCAGTCTGGACCGGGCAACGTGGATCACGATCGCATTCACCCTGATCGGTCTGCTGGTGGCGCATGTAATTCTGAGTTGGTTCATCAAATACAAGGCGGCGCGCGAGGCGAACACTCACATGCCGATGGAGGACGGCACCCAGGCCGCGATCCGCCGCTGGATCTGGCGTGGCGCCACGCGCTGCATCCGTCCGTTGGCGTTTCTCATCTGGGTCAACGGCTCGTACTTTCTGGCCACCACCGTGATCCGGGATCTCGAGGAATATAAATTCTCCACGACCGGGCTCGCCGCCGCGGAGTGGTGGCAAGGGCTCGGCACGCTCATCGGCATCACTTGGTTGCTGATGCGGATCGGCGTGACCACGGATGAAGCTCTGCGCAGGATCGCTGCTCGCCATGACAACGATTGGAGCGAGATTCTGATTCCGTTCGTCGGTCGCGCTGTGCGATGGGCGCTGCCGCTGATCGCCATTCTGCTTGGGGCACCGGCGTTGGCGGTGTCGTCACAAACCGCCACCATCGTGAAGGACGCCATCAGCATCCTGCTCATCGCGACTCTCGCCTACATCGGACTGCAGCTGATCCAAGTGGGGACGTCGCTGATCCTGCAACGACAACAACTGACCGTCAGCGACAACCGCCGCGCGCGAGCCATCTACACGCAGGTGACGATGTTACGAAAGATCGTCACATCCATCGTCGCGCTCATCGCCATCGCGTCCATGCTCATGGTGTTCGATTCGGTTCGTCACTTCGGCACCGCCATCATCGCATCGGCAGGCGTCGGCGCGGTGATTCTTGGCTTCGCCGCGCAAAAGAGTATCGCCACGCTGCTGGCAGGGATTCAGATCGCGTTGACTCAACCGATTCGTATCGACGACGTGGTGATCGTCGAAGGCGAATGGGGTCGCATCGAGGAGATCACGCTCACTTACGTGGTCGTGTGTATCTGGGACTGGCGTCGGCTGGTGCTGCCCATCTCCTATTTCATCGAAAAGCCCTTCCAGAACTGGACGCGCACCACGTCGGAAGTCATCGGCTCGGTGTTTCTTTACGTCGACTACAGCGTGCCGCTGGCGCCGCTGCGGGCGGAATTGCAACGGGTGCTCGAAGCTTCTCCGCTTTGGGATCGCAAAGTGAGCGCGTTGCAGGTGACCGACACCAAACAACACACGGTTGAGATCCGTGTGATCGTCAGCGCCCGCGACGCCGGTCAAGCCTGGGACTTACGCTGTGACG
Source organism: Pseudomonadota bacterium (assembly GCA_023391815.1). Lineage (GTDB taxonomy): Bacteria > Pseudomonadota > Gammaproteobacteria > Steroidobacterales > Steroidobacteraceae > Steroidobacter. The sequence continues at coordinate 18,965 of JAEWAF010000029.1, forward strand.
TCCGGGAGAAGCTGATCGGCTTTCTGCAAAAGAACTATCCCGACAGCTTGCCGAGAATTCGAGCGAAGCTGGCGGACGACGACAAGCCGATCGACGCGCCGTTCAAGCGCGGCGAGCGCCGCAACGAAGCCGCCGCCGTCAACTCTTGATCGGCAGCCAGATTTCGAAGCCGCCCTGTCCGGTCCTCGAATCGAAGTCCGGCCCGTAGACTTCGAGCGTCGGCGCGTCCACGACTTCGTGGGCGGACTCAGGCACCCATTGTCCCCGGATCGCCGCGAACGTGCCGCCGATGGTCGAAACATGATCTGTAGCGCACGCCGATGCCGGCGAGCAGTAATGCCTTGCCCTATTCGAAGCGCGGCGGGTGGAGCTTGGAAAGCTGCTGATGAGTCACGGCAATGGTCTCCATGGCGAGGTTATCGCCCTGACTCTCACGAGACACGACGCCAGTGTCGTGTCGCACCGGTGACCGCTTGATCGATCTTGCGGTCAGCGCGCCGGCGCTTTAGTCAACGCTTGATCCAGGATACCGCCGTCGGCGAAGTGGGTCTTGATCACGTTGTCCCAGCCGCCGAACACTTCCTCGACCGTCACCAGCTTGATGGCAGGGAACTGCGCGGCGTATTTCTTCGAGACGTTCACGTCGTGAACGCGGTTGTAGTGCCTGGCGATGATGTCCTGGCCAGCCGGGCTGTAGAGATACTTCAGATAAGCGGTCGCGGCTTCACGGGTCTGCTTGCGATCCACCACTTTGTCGACCACCGCCACCGGGAAATCGGCGCGCAGACTCATGGACGGCACCACTTCCTGCAGATTGCTCTTGCCATACTCGCGTCGGATGGCGGTGATTTCGCTCTCGAAAGTCACGAGCACATCGCCGATGCCGCGTTCGATGAACGTGGTCGTCGCGCCGCGTCCGCCGGTATCGAACACCGGAACATTCGCGAGCAAACGAGTGACGAAGTCTTTCGCTTTGGCGGCATCGCCCTTGTTCTGCGCCAACGCATACGCGTACGCGGCGAGATAAGTGTAGCGGCCGTTGCCCGACGTCTTGGGATTGGGAAACACAACCTGAATGCCGGGCCTGGCCAGATCGCCCCAATCCTTCACTCGTTTGGGATTGCCTTCGCGCACCAGCAACACCGGCAGCGAATAGAACGGCGACGCGTTATTGGGCAGCCGTTGCCGCCAATCCGCGCCGAGCAAACCGGCCTTGTGCAGCAGATCGATATCGGTGGCCTGATTGAACGTGACCACGTCGGCCGGCAATCCCTCGGCCACCGAGCGTGCCTGCTTGGAGGAGCCGCCGTGGGATTGGCGGATCTTGATGACCTTACCGGTGTGCTGCTTCCATTCAGCGACAAACGCGGGATTCACATCCTCGAACAGCTCGCGTGCCACGTCGTACGAGGCATTGAGCAACTCCTGTGAAAACGCGGCCGGCGCCAACAGCAGTCCGGCCAACACCAGCCAGGGGCGAACGTTCATACGCACTCATCGATCCAGACCAGGGGCAGCGATTCTGCCGGGAGTGCGCGAGGCGTGTCAGTAACGACGAGGTGATAAGGAAGTTATCGTCAGTTATGAGCGAACGGGCGGCGTCGTACGACGCCGCCCGTGGCTTCCGCTAGCCCGCGCCGATCATTGATTCGGCGGCGGCGTCGTCGTGCCTTCAGCCGGCGGCTGCTGATTGTTGGTATCCGGAGGCGGCGGCGTCTCGGACGGTGTCGGGCTCGGTGCCGGTTCAGCCGGCGTCGTCGGCGAGGTATCGGCCGGCGGCGAGGTCATGTCCGAATTGTCGTGCTTTTTCTGGCAACCCGCCGCGAACACCATGGCGGTCACGGCAAGCAAAGTAAAGACACGCATGTCTCATCCTCCTAATGTTTTCCGATGGGCTCGGTCCCCTACTAATCGGTCCACCTTCGCGATGGTTCCAAGCGTGCGTTGTCGACGACTCTGAAAGGATGAATGTCAATGTTTCGTCAATGCAGTTTCGCGCGTGGGTCGTCGGCGCATCTTTATAATGCCCGCAGCGAATAGCAACCGACGGCGATCGCGACGTCGCCGCAGGTCAAATACAAGGAAATGCTTCGATGCCCGCTTCCGCCCGCGCCATGGTTCATGCCTTCCTGGAGCGCGAGTTCATCCGGCAAGTGGAATTTCTCGCCGAGCTGGTGCGCGTTCCCAGTGACAATCCTCCGGGCGACTGCTCGCCTGCCGCAGAGCGCGCGCATGAATTACTCGAAGGCTTGCTCGACCTGGAAGTTGAAACGGACGTCGTACCGTCGAGCGATGTGAAAACCAATGGCATGATCTCCGCGACGAATCTCATCGTGCGGCGCCGCTTCGGCCGTGGCGGCATCACGATCGCGCTCAACGCGCACGGCGATGTCGTGCCGCCGGGCCAGGGCTGGACGCGTGATCCTTACGGTGCGGAGATCATCGACGATCCCGATCACGGGCTCGTGATGTTTGGTCGCGGTGTCGCGGTGAGTAAATCCGATTTCGCGACCTACACGTGGGCGTTGCTTGCGCTGATCGAGCTCGAAAAACACGGCGTGCCGCTCAACGGCGCGGTCGAGCTACATTTCACGTACGACGAGGAAGTCGGCGGGAATCTGGGACCGAAGCGCCTGGTGCAACAGCGCCTGAGCGCGCCGACATTGGCCATCTGCGCCGGTTTCTCTTATGCGGTGACCAGCTCGCACAACGGCTGTTTGCACTTGGAAGTCGTGGTCAACGGCAAGCCCGGACACGCCGCGATTCCGGCCACCGGCGTCGATGCGCTCGAAGCGGCCACCGATATTCTCAACGTGCTCTACTCACATCGGGCGGAGCTGTCGCAACAGCACTCGAGGGTGCGCGGTATCGATACTCCGACACTCACCATCGGTCTGATCCACGGCGGCATCAATACGAATGTCGTGCCCGACCGAGTCACGCTTCGACTGGATCGTCGCATCGTCCCGGAGGAGTCGCCGGAAGAAGCCGAATCACGATTGCGCACGTTGATCGAAAACGCGGTCGCGCATCGTCCCGGCATCACGGTGGAAATCAAACGCATCATGCTGGCCCAGCCGTTGCTCGAACTGCCCGAGGCCGCGCGCATGATCATCGCTTTACGGACACACGCGGAAGAAGAGTTTGGTGTCGCTATTCCAGTCCAGGGCGTGCCGCTCTACACCGATGCGAGACATTATGCATCGGCGGGCATTCCAACCGTGCTGTATGGCGCCGGCCCGCAAACACTGCAGGACGCGAACGGCCACGGCGCGGACGAATGTTTGCGTCTCGACGATCTGAGAAAGGCAACGGCAGTGGTCGCGCTGACGCTGGTCGACCTGCTGAAGGGCAACTAAAGCGATCCGTTACTTCCCGGTCTGCGACGTCGGCAGGAAGAAACTTTCATCGACCGGCTTGTTCGCCAGGATCTCTTCGCGGCTCAGCCCCTGCACTTCGTGCGGGAACACCAGCCACTGATCGGTCTCGCGAATGAAATAGTCCGGCCGCAATGAACTGGTGTTGCGCGTGGGCTTGTAATAGACAGTGGCGATCCGGACCTGCTCCGGCATGTTCCGTCGGCAGCGACGCTGCAGCTCGGCGACCACCGCTTCCAGGCTGCGGCCCGAATCGAACACGTCGTCGATCAACAGCAGCTGGTCCTCGAAACTCAACTGCGACACCAGATAATCGATGGCGTGCACGCGCACGGTCTTCGACTGCCGATCGATGCCCTGGTAGGACGAGGTGCGGATCGCGATGTGATCGCACTGGATGCCGTTGAACTCCAGCACCTCCTGGACCGAGATTCCGATCGGCGCCCCGCCGCGCCAGATCCCCACCAGGAACGACGGCCGGAAGCCGCTACGAACGATCCGGACCCCCAGCGCCAGCGAGTCCCGCAACAGCGATTCCGCCGAAATATAGGTTTTTTCCATCGCCGCATCATACACGCCGGTCGCAACTCGCTTACACTGTCGACTTGATTCCGTAGACGAGGTTGACAGCATGAACTGGCTCGAACGCGACGCCGCCGCCGTGTGGCACGGCTTTACCCAGATGGATTGCTATGGCGCCAACAGCCCGGTGATCGTTGAGCGCGCCGAGGGTCGCGAATTGATCGACGTCGAAGGGCGCCGTTACCTGGACGCCATTTCCTCACTTTGGGTCACGACGCTGGGTCATCGCGTGCCCGAGCTCGACCAGGCGGTGCGCGAGCAGCTCGATCGTGTCGCTCACTCCACCATGCTCGGCAATGGCAATCGCATCGTCATCGAGTTCGCCGAAGCGCTCGCGCGCGTCGTGCCGGTCGATCGAGCACACACTTTGTTCGCGTCGGACGGTGCCGCCGCCGTCGAGCAGGCGCTGAAGATCGCGTTCCAGTATTGGACCAACAAGGGCGAGCAAGGCCGCATATCGTACGTCGCTTTTGGCGACGGTTATCACGGCGACACCATCGGCTCGCTCTCGCTGGGCGGCGGTGGCTTCGGCACGGAAATCTTCAACCCGCTGCGCTTCCCTGTGATCCGCGCTCCGGCATTCACCGAGCCCGGCGCGCTCCACCAAGCCGCACGGCTGGTTCGCGAGCATCATCGCAAGCTCGCGGCAGTCGTCGTTGAACCACTGGTGCAAGGCGCGGCTGGCATGTCGATCGCACCGGCCGCCGATTTCGCCGAGCTCGGCAAGGCATGTCACGAAACCGGCGTGCTGTTGATCTGCGATGAGGTCGCGACCGGCTTCGGCCGCACCGGCACTCTGTTCGCTTCCGAGCAATGCGGTCTGCGACCGGACTTGATGTGTCTCGGCAAAGGCATCACCGGCGGTTATCTGCCGATGTCGGCGACGGTCGCCTCACAGCGAGTGTTCGCGGCGTTTCTCGGACCGGACCTGAGCGAAAAGACGCTGTATCACGGTCACTCATATGGCGGGAATGCACTGGCGGCAGCGGTCGCGCTCAAACATTTACAGCTGATTACATCCACGCCCGTTCTTGACAACGTTCGTGAGCGCTCGGCCCAGCTGCGCGCCGAACTCGAGACGCGCATCCGTCCATTCAAGCGCGTCAAACAGATTCGTCTCCAAGGGTTGATGGGCGCGGTCGAGCTGGACACCGGCGATGATCCGAAGTTGGCGCGACGGACCTGTGTCGCGATGGTCAAGCGCGGCGTGCTTTCGCGGTCCATGGGGCCGGTCATCACCATCGTGCCGCCGCTCACCATCACCGAGGCGGAGATCGAGCGCATCGTCGTGACACTCGCGGCCGCGCTGGAGGAAACAGCGTGAGCACCTGGAATACCTGGGCGGAACGCGAGCTGGCGGGCCTGCGTGCCATCAACCGCTATCGCGAGACGGTGCCGTTCGACGGGGACGGCCCGGAAGGCAAGGTGCGCGATAGATTTCTTGTTTCCTTCGCGTCCAACGACTATCTGGGCCTGGCCTCGCATCCGCAGGTCCGGCTGGCCGCCATCACCGCCATCGAACGCTTCGGCACCGGTGCGATGGCCTCGCGCTTGATCGTCGGCACCCGCAGTTTGCACGTCGAATTGGAATCTTTACTCGCGGAGTGGAACCTTACGGAGCGCGCGCTCGTGTTTCCGTCTGGATACGCGGCGAATCTTGGCGTGCTTTCGACATTGGGCGAAACGGATGTGACGCTTTTCAGCGACGAGCTCAATCACGCATCGATTATCGATGGCTGTCGTCTGGCCAAAGCGCGGACTTTGATTTACCGTCACTTGGATCTGCAGCACCTGCAGAGCCTGCTTAGACAAACTCCAGGTCGGAAAATCGTGGTGACTGAATCGGTGTTCTCCATGGATGGTGACACTGCGCCCTTGCCTGCGCTCGCGCAGCTGTGCAGCGAGCATGGGGCGTTGCTGGTATTGGATGAGGCGCATGCGGCGCTCGGCCCGAAACTGCCGCCCACTCGCGATGTAGAGGTGTTGCACGTCGGGACCCTGTCGAAGACGCTGGGCTCGCTGGGCGGCTATGTCGCCGGCTCCAGCCGCTTGATCGAGCTGCTGGTCAATCGCGCCAGAACTTTCATCTTCACCACCGGTCTTTCACCCGCCGACACGGCGGCAGCCGCGGCGGCCGTGCGGATCTGTCGCAGCGAGGAAGGCAATCATTTGCGAACGCGCCTGCGCTCGCTGATCGATATGATCCGGCCCGGCCATCCGTCGGCCATCGTGCCCATCGTGCTCGGTGAAGATGCGGCCGCGCTCGCTGCCGCAGCTCAGTTGCGAGAAGTCGGCATCCACGTGCCGGCAATTCGTCCGCCGACGGTGCCCAAAGGAACGGCGCGCTTGCGCGTCGCGCTGTCCGCTTCGCATACCGAAGCGATGGTCGGCAAGTTGCAAGCGGCTCTCCAGAAACTCCACTTTGTTTAATTCGAACTACGCCTGACAAGCATGACCGAGATCGACTCCAGACCTTCCCTTTTGATTGGTGTGATTGGTACGAACACGGAAGTGGGAAAGACCTGGGTCACCGCGCAACTCCTGGCAACGCTGAAACTGCGTGGCGCGCGAGTGGCCGCACGAAAACCGGTGCAATCGTATGGTCCGGACGAGATCGATACCGATGCCGCGCGCCTCGCGGGCGCGAGCGGTGAAGAGGTGTCGGACATCTGCCCCGCGCATCGCTGGTATCCGCTCGCGCTGGCGCCGCCCATGGCGGCTCACGCGCTGGGGCGAGGCCCGGTGTGGATGTCGGAAATCATCAAAGAGATTCGCTGGCCCGCGGACGTGGACATCGGCTTCGTCGAGACGGTCGGCGGCGTGCGCTCACCGCTGGCTTGCGATGGCGACAGCATCGATCTGTTGAGTCGCCTGGGCGTGGATCGGCTGCTGCTCGTCGCCGACGCCGAGCTTGGGACCATCAATTCCGTGCGTCTCACGCTGGCCGCCGTCGGGCCCACGCCCACGGTCGTTTATTTGAATCGTTTCGATCCGGACAACCGGCTGCACGAATTGAACCGGCGCTGGCTGATCGATCAGGACAAACTGACGGTGATCACCGACGTACATTCGCTCGCGGTCGCCATCGAGGACGCCTGCGAGACCGCTTGACCGTCAACGCTCACAGCTCGGCATGGACGCCGACGCCTGCCTCGCGAGCACGCTGATAGATTGCATGGGCCGCGGCCAGATCCTGTGCCGCGATTCCCAACGACTTATAAACAGTCACCTCGAACTCATCGCTACGGCCCGGCACGGTGCCGTTGAGCACTTCGCCGATTTCGCCCCGAATATGTTTGGCGGCGTTCGCGCCCATCGCCCCCAGCAGCTCGCCCGCCTGAGCGAGCGCCGAGTCTCGGAAGTCGACAAAGAAGCTGCTTCGCAGGACCAACGCATCGTCGACCTCGCGCGCGGCGGCGGAGCTCGCACCGACCAGATTCACATGCGCGCCTTGCGCGATCCATGCGCCTTCGACGATCGGCTCACGAGCGCTGGTTGTCGTGCAAACCAGATCCGCGCCGAGCAACGCATCGCGGACCGTTCCATAAACTTCGATTCGCGGAATGCCCGGCGCGGTCTCGCGATCCGCGAACGCGTAGGCTTTTTCTTTCGAGCGGCCCCAGACACGAACCGAACGAAGCTCGCGAACCAGACTGATCGCATGCAAATGCGCCGCGGCTTGTTCGCCGGTGCCGATGATGGCTAGATCGCAGGCACTGTCGGCCGCCAAGGCGTTGGTCGCGACTGCCGTTGCCGCGGCGGTTCGCAATCCGGTGATCGACGCCGCGTCGATGATGGCCAGTGGCACGCCTTGGTGCGCGTCGAACAGCACCACTACGCCCATGTGAGACGACAAGCCTCGTTGAGCATTCGCCGGATACACGGCAATGACTTTGGCGCCGATGCTGGCCGGCTCCTCCAGATACCCCGGCATCACCGCCAGAATGTTTGGAGTGCCCGGTGGCACGCAGCCGATGCGCAAGGGCAACTGCGCCCCACCGCGCGACACCTCTCGCATCGCGTTTTCGATGACGGGAATGCAATCCTGCATCGGCAGGAGCCGACGCACGTCAGCGCCGCTGATGACGAGCACAGGGGTGGAAGCTGTATGACTCATTGTTGTCTTCGCGGGACCGGACCGTTACTCGCGATATTCACGCAACCCCGCCACGAGTAACGCCAGGCCCTCGGCGAGCTCCTGATGTGATTGGCCATATCCCACTCTGATATGACCGGACGCGCCGAAGAACTCACCCGGGGCCAGCGCCAGACGCGAGCGGCCCCACAGCCACGCAGCGAACCGACGCGTGTCGCTGACATGAGTCAGACGAGGGAAATACATACAACCGTATGCGGGCACGGCGCCGACGATTAGCCCTTCGGATTGCAACTGCGCCGCTGTGTCCAGAAGCAACGGGCGATTGCGCGCCAGGACCGAGCGCCAATGCGCTTCATACTCACTCGGCTCCTCGATGATCCGCGTCGCGATGCCGTGCGTGAATTTGGAAGATCCCGATTCGAGCTGGGCGTACGCCGGTCGCAAGCGCTGCAAGTTGCGCTCGCTGGCGATCATCCAGCCGCATTTCAAACCGAACAGGCCGTACACCTTGGTCAGGCTGTTGACGCTGATGAAACAAGGGTCGATTCGCGACGCCGGAATCGAGCGCACGCCGGGCGGCAGGAAATCTCCGTACACCTCGTCGACCAGCACCGTCACTCGATGTTTGTTCGCGACGCATGCGATGTCACGCAACGCCCGTTCATCGAGATAGGCGCCGCTCGGATTGTGAGCATTGGTGAGAACGATCAACGCTGTGTTCGGCTGAATCAGCGAGGACAGCCGATCGATATCGATGCCATAGTCGGGCGCGACGCGAGGTAGAAAGCTGATGCTCGCGCCGCGACTCCTTGCCAAGCGCGGCAGCAGCTCGAAATGAGGCGTTTCGACGATGACATGCGCACCGGGCTGCAAGAACGCCGAGTACACCAACCAGATCGCGGCGGTACAGCCGGTGGTCGCCAAAACGCTGGGTTCATCGACGCCATAACGTTTAGCGATCGCGGCGATCAGCCGCGGACTGCCCCAACCGAACGTGCTGGGAAAAGACGAAGGCGACTCCGACTCGAATGCGCGTCGAGCCTGCGCATATAACAACGATGTCGGCTCCTGCATCGTGCTGTCGAACAACACGCGACCGCGCTCACCCGACGACAACAGCGCCGACAGCTCGCGATACCAACCGACGTAATCGGGATTGGCAAACAGTTCGGTGCCTGCGGCTCGCGGCCAAGCAGATGTGGGTTGATGGCCTGGCAGGCCATTTGGCCGTGCCGCTTCCTCTTGCAAGACGGGTCTCCGCGCGCGAGTCGGAGGCCATTGTCCGATCGGCACCGGGGCATTTCTTTTCGTTGTTCCCCACCGGGCCCGCCCTGCAGGGATTGTTCATGCAAGCGAGACTGGCCGCGGCGGCCCACCTATGCAGGGCCGCTCGAAGGCGGCGGACACGGCGGAAATCCTATGCGGCGAGCGTGGGCATTTCCTGTCATTCCCCGTGCCGCAATCCGGAATTGAAGCATGCGTTATACTCCCGGCAGGCTGCTCGGAACATAAGCTATGCCCTCCGAACTCGACACCATCGACCTCAAGATCCTCAACCTGATGCAGCAGGACGCGTCGCTCTCCACCGCGGAGCTGGCTGAGCGCGTCGGCCTGTCGCAATCCCCCTGCTGGCGCCGCATTCAGCGCATGCGCGAAGAGGGCTACATCAAATCGCAGGTGGTGATCGTCGATCGGCTCAAGCTCGGCTATCACATGCAGATATTCGCGCAGGTGAAGATGACCCGCCTCAGCGAGTCCGAGCGCGCCGACTTCGTGCGTCAGATCCAGAACATCCCGGAGATTCTCGAGTGCTACACGGTGTTCGGCGAGATGGACGTGATGCTGAAGATCATCGCCCCGGACGTGATGTGGTATCAGGACTTCATTTTTTCCACGCTGTTGAAGCTGCCGGGCGTGCAGGACGTGCGGTCCATCGTGACGCTGGTCGAGATGAAGAGCACGACGGCTGTGCCGCTCAAGCCCCGGAAAGTACGGTGACTTCCTGACCGGACGCCACCCCTTGTTCCTTCCGTTCCGGGAAAACAAAACCCGTTTTTGAGTTTGAATCCCCGTCCCGTTCTCGGAAAGCCAGGGGGCGGGTCTCCGGCCGAAGAAGCAGGAGAACTTGTTCTTCCTCTCCGGGAAAACAAAAACCTGTTTTTAAGTTTGAATCCCCCTCCCGTTCACGGGAGGGGGTCAGGGGGTGGGTCTTCAGGCCGGAGAAGACAGCCGGTCTCCTCGTCGAAAAATCAAAGCTTCGCCGGATCCGCTTCCAGGATCGACGCCGCGCCCGCCTTCACCACACGCGCCAACGTCTGCGCCTCCGGCAACAGATTGGTCGCATAGAATCGCGAAATCTGCTGTTTGGCGGCGAAGAACTCCGGATCTTCCGCCGCCTGGCGAACCGCCAGATCGTGCGCCTTGGCCGTGAGCCAGCCACCGATCGCAACACCGCCGAGCATCAGGTACGGCACGCAAATCGCCAGCGCACCTTCCGGATCCTTCAGCACCGCCGCCGTCGCTTCCTTCAACGCAGCGACGCCTTCCAGCGCAGCGGCCTTGCTCGCCACGACGCCGGCATCGCTCGAAGAGATCTTTTCCAGCTCCGCCTGCATGTCGGCGATCAGCGCCTGCATGGCCGCGCCATTGTCACGACCGACCTTGCGACCGACCAGGTCGCCGGCCTGAATGCCCGTCGTGCCTTCGTAAATCGGCGCGATGCGCGAGTCGCGCAGGATCTGAGCGGCGCCGGTTTCCTCGATGAAGCCCATGCCACCGTGAACCTGCACGCCGAGCGACGCCATCGTCACGCCGAGCTCGGTGGACCAGCCCTTCACGATCGGAATCAACAACTCGCCGCGAGCCTGCGCCTTCGCCTTCTCATCGCCCGCCGGCAGATGTTTGCCCAGGTCGAGCTGCATCGCTGCGTACAGCGCGACGGCGCGCGCGGCATCGGTGTACGCCTTCTGAGTGAGCAGCATGCGTTTCACGTCGGGGTGATACGCAATCGGCGGTACCTTCGAGCCTTCGGGCACATTCCGAGTCTTCGGTTTGCCCTGCACGCGAGTGCGCGCATATTCGAGCGCCTGCTGATAAGCACGCTCCGCGAGCGCGTAACCTTCCAGCCCGACCGACAAGCGCGCGGCGTTCATCATGATGAACATATATTCCAGGCCGCGGTTCTCTTCGCCGACCAGATAGCCGACCGCCCCTTCCTTGTCTCCATACGACAGCACGCAAGTCGGGCTGCCATGGATGCCGAGTTTGTGCTCGATGGAAACACAGCGCACGTCGTTGCGAGCACCGAGGCTGCCGTCCTCGTTCACGAGCACCTTCGGCACGATGAACAACGAGATGCCGCGCACACCGGCCGGCGCGCCCTCGATGCGAGCGAGCACCATGTGAATGATATTCGAGGTGTAATCGTGATCGCCGTAAGTGATGAAGATCTTCTGACCGTACAAGCGATAGTGATCGCCTTCACGCACCGCGCGCGTCCGGATGGCCGCCAGATCGGAACCCGCTTGCGGCTCCGTGAGGTTCATGGTGCCGGTCCATTCGCCGCTGATCATCTTCGGCAGGTACTTTTCTTTCTGAGCCTGCGAGCCGCACTGATTGATGGCTTCGACCGCGCCCTGCGTGAGCATCGGGCACAGCTTGAAGGCCAGATTCGACGAGGCCCACAACTCTTCCACGGCCGTGCCCAGCATGATGGGCGCGCCCTGGCCACCAAACTCCGCTTCGGCGCGCAGCTGCGTCCAGCCACCTTCGACGAACTTGGCATAAGCGGCCTTGAACTCAGCGGGCATGCGCACGCCTTCGGCGGTCCACTTCGCACCGGTGCGATCGCCGATGCGATTGATCGGATCGAGCACGCCCTCGGCAAAGCGGGCGGCCTCGTCCAGCACGGCATCCGTGAACTCGGTCGAATAGTCAGGCAGGCCGGACAACCCGACCAGACGCTGATCGCCAACCAATTGATGGATCGCGAAGCGCAGTTCTTTGAGAGGTGCTTTGTACATGACAGTGTCTTCAGATCGGATTACATGCTGCGCCGATATTGCCCGCCGACTTCGTACAGCGCGCGGGAGATCTGGCCCAGAGAACATACCTTAACCGCGTTCATCAGCTCGGCAAAGACATTCCCACCGGAGGTCGCCGCATTCTGCAGCTTGCGTAGGGCTTCGGCGGTATGCGCGGCGTTGCGTTGCTGGAACGACTTCACGGCCGCGACCTGGAAGTCCTTCTCTTCGTCCGTGGATCGAATCAGCGCCACGCTCTTCGCCGCCTCGGTCGAGTCGGTATCCGAAAGGAACGTATTCACGCCGATCAGCGGCAGCGAGCCATCGTGCTTACGCTTCTCGTAATACATGCTCTCTTCCTGAATCTTGCCGCGCTGATACATCGTTTCCATCGCGCCCAGCACGCCGCCGCGCTCGGAGAGCGATTCGAACTCGCGGTACACGGCCTCTTCGACCAGATCGGTGAGCTGCTCGAGGAAGAACGAGCCCTGCCACGGATTCTGGTTGTTGTTCAGGCCCAGCTCCTTGTTGATGATGAGCTGGATGGCGACCGCGCGACGGACACTTTCTTCCGTCGGCGTAGTGAGCGCCTCGTCATACGCGTTCGTGTGCAAAGAGTTGCAGTTGTCGAACAACGCGTACATCGCCTGCAGGGTCGTACGAATGTCGTTGAACTGAATTTCCTGCGCGTGCAGCGAACGACCGGACGTCTGTACGTGATACTTCAGCATCTGGCTGCGCGGACCGGCGCCATACAGGTCGCGCATGGCGCGCGCCCAGATGCGACGAGCCACGCGACCGATGACCGCGTACTCCGGATCCATGCCGTTGGAGAAGAAGAACGACAGGTTCGGCGCGAAGTCGTCGATCTTCATGCCGCGCGCCAGGTAATACTCGACGATGGTGAAGCCGTTCGACAGCGTGAATGCCAGCTGGCTGATCGGATTCGCGCCCGCTTCGGCGATGTGATAGCCGGAGATGGACACGGAATAGAAGTTCCGCACCTTGTTATCGATGAAGAACTGCTGCACGTCGCCCATCATGCGCAGCGCGAACTCGGTGGAGAAGATGCAGGTGTTCTGCGCCTGGTCTTCCTTGAGAATGTCCGCCTGCACCGTGCCACGAACCAACGACATGGCTTCGGCGCGCAACTTCGCATGTTCCTCGGCGGTCAACACGCCCGGCGCAATCAGTTGATCGCTGGTCAAGCCCAACAGCGCAATGCCGGAGCCGTCGTGACCTTGCGGCAGGTCGCCGTTGTAGGCCGCGAGATTGAAGCCCTTCGCGGTCATCTCTTTGCGCAGCTCGGAGATGCGCTGCTCCGCCGCCTGCCACCGACCTTCGGCACGCAGGAAACGTTCGACGCGCTGATCGATGGCCGTGTTCATGAACATGGCCAGCAGCATCGGCGCCGGGCCATTGATGGTCATGGAAACGGACGTCGTCGGTGCGCACAGATCGAAACCGGAATACAGCTTCTTCATGTCGTCGAGGGTCGCGATCGACACGCCGGAGTTACCGGTGCGGCCGTAGATGTCCGGTCGCGTGTCCGGATCTTCGCCATACAGCGTCGTCGAATCGAACGCTGTCGACAGGCGCGTCGCGCCGTGGCCGCTGGCGAGATAATGGAAGCGACGATTGGTCCGCTCCGGCCCGCCCTCGCCCGCGAACATGCGAATCGGATCTTCTTCCTCGCGGCGATATGGATACACGCCGCCGGTGTACGGATAGCTGCCCGGCAGATTCTCGGAGAGGATGAAGTGCAACGTCTCGCCCCAGTCCTTGAAGCGCGGCACGGCGATCTTCGGCATCGAATTGCCGCTCAACGACGTGACGTAGTTCTCGCCCGTCACGTTCTTGTCGCGAACTTTGTATGAATACTTCTCGTCGCTGACGCCCTTGACCCGTTGTGGCCAGCGCTTCAGCTCACCGACGCCCTCGGCGCCAATCTCATCGAGCGCTTTGTTATATGCGGCCCGCAGCTCGCGACGAGTCGCATCGATGGACTGATCGTTGAGCGCCTCCTCGGGGAACCGATCCAACGGCTCCGGCAGGCGCGCGTCATGCAGCGTCCGTAACGTCTCATACACGCCAGAGGCTCGCCGAGCCGCATCGACCATCGACTCGATATTCGCGCGGACCTTACGACCCGCGCCGGCGATCTCGGCGAGATAGCGGCTGCGCGTGCCCGGAATCAGCGGATCGCGAGACACGAACTTGATCGGCCCGACATCGCCGGGCGTCCACTGGCGGCCCTGCGACTCCGGACGCTTCTCGTTGACGAGCTGGCACAACCGCGAGAACAGATGATTGACGCCAGGATCGTTGAAGCGGCTGGCGATCGTCGGAAACACCGGCAGTTCTTCATCGGGCAGACGCGCGCGATCCGGATGATTGCGACGCCACTGCTTGCGCACGTCACGCAGCGCATCTTCGGCGCCGCGCTTTTCGAACTTGTTCAGCACGATGACATCGGCGAAATCGAGCATGTCGATCTTTTCGAGCTGACTGGCCGCGCCGTATTCGCTGGTCATCACATACGCGGAAACGTCGACCATGTCCGCGATCTCGGTGTCCGACTGACCGATACCGGCGGTCTCGACGATGATCAGATCGAACTGCGCCAGTCGCAGCAGACCGATGACATCCTTCAGCACCGCGCTGGTCGCGAGGTTCTGACGGCGAGTGGCCAGAGAGCGCATGAACACGTTGGGCGCGGCGAGCGAATTCATGCGAATGCGGTCGCCCAGCAATGCGCCGCCGGAACGACGTCGCGTCGGATCCATGGCCACCACGGCAATGTTTCGATCCGGGAAGTGCCGCACGAACCGCTGCAGCAGCTCGTCGTTGAGGCTGGATTTACCGGCACCGCCGGTACCCGTCAGACCGATCACCGGCGCGCCACCCTGCACCTTGGCGATCGCCTTGCGAATCTCCTGACCGGCGGCATCGTCCTCGCTCGTGCCTTCCAATAGAGAGATCGCCTGCGCGAGCTGGTGATGATCGCGCGGATCGAGCGAGCTGCCGGCGCCGAACGTATAGTTCGGCTTGCCCGAAGCAGCGACCCGCTTGAACACGTCGTCGATCATTCCATCCAGGCCCATGCGACGGCCGTCTTCCGGCGTATAGATCTTTTCGACGCCGTGCTTTTCCAACGCCTCGACTTCATGCGGAGCGATCGTGCCGCCGCCGCCGACGATGACGCGAATGTGATCCACGCCCTGCTCACGGAGCATGTCGACCATGTAGGCGAAGTATTCGTTGTGTCCGCCCTGGTAGGACGACACGGCGATACCGTCCGCGTCTTCCTGGATCGCCGCGCGGACGATGTCGGCCACGCTGCGGTTATGTCCGAGATGCACGACCTCCGCGCCATGCGCCTGGAGCAGACGGCGGATCATGTTGATGGCGGCGTCATGACCGTCGAACAACGATGCGGCGCTGACGAACCGGAGCGGGTGCGCCTCGGGGCGGGGCGCTCGGTTGTCGGCACGGAAAGGCAGGATAGCGGCTGAGTTCATGGTCGCCTCGGGGCGGATTTTCAGTCTTCCGGGGTATCGCAGGGGGCAGACTAGAGCTGGAACTCTAATTTACCCACGAGTATATTTAGCCCGACCCCGCCCGGTCAATGAGGCCCCCCGCCGGCGCGGCCTCAGGCTATGATCGGCGCCCTACTTGATCAGGAGCAGCGTCCCGGTGGCAGGTCGACAAGCGCGCAAGAACAGTCCGCAACGGGCCAGCGGCCCGGCCCTCTGGGCCTCGGTCGGCGCGCGGGTCCGGGACCGGGAGCGCAAGCGTGACGCGGTCATAATGACGGCCGCCCGGGCGTTTCGGGAGCGCGGCTACCACAACACCTCGCTGGACGACATCGCAAGCGAGCTGAACGTCACCAAGCCGACCGTCTACCACTACGTCGAGAACAAAGAGCAGCTGCTGTTCGAATGTTTCCGGGCCGGCTTGAAGCTGATCATGGACGGAATCGCGGAACAGCGCGAATCGACGGACACCGGGCGCGAGCGTCTGGCCGCGGTGATCGCTCGCTACGCGGAAGCGATCACGTCGGACTTCGGCTGGTGCATGGTGCAGGCCGAGAACCAGGATCTCAGCCCGACGATGAGCCGCAAGGTGAAGGCGCTGAAGTCCGAGATCGACCAGGGATTACGCGCGTTGATTCGCGCCGGTGTCACGGACGGTTCGATCCGTGAGTGCGACGAGAAGATGACGGCGTTCGCGCTGGCCGGCGCGTTGAACTGGATCGCTCACTGGTATCGCAGCGACGACCAGCTGGCCGCGGCCGAGATCGCGCTTCGATTCATCGATCTGTTCGAGCTCGGATTGCGGCCTCGCTAAGAGGCAGCGCGATCCGCCACTGCTTTATCGAGCGCCGCCTGTAACTTCCCGAGCGCCTCGAGCATGCGCGGTTGCTCGACGTGGCCGCTGACCAGAAAGGCCGCCGCCATCCGCTCGATGTCGCCGGCGTGCCCGCTGATCTCGTCGAAATGTAACATCGCGCCGCTGCCGTGCATGCGATGAGTCAGAGCCTCGATCTCCCGCACCACATCCAGATTCCCGCTGCCTGCATGCTCGATCAGGGTCCGCAGCTGCACGATCTCTTTGGTCACGCGCTCCAGGTATCGGCCCGCGATCTCGACCATCTTGGCGCGCAACTCTTCAGGACCCGTGCCCATTACAGACTTTCCCAGATGGAGAACACATGCTCGGCCAGCAGCATGGGATCGAACGGTTTGGCGATCACCGCCGCCGCACCGAGCGCGGTGAAGCGCGCCACCTCCTGCGGCATGGCCTTGGCGGTCATGAAGATCACGGGAATGGACTGAAGCTCCGGCTGCCCGCGCATCTGCTGCAAGGTCGTCGGCCCGTCCATGTTCGGCATCATCACGTCGAGCAGCACCAGATCCGGCTTGCTGACCTGCATGCTCTCCAGTGCACGCGTGCCCGAATCGGCGGTGCTCACATTCAAGGAAGGCACGAGCCCGAGCGCCATCTGCACGATCTCCCGGATATCTGGCTCGTCGTCGACGTACAGAATCTCGCGAAGCTGATCTCTATTCATTGCTGACGTGCCGCTGCATGGGTGCTCGACGAGCTCGAGCTGCGTGCGATGGGCGACTCACCTTGCAAGCACAGGGTGTAGCGGTTGCGTCCATCGCGTTTGCTGGCGTACAGGCACTGATCGGCGATTTCCAGCAAGCCCTTGAAGCTCAGATCGCTGATCCGCATTTGCGCCGCCTCGGCGACCCCGATGCTGATCGTGACCGGCACCTGTCCGGCCGATGTGGCAATCGGGGCTTCCGCCATGCCATGGACCAGTCGCTCGGCCACGACTTCAGCACCGCGCATGTCCGTATCGATCAAGACGACCAGAAATTCCTCACCGCCGTATCGCCCGATCCAATCGCAAGCGCGCGGTAGCAGGTCTCGCAGACGCCGATAGGTGTTACGCAGCACCTCGTCGCCGACGGCATGACCATAGCGATCGTTGATGCGCTTGAAAAAATCGATGTCGAGCAGCAGCACCGACACCGGATGATTGAAACGCCGCGTGCGCTCCAGCTCCAGCGACAGTTGCCGTTCGAGATACCGTCGGCTGTATGCGCCGGTGAGCACATCCGTATTCGCCATCTGTCGCTTTTGATCGAGCGCCCGCCGCAGCGCCTGTTCGAGGCTGACGATGCGACGGGCGTTGCCGAGACGCGCGATCAGCTCGGGCGCGGAAATGTTTTTCTTGCCCAGATAGTCGTCGGCCCCGGCTTTCAAGCCCGACACGATATCGGCATCGGCGTTCTGGGCGGTGAGCAGGAATATATATAAGTAACTGGGATATCGGCCCTCACGCGCCCGTTTGCACAGCGCGATGCCGTCCATGCCGGGCATGTTGCGATCGGTGATCATGATGGGACAGAACTCGATTTCCAGTAACCGGAGAGCTTCCTCGCCGCTGGCGGCCACCACCGTGCGATATCCCGCTTCCTGCACGACCGCGACCAGGTAATCCCGCGCGTCAGGATCGTCATCGACGATGAGCACGCGCAGCTCGGGCTGCAACGCGCTGAGCTCCAGCGTCAGCGTCTGTTCGAATACGCTCGGCTCGGACTGCATGACTGTTCAGCCGGATTCAGTGCGCCGTTGCGTGGCGGGGACCGGCGCGACGCGAGCGCCCGCTTCCGCCTCACGCAGCAGCGCTTCGATGGTGGATGCGATTTGCTCAGAGGGCTGTGTCTGCTGACCGGGCGTGAACGATGAGCAGCCCACTCGGGCTTTGAAGGATTCGAGCGGCGTCAACAAACGCGCCGCGAGGGTGGCGCTCAGGCGGGCACCCACGCCGGCCGCACCAGCCGCATTGGTCTCAGGCAACACGACGGCAATCCGCTGCACGCCGTCGAGCCCTCGATAGCGGGTCGCGAAATCGATATCGACCCGGACACTCTCGCTGACGATATCGACCGCTCGGGCCAGCGTGTCGGCCATGGCCGCGCCGCTCTCCGATTCCAGCTGCAACACCAGGACGGACAGATTGCGACCGTATCGGGCCGCGCGTTTCACTTCGGCGCGCATCCGGTCGGCCAGCACTCCGGTGGCGACATCGCTCACCAGGCCCGCGCCTTGCTGTTCTCTCACCGCGTGTAGGGCTTGCCGCATCTCCACCGCCCGGAACGCGGCGCGAATGGCGGCGACGATCTTTGCATCGGGCGCGCGCTTGCTCAGATAATCGTCGACGCCGGCGAAGTAACCGCGCTCGTGCGAGCTATCGTCGTCGAGCACCGTCAGCATGATGATGTAAGTTTCGCTGTCGCCCTGGTTACGCAGATTCTCCGTCAGACGGATGCCATCCATGCGGGGCATCTGCCAATCGGTGATCACGACGGGGAACGATCGAGTCTGCAACAGCTCCAACGCCGCGCTGCCGTCGCTGACCGTGTGGGTCTCGAAGCCCAGCGACTCGAGCCGGTCCGCCATCAGCTCCAGTTCCAGCTCGTCGTCGTCCACCAGCAAAATACGCTGAACGGCTCGCTGCGCGGCCCCGGTCACGGATGCGTCATGAACGTTGCTCATGGAAGCGATGGCTCGAATGTTGTGAGAATTTTCCTGAAGCTTGGCGCCGCGCGCCGCGGCATCAGATCAGGTACCCCATGCCCTTCGCATGAGTGATTCCCGCAATCCGGGGACGCTGTGAGCTCCATAGCAAAGGCGCGTATATGAGGGGCGGTCATAAACGTATTAATAGGTCATCAGCGATACGACGGGCTTGTCATTGGACCGACACGATCACACCGAACGACGAGTGAAAGAGGAACAGTTGCAGCTCCTGTTCGCGGGGTTGCCGTCTTCCCTGCTCGCCACCGTGCTACTGCTGACGCTCACCGTCGCGGTCATGTATTTCGCCGGCGCCGTCGATCTGTCGGCGGCCGGCCTCGGGATTCTGCTCGTCACCACGGCGCGCTTGTTTCTATGGCTGGCCTATCGACGCCATGGCGCTCGTGAAAACATTGCATGGTCAACATTGTTCTTCATCGGCGCGGTCGCCGCCGGCGCGGCGTGGGGCTTCGGGGCGGTCATCGCATTTCCCGTCGGCGATGTCTCGGCGCAGGCATTTATCGCTTTTGTGATCGCCGGCGTATCGGCGGGCGCCGTAACCTCTCTTGCGATCGAGAAATGGACGGCGCTCGGCTTTGTCTTGCCGTGTGTACTGCCCTTCGCGGTCAGGTTGCTGCTCGAGCCCGGCCTGTACAGCATTACCATGGGCATGATGGCCGCGGTCTATGCTGTCGTGATCTCGGCGGCGGGCATTCGCCTGAGCCGAGATATCACTGAGAACATCGTGCTCAGGATGCAGGCGAGCGAACAGCAGCTCGCGCAGGAGCGCTCCGAACGCGCCCTGGCGCAGGCGAACCGTCGCCTGCGGGACTTCATCGACGCCGCCGATCACGTTGCAATCGTCGCGCTGGACAACGACGGCATCGTCACCATGATGAATCGCGGCGCCGGGAAAATGCTCGGCTACTCCGAACAGGAGCTGGCGGGCAAAGGCAGCCTGGAGCGGCTGCTGGACGCCGATGACCTCCAGGAAGCGGCGAACGAGCTGAGCACGCGGGATCGGCGCTTGTACGGGCTGCGCGCGTTCTTGCAATACAGCCTCGAAACCGGCTCGCTGCGTCGTGATTGCATGTTCGTCGGCAAGAACGGTCAGCGCGTGCTCGTCGATCTGGTGCTGACACCCACGCGCGACGACGCCGACGCCGTCACCGGATTTCTCGCCACCGCCATCGACATCAGCGAACGCAAGCGCGCCGCCGAAGCCCTGATCCGAATGAACCAGCGTTTCGTGCTGGCGGCGCATTCGGCCGGGATGGGTATCTGGGACTGGGATCTGGTGGCCGACACGCTCACATGGGACGCGCGCGCCTATGAGATCTATGGCGCGCCTCGGGACCTCAAGCCCGATTTGAATTACATGCTTCGTACCGTTCATCCGGAAGATGTGGAGCGCGCGCGCGGCGAGCTGATGGCTGCGCTGAGCGGCAAACAGCCCCAGCTTCGCACCACCTTTCGTATCATCTGGCCGAGCGGCGAGGAGCGCATGGTCAGCGCCTCCGGCCTGACGTTACGCAACGCCAGCGGACGCGCCACTCGCATGACCGGACTGATCTGGGACGTCACCGAGCATCGGCGCATCGAGCGCATGAAGAACGAGTTCGTCGCCACGGTCTCGCACGAGCTGCGCACGCCGCTGACTTCGATCCGCGGCTCGCTGGGTCTGGTATCGGCCGGCGTTGCCGGTAAGCTGCCCGAGCGCGCCGCCGGCCTGGTCGAGATGGCCTTGAACAATTGCGAGCGCCTGACGCTGCTGATCAACGACATTCTCGATATGGAAAAACTGGAATCGGAGAAACAACGCTTCGACCTGCGCCGCGTGGCTGTGAGCGAGCTGGTGAAGCGCTCGCTGGCGGACAACGCCGGCTTCGCGCAATCGCTCAGCGTGCGCTTCGTCACGCCCGAGCCGCTGTGTCGCGCCGAGGTGCTGGTCGATCCAGACCGGTTCCTGCAAGTGATGGCGAACCTGCTGTCGAATGCGAGCAAGTTCTCGCCTGCCGGCGGCACCATCGAGGTCACCGCTCATTGCAATCAAGGTCGCGTGCGCGTGGCGGTCCGTGACCACGGCAAAGGCATTCCCCCGGAATTCCAGCCCCGTATCTTCCAGAAATTTTCCCAAGCCGATTCGTCGGACTCCCGCAGCCGCGCCGGCACCGGCCTGGGCCTCGCGATCAGCCGCGCGATCGTCGAGCGGCTCGGCGGTCACATCGGCTTCGACACCGGGCCGGGCGGCACCACGTTTTATTTCGATCTGCCCGATGCCGACACAGTCGCGGCACAGACTCCGGCGTTTCAGCGATCGCACGTTTCATGAGCGCATCGCGTCTGCCATTCCGGAATAGCGACATCATCGCAACACTGCTGGCCGCGCTGGGCATGGCGGTGGCCGGCGGCTGGCTGTTGGGAAGGCCACTGACCATCACGGTCGGGCTGGACAACATCGGCATGACGATGAACGCGGCCGTCAGCTTCATCGTCGCCGGCCTGGCGCTGATGTTCGGACAGCCGCGCGCGCGGCTCACGCTTGCAGCGCTACTGGCTCTCCCCAGCGTGCTCACATTGTGCGAGCACTTGTTCAAGGTCGATCTCGGGATCGATCAACTGTTCGGTTACTCCTGGATCCTGCACGCAGCCCCTCATCAAGGCCGCATGGCGCCGCAAGTGGCCGCCGGCTTCGCGCTCGCGGCCATTGCCTTCGCGCAACTCACCCGGCCGCAGAACAGCCGCCTGCATTGGCTCGCGCCGCTGGCCACCGGCACAGTGTTTCTGATCGCGCTGGTGTCGTTCTTCGGCCGGCTGCTCCGGCTCGATATCATTTACGACTGGCATTACGCGACGCGCATCGCACCTCACACCGCCGCCGGTTTGTTACTGCTCTCGCTCGGCCTGGCCCAGCTGGCTTATCGACGTTCGTTCAACAAGAGCGACGATGTTTCCAACGACTTCCGCCGTATTCTCACCGTCAGCACGGCGGCGATGCTGGCGATCACCATCACGTGCGCGGCCGTGTGCTTCGCCGTCGTCGTGCGTCACAGTCACGATCTGCAGCAGGCCACACTGGCTCGCGAGCTGCACAATCAAGTCGAGATCATCGGCGCCGAGATCGCCGGCCAACGACAGGAAAGCGAACGCGTAATGTCGAGCCAGTCGCTTGCTCAGATCATCGCGAACATCTCGCCACAGATTGGCGCAGCCAGGCTGCGGCAGAGCTTGCAGAGCTGGGCCGAGCGCCGCCTGCCGCTGAGCCGTGGCCTGCAGGCGCTGGAGCTGGTCGACGCCGACGGCCAGTTGCTATTGCAGTCAGGCTCGTTCGGCCCGCCCTCCAGCACGGTCGTGCGTCTGGACGACCAAGCGCGCATCGAGATCGGCAACGAAGCTCACCTGTCGATAGAACGGCCGACCGCTCCGGATGCCTCCGGCCGCAGCGGCTTCATCAGAATGCAGTTCGCGCTGCCCCGCCTGAACGCTGCGTTGTTGAGCGAGCAGTCCTCCGGCGACTTCGATACTTCCATTTGTCGAGCGCTCAGCGCGAGCTCGATGCAATGTTTGCGACTGGCCGCTTCGCCACTTGCGACCTTGCCTCTCGCACGGGATACGGCCGGCCGCGCCGGCGCTCTGAACCTCGCATTCAGTGGCAAAAGCGGCGTGACGCTGGGCGCCGAACCGAGCGGGGCCCGCTTCTTCGCGGCATACGGCCCGATCCCGAACACGCCGTTGGTCATCACGCTCACGACGCCGCTCGACACGCTGTACAGCGATTTGCGTCAGCGTTTGAACATGCTGTTGTTGCTGATGATCGGTCTCGTCGCGGCCGCCGCCTGGTTGCTGCGTTGGCAGATCGCTCCGTTGCTCGCCAAGGTGATCGCTGCACGCTCGCGCGCCAACGACAGCGCCATGCATCTGACCGCGATCATGAATACCGCGGGCGACGGCATCATCACCGTCAATCGCGTCGGCACGTTGTTGTCGGCGAATCCCGGCTTTCGTCGCTTGCTGGGTGCCGGCTCGAGCGAGCTGGTCGGCGAGAATCTCACCCGACTCCTGCCGGGGTTGCAGTTGTCGATCGATGAGCATGGCATGTACTCGCTGGCCTGGTGTGCCGGCGAGCCCGCTTTGGAATTCCAGCGCAAATCCGCCACCGGCGAGACGCTGTATCTGCAAGTGGAGTTCGCGTGGCTCGATCCCGCCACGCGCAGCACGCTGGTCGCGACCGTTCGCGACCTGACATTGCTCAAACGCGGCGAGATGGAGCTGCGCGAAACTCACGAACGCTTGCAGGACAGCGAGCGTTTGTATCGCGACCAGGCGACCCGGCTCGCCACCTTGTTCGATAGCGTCGAGGACGCCATCGTCGTCATCAACGCCAGCGGCCATATCGAATCCTGGAATCACGGCGCCGAGCAGCTGTTCGGCTATGCGACTGAAGCCATCGTCGGCAAGGACGCACGGCTGTTGCTGCCCGAGCCGCACGCCTCGCAGCTGTCGCGTTACATACAAAGCCGCGAGCGCATCAAGACGGGCCGGGTCGAAATGGAAGGTCGGCACGGCAGCGGCCGGCTCATTCCGATCGAAGTCTCGATTCGCGAGATGATCATCAACGGCGAGCGGCTGTACGTGGCGGTATTGCACGACATCTCGGTGCGTCGTGAAGTCGAACGCATGAAAGCGGAGTTCGTCTCGACCATCAGTCACGAGTTGCGCACGCCGCTCACCTCCATCGGCGGGTCGCTCGCGCTCATCTCGGGCGGCGCGGCCGGGGAGATCCCGCCGAAAGCGGCGCGCCTGGTCGGAATCGCGCGCCAGAACAGCGAGCGACTGGTGCGTCTCATCAACGACATCCTCGACCTGGAGAAGGCCGAGGCCGGCAAGCTCGATTTCTCTTTACACGTGCGCTCGCTGCGCGCCGAAGTGGCGTCCGTCGCCGAGTTCAACCGCGGCTTCGCGCAAGGGCTCGGCGTCGCCATCGAGCTCGAAGACGGCGACGACGCCGAGGTGCTCATCGACAGCGACCGGCTCACTCAAGTCCTCACCAACCTGATTTCCAATGCCGCGAAGTTCTCGCCGCCCGGCGGCGTGGTTCGTATTCGGATCGATCGGGAGGAACGATTCAGTGTGCGCGTGACCGTCAGCGACAAGGGTCCCGGCATTCCGCCCGAGTTCTGCGCGCGCATCTTTCAGAAGTTCGCGCAGGCAGATGCGTCCGACAGTCGCGCCAAGGGCGGCACCGGCCTGGGCCTGTCGATCGCGAAGACCATCACCGAACAACTCGGCGGACGCATCGGCTTCGACACCACGCCCGGCAAGGGCACCAGCTTCTACGTCATCCTGCCCATTCACGGCCAGAGCCACTTCGACGTAGCGAGCAAACCGCCGAGCGAAGACACGATGGTCGAGATGGAACGCGCGTCATCGACGGGAGAAACGTTGCCGCGGATCCTGCACATCGAGGATGACCAGTCGCTCACAGCCATCGTGCGCGAAACGATGTCACGAAACGCGGTTGTGACTTCGGCCAGATCCATCGCTGCGGCTCGCCAGCAGCTGGCCGAAAACCATTTCGACGCCGTGATTCTGGACGTAACCCTGCCGGACGGCTCCGGTCTGGATCTGCTGCCCATCCCGGCTCGCGACGGGTACCCCACTTGCGTCACCGTCTCCTATACGGCGGATGAGCCTTCGCGAGCTTTGCGTAACGCCGTCGACGTGGCGCTGGTCAAGTCACGACATTCAGTCAACCAGCTGATGGTCACGGTGCTGGCTCGTATCGACGGCGCCGACCGGGACCCAAGCGTGAACCGCGTCGGATTCTCCACATAATCTGGCCAACGCCGCTTTGCGTTTGCCCCGTTGTGTGGTCAATTTCCGGCATGCTACGGAACGACGAACATTGGCTGGGTCTGGCCGACCGATTCCAAACCGCCGGAGTGAGCGGCACGGGGTGGTATGAAGCGCTCGCCGCCCTTGCTCACGCAACCGGTTCGCAGCACGGACAGCTCATCTGCATCGGCGACGATGCGACGGTTCCGATCGACATCCTGACCGACATCGATCCGGTCTGTCACGACGCTTTCGTGGTGCTTGGCGGTGGCGATCCAGATATCAATCCGCGAGTACGGGCTGGGATGAACGCGCCGCTGCTCAAGGTGATGGCCGAATGTGACTTCATCACGCCCGAGGAGTACCGGCACCATCCACACTATCGGGAGTTCGCCATTCCCTATGGCGTGCCCTATATCTGCCTCGCGACCCTGGATCGAAGCCCGGGCATGCTGACCGGCCTCGCCGTGAACCGGACCCAACGCCAGGGACACATCACCGAGCCCGAAAGAGCAGTTTTCTCCTCGCTCGCGCCTCACGTGCGTGCCGCCGTTCGCACGCAGGCTGCGCTCGAAGGCAATGGCGCCGCGCTGCTGGCGGGCGCCATGGAAGCGCTCTCCATGCCCGCGTTCGTCTGCGATCGCACCGGCTGTGTGAGAGAGCTCACACCGGCGGCCGAGCGACTCGCGACCGCGAATCGAGGGCTGCAATTGAAAGAAGGTCGGTTGCGAGCCGCTCTGCCCACCGATGCCAGGGAACTGGAGGATGCCATCGGCGCCGCCGCCCTCGGTCGAGCCCGGCCCGGCGCACCTCTCATGCGCACCGTCATCGTGCGCAGTGGCGAGCATGATCTCGCCCCCATCGTTCTGGACGTGATTTCGTTGCCGCCGCAATCGACCGAGTTCACATTCATGCCTCGGGTCCTGGTGGTCGCCAGGGGCGCCAAAGCTTCGGACCAGCGCAAAGCGGCCATCCTGCAGACCGCTTATGGCATGACCAGCGCCGAAAGTGACATCGCACTACAGTTGTGTTCCGGTAAAACGCCCGAGGCGATCGCGGCCGCACGGAACGTGGCTATCGGCACGGTACGCGCGCAAATCAAGACATTGCTGGCCAAGGCCGGGGCCAAGAGACAGATCGAGCTGGTCGCCCGCCTGAATCAGCTGCAATAGGAAACAACGTCACGCCGCCGATGCGAACCGCTTCTCACATCGCGCGAGGCGTGTTTCACAACTTGTAGAATTCCTCGAGCGCCTATCCAAAATTGGTAATGCGCTGAAAAAAGCTCCTCGACTACCGTGCCCTCCATACCGCTCGACGCGGTGATGGACAACACAACTGGCACTCGAGGAGCATTCCATGACTTCTTTCCGGACTTGCCGCGTGACCGCGGCGGTCGTCTCGACCTTGCTTCTGGCGACGCTCGCCGGCTGCGGCGGCGGTGGTGGAGGTGGCGGCACGTCTACCCCGCCCCCCACCAGCAACAACCCCAATCCGAATCCGCCGACCACCACGCCGGATCCGGACCCGACACCGCTGACACGCCTGACTCTGTCCGGCACCGTCACCGACGCTCCCATTGCCAATGCCGTGGTCACAGCCACGATCGGCAACCAGACATTCACCGCGAATGCGGACGCCAATGGCACCTACAACGTCGAGATCGCGATCGATCCGGCCCAGGCGAGCGGATTCGTGACGCTGTCCGCCCGCGGCGTGGGCTCGCAGTCGTATGTGGAGTTCACCAGCCTTGCGGGAACGTTCGCATCGCTCAAAACGCAGGCCGGCGCCGATAACACTTTGTCGAATACCGAGAACTTCGCGACACAGATCACGAACGTGAGCACCGCGTTGGCCGTGCTGCTCAAGGAAGCCAGTGGCGGCAGCTCGATCGCGAGCGAGGAGGTTCTGCGCACGTTGTCGGCGACGCTCGACAGCCAGGAACTGCTGGATCTGGCCACGGCGATCAAGCTCTACGTGGATCACTCGGACGACTATCCAATGCCGCAGGGTGAGACTTCACTGCTGGCATTGATGTCCAGCGCCGCAACTCGCGCTCAGTTCATCGACGATACTTACAACCGGAATCCGACGATGTTCGCCAACGCGCAGACCTCCATCGTCACCGATTCCACGCTGACGCAGCCGGTCAACGCCGACGCACTGCCTGAGAAATTGACGTTGGCGATGCTGTCCAACGACGCCGAGTTCTCGTTCAACTACTTCAATCGCGTGAATTCGTACACGTTCAACGCCAACGGGACGGGCACCGCCGCGGCCGGCAGTTGGAAGGGCGTCGACATGACCTGGGCCGTGAACGGTTCGAGCGTCGATATCACCTACGGCGAAACGGTCCAGTTCGATAGCTACGTGCGCTGCCCCGGCGTGGCACGTCAAGTCGCGGCGACTTTCGCGAGCGAGGGGGCAAAACTCACATTGCTGAACGACCGCGTCGTGGCGCTCACCGAGACCCACGAAATCACGTACCCCGCCATCTGTAACCTGTCGCCACGCACGGAGACGACCACCGTCGCGCGCACCATCCTCGAAGACGACGACTTCCAGCAGATCGACGCCGCCGACCTGGCGGGTTCCGTCCGGTCCATCTACGTTTACAACCCGAGCACCGGCGTGACCGCCGATATCGCGGAGTTGAATGCCGACGGCACCGGCCTGACCTGGGCGTTCGACAAGCAGTTCACGTGGGCACTGGACAGCAGCGGTCGCGTGGTCACCGTGACGTTCACCGACGGCAGCGTGGCGAAGTTCCGCTCACTCCGCGATGTGGACGCCCTCACCACTGACTTGTTGTATGAATTCACCACTCCCGACGGACGATATGTGGATGCCGGCGCCTCCGTGTTCGCGGACCCTGAGTTGCCCTTGCTGTTCACCCCGCAGAACGTGACCGGACGTTTCTATCAATTCGGTCTGGGCGATGAAATCACTCGCGATTCGCGCCTGAAGGGCTTCCGCCTGCGGTTCAACAACGACGGCACCGGCTCGCAGGAGAACGATTCCATCGTGGCCGACCAGGTGGCGACGCTGGATGGCACCAACACGCCGGAGTTCAACTTCCGCTGGAGCATCGATGACAGCGACGACGTGGTCATCCAGCACACTGTCCATGTGGGAGTCGGATTCGACAACTGTGCCTTCGGCAGCAACCTGGATTGCGTGTTGATCGATGAGCGTCGGCTGGTGCCGCTGGCCGTCATGGACGGAGCCGCTGGACGCCGTGCTTACTGGATGGAATATCGCCGCACGGCCGGCGAGGCGCCCGACGTGGTCGATGACGACACCGTTCCGACGACACTGATCCGCTTTTACGACTACGAGCAGCTGAGCGCGCCGGTGGTCGTGAACGGCAAGCCTTCGTTGGCCGGTCAGGCCAGCACCCGCAAGCTGCGCTTCCACGGCATCAGCCAGCGTTGATCCGCTTCAACAGCCCATCGCGAGGGGTATCCCTGCGATGGGCTGTTTCTTTCGCGTAGACTGGTGCTCACGATCGCATCGACGTGAGCATCCGCCCGCCATGACGTCCGCAAAACCGTTCGCGCCCGCCTGCGAGCGCAATCAGGGTCCCATCCTCGAAGTCCTGCGCCATTATTTTCCCGATCGACGGCGCGTGCTGGAGATCGGCAGTGGGACCGGACAGCACGCGGTCCACTTCGCGCCAGCCTTTTCAACCGCGGTCTGGCAAACATCGGACGTCGCGGAGAATCTGCCAGGCATCCGCATGTGGCTGGACGAAGCGGGCTTACCGAACTTGCCGCCGCCGCTCATGCTCGATGTCACAGGCACTTGGCCGGACGCGCGTTTCGACGCGATCTTCAGCGCTAACTCGCTGCACATCATGCCGTGGTCGGCGGTGGAGTTGTTCTTCGATGGCGTCGGTCGGGTACTGGAGCCCGGCGGGCTCCTCGCCGTCTACGGCCCATTCAACTATCACGGCACCTATACCAGCGATAGCAACCGCGAGTTCGACGGCTGGCTCAAACAACGCTCGGAATGGAGCGGCATTCGTGATTTCGAGGCTGTCGACCGCCTCGCCAGAAACATCGGCTGCGAGCTCGTGAACGATCACGCGATGCCGGCAAACAATCGGCTGCTAGTCTGGCGCCCCCACGGGGCCGGCCCCC
>JAEWAF010000041.1 GCA_023391815.1 Pseudomonadota bacterium
CCCGACGAGGTTCAACATTCGAGGTTCATCATGAAGGCCGTCGTCGAAACTCCGGGCAACCATCCGGTGACGGACATGAAGCAATGTATCGAGGATTGCGAACGTTGCTATCGGGTCTGTTTCAGCATGGCCATGAACCACTGCCTGGAGCAGGGCGGTCCGCACGTCGAGCCGGCCCATTTCCGCTTGATGATCATCTGCTCGGAGCTGTGTCGGCTGACCGCCGACGCCATGCTCGCCAACTTCAGCCTTCATGAAGAGCTGTGCCGAGCCTGCGCCCGGGTGTGCGAGGAATGTGCCGCGAGCTGTCGCAAGCTGGATGGCATGGAGGAATGTGTCGACGCCTGCGAACACTGCTCGAAAAGCTGTGCCGCCATGTTGCGACGTTGAAGGCTGGCGGGCGGGAAACTCAGCAAATATCTTAGCCGGTAAGCGTCGACCGCTTCACATATCGCTACTTGGCTGCATCCTAAAGTGCGCCCCTGGCACTTGAGGTTATGTAAGCCAAGCATGAGTGAATCGACCGTTTCGGCCATGCCGGCCGCCGCCGCGAAGCGCGGTGGTGTCTTCTATCTGTATAAGAACCTTTGGGAGCAATCGCAGGGGCGACGCGGGCAACTGCTGAGCGCCGTGGTCCTGCTGTTGACGGCTCAATGCGTGCTGTTGAGCGTGCCTTACTTCGCCGGGCGGGCCATCAACGTT
The DNA here is from genome assembly GCA_023391815.1 of Pseudomonadota bacterium. GTDB lineage: Bacteria > Pseudomonadota > Gammaproteobacteria > Steroidobacterales > Steroidobacteraceae > Steroidobacter. The sequence continues at coordinate 703 of JAEWAF010000041.1, forward strand.
CTACAGGCCGATGGCTCGTCGGCGATCGGCGACGCCGGGCTGTGGCTGGCGGCGGTGATCGGCGCGACTGCGCTGAGCTGGGTGTTTCACGGCCCCGGTCGCTTGCTCGAGCGCAATGTCGCGCTGGAGATTCGCCGGCGCATCTGCGGTGGCTTGTTCGATCGACTGCTCTCGCTGCCGCTGTCATGGCACGAAGCCAATCATTCCGGCGTGACCGCGCATCGCGTTCAGCAGAGCAGTTCGGCGATGTCGGCCTTCGCGCAGAGCCAGTTCATCTATCTGAGCAGCGCGGTCCGGTTGGTCGGTCCCATCGTGGCGCTTTGGGTGTTGCAGCCGTATGTCGGCATGAGCGCCATCGTCGGTTTCGTCATCATTTGTGTGTCGGTCGTTGGCTTCGATCGCGCCATGATCCGGCTCGCGCACCGGGAGAACGACGCCGAGCGGCGCTATTCGGCGGCATTGCTCGACGCGCTGGGCAATATCACCAGCGTGTTCGCGCTTCGTCAGGCGCGGGCAATGACTGCATTGTTACAGCGTCGGCTCGAAGCGATCTTTGTCCCGCAGCGTCGTTCGATCGTTTTGAACGAGGCGAAGTGGTGCACCGTCGATGTTTGCAGCAAGCTGCTCAGCTGCGGCCTGGTCGGGTTGTTTGCGTGGCTGGCCGTGCGGAACACCGATGCGAGCGTCGGCCAGAAGACGCTCATGCTCGGCAGCCTGTACATGGTGTGGGAGTACGCGTCGCAGGCCGGCGGTGTCATCTCCACCTTCGCATCGAACTTCCAGAACTTCGCGCGCCAGCATGCCGATTTCGCCAGCGCCGATTCGATTCGCGACGCGCAAGTCAAAGCCGTGGACGCGACCAGTCCCGAGCTATTGCAAGCCTCGTCCCCGGACTCCGAGTACTACATGGTGCGCGATCTGGTGTTCAGCCATCCTGGCGGTCGGAACGAACGGCCCACGTTGAATGGAGTGTCGCTGTCGCTTCAGCAGGGTCGGCGTTATGCGTTGATCGGCGGCAGCGGCTCGGGCAAGAGCACGTTGTTGCGAGTCCTGGCGGGCTTGTATGAGGCGGATCGCGTCGCCATCGATCGTCGCAACGGTCCGGCGATCGTCACGCCATCGGCCGCAGCCCAGATGTTGAGAGCGAATGTGACTCTGGTGCCGCAGGATGCGGAAGTTCTGGAAGGCACGCTCGCGGAAAACCTGGCGCTATGCGCGACGCATGCAGGCGCGCCCACCGAAACGCGTTACTCGGATGCGATGAACACCGCGTGTGTCAGCGACTTCATCGCCGCGGATGCGAACGGGTTGAGCACGGCGGTTGTCGAGCGCGGGGCGAACTGGTCTGGCGGTCAGCGTGCGCGTATCGCACTTGCCCGAGGCATGCTCGCCGCAGCTGACAGCAATATGGTGTTGTTCGATGAGCCGACCGCAGCGTTGGACTCCAGGACCGAGGCGCGCGTTTACGACAACATCTTCGCGGCCCTGCCGAACTCGTGCATCGTATCGTCGATTCATCGCCTGCATCTGCTCGATCGATTCGACGAGGTGATCGTGATGCACGAAGGTCGCGTGGTCGCGCAAGGTCCGGCCGCGTTGCTCGCTGCCACCTCGCCTGATTTCCGTCAGCTGCTCGCGATGTATCGCAAGGAAGATGCCGCGTCGGAATCAGCGGCTGCTTGATCCACCGGGCCTGGTCTTCAGCCAGGCCCGCAATACCTCCGCCACGCTCCATGCTTGCGCGATGCAGCCACCGGGCGCGAAGGGTGGCTCGGCATCGAAGATCTCACTGATGCTGCCGATGCCCGCGTCATAGAGATGACCGGGGAACGCCTCCAGCAGCGCTCTGGCAGCCGCCGGGTCGGGATATACGCGCAGGTACGCGTCGATGTAATGACCGATGAGCCAGGGCCACAGTGTGCCCTGGTGATACGCCGCATCCCGCTCACGCAGATTGCCGCGATAGTGAGTCTTATAGTCCGGATGGTCGGAACTCAGCGTCCGCAGACCATAGGCGGTGAGCAGCTTGTCCCGAACGACGTCGACGACTTGTTTCCAGTGACGCTGATAGAGCACCGGATGCTGGAGCGACAGCGTGAAGATCTGGTTCGGACGGATGGCGTCGTCATTTCCGCTCGGGCCGTCCACGACGTCGTACAGGCAGCCGCGCTGCTCGTTCCAGAAGCGGTTGTTGAACGACTCGCGCACTTGCGCGGCGAGATGCTCATATTGCTCGTGCGGCTCGCCCAGCTCAGCGGCCCAGTGCGACATCAGTTGCAGGGCGTTGTGCCACAGAGCTTGAATTTCCACCGGCTTGCCACGGCGCGGGGTCACGACCCAGCCGTCGACTTTCGCATCCATCCAGGTCAACTGATAACCCTCGGCCGCGGCCGAGATCAGGCCGTCCTTCGGGTCCACGTGAATGTTGAACAGCGTGCCCTGGAGGTGATGCTGGACGATGGACCGGAGCACTGGAAACAAATGCGCGACCAGCGCGCGATCGGTGGTCATTTCCACGTAGCGTGAGATCGCGTGGAAGTACCAGAGCGTCGCATCCACCGTGTGATAAAGCGCCTGGCGCTCGCCTTCGGGAAACAGGTTCGGCAGGAGGCCGTCCTTCACGTAATGAGAGAACGTGGTGAGGATGGCGCCTGCTTCCCGATAGCGACCGGTCGAGAGCGTCAGCCCTTCCAGGCTGATCATCGTGTCGCGTCCCCAGTCGCCGAACCAATGATAACCGGCGTAGACACTGCGCAGCTCGCCGCCACTGGCTTGAGCCAGCACGCTTTCGTCGAGACGGCTACCCGGCAGCACGATGAATTGATCCGCGGCCATGGCGAGTTGCTCGGCCACTGGATCGTTCTTCAGTGCCGGCGCGAGGCTCAGCAATTGATCGAGGCGTTGCCGCTCGGCATCGAACACCGCCTGGGCATCGAAGCCGAGCCGTTCCCACGCATGCGTCGAGGCGACGAACACCGCGGGCTGATTCGGCCGCACGCTCGCCAGCAGATAACCGGGACTGAACGCGCTTTCGAATTCCGGGTCGCCGCGGTCGCGCTCGATCCGATACACGAAATTGCTTTCGTCGCGCTCTTCGGTGACGAATGCGGTCGGGCCGGGACGCAGGCCGAAGCGCAACACGATGTCCGAATCGGTGTGTCGGATCTCGTGGCGGCCCCGCCGGACTTCCAGCATGAACGAACCCGGTTCGGCATGCGGCGATTCGTCGTGACGCCGAAACGAAACGAACGGCCGCACCTGCAACTCGAGCGCCTCGCCTTTCAGCAGTCGATATTGCACGCACACCGTGTTCTGGTTGTGGACCATGGTGATGGATTTTTCGAACACCACGCCGGCGTGCTCGAAGGTCCAGACGGCGATGCGATGGTCGAGCCGGAACTCTTTCAGGAACAGGTGCGACTCGCCTTCGAAACGTTCCGAATCGTACTCGGCCCCGCCCAGATTCATCTGACGATCGTCGATCGTGACGCATTCGTCGCAACGGGAGATCAGGATATGCCGGCCTTTCGGCGAGGCCAGGTTGGGAACGAACAATCCGTGATATTTGCGCGCAGGAATGCCGGCCAGCGTGCCGGAGGCATAGCCGCCCAGGCCGTTGGTGACCAGCCACTCGCGGCTGCGCAGGAAGCTGGGATCGCTGTCGCGGTTCCAGCTCAAGACGATCTGCCGATCATTAATCATGCAGGTACCTCGGCACTGACGATGCGTGGCGCCGCCACCAGCAGGACGGCGCATTGCGCTTGAATGCGCCAGGCGCCGCGTCCGTGGTCGGCGACCGGCTCGAACCCGCCCAGGCCTCCGTACTCGGGCGCTTCGCTGTTCCATGACATTTGCCAGCCGCTGCCACGCGGTGGCGCGAGCAACGGTTCGGCGATGGAGCCGGCAATGAGCTCCTGGTCCAGATTCACGATCAACAAACGATCGCCGTGGTCGGCGTCGAACCAGCGCAGCGCGAGGCAGCGCTCGCTCAACGTCGCTCCATCGACGGCGGTTGCATCCTGCTTGGAAATCACCGGATCGCTGGCCCGCAGGCGCAGTAGATCGCGATGCATGTTCAGCAGTGCCTGCTGGCGCTCGCATTCCGCCCAATCGAGCTTGGAGTCTAGAAAGGTCCGCTCGGCGTGGGGATCCGGAATCAACGCCTGCAGTTTTGGATCGGCGTACGCCTTGAACTGGGCCACGAATTCGCGCCGGCCGGCATGCACCTGACGCGAAAGTTTTTCAGTGTGATCGGCGAAGAAGGTGAATGCGGTCGATGCGCCGAATTCCTGTCCCATGAACAACAGCGGCGTCTGTGGAGCAAGCAGCATCAGCGACGCCAACGCACGGTAGCGCGAGGCGGGTGCATTCGAATGAATGCGCACCCCGGTCGCGGTATTGCCGACCTGATCGTGATTTTGCAGGAAGATCACGCAGGCGGCGGCTTCGCGACCGTGCAGCGGCGCTCCGCGGCTCTTCTTCTGCCATTCGTACCATTGTCCTTGATATAGGAATCCGCGACGGACGCACGACAGGAATTCCTGCGCACGTCCGCTGTAGTCCAGAAAGTAACCATCGCGGCTACCTGTCAAAGCTACACGCGCGCTGTGGTGGAAGTCGTCGTTCCACATGGCGTCGATGCCGAAGCCGCCGGCGTCAACCGGTAGCAAGTGCTCGCTACATTGCGGCTCGTTCTCCGCGATGAAGATGATGCGGCGTGGCTGCGCGACGGCGCGAGCACGCTGAGTCATCTCCGCGAGCAGATGAGTTTCGCTGTCATCGAAGATGGACTGAGTGGCATCGAGGCGGAAGCCGTCGAGATGAAACTCTCGAATCCAATAACACGCATTGCCGATCAGGAATTCGCGTGCACCGGCATTGTGCTCTTCGTCGAGATTGAACGGCACGCCCCACTCGGTGCCATGTCGCTTGCTGAAATAATAGGGACTGAAATGGCCGAGGTAATTGCCGTCCGGACCGAGATGGTTGTAGACGACGTCCAGAATCACGGCCAGGCCGAGCGCGTGCGCGCGATCGACGAATCGTTTCAGGGCTGCGTGATCGCCGTACACATGATAGGGCGCGTAAATCTGCACACCGTCGTAGCCCCAGTTCCAGCGGCCCGGACATTCGGCGATCGGCATGAGTTCGAGCACGGTAACGCCGAGGTCGCGCAGGTATTCGAGCTTGCCGGCCGCCGCGTCGAATGTTCCTTCCGGGGTGAACGTGCCGACGTGCAACTCGTAGATGACCTGGCGCGCGATCTCCACACCGCGCCAACTTGCATCGGTCCATACGAACTCAGTCGGATCGACGAGTAACGACGCGCCATGAACGCCTTGCGGTTGGAATCGTGAGCAGGGGTCGGGCCAGGGCCCGGTATCGTCCACTCGGTACTTGTAGAGACGGGCGGACGTGCGCGTGGCGCCGGCAAAATAACCACCGGCCTCGCGAGTCAGCGCGAACGGCCGGTCATCGCCGCCTTCGAACACCACATCGACGCTGCGTGCGTCGGGCGCCCAGACACGAAAGCGTGCGATGCCATCGGTGCGTACTGCGCCTGTAAGTTCAGGATGCGGAGACGGCGACATGCCAACCATCGAGCGTGCAAGAGGATGACCACAGTGCCATGAGCACATGAGGTCAAGCACCGGGCCGCTATCAGGGTTCCGTAGGGCTTTGAGGCAGCGCCCGCGTCAATGCGGTACTATGGCCGCCTTCGGTTGTTCTTCTTATCAGTGAGAGATGGTGCCCAGGAGAGGACTCGAACCTCCACGGATCGCTCCACTGGTACCTGAAACCAGCGCGTCTACCAGTTCCGCCACCTGGGCAAGGAAGGGAACGCGGGGCTTGCCCCGCAAGAGGCGCGCAATGTACCGATGACATTTAGGGCTGTCAATGACAAGGCCCCGGTTTTCTCCTGTGAATCCCATGAAGTTAAGAAAAAAAACTCGTAAACCCAAAAAGACCTCCAAGCGCGCGGCGCCTCGTGCCGGCGCACCCTCCCGGCCTCGGGTCTCCCGCGACCTGCCGGCCATTCCCCAAGTTCTGCAAGCCGCCGGCCGACCTCTGGATTTCGACGAGCTGGCCAGCCGCGCACAGCGCAACGGCGCCTCGGCCCGCAAACGGCTAACCAAAGAGCTCGATGAGCTGCTGCAGTCGGGCGCCATCATCCGCAACCGACGCGATGAGTACTGCTTACGTGAGCGGCTCTCGCTGACCGTCGGTACCGTCAGTGCCCACAAGGATGGTCATGGCTTTCTGCTGCCCGACGATCGTTCGGCACCGATCTACCTCGCGCCCCGCCAGATGGCTGAAACCATGCACGGTGATCGCGCGGCCGTGCGGATCAGTGGCACCGATCATCGCGGCCGGCCCGAAGGCTCCATCGTCGAGGTGCTCGAGCGTAATACCCGTGAGATCGTCGGCCGGCTGTACGACGAATCCGGCATCTGTTTCGTCGTGCCGGACAACCCGCGCATCGGGCACAAAGTGCTCGTGCCTCGACAACACTTGGGCAACGCGCGACCCGGTCAGGTCGTGCTGGTGAAGCTGATCGAGCAACCCTCGAAGACGGCGCAGCCGCTCGGGCACATCACTCGTGTGCTGGGCGAGCACGCGGCGCCGGGCATGGAAACCGACATCGCGATTCACTCGCACGGTTTGCCTTTCGAATTTCCACCCGAAGTGATTGCCGAGGCGGAAGCGTTCGGCAACTCGGTATCGGCGGCGGCCAAGCGCGGTCGTGAAGATCTGCGTGAGTTGCCGCTCGTCACGATCGACGGCGAAGACGCTCGCGATTTCGACGACGCGGTGTACTGCGAGCCGTTGCGCGGTGGCAGCTGGCGTTTGCTGGTGGCGATCGCCGATGTCGCCTGCTACGTCGCGCCGAACTCGGCGTTGGATCGGGAAGCCACCTTGCGTGGCACGTCGGTCTACTTCCCGAACCGCGTGCTACCGATGCTGCCCGAGGCGCTGTCGAACGGGCTTTGTTCGCTCAATCCCAACGTCGATCGACTGTGCATGGTCTGCGAGATGCGCGTGAACCCGGACGGCAAAGTGACTCGCGCGCGCTTCTTCGAAGGATTGATGCGCTCGGCCGCCCGACTGACGTACACGAAAGTGGCGGCGTACCTGGCCAACCCTGGGGCGGTTCACGAGCCCGAGGTGACTGCGCTGGGCTCACAACTGCAAAGTCTGTATGGCGTATTCAAGGCGCTGCATCGGCAGCGTCTGCAGCGTGGCGCGCTGGATTTCGATGCGCCGGAATTGAAAGTGAAGTTCGATGCACAGGGACGCATCGCGACGTTCGTGGAGTACTCGCGAAACGACGCGCATCGCCTGATCGAAGAATGCATGATCGCCGCGAACGTGCAGGCGGCGCGCTTCCTGAAGAAACATCGCATCCCGACTCTGTATCGCGTGCACGGCCAGCCCGAGGAAGATCGCCTCGATCAGCTGCGCCAGTTCCTGCAGGGTTTCAACATTCATCTGCCCACCGATCGCGAGCTGGAGCCGCACGATCTGAGCGAGGTGCTGCAACGATCGGTCGGCCACGAAGAGGCGCATCTGATTCAGACGGTGGTGATCCGCTCCATGCCGCAAGCGGTGTATCAACCCGAGAACATCGGCCACTTCGGTCTGGCGTTGTCCGAGTACGCCCACTTCACGTCGCCGATCCGGCGTTATCCGGACTTGATGGTTCATCGTGGCATCCGCCACATCCTACGCGGCGGCAACGCCGAAACATTCCCCTGGACGCCGGGCATGGTGTCCACGCTCGGGCAGTCGTGCTCCTACACTGAACGACGCGCTGACGAAGCGACGCGCGACGCAATGTCCTGGCTCAAGTGCGAATTCATGCGCGACAAGATCGGCGAGGAATTCGACACGCTGGTCACCGGCGTGGTGGACTTCGGCCTGTTCGTCCAGATCAAGGGAATGCAGATCGACGGGCTGGTGCACGTCAGCGCGCTCGGGGCCGATTACTTCTCGCGCGACAAGACGGGCTATCGCATGGTGGGCGCCCGCAGCGGGCGGATCTTCCGCCTGGGCGATCATTTACGCGTGCGCCTGATCAATGTGGTCATCGATGAACGTAAAATCGACTTCGAGCTGGCCGAGGCGGGCGGCGGTCAACGCATGGTGCGCGGACCGTGGCAGCGTCGACGCAACCAGCATCGAGGCAGACGATGAGTGAATCGACGACGATATTCGGGCTGCACGCGGTCCGCACCCTGCTACAGCAACGTCCCGAGCGTGCCGCGCTCCTGATCCTGCAGAAGGGCCGGGAAGACGCGCGCATCAACGAGGTCATGAAGCTGGCGCAGTCCAAAGGAATCAAAACCGAGTTGCGCGACAACCGCGAGCTGGACCGCTTGGCTGGCGAGGAGCGCCATCAGGGCGTGTGCCTCCAAATTCGCAGCGTCGGCGTGCTCGGTGAAGGCGCGCTCGATGATTTGCTCGATTCGACCACGACACCGCCGTTCCTCCTGGTGCTCGACGGTGTGCAGGATCCTCACAATCTCGGCGCTTGTTTGCGTACTGCCGATGCTGCCGGCGTTACGGCAGTGATCGTGCCGAAGGATCGCGCAGCGGGGCTGTCGGCCACTGTGCGTAAAGTTGCGTCGGGCGCCGCCGAGACCGTGCCGCTGATCCAGGTGACTAACCTGGCGCGCACGTTGCGATGGTTGAAGGAGCGGGAGATCTGGATCGTCGGCACCGACGATCAAGCCGAGCATTCGCTGTATGCGAGCAAGCTCACCGGACCTCTCGCGGTCGTGTTGGGAGCGGAAGGGACGGGGCTGCGTCGCCTCACGCGCGAGAACTGCGACGCGTTGGTCAGCATTCCGATGCGCGGCGTCGTGGAAAGCTTGAATGTTTCCGTCGCGACCGGCGTTTTGTTGTACGAGGCCGTGCGTCAGCGGCAGTAGCGGTCAGGTCGCGGACTTACGTGTCTTCACCGGCACGTACAGGCGGCTCATGGTCGCGAGCGGATCGAACTTGCCTGGGTTCTTCGCGCGCATCATCTCCGCGAAAGCTTCCGGCACCACGGCCGGGCTGCAGAAGAAACCCTGATATTGATCGCAGCCGAGCGAACGCAGGAACTCCAGCTGCTGCTCGGTCTCGACACCCTCGGCGATGACTTTCAGTCGCAGGCTGTGCGCGAGTGAAATGATCGCCTGCACGATGGCCGCGTCCTCGGGATTGGCGACCACGTCTTTGATGAACGTGCGATCGATCTTGAGCTTGTCGAGCGGGAAACGGCGCAGATAGTTCAGGCTCGAATAACCGGTGCCGAAGTCGTCGATGGAGATGTGTACGCCGAGACGGCTCAGCTGTTCGAGAATTTCCGCGGACGCGGCGGCGTTATGCATCACCGCGCTTTCGGTGAGCTCGATCTCCAGATACGTCGGCTCGAGGTTGGCGTTCTCCAGCGCCGAGCTGACGATGCTCACCAGATTCTTCTGGCGGAACTGCTGTGCCGACATATTGATGGCGACGCGCACGGGCGCCATGCCGTTGACTTGCCACTGACGCGCTTGTCGGCAAGCCTCGCGCAACACCCATTCGCCGATCTGCAAGATCAGCCCGGTCTCTTCGGCGAGCGGAATGAAATCGCCCGGCGGCACCAGCCCACGCTCCGGATGACGCCAGCGGATCAACGCTTCGGTACTGCTGATACGACCGGTCGTGACATCCACTTTCGGCTGATAGTGCAACTCAAGCTCGCCATTGCCGAGCGCGCGACGCAGGCCATTCTCCAGTTCCAGTCGCTGCTGCGCGAAGGCGTTCATCGAGGGAGTGAAGAATGAATACGTGTTGCCGCCCACTTTCTTCGAGTGATACATGGCCGCGTCGGCGGCGACCATCAACTCCTCGGGGCGTGCGCCGTCGCTCGGATATACGCTGATGCCGATGCTGGGCGCGGTGTGAATGTCGACGGACAGGATATGAAAGGGCTTGGCGAAGCAGGCCAGCAGACGCTGCGCCAGGACTTCGATATCGGCCTGGTCGGCGACTTCGTCGGCGATCAGCACGAACTCGTCGCCGCCGGTGCGCGCCAGCGTGTCGCTCTTACGCAAGGTGCCGCGCAGACGGTTGGCGACTTCTTTCAACAACTCATCGCCGCCGTGATGGCCGAGCGAGTCGTTGATCATCTTGAAGCGATCCAGATCGAGGACCAGCACGGCGATGCGGCCTTCGCGACGCTCGGCATAGGAGATCGCTTGCGCCAGACGATCGTCGAGCAGCAGACGATTGGGCAGCTCGGTCAGCGAGTCATGCGTGGCCAGATGACGTAGCCGGGCGTTGGCATCTTCCAGCGCGACAGCATGCTGACGTGAGCGCGATTCCAGATGCGCGTCGTACATCAGCAGAATCATCGTGATCAGCAGCACGCCGAGCGCGAAGCCGCCGATGAGCAGTGCGAGCCAGCCGGTGCTCATGTTGGTGGCACCGATGCAGTAGGAATCGGGCGCGAATCGGGAAGCGAACATGCCGGTGTAGTGCATGCCGGAGATGGCCGCGCCCATCACCAGCGATGCAACGATTCGTTGCAGGAGGATGCGCCACGAGGCACCACCTCGCAGACGGAAGAACAGCCACAGCGCGGCGAACGACGCCACGATGGCGATGACGATCGAGAGGATCAGCAGCTTCGGTTCATAAGTAATGAACGGGACGATGCGGATCGCGCCCATGCCGGAGTAGTGCATGGCTGCGATGCCCAGGCCCATGAGTACCGCGGCCCCGGCAAGTCGCGGCAGCGTGCTCTGCTTCTGGCTCGCGATGCTGAGCGCGAAGCCGGCGACCAGCATGGCCACGACCAGTGAGATGAGCGTCTTGCCGATGTCGTAGGAAAGCGGGATCGGCAGCGTGAACGCGAGCATGCCGATGAAGTGCATGGACCAGATGCCGACGCCCATGGCGAACGCACCGCCGGCAAGCCACATGCGCACATAGCGACGGCGCGCGGTGCCCACGCGCGAGGCGAGGTTGAGCGCGGTGTACGACACGCAGACGGCTACCACGAACGATAGCGTCACCAGCCATGGATTGTAGGAGCCGTTCACTATGTAAAATCCCTGAGCGCGGGCGGGGTTACCTCCGGCTGTGGCTGTAACGGCCAGTGCCGAATTGTCTTGACGCGATCCAACAAGAATTCAGTGCAGCACTCTCATTTCGGCTCGGGGAAACCCGCAGGCCGCGACCGAAAATCGTCGCCGGCGACCGGTGGATGGGCTGAATCCGCCGGTTATTGCACGAACGGGGGCGCTCCGTTAGTATCCGCGGCCCTGTTGCGCCCGGCCCGAGCGGGTGAGCAGCTTTCTTTCAACTCCTTGCCGCACCTGGTTTCTCGACTCGGCGGCATCTCCACAAGGAGCAGCAATGCGACACTACGAGATCGTTTTTCTGGTGCACCCCGACCAGAGTGAGCAGGTTCCGGCGATGCTGGAACGCTACAAGAGCATGATCGCGGCCGGTAACGGCACCGTGCATCGTCTGGAGGACTGGGGCCGTCGGCAACTCACGTTCCCGATCGCCAAGGTCCACAAAGCCCACTACGTGCTGATGAACATCGAGGTCGACGGCAAGACGCTGGCCGAGCTCACCGGCGCGTTCCGCTTCAGCGATGCCGTGCTCCGCCACCTGGTCATCAAGATGGACAAGGCCGTCACCGAACCCTCGCCGATGGCGAAGGGCGACGAGGAGCGCGACGAGCGCTTCGCGCGTGACGACGAGGAAGAAGGCGCTTCGGCGTCGACTTGATCTCCATCTGAATCACTCCTAGAGGTTCGCCATGTCCCGCTTTTTCCGCCGTCGCAAGTTCTGCCGTTTCACCGCCGAAGGCATCGAGCAGATCGATTACAAGGATCTCGGTATCCTGAAGAGCTACATCACCGAGACCGGCAAGATCGTTCCGAGCCGCATCACCGGCACCAAGTCGCACTATCAGCGTCAGCTGGCGATTGCCGTGAAGCGCGCTCGTTACCTGGCACTGCTGCCGTACACCGACCAGCACTGAGAAACGTCTCGTTCCACGCCCCGCCTCCCATGAAGAACGGGGGCGGGGCAGTTACATGCACCGTGCAATTGCTGTCTGGCTAACAGGGCATCCGTGGCGCGCCGCCTTCGCGAGCGCCATGTGCGGAGCGCTTTCCCCGCAGCTGCCGCTGCCCTTCCTGGTGATTGCCGCTGCGATCGGCGTGCTGGTGGCGTTGCGCTTCGATCTGCGCTACGCCGTCGGCATGGCATTTACCGCCGGCCTCGCCGCGAGCTGGGTGGTGCTGTCGCTGGCCCGGCCCGGCGGCTGGCTGGTGTTCGGCGTGGCGGTGCTGTTTTTCGGCCCGATGCTGCTGGGCTGGCTGTTGCGAAACACCGGCTCGCTGAATCTGGCTTTTCAGGTCGCCTTGCTGAGCATGGCGGTGCTATTGATAGGCTTGTTCGCCGTGCTGCCCGACCCGGTCGGCATCTGGCGCGAGCAGCTCGAGCTGGCCTGGACCTCCATGGCCAAGGCCGGCCTGCAGATCGAAGGCGACCGCGATGTGATCATCGCCGCCTGGGCGCGCACCATGTGGGGCGGGCTGGCGGCGCTGTCGCTGGGTACGGTGTTCGGCGCGGTGTTGCTGGGCCGATGGTGGCAGTCGTTGCTGGATACGCCCGGTTCGTTCGGTGTCGAGTATCGCCAGTTGCGCCTCGGGCGGGCGATGGGAATCGCGACCACGGTGCTGTTCATCGTGGCGCTGCTGACCGACTCGGCGCTGGTGGCTTCGCTGGCCTGGGTGGCTTTCGCCGCGCTGGCTTTTCAGGGGCTCGCGGCCGCCCATCGCAGCAAGGCGGTCGGCCGGCTGGATCGAGGCTGGCTGGTGGCAATATATGTATTGCTGATCGTGCTGCCGGTGACCTCGTTCGTGGTGCTCATGCTCGCGATCTGGGGCTTTGCGGATAATTGGCTGCGTCCTCGGACGCGTAGTGCTTGATTGAGCCTGCTTTTATTGAGGATAAGGCTGTGGAAATCATTCTGATGCAGAAGGTTGCCAACCTCGGCAACATCGGTGACAAGGTCAAGGTCAAGGCCGGCTACGGCCGCAACTACCTGCTGCCGCAGGGTAAGGCCACGCTGGCTACGCCCGAGAACGTCGCCAAGTTCGAAGCCCGTCGCGCCGAGTTCGAGAAGGCCGCGAAGGAAGAGCTGGCCAGCGCCCAGGCGCGCGCCGCCAAGCTCGAAGGCTTCAAGCTGTCGCTCACCGCGAAGGCCGGTGGCGAAGGCAAGCTGTTCGGCTCGGTCGGTAACAGCGACATCGTCGAAGCGCTGCGCAAGGCCGGCCACACGGTCGAGCGTGCCGAAGTGCGCATGCCGAACGGCCCGATCCGTCAGGCCGGCGAGCACGTCGTGCAGCTCCACCTGCACACCGACGTCAACGTCGATCTGCCGGTCGTCATCATCGGCGAAGAATAATCTCCTCACCGCCACCGATGGCCGAAGCGGAAGGCAAGGTCTCGTTCGCGGGTGCGCGTCGCGCCCGCGAGAGAGATCAAGCGGTGGACGACATTCGAGTCCCGCCTCATAACATCGAGGCGGAGCAGGCCGTGCTCGGCGGCCTGATGCTGGACAACCGTGTCTGGGACAACATCGCGGACCGCATCGTCGCCGACGATTTCTATCGTCGCGATCATCAGATCATCTTCGAAGCCATCGCCGAGCGCGGCGCGCTCGGTGAGCCTTCCGACGCCGTCACTCTGTCCGAATGGCTGGATCGCAAAGGCTTGCTCGCCGAAGTCGGCGGGCTGCCTTATCTCGCGCAACTGGTCCGTGACACGCCCAGCGCAGCCAACGTGCGTGCTTACGCCGATGCGGTTCGCGAGCGCTCCACGCTGCGTCAGCTGATTTCCGTCGGCGGTGAAATCGCCAATGGCGCCTACGATCCGCAAGGCCGCGCATCCGCCGAGATCCTGGATGAAGCCGAGCGCCGCGTGTTCGAAATCGCCGAGAGCCGCAACAAGACCGGCTCGGGCTTCGTGCCGCTCCGAAACGAAGTCGGCAAGATCATCGATCTGATCGATACGCTGTCGCAGAACCCCGGCGCCATCACCGGCCTGTCCACCGGCTTCAAGAAGCTGGATGAAATGACCGCCGGCCTGCAAAAGGGCGACCTGATCATCGTCGCCGCCCGTCCCTCGATGGGCAAGACCACCTTCAGTCTGAACATGGCGGAGAACGCCGCGTTCGGTCCGAAGCAGGCGAAGGTGGGCGTGTTCAGTATGGAAATGGGCCGCGAGCAGCTGGCGTTTCGTATGGTCTCCTCGCTGGGCCGGGTGGATCAGACCAAGCTGCGTACCGGTCAGCTGGACGATGACGACTGGTCGCGCGTGCAAATGGCCATCTCGATGATGAAGTCATCGAACATCTTCATCGACGACACGCCGGCGTTGTCTCCTACCGAAGTGCGCGCCCGCGCGCGGCGGTTGAAGCGCGAGCATGGTCTCGATCTGATCGTGGTCGACTACTTGCAGCTGATGCAGGTGCCCGGCAACAAAGAAAACCGCACCGCCGAGATTTCCGAGATCTCGCGCTCGCTCAAGGCGCTCGCGAAAGAACTGTCGGTGCCGGTGATCGCACTGTCCCAGCTGAATCGCAGCGTCGAGCAGCGTACGGATAAGCGGCCGGTCAGCTCGGACTTGCGCGAATCGGGCGCTATCGAGCAGGACGCGGACATCATCATGATGATCTACCGCGAAGAAGTTTATAACCCCGAGACGCCGCGCAAGGGCATCGCGGACATCATCATCACCAAGCAACGTAACGGCCCGACCGGCGACGTCGAGCTGACTTTCCTCGGCAAGTTCACGAAGTTCGAGAACTACGCACCCGAGGCCGCGTTCGGCGACGGACCGTTCTGATATGAGCTCGGGATCGGGTATTGCGCTCCGCAGTTCCTGGTTCGCGCAGGCCCTGGGGGTGCATCGCGAAGCCGTAGTTCGCGGGAAGCACAGTCGAGCGCCAGGTGTGACTTTTGCCAGTTGCTCGCCGCCGATGACGGCGGGGCGGCGATAATGAGCTTTCCTGTTGCAACGATCGATGCCTCGGCACTGCGCAGTAACCTGGCAGTGGTGCGGCGGATGGCGCCTCGGTCTCGGATCATTGCCGTCGTCAAAGCAAATGGCTACGGCCATGGAATGATTCGCGTCGCTCGTGCGCTCGCGGATGCCGATGGTCTGGGTGTCGCTCGTCTCGCCGATGCTGTTGCTCTTCGTGAAGCTGGCGTTACTCAACGCATCTTGCTGCTCGAAGGCGTGTTCGGCGTCGAGCAGTTCGCGCTGGCAGCCAAAGAGCAATGTGAAATCGTCGTTCATTCGTTCGAGCAGATCGAGGTGCTGGAGCAGTTCGCCGGCTCGCATCGCTTCACGGTCTGGTTGAAGCTCAATAGCGGGATGAATCGGCTCGGCTTTCGGGTCGAGGACTTCGCGGCTGCATTTGCACGTTTGCAGCGCTGCTCGTCCGTAAGTCAGATCCGGGTGATGACGCATTTGTCGTCTTCGGAGGAACGCGGTCCTGTCACGCCGACTCAGCTGAAGGTGTTCGACGATCTCGTTGCTCCGCTCGGCCTCGAACGCAGCGTTGCCAACTCGGCGGCCGTGATCGCCTGGCCCGAAGCGCATCAGGATTGGGTACGGCCGGGGTTGATGTTGTATGGCATGTCGCCCATGCCGAACCGGACCGCCGCCGAGTTTGGTTTGCGTCCGGCGATGACGTTATCGACGCAGCTGATTGCTGTTCAAAACATCGGAGCCGGCGAGCCGGTTGGTTACAACGGCATCTGGCGTGCTCAGCGTCCGTCACGCATCGGCATTGCGGCCATCGGTTACGGCGACGGCTTCCCGCGCGCGACCCGTAACGGTGCGCCTGTGCTTGTGGGTGGGAAAGAAGCGCCGATAGCCGGTCGAGTGTCGATGGATATGATTTCCATCGATATCACGGACCTCCCTCAGGCGAGGGCTGGCGACGAAGTTATCGTTTGGGGCGAAGGCCTGCCCGCCGAGCGGGTCGCGCCGTATGCGGATACCACTTGTTATGAGCTGGTGTGTCGCGTGACTTCGCGCGTCCCGCTGCTGTGGAAAGGGGCTTGAGACGTGCGTTCGGAATCATGCGCGCGTTCATCATCGCGCAGTTGCCACTGTTTGTGACGATCGTCGGTTACGCTAGTAACGATGTACTAAGGGCATCCTCTCCGAAGAGAGGACAGAACGCACGGCGGCGTTAGGGGCTGCCGCTCAGCCCTCGAAGAACCCCATCTTCACCCCGGCCAACAAGATCACATCGTTGTCCGCCAGCTTGCGAGCCTGCTCGCCGATCGCGGTGCCATTCACGGACGGATAATCGCCCGGCTTGCCGCTGTCGACGTGCACGATGAAATAACCATCCGCACGACGCGTGATCGCCGCCACTTGCACGCCCGGACGACCCAGGGTCGTCAAAGCTTTGTTCAACTCGAGCTCGCGACCCGCGAACGCGCCACTCAACACCTGCAGCTTGGCCTTCGGCAGAGCGATGCCGGCGTGCTCGCCGGTTGCGCTCGTGCCAGCAGGAGGCATCGGGCGAGTCACAGCGGGTGCTGAAGTTGAAACGGGGGTCGGCGTCGCTTTCGGCGCGGGAGCTGAAGGCGGCGGAGGCGGAGAGACGGCTGCGGCTTTCTTGGCGGCGACGGCGGCCACGGCGGAGCCGGGGGTGATCACCATCGTCTTTTCGAATTCATCGGGCTCGGTGTCCGAGCTCTGCGTGTCCACGAAGCGCAGCTGATGATGACCGACCGTCACCACGTCGCCGTGCTGAAGCGCATGTTTCTTGATCAGCTTGCCGTTGACGTATGTGCCATTGGTGCTGTTCAGATCTTCCAGGAACGAGTCGTTGAGGATGTTGATCACCAGCGAGTGGTGACCGCTCACGGCCGGGTTGTCGATGCGAATATCGTTATCGGGGAGCCGGCCAACGGTATACCGCTCCTTGTTCATGTTGTATTCGGCCATCACCTGACCGTCCAGGCTTAGGATCAACCGTGCCATTTGCTCGTCCCCGAGAAGTGCCAAGTCTTACGACCAGTGTGACTAGCCGAACCAGCGCAAGATTCTGTCAACTACCCCTGTCCGCGCTGCGAACGAGTCCACAACTTGCGCAAGAATGATCGACACATTGTCGCGACCGCCGTTGTCGTTCGACAATTGAATCAATTGCTTAGCTACCGTTTCAAGGCTAGCACTAAAGGTGCTCATAGTTAAGTGAATGTCGTCGTCCTCGACCATGTCGGACAAGCCGTCCGAGCACAGACAGAAGAAGTCGCCCTTCTCCACAGGCTGTTCATGCACCTCGACCTCGACCGTGGGCTCGACGCCGAGGGCTCGGGTCACGTAGTTCTTGTTGGTGGCTCGCTGGGCTTCGGCCTGGGAATAGAAGCCGCGGTCGACCAGCTCCTGGAGCAGGGAGTGGTCCATGGTCATCTGCTCGAGCCGGTTCGCGCGCAGTCGATACAGCCGCGAGTCGCCGACGTGGGCAATGGCCACGCGGTTGTCAAAGAACAGGCAGGCGACGATGGTGGTGCCCATGCCTTCGCATTGGGGCTGGGTCTTCGCGGTCTGGTAGATGATCTTGTTGGCGCGCGCGATCGCATCACGCAACACGATGCTCGGCCGGGCCATGCCGGTCTCGGGATCCGAGGACGACATGTCCTGATGTTCGACCGCTTCCTTCACCAGGCTCATCACCGTCTTCACGGCGATGCCGCTGGCGACTTCGCCGGCGTTGTAACCGCCCATGCCATCGGCGAGCACGAACAGACCGATGTCGGCATCGACGCCGATGGTGTCCTCGTTGTGCTCACGCACGCGACCCACGTCGCTCAATCCTACCGAGCGGATCTTGCCACGCACCTAGTTGCCCCTCCCTGTCGGCGGCGTCACGGCAGCAACCACTCGTGTTCGGCCTGCGCCGCGCTCTTCTCCGGCGGACCGGCGACGGCGCGCAAGGCCATGGCCATTTCGGCACAGGTGACATAGCGATCGTCCGCCGACTTGGACAGGGAGCGGTCGATGATGGCCTCGACTTCCGGCGGCAAATCGGGACGGATCATGCGGATCGGAGTATGCGGCTCGGTGGCGATCTTCTGCATCAAGCGCGGCATCGAGTCGGCGCGGAACGGCAGTTGACCGCACAGCAGCTGATACAGGCTCACCCCCAAGGCGAATTGATCGGAGCGACCGTCGAGCGTGCGCCCTTCCAGTTGTTCCGGTGACATGAATGAGGGTGTGCCCAGGACGATTCCGGTTTTGGTTCGGCTTGTATCGGTCAGGCGTGCAATTCCGAAGTCGGTGATCTTCAGCTCATCCGTTTCGGGATTGAACATTATATTAGCTGGTTTGATGTCGCGATGAACGACGTTCTGCCGGTGCGCATAGTGCAGAGCCTCGGCCACGCGGGCGACGAGCAGCATCACGCTTTTCGGCGGCAACAGGTTCTTCGAGTCTGTATGAGTGCTGAGATGATGGCCGCGCAAGTACTCCATGGCGATGTACGCAAGGCCATTGTCCTCGCCCGCATCGTAGACCGTGACGATGGCCGGATGGTTGAGCCGGCCCGCCATCTCCGCTTCGCGGAAAAAGCGCGCGCGTGCCTCGGCCAGATCGTCTTCCTCGAATTCCTCGGCCAGCGGAATCGCCTTGATCGCGACCACGCGATTGATCTTCGGGTCGCGGCCCAGGTAGACGATGCCCATGGCGCCTTTGCCGAGCTCGCGCTCGATCTCGTAACGGCCGAGCGTGCGCTTCGAGGACGTGCGCCCGGTCGAGGGAAGGTCGAGCAGATCGGGCACGGTGGCTTCGTGGTCTTTCAGATCGATGGCGGGCTGGCGCGGCCGGATCGGTCGCGGCGGTTCGCGTTTGATGGGCGGCACGGGCGTCGCCGTGTCATGGGTCATCGATTCGCGGGATTCGCGCTGCATCGATCCACGCGTTACCGGTTCACGCGTCAACGGTTCCTCGCGCACGCGCGCGCGCCGCGCCTTGAGCTCGCGGTAATTCGGATCCCGCGTCGCGATGTAGCTGTATACCGCCGATGCTTTGGCAAGTTGCGCGCGCCGCTCGAAGTCCATGCCGAGGTTGTACAGCAGCTCCATGGTCGGTGCATCCAGCGCGCAGCGTTGATAAGTCTCGAACGCGAGATCGAGCTGACCTTGCTTGTGGAAGGTCTGTCCGAGCGAGCGCAGATTCGCTCCGGGATCACGGCCACCGTCACCGGCGCGGATGTTGGCGCGACGAATCAGCTCGCCGACCACATACAAACCATAACCGGCGGCCAGCGCCACGCAAGGAAGGACGAAGTGGAACCAAAGCTGCGATGACCGCAACAGCATGATCTCGGCGCCCGTGAGCAGCACCATGAACAACAGCGTGGTCATTCCGCCGATCGCGGCACCGGCCGCAGGCAACATGAAGGCCGAGTAGAGCAACACGAGCGCGAGCACACCCCACTCGACTGCCGGCGCGTACGCCGGGCGCGAATACATCTGAGAGGTCAACGCGCTGGACACCGCGCTTGCGATCGCAACGACGGGCGGTGTGGCTTTGCTCACGGGCGTCGTGACCGCCTCGTCCATGCTGTCGTTATTCATGAGCCCGATCAGCACGATCTTGTCACGCAACTCGCCCTTCGGCACGCCGCCCGATAACACTTGCCAGTAGGGATATTGCTGAAATGCCCGCACGCCGCTCGGAGGAAAATAACGTGGCCGACTGTGCTGAGTGGAATCCAGGGCCGTGTGGCGAGTTCCCAGCGTCAGCACATTGTTGGAATGAAAGATCATTTCATTCGGCGAAACGTCCAGGGCACGACTCGCGATGACCGCGGACAACGACGGTACGAGACCGCTGCCTACCCGCACGGCGGCCAGGTTGGTGCGGACGACGCCGTCCGAATCCGGCTCTATATATGTGTGACCGACGCCACTGGCTTCGGCGAGAAACACAGGCGCGGGCAACATTGTGATCTCGGCATCGGCGGCGCGCTGTAACACCGAGGCGTCGCTGGCCGGCGAAAAGCGCGCGGGAATCGCGGTGCCGTCCTTGCCGTTCTCGTTCAGACGGATGTGCACCGGTAGGACGACGTTGCCGTGAGCGGCCATGGATCTGGCGAGGTGCGCGTCGGGATCGCGGCCCGCGGCCGATTCGCCAAGCAGCTTGCGTAGCTGACGAGCCTGTTCGGAAGTGCCGAGGTTGCTGGACTCGAGTAGCGCGAGCGCAGCACGCACTTTTTCACGCTCGCTGGTGCGACGGGCGGTGTCGAACGGCACCGTGAACGCGACCACACGCGCGCCTTGCGCTTTCAGCTTGTCGATCAAGCTGGCGTGCACATCGCGCGGCCACGGCCATTCACCGAGCTGGGCCAGGCTGGCGTCGTCGATCGCGACGATGGCGACCTCGCGCGACGGCGTCACCTCGACCGAATTCATCATACGGTCATAGATGTCCGTTTCCAGCGGCAGCTCGGCAGGGGAGTAAACCCAATTGCCCACGGCAACCACCAGGGCTGCCGCCAGCCCACCGGGAAGCCAGGAGAATCGCGCCAGTTTTGCCGCCACGAATGAGGTCCACGCCTGAATTGCGGCGCGAGTATAGCGAAGGACGATAGGTTAAATTGCCGGTGGCGTCACACCCGCGACGCCCCCGCGGCCCGCAAACGGCAATGAGGCAAACTCCTCATGTCGGTGCTGCCGATCAGTTCACATCCATATAAAGTTTCGGGCGCCGGCCCGCGAACCGGCGCTCATCGGAAGTCATGGCCAAATCCAAGGAAATCTTCGTTTGCGAGCAGTGTGGCAACGACAGCCTGCAATGGCAGGGCATCTGCCCCTCGTGCGGTGCTGCCGACACACTCAAGCGCATGAGTGTTGGTCGCAGCCCGCGCACCGGCGCGGAGCGCCGGCCATTGGCTGCCGGCAGCGAGCGACCGAAGCGACTGGCCGAGGTGTCCGAAGCGAGCGAGCCGCGTATCGCCACTGGCTTGCAGGAGCTCGATCGCGTGCTCGGCGGCGGCTTGGTGTTGGGGTCCGTGACGCTGCTCGGCGGCGATCCGGGCATCGGCAAGTCAACGGTGTTGCTCCAGGCGGGCGATGCGCTCAGCCGCGCGACGCCGACGCTCTATGTCACGGGCGAAGAGTCGTTACAGCAAGTGAGCTTGCGTGCTCGCCGTCTCGAAGTCGTCAGCGAGACGCTGCAGCTCCTCGCTGAAACGAACGTCGAGACCATCCTTCAGCATGCACAGCACTCCGGTGCGCGCGTGCTGGTCATCGACTCGATTCAAACCATGTTCGCCAATGACGTGGATTCCTCGCCGGGGTCGGCATCGCAGGTTCGCGAGTCGGCCGCGGCACTGGTGCGCTTTGCCAAGTCATCGGGCGTGTCGGTGCTGATCATCGGCCACGTCACCAAGGAAGGCGTGATCGCCGGCCCGCGCATTCTCGAGCACATGGTCGACACTGTGCTCTATTTCGAAAGCGACGCGGGCAGTCGGTTCCGTCTGGTGCGCGCCGTGAAGAATCGTTTCGGCGCCGCGAATGAAGTCGGCGTGTTCGCGATGACCGAGCAAGGGTTGCGCGAGGTGAAGAATCCGTCGGCGATCTTCTTGTCACAACATCCGCAACCGGTGGCCGGGAGTGCGGTGATGGTGGCGCGCGAAGGCAGTCGCCCGATGTTGATCGAAGTGCAATCGCTCACCGATGAAGCGCAGGGTATGAACCCGCGCCGTGTCGCCGTGGGATTGGAGGCGAATCGCCTCGCGCTGTTACTCGCAGTCTTGCATCGACATGGCGGCGTTTCGACCGCAGGGCGCGACGTGTTTCTAAACGTCGTCGGCGGCGTGCGCATTTCAGAGACCGCCGCAGATCTGCCGGCAGTGTTGGCATCAGTGTCGAGCGTGCGTGACCGTCCGCTCGCGCATCGGCTGGTGTGCTTCGGCGAGCTCGGCCTGGCCGGCGAGGTGAGGCCAGTGCCTTATGGCGAGGAACGTCTGCGGGAAGCGGCAAAACATGGCTTCGAGCGCGCCATCGTGCCGGAAGCAAACAAGCCGCGTCGTGAGATCGACGGCTTGGAAGTGATTGGCGTGGAGCGGCTCGACCAGGCGTTACGCCACGCCTTTTGATCCGCTCTGATAGGACGCCGTCGGTTCGAGCTGCAGACCGATCGGCCGGATACGCGCGGTCTTCACGCTGTTCTCCGCCGTCTGAAGAATCTCCACGGAAAGGTTGCCGAGCTTCAGTCCGGTGCCCGGCTGCGGAATCGTTTCCAGATATTCGAGAATCAAACCGTTCAAGGTGCGCGGGCCGTCGGTGGGCAGATCCCAGCCGAGCGTGCGATTCAGCACCCGGATGCTGATGGCGCCGTTGATCACGAAACTGCCGTCGGCGTCGCGGTGAATGTCCTGATGAAGCGCGCCCGGTGCGCTCGTGAAGTCACCGACGATTTCTTCGAGAATGTCCTCGAGCGTCACCAGCCCGCGGATGTCGCCATATTCGTCCACCACCAGCGCGATGCGCCGACGGTCGCGCTGGAAGTTCAACAGCTGCACGCTGAGCGTCGTGCCCTCGGGCACGAAATAACCCTCGCGCTCGCGGGCTAGTTGTAACAATCGCTCGCGCGTCAGATCGGCGCGTGCGAGCGCATGCGCGACCTTCTTCATGTGCAGGATGCCGATGATGTTGTCGATGTTGTTCTCGCACACCGGCAGGCGGGTATGGGGTGTGGAGCGCAAAGTGTCGATGATGGTGTCCCAATCATCGGCGATGTCGATGTAGGCGATCTCGCTGCGCGGGATCATGATGTCGTCGACCTTCATCGTGTCCAGGTCGAGCAACTTGTCCGTGATGCGACGGCGCGGATTATCGGGCGGCCACGGCGTTTGTTCCCTGCGGCGCGGCTTGGCGGGCGCGCGCATCAAGTTGCGACCCACGAAGAACCCGACGGCCGCGGCCACGATGACCGCGAGAACCAACGTGCTCACCCAACCGATCGCATGCAGACTCAAATCCGTTCCTCAACCCCAGTGCCGGCCCAGAATGGTTTCCAGCACGATTTTGGAACCGAAGTAGGCAAGCCCCAGCAGCGCGAAGCCGCTCAAGGTCCAGTTCCGCGCGACGCGTCCGCGCCAGCCGAAGCGCCAGCGACCGAACAACAGCACCGCGAAAACAATCCACGCGAGACACGACAGCACCGTTTTGTGAATCAGGTGCTGCGCGAACAGGTCACGCACGAAAATGAAGCCGCTGAACAACGAGAGCGTCAGCACGGCGAAACCGGCGCCGAGCGCTTGGAAGGTCGCCGACTCCAGCGCTTCCATGGACGGCAGGATGGTGAGCATGCCGAGTGGCCGACGGCTGCGCAGTCGGCGGTCGAGCAGTGCCAGCGCGATGGCGAGCGCGACGGCGATCGTCAGAAGCGCATAAGCCAACGTCGAGAGCACGATGTGCGCGGCGATCTCCCAGCTCTGCTCTTCGAGCGCGTAACCCGCGTTGCCTTCCACGGTCGTCGCCGCGACCACCCCTGCGATGGCCATGAGAATGGAGCTGATGCCGGCGAAGCGCGGCCGCGCCCAAGTGAGCACCAGCGCGATGAGGCCGGTGGGCCAGCCGATGAGCGAGGCCGTCTCGGCGACCGTGAATGCCAGCTCAGGCTTGGCGAACACGCTGCGCCAGAGCAGCGACGCATGTAGCGCGACGGCGATAGCCCCCAGCCCGAGACCCGCGATCCGCCGCCCACGCGCGGCATTCTCGTCGGCACGGTAAACGCTCGAAGCGAGCCATGCGGCGCAAGCCAGATAGCAGGCGAGAACGACGATGGACAGCACTGAGATGGGGGCTCAGGTAGGGATGACCGCCCGATGATAGCGGATCGCAGTTGGCGTGGGCGGTCAGCCATTGGATCGCGGGTCCGTCGGCCGCATCTCGGCTGGCTCGGGCTTCGGACCCGCTTGGTCTAAACTAGCCGCCAACTTCCAATTGCCTCAGCCAACTTCATGTTCGACAAACTGACTGAACGCCTGCAAGGCGTCATGGAGAGCCTGCGCGGTCGCGGGCGCCTCACCGAGGAGAACATCGCCGACACGCTGCGCCAGGTCCGTATGGCGCTGCTGGAGGCGGACGTCGCGCTTCCGGTCGTGAAGGGCTTCGTCGACACCATCCGCTCCAAGGTGGTCGGCCAGGAGTTCGACAAAAGCCTGACACCCGGCCAGATGCTGGTGAAGCTCATCCACGATGAGCTGATCGCGCTGATGGGCGCCGGCGTGCGCCCGCTGAATCTGCGCGCGCAGCCGCCGGTCGTGATTCTCCTCGCGGGCCTGCAGGGCGCGGGTAAAACCACCTCCGCGGGCAAGCTCGCCAAGTGGCTGAAGGAGAACGAGCGCAAGAAGGTGCTGCTTGCCAGTACCGACGTTTATCGTCCCGCGGCCATCCTTCAGTTGGAGCGGCTCGCGGAACAGCTCGACGTCGCGTTCTTCCCGTCCGATCCCAAGAAGCCCGCCGTGACGCTGGCAAAGGAAGCGCTGACCGAGGCGAAGCAGTCGCTTTACGACGTACTGATCGTCGACACCGCCGGCCGTCTGCACGTCGACGACGAAATGATGGTCGAGATCAAGGAGATCGCCGGCGCGGTCTTCCCCACGGAAACGCTGTTCGTGGTCGACAGCATGGCCGGTCAGGACGCGGTGAATGCGGCCAAGGCATTCGGCGCGGCGCTGACTTTGACCGGCGTCGTACTCACGAAAACCGACGGCGACGCGCGCGGTGGCGCGGCGTTGTCAGTGCGCCAGATCACCGGCGCGCCCATTCTTTTCATGGGCACGGGCGAAAAAACCGATGCGCTCGAGCCTTTCCACGCGGAGCGCGTGGCCTCGCGCATCCTCGGCATGGGCGACGTGTTATCGCTGGTCGAGAAGGTCACGCAGAACGTCGACCGCGAGCAGGCCGAGAAGCTGGCCCGCAAGCTGAAGAAGGGCAAGGATTTCGATCTGGAAGATCTGCACGATCAGCTGCAGCAGGTCGAGAAGATGGGCGGCCTCAGCGCGCTCATGGACAAGCTGCCCGCGCAGTTGGCCGGCAAAGCGGCGCAGATGCCCCAGGGCAATGAAAAGGAGATCAAGCGCCAGCTGGCCATGATCCGCTCCATGACCCCGGGCGAGCGCCGCTACCCCAAAACCATCGACGCCTCCCGCAAGCGCCGGATCGCCGCCGGCTCGGGCGTGCATGTGTCGGAGATCAATAAGCTCCTGAAGAATCACATGCAGATGCAGAAGATGATGAAGACGTTCTCGAAAGGCGGTGGCCTGCGCCGCTTGATGAGCGCGTTCGGCGGTGGTGGCGGATTCCCGAGACCGCAATAATTTTCTGTCGGGAAGACCCACCCCCTAACCCCCTCCCGTGAACGGGAGGGGGAACGTAATTTTTATCAATCGCTGCTCGCCTGGCGGCGAGCGAGGAACGCGCCAATCAGGTTTGCGAACTCAACCGACGATGTTCGTGGGCGAGTTCCCGGCGCCAGCCACAGGCCGTGACGGCGCGCCAGCCACAGGCCGTGACGGCGCGCCAGCCACCGAAGCCCGATTCCGGGACCCTTCCACACACGGCCTCTTTTCAGTATAGTTCGCGCCCTTTTCCGGGAGCCCCGTGCCCGGACGCCCGGCTTTACGTATTTGTTTTCGAGGCTTTAGCAAGCATGGTCACGATCCGGCTCACCCGCCGTGGGGCGAAGAAGACGCCCTTCTATCACATCGTCGTCACCGACAGTCGGATGCGTCAGGGCGGCACGACCCTGGAGCAGGTCGGCTTTTTCAACCCGATTCCGACCGGCAAGCAGCGTCGCCTGGAGCTGAAGCTGGATCGCGTCGACTACTGGGTCAGCAAGGGCGCGAAGCCGTCCGAGCGCGTCGCCGAGCTGGTCAAGACGCATCGCAAGCAGGCCGTCGCGGCCTAAATCGCCGTTTTGAGCGCCGCTGTCATGAGCGACGCGCAAACGCGCTGGGTGGTGCTGGGCAAGATCGGCAGCGCCTTCGGCGTGCAGGGCTGGGTTCGGATTACTTCGTACACCGACCCGCCGGACAACATTCTGGACTACGACCGCTGGCACCTGCGCCGGGCCGGGCAGTGGGAAGCGGCTGAAGTCGAAGAGGGGCGGGTGACCGCCAAAGGGGTGCTGGCCAAGCTGGCCGGCATCGACTCCCCGGAGGAGGCCCGGTTGCAGGTCGGCGTCGAGATCGGCGTGCTCCGGAGCGAGCTGCCGCCGACGGCGCCCGGAGAGTATTACTGGAGCGATCTGGAAGGACTGGAAGCGCTGACCCCGAGCGGTGAATCGCTGGGTCGGCTGGATCACTTCCGCAGTACGCCGGGCGGCGACATCGCGGTGGTGAAAGGGGCCAAGGAGCACTGGATCCCGTTCGTGAAGGACCGGATCGTCAAGGTCGACCTGGATGCCGGGCGCATCGTGTTCGACTGGGGTGTGGACTGGCTGGACGACTGAGGCTTCGGACGATGCGCATCGAAGTGGTGACGCTGTTTCCGGAGTTCGTGACCGAGGCAGTTCGAGTCGGAGTGCTGGGCCGTGCCATCGAGCGCGGCACCGTGGCGGTGAACGCCACCACCCCGCGCGAATATGCGACGGACGTGCACAAGACCGTCGACGACCGACCCTACGGGGGCGGCCCCGGGATGGTCATGAAGATCGAGCCGGCGCGGACGTCGATACGAGCCGCGAAGGCGCGATTGCCCGAAGGCAGTCGCAGCGTCTATCTGGCCGCCGACGGAGCGCCGTTGACGCATGCGAAGGCGCAGGAGCTGGCGAAGCTGCCGGGCCTGCTGCTGCTGGCGGGGCGCTACGAAGGCGTCGATGAGCGGCTGATTCAGTCCGAGATCGACGAGAGCGTGTCTATCGGCGATTACGTGTTATCGGGCGGCGAGCTGCCCGCGCTGGTGCTGATCGACGCGGTGGTCCGGTTGCTGCCGGGCGTGCTGGGCGACGAAGCTTCGGCGGTGGAAGATTCGTTCGTCGCCGGGTTGCTCGACTGGCCGCATTACACGCGGCCGGAAGTGTTCGAAGGGCAGGCCGTGCCCGCGGTGCTGGTCGGTGGCAATCATGCCGCGATCCGCCGCTGGCGCGAGCAACAGGCGCTCGGGCGCACCTGGCTGCGGCGGCCGGACTTGATCGAGAAACTGGCGCTGACGGCCGAACAGCAGCGCTTATTGAAAGAATTTTTGGCGGAGCGCGAAGCGCATGAGCGCGCAGGCTCTCCGCCGCCGGTTTGAAAGGATGGGTACGACCATGAACATCATCGAAAAGCTCGAGAGCGAAGCCAGCGGCAAAGAAATTCCGGACTTCTCGCCCGGCGACACCGTCGTCGTGGAAGTGAAGGTCAAGGAAGGCGACCGCGAGCGCACGCAGGCCTACGAAGGCGTCGTGATCGCCCGTCGCAATCGCGGCTTCAACTCGTCTTTCACCGTGCGCAAGATTTCGCACGGCGAGGGTGTGGAGCGCGTGTTCCAGACTTACAGCCCGTCGATCGGTGCCATCACCGTCAAGCGTCGCGGTAACGTGCGTCGCGCCAAGCTGTACTACCTGCGCGATCTCACCGGCAAGGCCGCGCGCATCGAAGAGAAGGTGTAAGACACACCTGGATTGCATGGCCGGCGTGAGTACAAAACTACACGCCGGCCGTTCGCTTCTCTCCCGGTTAGCCCCGCCTGTCACGGCCTGCTAACTGCTCGGTCTTCCTGGTGGTTAAACTGTGTCTCCTCCGAGGAGACATCATGCCCGTTTCGCTCCACCGTCTGCTGTTCAGCTTGCTCGCGACAACTTTCGCGACGGCTGCGATCGCGAGCTCCGCGACCGACAAGGTCCTGCAGAACGTTCGTCTTCCCGGCGGTTTTCAACTCCAGGTGTATGCCGATAACGTGCCGGCGGCGCGCTCCATGGCCCTGGGCTCGCAGGGCACGCTGTTCGTCGGCACGCGGAGCACGTCCGTTTACGCCATCACCGGCACCCCTGGCACGGGGCTCAAGCCCACCGTCCGCGTGATCGCGGACAAGTTGAACATGCCCAATGGCGTGGCCTTTCGCGACGGCTCGCTGTACGTCGCCGAGGTCAATCGCATCCTGCGCTACGACGGCATCGAGCCCTCGCTCACAAACGTCCCCGCGCCCAAGGTAGTGCGCGACGATCTGCCCAAGGATCGTCATCACGGCTGGAAGTACATCGCGTTCGGCCCCGACGGCAAGCTGTACGTTCCCATCGGCGCGCCGTGCAACGTTTGTAACGAGCCGAAGTACGGTGTGATCACCCGCATGAACGCCGACGGCTCGGGTCATGAAGTCTTCGCTCGCGGCATTCGTAACACTGTCGGCTTCACCTGGCATCCGGTCACCAAGGAGCTCTGGTTCACCGACAACGGTCGCGACTATCTCGGTGACGATTCACCGCCGGACGAGCTCAACGTCGCGCCGCGCGCCGGCCTGGATTTCGGCTTCCCTTACTGTCATGGCAAGGACACGAAAGATCCCGAGTTCGGCAAGCTCGGCGACTGCGCACAAATGACGCCGCCGGTACAAACGTTGGGCGCGCACGTTGCGGCACTGGGTCTGAAGTTCTATACGGGCAGCGCGTTCCCGGAGAAATATCGCAACCAGATTCTGATCGCCGAGCACGGTTCCTGGAACCGCAGCACCAAGAGTGGGTATCGATTGACCCTGGTGCGCCTCGACGGCAACAAGGCGATCGGCTACGAGCCGTTCGCGACCGGTTTCAATCGAGGCGACGAAGTATTCGGCCGCCCCGTCGACCTGCTGGTGCTCGAGGACGGCTCGATGCTGATTTCCGACGACACCGCCGGCGCCATCTATCGACTGACTTACTCCGCGACTTAACGGCTGCTCCATGAAAGCGATCGCTTCCATTCTCGGTTTCATCTGGCGTGGCCTCGATGGCGTGCGCAAGGTGCTGCACCTCATCGTGTTGCTGGTGTTGTTTCTGGCCATCGGGGCGGCCTTGTCGCCGAGCATTCCGATCGTTCCTCACAAAGCGGCCCTCGTGGTCGCACCCCAGGGGGCGCTGGTCGAGCAACTGGCGGGCGATCCGTTCGAACGCGCCGTCGCGGAGGCGTACGGTCAGAGCCGGCCTGAAACACTGCTGCGCGACGTGGTCGATGCGATCGACACGGCCGCGAAAGACAAGCGCATCGAATTGATGGTGCTCGACTTGAGCAGCATGAACGGTGGCGGCATCGCGAAGATGCAGGAGCTGGCGGCGGCGATTCAGCGCTTCCGGACCGCGGGCAAGAAGGTGTACGCGTTCGGTGAAAGTTTCGATCAAGCGCAGTACTACCTGGCCGCGCAGGCGGACGAGATCTACCTGGATCCGCATGGCCTCGTGCTCATCGAAGGCTTCGGCTATTACCGGACGTTCCTGAAGGGCGTGATCGACAAGCTGTCGGTCGACGTGAACGTGTTCAAGGCCGGCAAGTTCAAGTCGTTCACGGATCAGTTCAGCCGCAGCGACATGTCCGAACAGGAAGAGCAGGAAAGCATGGCCTGGTTGAACGCGCTGTGGGGCCAGTATCAGCAAGGAGTCACCAAAGCGCGCGGTCTCGATGCCGGCGCCATTGCCTCTTACTCGACTGAGTTCGCCGAGATCGCGAAGTCACACCGCGGCGATCTGGCGACCGCGGCGCTGGAAAGAAATCTGGTCACCGAATTGAAGTCGCGTCGGGAGTTCGAGGATCAGATCAAAGGGCTGGTCGGCGAGGACAAGGACGAGCATACGTTCAACGGCGTCATGCATTGGGACTATTTGACGGCGGCGCGGCCGCGCGAGTCGCTCAACATCGAAGGCGACCACATCGGCGTCGTGGTGGCCTCGGGCGAGATCCTGGACGGCTCGCAGCCGCCCGGCACGATTGGCTCGGACTCCACGTCGCGCTTGTTGCGTGATGCTCTCTACGACGACAAGGTCAAAGCGGTGGTGCTGCGAATCGATAGCCCCGGCGGCAGCATGCTGGCCTCGGAAGTGATCCGTCGCGAGATCGATGCCTTGCGCCAGGCCGGCAAGCCGGTGGTCGCATCGATGAGCAGCACGGCGGCTTCCGGCGGTTATTACATCGCGATGGATGCGGACGAAATCTGGGCGAGCCCCGCGACGTTGACGGGCTCGATCGGTGTATTCGCGGTGTTCCCGACCATCGAGCGCACCCTCGAGAAATTCGGCGTGACCATCGACGGCGTGGGCACGACGCCGTATGCCGGCTCGCTACGGCTCGATCGCACGTTGAACGACGGCGCGAAGGAAATCCTGCAGAACTCCATCGATCACGCCTACAGCGTGTTCGTGAACAACGTGGCGACGGCGCGAGAGAAGTCTTTCGAAGACATCGACGAGGTCGCGCAAGGCAGGGTTTGGGCCGGCGTCGATGCGGCTCAGCACGGCCTGGTCGACAAGCTCGGTTCGTACAAGGACGCGTTGGATTCCGCCGCGGAGAAGGCGGGCTTGGGCAAGGACTACAAGATTCATTACATCGAACCGCCGATGGGCTGGCGTCAGGCGCTGGCCATGCGCTCCCAAGCGCTGGCCGCGCGCATCACGCGGGCGCTGGTGCCGGAGCATGAGCTGTTCGCCAACGCGCGCCGGATGCTGGCGCCCCTCGAAGCGGAATTGACGCGCCTGGCGCGGTTCAACGATCCGCAGAATGTTTATTACTACTGCCCGTGCTCGGCGCCCTGACGTAGATGTGAAAACGAGGGGTGCTGGCTCGGGCTCCTGACAGAGATGTTTCTCCGCTTCGGCGGAGAAACGGGGGGCTCAGCGCCCTGAAATGGGCTGATTGCTCAGCCCCTCTGAAGTCAGCTCACCGATAGAAGATGTGGTTGCCGATCCTGGCAACCACTTTCTTCGAGCTCGCCCAGTACGGCTGCACGCTGGTGGCGTGATAGAACAGCGCGTCCGGCACGACTGGTTCGTAATAGCCGTGATACACCGTCGTCGCCACGTCCATGGCCTGTTTCCAGGCCGGACTGCCGGACTCCAGTCGCAGCTTGAATGCCGTCCAGGAAAAGTGCGCGACCAGCCGTTGTCGCAGCGGGTCCCAGCGAGTGTCGTGCACCACCTCGCAGATCGTGTCGGGAAAATAGGGCGACGCGAGCCGGTTCATCGTCACTTCCGCAACGGCGTACTGACCCTGCAACGTTTCGCCGCGCGCCTCGAAATAGATGTTCTCGGCGAGGCAGCGAATCTCACGAGCGCGTTCCTTGGCCGCATCGACGCGCGAGCCGTCGATGGTCGACCTCGCGCTGTACGCGAAGTAAACGATCAGTCCGATCACGATGAACGGCAGGCCGAGCATCGCGAAGAACGGAACGTCGCCTTTCTCGCGAAGCAGCCAATACATCGCCCATCTGCGCCGACGCAGTACGACCCACGCGCGGACGTCGTAGAACAACGATCTCAGCATCGTCGCTTAGTCGCCAGCCCTCATAGCAGGCCGTCGAGGCGCTCCAGATCGTTGATCATCCGCCATCGCCCGCCGGCCTTCTCGACGCGCTCGCGCCAGGTGTCCACACGTGAAAGATACTCACGTGGGTCGTAGTTGTCCGAGCGCAGCTTCGTGACATTGAGCGCAACGACCTCGAAGCCCCTCAGGTCGAGCGGCACGTCGCGGACGTACCCTTTGTCCAGATCTTCCTTCAGGTCCGAAAAGATCAGGATGGCCTTGCGACCGGAGTTCTTCTCGTTGAGGAACTCGATGCCCTGGAGCAGGCCGCCGGTGATGTCGGTATAGCTCGCCGCCTGCGAGTGATCGACGAACACCTTGATGGCATCGGCGAAGGCGCGCTTCTGCACGTTCGCAGTGCTCGGCCGATCGTCGAACGTGGCTTTGGCGATGATGTCCTTTTCACTGAAGCTGCCAGTGTCGATGCGAGCCACCGCGAATGAGTCGGTCGGTTGCAGTTTCGACAGCGTGTACAGAATGATGCTCTGAGCTTTCTTCAGCTCCTCGTTGTACGTGCCCGACGTGTCGAGCAACAGATAAACGCCCGTGTTACGAGGGGCGGTCGGCGTGCAGCCGCCGATCAGGATCGCGATCAGGGCCAGGATGAAAGCTCTCATGTCTGTACCTCCTGCGCCGGGGTCACTTCCCGCGAGCGCTCCTCGTCGGCCGCGGCTTTGGCTCGCGCTTCCAGCCACAAGGGCACGAACAAAGGCAGATCGTACAGACGCTCCAGCAACTTGCCGATGTGATGGAAGGAATTGCTGAGCACTCGCAGGACCAGCGCCACTGCGCGTAACAAGCCGATGCCGCAGAGGCCGAGCACAGTGCGCGAGGAGTGCACGAACGTTTCGAACGGAATGGCCACGAACGTCAGCGCGAACGGCAGGATGAAGCCCATGCCCATCTGCGCGGCCGTCGTGATCCACAGATACTCGTTCTTCAGGCCGCCGTGGTCTTCGCCACGAAGCAGTGCACCGGTCGCGAGCTCGTCCTGAAGCAAAACCTCACGCATATACGCCAGGCCCGCCTCTACGCTGGCGAGCAGCGCCAGCAGACTGAACGTGATCCAGATCATGCGGACGCGCATCTTGTCCGGCAGCGCGGCGATCACAGGGAACAAACGCGTGATACGCAGGGATTCCATGAGGAACAGGCCCATGGAGATCTCGACCATGATGATGACGAGCGCGGCGATGTCGGCCGTTCGGAACGCGCCGATGTAGCTCGTGCCGCCCACCATTTCGGACATCGGGCGAGCGATCAGCGAGAAATTGATGGCCGCGCCGCCGATCGCGATCAGCAGCACCAGTCCCGAAACGAAGAACTGTACGACCGAAGACGAGGACAGCGTCGAGACGGCGTGATCATGGCCGCGCACGATGTCCTGATAGTCCTGCATGTGCCGATCGATGGCGCCCGCTCGGGTCAGCAGGCTCTCCACGGATGCCATCACTCGGTCGAGCGTTTCTTTGATGACACGCCACTCGGGCATCATCTTGCGAAGCAGACCATGTCGCTCGGCGCTCGCCTCGCGGTAAGTATCCATCGCTTCTTTGTGAGCTTTGATCAGCGACTTGTGAATATCTTCGAGAATGGCACCCGCGCCGTTCTTGCCTTCCATCTTCGCAACCGCATCGACCGCCCGTACCCAGCCCGGCGCTTCCGGCGGCACATCGACGGCGGCCTGATGATCCTCCTCGATGCGCCGGATCGACTCGCTCAGCGCTCGATGCAGCGTGGGGTAGTTCGACAGATCCTTGCGCACGCTTTCGCTGATCCGTTCGAACTCGCGCTCGATGATGCGTTCCTTCGCCTCGCGTCCCGCTGCTAACAGCACGTCGCGGTTGCGGGTCGCGAGTCTTTCCTCCAGGTGTGTCGTCGAATGCGATGCCAGCCGCAGACCGCGCGCGATTGCACTAGTCGCCGTGCGTATCGCCTGGTGGGCCGTATCTCGCGCCAGAAACAGTACGAAGACTGCCACGATGAATAGGATCAGCAATGAAAGGGTGGGCCAGGGTGTGAAATCCAGAATTGCGCTCAAGGACATAACTTCCCCCTTGCAATGGGTGTCCGGCGCGGCAACCTGAACGAGGCTGCCGCTAGCAATCTGAATTCGGCTGAACGAGGCGGGTGGATGCCGCCTCGATGAATGGAGGTGGGGAAGTTAGACGCAGGTCTCAGGCCGTAAGACCCGCGCCGTTCAGGTTCAGGCGGGTTCCCAGTTCATCACTACTTTGCCTGATTGGCCCGCGCCCATGATTTCGAAGGCGCGCTGATATTCGGCCACGGGCAGGCGATGAGTGATGATGGGACGGATGTTCAGGCCGCTCTGGAGCATGGCGGCCATCTTGTACCAGGTCTCGAACATCTGGCGGCCGTAGATGCCCTTGATGGTGAGGCCCTTGAAGACCACTTCGTTCCAGTCGATGGCGACTTCCGTGGAGGGAATGCCGAGCATCGCGACGCTGCCGCCATGATGAAGCGTGCGGAGCATGCTACGCAGCGCGGAGGCGTTGCCGGACATTTCCAGGCCGACGTCGAATCCTTCCTGCATGCCGAGTTGTTTCATGGCGTCGTCGAGCGAATCGCGCGTGACGTTCAACGCCAGGGTCGCGCCCATCTTGCGCGCCAGGTCCAGGCGATAGTCGTTCACGTCGGTGATGACGACGTTGCGAGCGCCGATGAACCGAACGATCGCGGCCGCCATGATGCCGATCGGGCCGGCGCCGGTGATCAGCACGTCTTCGCCCACGACATCGAACGCGAGCGCGGTGTGCACGGCATTGCCCAGCGGATCGAGAATGGAAGCGATCTCGTCGTCGATGGCGGCCGGCAGCTTGAAGGCATTGAAGGCGGGAATGACGACGTAGTCGGCAAACGAGCCCTGACGATTCACGCCGACGCCGAGTGTGTTACGGCATAGATGGCGACGACCGGCACGACAGTTACGGCAGTAGCCGCAGGTGATATGGCCTTCACCCGAAACGCGATCCCCCGGCTTGAATCCTTGCACTTCGCTACCGACTTCGACCACTTCGCCGCTGTACTCGTGGCCCACCGCCATCGGCACCGGAATGGTCTTCTGCGCCCACGCGTCCCAGTTGTAGATGTGCATGTCGGTGCCGCAGATCGCGGTCCGCTTTACGCGGATCATCACATCGTTCGGTCCGACGGTCGGCTTGGGAATGTCTCGCAGTTCGATACCGACGGCAGCCTGGGCTTTGACTAGTGCGCGCATGGGTGTTTGCTTGCGTTGAATTGGAAAATTATCGAATGACGCCGAGCTCTTTGCCTACCGTGGTGAATGCGGCCACGGCCTGGTCCAGTTGTTGCGTGGTATGAGCCGCCGACATCTGCGTGCGAATGCGCGCTTTGCCGTGTGGGACCACCGGGAACGAGAAGCCGATGACATAAACCCCGTGATCGAGCAGCCGCTGGGCGAATTCGGCCGCGACCTTCGCGTCGCCGAGCATGACCGGAATGATCGGATGTTCGCCCGGCACGAGATTGAAGCCGGCCGCCGTCATGTGTTTGCGGAAGTGGGCGGCGTTGTCCCAAAGGCGCGAGCGCAGCTTGTCATCCGCCTCCAGCAGATCGAGCACCCGCAGGCTCGCGGCCGCGATGAAGGGCGGAATGCTGTTCGAGAACAAATAGGGCCGCGAGCGTTGGCGCAGCCAGGTGATGATTTCCTTGCGACCGGACGTGTAGCCGCCGGCGGCGCCGCCCAGTGCTTTGCCGAGCGTCCCGGTGATGATGTCGACGCGATCCATCACGCCTCTGAACTCATGAGTGCCGCGGCCGTGTTCGCCCATGAAGCCGACCGCGTGAGAATCGTCGACCATCACGAGCGCATCGTAACGATCGGCCAGATCGCAAATCTCTTGCAAACGCGCGATCACGCCGTCCATCGAGAACACGCCGTCGGTCGCGATGAGCCGGACGCGACAGTTGGCGGCTTCTTTCAAACGGCTTTCCAGCTCGTTCAGATCGTTGTTGGCGTACCGAAAACGTTGCGCTTTGCATAGGCGGATACCGTCGATGATGCTGGCGTGATTCAGCGCGTCGCTGATCACCGCGTCCTGCTCATCGAGCAGGGTTTCGAACAGGCCGCCGTTCGCATCGAAACAGGAAGAATAAAGAATGGTGTCGTCCGTGCCCAGAAACCGGCTCAGTCGTTCTTCCAGATCTTTGTGGATCCGGTGCGTGCCGCAGATGAAACGCACCGACGCCATGCCGTAACCGTAGCGATCGAGCGCCAGCCGGGCGGCTTCGCGCACGGAAGCGTGATTGGCCAGGCCGAGATAATTGTTGGCGCACAGGTTGAGGACTTCCTCACCGCCCACCACCCGCACCGACGAGCTCTGCGGGGAGCTCAGGACGCGCTCCGGTTTGAACAAACCCTGCGCGCGCAGTTGCTCCGTTTCCGCCGTCAGCCGCTGAAAAAACTCGTTCTTCACCTTGACCCCGATGCGCCCGATCGAAGGCGCGGATTGTGCCACTGTGCGGATGACGGCTAGCAGGTCAGCTAGGTTCCGCCGGCTGGAGTACAGCTTTATAGAACAGCGAGTACAGTTCCGTCTTGCGGGATTATTCGGTCATATTGCAAGTCTCTGATAAAAATTCTTATTCTCGGTATGCCGAGGCCCCGACCTTGGACGACCAATAACGATTCGAGCCGCACCGCAGGCGGTGCGGTACCCGGAACTCGAGTCCCTGTCTTGAAAGGGGGTGAGCTCACACCGTCGATGCGACCGCGGAACGATCGTCGATTCAACACATAACTATTGGTCGGATGTCGCTCATCCGAACGGGGGTTCTCATGAAGATGCAACAGCGAGGGATGCTGTCCGTCATGGGCGGCCTGTTGTGCGCGAGTGGGATGACGAACGCACAAGACACCCGAAGTTCCGTCTTGGAAGAAGTCGTGGTCACTGCGGAAAAACGAGAACAAACGATCCGGGAAGTACCGGTTGCCGTTTCCGCTTACACCAGCGCGCGCCGGGATCTGATTGGCGTGAATACCATCGAGGATGTGGCACGCATCACGCCGAGCCTGAGCTATACGAACAACGACCGGCTGTCGATTCGCGGCTTCGGTCGTCTCACCAACAACATCGGTACCGATCCGTCGGTGGCGTTGTACTCCGACGGCATTTTCTCCACGTCCATGGCGGATACGTCGACGCCATCTCTGTTCATCGATCGCACCGAGATCCTGCGAGGACCGCAGGGCACGTTGTATGGACGCAATTCCATCGGCGGCACGCTCAATGTCATCGCGAAACGTCCCACCAAGGATTTCAATGGCGAGGTGCGCGGCACTTTCGGGAACTATGGCAGTTGGCGCACCGACGCGTTGCTGCGTGGGCCGATCACCGATTCGCTGCGCTTTTTGATCGGTGGATCGAAAGATCGTCGCAAGGAGGGCTTCATCAATAATATCGGGCCCGGCGGAGATACCGCGGATAGCGATCGGTGGTTCGTCGAGGCGCAGATCGAAGCCGATCTCGGCGAACGAGTGGTGGCGCGACTGAGATATTCCAAGTTCGAGTGGCAGGACAGCTATGGCGTGGGTAACACGCTGGGCAGCGTCATCTCGCCTTTTAACAACCTCTCGTTGGCGGGCACGGGGACCTCGGCGCTTTACTACAACACGGTGTTCGGTTACACCGAGCCCAATCCGAGCGTCGCGGACCCATACACCATCAACACCAACTCGGACGCGGCGGGCACGCTCTCGCATCAGCATCGTATTCACCTGGACGTCACGGCTGACTTCGACGGCGCGAGGCTCAAGCTGCTGTCGGGCTATCAGCAGTACACGTATTTCACTTCATCGGATAGCGATGGCACGCCGCGAACGACACCGTTCAACATTCCCGTCCCCGCGGGCGGAACGTTGACTGTCGATCTGGACGGGCCCGCGGGGCCGTTGCCAAGCCAGAGTATTGCCAGGCCGGCATTCAACGCGCTCAACGTGACGCCCGACGCGCGAACCTATTATTACGAGCGGCAGCAATGGCGATCGAATGAATTGAACCTGTCCTCGAACGGCGATGGCGATCTGCAATGGATCGTCGGTTTGTATCAATACAGCCAGAAGTGGGATCAGCCGCAAGGGATCAGGGTGGTCGGCGACAACGCGATCTTGAATCCCCTTGGCGCACCCGCCAATCCCAGCGGCGCATTTCTGGCGGTGGACGGTCATCTGGAGACGGATTCGTATGCCGGCTTCGGTCAGCTGGATTGGTCGTTCACCGATCATTGGACCTACACGCTCGGCCTGCGGTACACGAAGGATAAGAAAACGGGCATCGACATGGCGCGATACGTGGCGCGTACGCCAGGAACCGCGATCGCTGCTGCCGATGCCGCGCCAACGATCGAGAGCGCCATCATCGGATTGTTTCCTGCCGGCACGCCGCTTTCTTTCATACAAACGCAGGTGCCAACGATCGGGCCGCTGGTTGCAGCGGCCGTGCTCGCGCAGACTCAGGCACTCGCGCTCGATGTGACTCAAAGTCAGGTCTGCGGCACGACGGCTTGCCCATCGGATCTTCAGCCCAATCCCGGCGGTGGCTTGCGACGCAGTCTCGCCGGGGACTGGGACGCGGTGACAGGCACGACGGGCCTGCAGTGGGAGCCCAACGACAATGTGAATTTGTATCTGCGTTACAGTCGCGGCTACAAATCGGGTGGCTGGCTCGGTTCCAATGGGTTGACGCCGAATCCCTACGCCGATCCTGAGTACGTCGATTCGTACGAGCTTGGCGTGAAGACGGTGATAGCAAATCGACTTCAGCTCAACACTGCCGTGTTCTATAGCGACTACGACGGCTTCCAGACGCCGCTGACCGTGTCGCTCGGCACGATCACGGCCAGCCGGTTCCTGAACTTGCAGGCTCGGGTGCAAGGCGTGGAAGTGGAGGCGACCTGGTCACCGATCGATCGCTTGCAACTGCTGGCGAGCTATTCTTATCTCGATGCGGAGATCACTCGCGGCTGCTGCTTCGTCGACACCGCCGATCCCACCGCGCTCGCGGCGGGTGCTCGAAGAGATAGCGTGCTGCCGAATGGCGAGGTCGCACAGACGCTGGTGGGCAATCGTTTGCCGTTGTCGCCGGAGCACAAGTGGACGGTGGGGGCGAACTATACGTGGAGCTTTGCGCCGGGATCGCTCACCGCGAGCGGCATGTTCACCGATACGGGCGACCAGCAGTCGACGATCTGGTCGAATCCCATCTATACCGCGCCGTCGTTCGAGATCGCCGATTTTCGTTTGTTATGGAACGATGCGCAGAATCGTTACACCATCATCGGGTTCGTGAAGAACGCGCTGGATGAGATCGGCTACGGCAGTTCGACGGGCGGCTCGCCTACACCGGTGGGCTCTCGGCGCACGGTGTCGCTGACGTATCCGAGAACGTTCGGCATGGAACTGCAGTATCGATTCTGATCTTTCTACAAGAGCTCGTTTGATCGCGCCCGTCGTCAGCCGGGCGCGTTTTTGCTCCACTGATCTACCGCGGAATGCAGCACGTCGATGGGCACCGGGCCGGATCTCAACACCAGATCGTGATAGAGCCGCACGTCGAAGCGACTGCCCATTTTCTGGCGTGCTCGTTCGCGTGCCGCGCGGATTTCAGTTGCGCCCACCATGAAGCTGCAAGCCTGGCCGGGATAGACACAGTAACGATCGATCTCGCGCTCGGCGGACATCTGCCGCTCGCCCGCGTTCTCCACCATCCAGTTGACCGCTTGCTCGCGCGTCCACCGGTGATGATGAATGCCGGTGTCGACGACAATGCGAGCGGCGCGGAACAGCTCGGATTGCAGCAGTCCGATCCGACCCGCCGGGTTCTTTTCATAGATGCCCAGCTCGTCGGCCACACGTTCGGCGTAGAGCGCCCAGCCTTCGGTATAGGCAGAGAAGCGCACCAGTCGACGGAACAATGACAGCTCGCCCGCCGCCCGCAGCACGCTGTACTGGAAATGATGTCCCGGAATGCCTTCGTGATGAGTCAGCGTCGGCAGTCGCCACAACGGCAGCTCGGCGGGCGATTTCAGATTCAACGAAAACGTGCCGGGCTGGCCGCCGACACCGTCGCTGTAAAACGCCCCCGGCGCACCATTCTCGATCGCGACGGGAATGCGGCTCACCAGCAACTCGTCGTTCGGAACTGTCTTGAAGCCTTTCGGCAGCAGGGCGCGAATCGCTGCGATGTCGTTGCGCGCGGCTGCGAGCAACTGCTCACGACCGGAATCGTTCTCGGGCACGAGGAAGCGAGGGTCGGCGTCCAGCGCCTTGATACGCTCGCCGATCGATCCCTTCTTCAGTCCTTGCTCCTGCAAGCTGCGATCGAGCTGCGCCGAAATGTCGGCGACCAGTTGCAGGCCGCGCTTGTGCAACTCCCCGGGAGCGATCTTGGTCGTGGTGTTCGAGTGGACGGATGAGGCGTAGTACGCGTCGCCGTCCGGGAGCGTCCAAACACCGGCGGAAGTCTTCGCTTTCGGCGCCAGGGATCGCAGCGTGTCCATCTGCCGTGTGAGTGCCGGCACGATCTGAGATCGAAATATTTCTTCTGCGCGTGGCCCGATATCGCCGAGCTGCTTCGCTCGCGCGCGCTCGACGGCGGGACCGATCATCGCAGTACGCGCCGGGGCCGTTTGGAGCAAAGTGCGGATCTGATCGAGCGTGCGCGTGATCACGAAGCTTGGTGGAATCACGCCGACGCCGGCGTCGTGCTTGATTCGCTCCGTCTCTTGATCCAGCGCGCGAGACAGACCGCTCAGGCGCGAGAAGTAGGCATCGACGTCGGGCGCGGACTCGAGCGGATGACGCGAACCCAGGAATTCCGGCAACCAATAATACGTGCCGTTCATCTGGCTCACGGGATAAGGGCTCGGGCGCAGGTTGATATCGACGGTGCCGTATCGCGCGGTCAACTCCTTGAGCGTCGAATACACGAACACCGCGGTGTCGTAGTCGAGCCGGGCGGCGGCATCGAGCTTGGTCCGATCGATTTTCGCCAGATCGCTCAACGCTCGGGCGGCGGATTCGCGATCCCTGGCGGAGGCGGCCAGCGAGCGATCGTCGAGTTGCGAGCGAAGGTCCGCATTCGCGCCCACGTCGAACTCATACTGAGTCGCTTCTTCGGGGCTGCGTCGTAGGTACGCTTCGGCGAATCGTTGCAGGAGTGCGTCGAGCGCGGAAGGAGTGTCGTTGGCGGCGAATGCGGGCAGCCCGCTAACGGCTGCAAGGCTGGCTCCGACAGCGGCGCGGAGGAGAGTGCGGCGGTTCATTGGCCCAGCTTACCGAAGTCCAGCCCGCCCTGGCCATGCAGGCCACGATCAAGTTCGTTGCGAATCGAACAACTGTGCGACCCGGTGTCGCTGCTGCTCGTCCAGATGCAGGCCGAGCTTGGTCCGGCGCCAGAGCACGTCCTCGCCGCTGCGTGCCCATTCGTTCGCGATCAGATAATCGATCTCCGCCCGGGTCAGCCCGGCACCGTAATCCTCGCCCAGATCCAACATCGCTTGCGCCTTGCCGAGAATTTTTTCGACGCGCGTTCCATACGCATGCGCCAGCCGATGCGCCGTGGCACCCGGCAGAAACGGCCATCGTTTCGCTACACCTTCAGCGAACGCGGCGAAGTCCGTCCGGGGCAGATCGCCGC
The DNA here is from genome assembly GCA_023391815.1 of Pseudomonadota bacterium. Lineage (GTDB taxonomy): Bacteria > Pseudomonadota > Gammaproteobacteria > Steroidobacterales > Steroidobacteraceae > Steroidobacter. The sequence continues at coordinate 41,941 of JAEWAF010000041.1, forward strand.
CGGGCAAGGCTGCCTTATCCGTCCACTCGCGCTCACTGAAGCTCAAGTGAGGCTGCAGTTTGCTCAAGGCGCTTTCAGCGAGTCGGCGATAGGTCGTGATCTTGCCGCCGAACACGGACAGCAGCGGCGGAGCGTCCGGCGTGGTTTCCGTCAGCTCGAGTTTGTAATCGCGCGTGACTTTCGACGCGTTCTTCGATTCGTCGTCCGAGAGCGGCCGTACGCCGGCGTAACTCCATTTCACATCCGAGGGCGAGATGCTCTTGCGAAAGTAGCTGTTCACAGTGCTGCACAGATACAGCACTTCTTCGGGCGAGATGCTGACCCGGGTCGCATCGCCGCTGAACGGCACGTCGGTGGTGCCGACGAGGGTGAACCGTTCCTGGTAGGGAATCGTGAACACGATGCGCCCGTCGGGGTTCTGGAGCATGAAGGCGTGCTCGCCGTCGTACAGCCGGGGCACGACGATGTGACTGCCTTTCACCAGGCGCACGTGCGCTTCGTTGTCCATCGCGGGAAAACCCTTGAGCACTTCCTGCACCCAAGGACCCGCGGCGTTCACGATGGCGCGAGTTCGAACCTGGGAAGTTTCGTTGCTCATCGCGTCCTGGACGGTCGCGATCCAATGCGAGCCGTCAACCCTCGCGTTGAGGAAACGTGTTCGCGTGCGAATCGACGCGCCGCGCAGCGCTGCATCGACTGCATTCAGCACGACCAGTCGGCTGTCGTCGACCCAGCAATCGGAATAAGCGAAGCCGTGATCCAGGCCCGCTCGCAACGCTCCGTACTGGCCGTTGGCCAACCGCACGCTGCGAGACGCAGGCAGAATCTCTCGACCGCCGATGTGATCATAAAAGAACAGGCCGAGACGCATCAGCCAGCGCGGCCGCAACTCGGGCACGTGCGGCAGGATGAATTGCATGGGCCGGATGATGTGAGGCGCGATACGTAACAGCCGCTCACGCTCCATCAGCGCCTCGCGCACCAACCGGAACTCGAAGAATTCCAGGTATCGCAGGCCGCCGTGGATGAGCTTGGTGCTGGCCGAGGAGGTGGCGGAGGCGAGATCGGCCTGCTCGACCAGCATGACTTTGAGGCCGCGCCCGGCTGCGTCGCGCGCGATGCCTGCGCCGTTGATACCGCCACCCACGATGAGCAGATCGATAGCCCCCGCGGTCATGTGCTCACCACTGCCCATGCCTCAACAACATCAACCCTCAGGTAATCGAAGCCACCACGGGCGAGTCGCGCCTGTTGCCGACTCGCACGCGGGTCGTGGCAGGATGCCCGATCCGGCGTTCAATTTGTATGCCCGTACGTGCCCCTGCATTCGTTGAACGGCGTAAACTGCCCGCATGACCGACGAGAAAGCCCCCGGCGAGCAGGCCGGATTACGGATCGATAAATGGCTGTGGTTCGCGCGGCTGTTCAAGAGCCGTTCGCAGGCGACTGACGCGGTGGCCGGCGGGCTGGTGCATGTGAATGGCGATCGTGTGAAGCCGTCGCGTGTGGTGCATGTCGATGACAGGCTGCATATCACCAAGGACGAAACCCGGCTCGAAGTGATCGTGCGTGGCATGCCGGTTCGGCGTGGGCCGGCGCCCGAAGCCCGGCAGCACTATGAAGAGACGCCGGAGAGCATCGCGGCCCGAGAACAGCAGCGCGAACGCAATCGACTCGCGGCGCCCGCGCCCGAAGGTCGGCCGGACAAGCACGCCCGGCGAGTGTTGCGGGATCTGCGCCGAGGTTAGACCCGAGAACCTTTGCTGAATGAGCCGCCTTCGCGGCCCGCCATCACGGCTTGAATCTCGGCGACGATGGCGAGTGCAATGCTCTCCGGCGAGCGTGCGCCAATATCCAGCCCGATCGGTCCATACAATCGACCGCTGAGCCGCGCCGCCTTGTCGCCAATCTCATGTAACAAACGAATGCGCCGAGGCGCGGGGCCAAGCAATCCCACGTAAGGGATCGAGCTGTCCGCGAGGGCCGCGAGATAAGCTTGATCCGAGAGCAGGTGATGACTCATCACCACCGCGGCGTCGTACTGACCGGCCTGTAATTCCGTCGGCAACTCGGCTGAAGGTTTGAGCGCGACGCGCCGGGCTCGTGGAAAGCGCTCCCGGACCGCGTACGCTGGCCGATGATCCAGCACCGTGACCTGCCAGTTCATCAGGCCCGCGATTTCCACCAGCGGCATGGCGTCCGGTCCAGCACCGAGGATCAGCAGGCGCGGCGGCAACTCGATCGGCACGACCAGGAAGGTTGCATCTTCCGCCTCGACGACCCGGCTAGACGGCCCAGCTCCGCGCGGCGTCGGCACCTCCATCGCGGTCACCACCGACGCCGGCGCCGAATGTTTGTTTTGCGTCCAGAACGCCGCGCCCGAAGGAAACTTTGGATTGCTCGACCGTGTGACCACGGCGAAGCTTGCCTCCGTTTGCTCGAACCGGCAGCGCGAGGCGAACTTGAACGGCTGATAGTCGTTGGCGCGATCGAGTCGAGTCAACAGAATGGTCATCGCGCCTTCGCATCCGAGGCCGATGCCCCAGATCACGTCGTCGGAGCTGCGCGTATCGTAATGGACCGTCGCCGGCTCGCCCGTCTGTAGCACGGTGCCGGCTCGCGCCATCAAGTCCGCTTCGAGGCAACCGCCGCTGAGCAGTCCCGCGACTCGTCCATCGCCCGCAATGAGCATCTGAGCGCCAGCTTTGCGATACGTGGAGCCCAGGGTCTGCGCCACGGTCGCAAGCACCAGCGGCTCGCCCCGGTCGACATAGTGGCGAAAGAATTCGTCGGCGGCGACGCCGCTATGGATCGGTCCTGGCTGAGTCATGGCTGGGGATCGGAGCTCTCCTGGGTGCCAATCATCCCAGCTTCATGGCGGCGCTGCATGCCAAAGAAAGCGCAATGCTTGCCTGATCCAGCAAAATTTCACACAGCAGTATGCCCTCAGGCGCTGGCAATTCTGCACGCACGCGCAGTTCCTGCATGCGCGGTACGCGCTTACAATGATCAGCCGAACCGCAGGGGAGACGACCAGCAATGCCGGGGCCCGAACCACAAACGACCACGCCAGCCTCCGACGTTTCTCTGATCGACGTTCTGCCCCAGCACCGGTTCGACGAAGCCGCCTTGTGGCGCTACCTGCAGCAGCATCTGGACGATTTCTCCACGCCGGCGCAGCTGCGCCAGTTTCAGGGCGGGCAATCGAACCCCACTTTTTTGATTCAAACCCCCGAGCGGAAGTTCGTGCTCCGGAAAAAGCCGCCGGGCAAGCTGTTGCCGTCGGCGCATCTGGTCGAGCGCGAATACCGCATCCTGCGCGCCTTGCCCGTTACGGAAGTACCGGTGCCCCGCGCGCGCTTGCTTTGCGAAGATCCGAGCATCATCGGCACGCCGTTTTATGTGATGGATCATGTCGAGGGGCGCGTGATCACCGGCGTGCATCTGCCCAATCTGACCCCACCCGAGCGGCGTGCGATCTATATCGACTACGCGCGCGTCGCCGCCAAACTGCACGGGGTCGACTACAAGGCGTGCGGACTGAGTGATTTCGGAAAGCCCGAAGGTTACGTCGCGCGCCAGTTGGATCGCTGGAGCAAACAATACCTGGCGTCACGGACCGAACAAAACGCCGATATGAACGAGCTGATGGCGTGGCTCGGCGCGCATCTGCCGGCGAACGACGAGACGGCGATCGTTCATGGCGACTACCGCATCGGCAACACGATTCTGCATCCCACCGAGCCACGCATCATCGCTGTGCTGGATTGGGAGTTGGCGACGCTCGGTCATCCGCTGAGCGATCTGGCTTACGCCTGCATGTTTTATCGGATCCCGCCCAGCGACACAGGCAGCGGCGGGCTGGCCGGCATCGACATCGCCGCGCTCGGCATTCCGGACGAGCAGGAGTTTCTGAGCCTGTATTGCAAATACTCCGGTCGCGATCGCATCGCCGACTGGCCGTTCTTTTTATCGTTTGCCTATTTCCGCATGGCCGCGATCACGCAGGGCGTGTACGCGCGAGCCTTGCAAGGCAATGCCGCCGATCAACGCGCCATCAAGTACGGTGAGCACGCCAAAGCCTTTGCTGCCGCCGGTCGCGCCATGACGCGGCAGGCGAGCTGACACGTCGCTGCACGGAGAAGTCACATGTCCGCACAACTGGATACATTAGAGGCATTCCGTCGCGACGCTCGCGCGTGGCTGGAAGCCAACTGTCCACCCGAGATGCGCCAGCCCGTCGTCGATGAATACGACATCTGCTGGGGCGGCCGGCGCTTCCAGTTCAAGAACGACGTGCAGCGTGTCTGGCTGGAAAAGATGGCCGAACGCGGCTGGACCGTGCCCGAGTGGCCAAAACAGTACGGCGGTGGCGGTCTGAGCAAAGACGAAGCGCGCGTGCTGCGTGAAGAGATGGCGGCGTTGAAGTGCCGTCCGCCGCTCACGTCGTTCGGTATTTCCATGCTCGGGCCCGCGTTGCTGAAGTACGGCAACGAGAAACAAAAGAGCGAGCACATACCGAAGATCGCGCGCGGCGAGATTCGCTGGTGCCAGGGGTATTCGGAGCCGGGCGCCGGCTCCGACCTGGCCTCGCTCAAGACGCGCGCCGACGACCACGGCGATCACTTCGTCGTCAACGGCTCGAAGATCTGGACCAGCTATGGCGACAAGGCGGACTGGATCTTCTGCCTGGTACGCACCGGCTTCACCGGCAAGAAACAGGAAGGCATCAGCTTCGTGTTGTTCGACATGGAATCGCCGGGTGTCACGACCAGTCCGATCCGCCTGATCTCCGGCTATTCGCCGTTCACGCAGACCTTCTTCGACAACGTGAAAGTGCCGAAAGAAAACCTGCTCGGCGAGTTGAACAAGGGCTGGACCATCGCGAAATATCTGCTCACGCACGAACGGAACATGATCGGCGGCATGGGCACGCAGCGGGTGACGCCAGTCAGTCAGCTTGCGATCAAGAACATCGGTCTCGCCGCGGGTCGGCTCGCCGAGCCTGCGTTGCGTACCGATATCGCGCGCTTCGAAATGGACGCGCTCGCGTTCGCGCTCACCATGAATCGAGTGACCGACGAAGCGAAAGCGGGTAACGAGACGGGCGCCATGTCATCGATGCTCAAGTACTACGGTACCGAGCTGAACAAGCGCCGCGCCGAGCTGACCATGTCCGTGTCCGGCAGCGAAGGGCTGAAGTTCGGCGATGCCCATGGCGAAGAGCAGCTGGCCGCGATGTGGCTGAGGACCAAGGCCAACTCCATCGAGGGCGGCACCTCGGAAATCCAGCTCAACATCATCGCCAAGAACGTGCTGCGTCTGCCGGGCGCCTGATACGGAGGATCGCTCATGACCCTGGTACTCACTGACGATCAATCGATGTTCCGAGACGCCGCGAAGCGTTTCGCCGCCGAACGCGCGCCGGTCTCGCAATTGCGCAAGCTGCGTGACGATCTCGACCCGGTCGGCTTCAGTCGCGCCGTTTGGAAGGAGATGGCCGAGATGGGCTGGGCGGGCGTGCTCGTGCCCGAGGAACACGGCGGCGTGGGATTCGGCTTCGTCGGCGCAGGGCTGATCGCGACGGAGATCGGTCGCAATCTCAGCGCGACCCCGTTGCTGTCCACCGCGGTGCTGGCGGTCTCTGCGCTGTTACGTGGCGGGACGCCCGCCCAGAAAGAAACATTGCTGCCCGCCATTGCCGGCGGCGACTTGCTGATTGCGTTCGCGACCGACGAATGCGTGCGCCACGCACCTTATCACATCGCGACCCGTTGCACCGGCAAGTACAAGTTGAGTGGTCGCAAGCTGCACGTGCTCGATGGTCACATCGCGGATCGTTTGATCGTCAGCGCGCGCACGTCGGGCGACATCGGCTCGCGCGATGGCATCACATTGTTTCTCATCGATCCCAAAGCCAATGGCGTGACCATCACGCGCTCATCGATGGTCGATAGCCGTAACAGCGCGGTCATCGAGTTACGCGACGTGGTGGTCGGTGAAGCCGACGTCATCGGCACATTCGACAAGGGTGCGATCGTTTTGGACGCGGTCCTCGATGCGGGTCGCGCCGTGTTGTCGGCAGAGTTGCTGGGGGTCGCCGAAGAAGCATTCGAGCGCACGTTGAACTATTTGCGCGAGCGCGAGCAATTCAGCGTGAAGATCGGCACGTTCCAGGCGCTCCAACATCGGGCAGCTCACTTGTTCTGTGAGATCGAATTGGTGCGTTCAGTCGTGCTGCGAACGCTGCAGGCGCTGGATGCTCAGGAGCCGACGGCGTCCTCGCTCGTGTGTCTCGCGAAGGCGAAAGCGAGCGATGTGGCGCGTATTGCGACCAACGAAGCAGTGCAGATGCACGGCGGCATTGGCATGACCGACGAATTCGATATCGGTTTCTTCATGAAGCGCGCTCGCGCCGCCGCGGAAACGTTCGGCGATCAGTATTACCACACCGACCGATTCGCTCAATTGTCGGGTTATTAAGACTTGGCAGGCTATTCGCATGGATAGCCTGTCACTGTCCTGTAACCCAACCAGCGGAACCTGGCCTTGTAGCCATGCATTCATTACGAAGCGTGCGCGAGGCCGCGACTTCGCGCCTGAAGGTTCACTGAGATGACGAGCTTGTGATCCGCCGCTCACGACCCCATTGGGGGTTGCGGGTAGGGTTCCCAAACCGTCTTGAGCGATGAGTGTCGAAGATTATGACAACCGAGCGAGAATACGATCCCGAAGCGACTCTCGAGATGCCGCGCCCGGTCCTGATCGATCCGGAGCTGGAAGAGGCGGATCCGGAGAAGACTCTGGTCCGTGAAGATTGGGAGAGCACGGTGATTCGTCGCGTCGCTCCCCATGTCGCCGCCGTGCAGAGCGCGGTCGGCGAGGACTCCGCCGCCGAAGCCCGCTTCGGTTGGGAGATGCAGACCTTGCGCCTGTTGTCGCGAGCGATGACCCGCAACCAGGGCGAATAATTCAAACGAGCTAGGGTTCAGCCGATACTGGCTTTGCTGGTGCCCGCGACTATTTCGAACTGCTGACCCAGCTTCAGTTCGTTGCCCACGCCGCCGGTCAGGATCATGTTCTGACCGAACAGCACGCCGCGTAACGTGCGGTCGAAGCGAAACTCCTTCAGTGCTCTGAGCGGTTCGTCGCTGTTGCGTTCGCCGGTGATCTGATCGGTGGTCGTGATCACGCAGCGATCGCACGGCTTCACCACTTTCAATCGCACGGCGCCGGCGACGAACTCATCCACGCTGTCTTCGCCGAACGGCGGCAAGCCGTCGACCACGATATTCGGGCGGAAGCGATTCATGGGCAGCGGCTTCTCCAGCCGGCGATTCAACTCATCCAGCGAACCCTGCGAAATGAGCAGCCAGGGATAGCCGTCGGAAAATTGATTCAGGGCTTCGATGTCGCCGGTCCACTTGCTATCGCTCGCCCGCTTGTGCCGCTTATCGAAGCGCACCAGTCGCGCGGGCTTGCAGAGATGATCGGAGAACCAGGTCGCGGCCTCCTCGCCAGCGTCGAAGGCAGGCGCCTTGTCGCGCCAGATCGTGACTTCGCGCTCGGGGCCGGTCAGGTCGAGGGGCAGGATCAGGTCGGCGCCGTTCGGCTTGCGCAGGATCAGTTGGCCACCGGCGAGGGCCGTTTCAACCTGCGCCAGTTGCGGACGTTCCCGCTGGGTAAGGAAGCGACCCTCGGGCGTAATGACCAGCCACTCGCGGTCGTGCTCGAACCCGGTCTCGGTGAGGCGCGCCTGCGTGAGAGCGATTCCGCGACAAGACTTGACCGGGTAGATATTCAGCCCCGTGATCTGAACCATGATCCTGCGAACCGTGCGAGGGAAGGCCCGGAAGCATAGCGGGTCCGCATCGGGTCGGCATCGCTTACACGTACGGGAAGTGGTGCATACTCGTACAAGTCCACAACTTCAACCGCACCTGGTGAACCTTGGTTTCCTCCGCTGACGCAACCCGGTCGAGCGCCTCTGGCCTGGCCTCGCAAGTCCTCGGCCTGGTCGCAACGGCCGTAGTGGAACATCCCGTCGAGAACCGTGCCGCGAAGCTCTTCATGGTGCTCGCGGCCTTCCTGGTCTGTAACGCAATCATCGCCGAGTTCGTCGGGGTGAAGATTTTCGCCCTGGAGCCCACGCTCGGCCTGGATCCCTTGAACTGGAACCTGTTCGGGCAGAGCGGCTCGCTGTCGTTCACCAGCGGCGTGCTGTTATGGCCGTTCGTGTTCCTGATGACCGACGTCATCAACGAATATTTCGGCACGCGCGGCGTACGTTTCATTTCCTGGCTGACGGTCGTGCTGATCGTCTATGGATTCATCGCGGCCTACCTGGCGATCTCGCTGACGCCGGCCGGATTCTGGGTGGCCGTCAACAGCGAGCGCGGCGTGCCGGACATGCAGGCGGCCTTCAGCAATATCTTCGGTCAGGGCATGTGGACCATCGCCGGCTCGGTGACCGCCTTCCTGGTCGGCCAGTTGATCGACGTGGCGGTGTTTCACCGCATTCGTCTGCTGACGGGCGAGCGTTGGATCTGGTTGCGCGCCACCGGCTCGACCGCGGTATCGCAGCTGGTCGACAGCTTCGTGGTGCTGTATATCGCGTTCGTGATCGGCCCGCAGAAGTGGCCGATGTCGTTGTTCCTGGCCGTCGCCACCGTGAACTATGTTTATAAGCTGCTGATGGCGTTTCTGCTCATTCCCCTGATCTATGCCAGCCGTCGGCTGATCCAGGGCTATCTGGGCTCGGAAACATCGGAGAAGTTACAGGCGGCGGCGCGCGTCTCGGGCTGAGCGCGCCTTCAGAACAGCAGGCGCGCCATCTCTTTACGGGTGCGCGGCACGATCGGATCGGCGTCGCCGATCAGCTCGAATGCTTGCAGCAGACTTCGGCGTGCCAGGTCGTCTTTGTAGTTGCGATGGTTGCGCATCAGATCGAGCCAGGTCTGCAGGGCCGGCTCGACATCGCCACCGAGCAACTGATGAACCGCCAGTGCGTGCCGCAGGTCCAGATCCTCATCGCTGCTCGCGACTCGCTCACGCAATGAGAGCACATCGGGATACGCGGCAACGGTGTCGCTGAAGCTGAGAATCGCGGCCAGTCGCTTCACCGCGGCGTGATTCGGTTCGATCCCTTGCAACCGCTGCAGCTCGGCACGAGCGCCTTCCAGATCGCCGTCGAGCGCCCGCAATTCGGCGAGCTCGGTGAGATAAGCGATGTTCTCCCGGTCGTTCGCCAAGGCACTTTCAATCACGGCGCGTGCGCCCGAGAAGTCGCCCTTGGTTTTCAATGCCTGAGCGCGTTCCAACGGTGCGTCCGAACTGGTGGGCAAGTGCTTGTCGAGCAGGCGCCGGATCTGCGCTTCCGGCACGACGCCGACGAAGTGATCCACCGAAGTGCGATCCTTGAAGAGCACCACCGTGGGCAAGCTGCGAATGCCGAGCTGTTGGGCCAGCTCCTGTTGCTCGTCGGTGTTGACCTTGGCGAGCCGGAACCGGCCGCCGTATTCCTCAACCAGGCGGTCGAGGATCGGCATGAGCTGTTTGCAGGGCCCGCACCAGGGGGCCCAGAAGTCCACCAGCACCGGCACGCGCGCCGAGGTGTCGACCACTTCGGCCATGAAGGTGTCCGCAGTGACGACTGTCGTTTCCTGGCTCACACAGCCTCCCATCAGGCTCGAACTGGATTGTAAGTGCGATCGTTCGCGCAAACATTGAGTTCCCGGCCGCCATTTCAAGCGCTTGTTACTTACGCCGGCTGTCGCCATCTACGTACAGCCTGTGCAGCATCGTGTTGTGTATACCTCGCTTTTCCGCGGAAAGAAATAAACCATGATGTCGTCCCAGCAGAAGTCCCATGCTCGGCGGCCCGTCGCCGACGCCATCAATCGGAATTATCTCGGCGATGAAGAGCAGATCGTGCGCCGGCTGGCGGAAGCCGCCCGCGTCTCGACCGGGCAACGGCTACAGATCGCCGGCCGTGCGCAGGCGCTCGTCGAAGGTGTCCGCAACTATCAGGCGCGTCGAACCGGCCTCGACGCCTTCCTGCGCAAGTACGATCTGTCCTCGCAGGAAGGCGTGATTCTGATGTGCCTGGCCGAGGCGCTGCTGCGCATTCCCGACGACGCCACCGCCGATCGCCTGATCGCCGACAAGATCCAGGCGGGCGACTGGGCGTCGCACCTGAGCGATGCCGAATCGCTGTTCGTCAACGCGTCCACGTGGGGCTTGATGCTCACCGGTCGCATCGTGCGGCCCAGCGATGCCGACATGCATGACCCGCGTGGCGTGCTGGCGCGGATTGCGGGTCGTATCGGCGAACCGGTGCTGCGAGGCGCGTTCCGTCAGGCGATGCGCATCATGGGGCATCAGTTCGTCATGGGCCGCACGATCGAGGAGGCGCTGGATCGCTCGGTCAGTGCCGAAAGCAAGTTGTATCGTCAGTCGTTCGACATGCTGGGCGAATCGGCGCTGACCACCTGGGATGCGATGCGCTATCTGAAGGCGTATCACGAGGCGATTCAGAAGATCGGCGCGCATGCGAGCAAGGTGGCCGCCATCGAAGCCTCGCCGAGTATTTCAGTGAAGTTGTCGGCATTGTTTCCTCGCTATGAGTTCGCGCAACGGGACCGCGTGCTCAAGGAACTGGCGCCGCGACTGCATGAGCTGGCGGTCGCGGCGAAGGCGGTCAATATTCCTTTGACGGTGGATGCGGAAGAGGCGGAGCGGCTCGAGCTGTCGTTGGAGCTGATCGAGTACGTCGCGCGGTCGAGGGATCTGCAAGGCTGGGATGGTTTCGGCCTTGCCGTGCAGGCTTATCAGAAGCGGGCGATCGACGTGATTCGCTGGCTGAGGGGATTGGCGGAGTCGAGCGGGCGACGCTTGAATATTCGGTTGGTGAAGGGCGCGTATTGGGATAGCGAGGTCAAACGCGCGCAGGAGCGCGGACTGGCCGGCTATCCCGTATTCACTCGCAAAGTGAATACGGATGTTTCATACATCGCGTGCGCTCGAGAGCTGCTTTCCGCGGGGCCGGAAATCTATCCGCAGTTCGCCACTCACAATGCTCAGACGGTCGCGACCATCATCGAGCTGGCGGGTGAGAAGGGGCGCAAGTTCGAGTTCCAGCGGCTGCACGGCATGGGCGAGGAGCTGTATGAGCAGATCGTCGGCGAGCACAAGCTCGGGATACCTTGCCGGGTGTATGCGCCGGTGGGGTCTCACGAAGACCTGTTGCCGTACCTGGTGCGGAGGCTGCTGGAGAATGGCGCGAATACTTCATTCGTCAATCGCATCGTCGACGAGGAACATGCGGTCGCGGATATCGTTCGGGATCCCGTGATCGAGGTGGATGCCCTGAAACAAATCCCGCATCCGCGGATTCCGCTGCCTCGCATGTTGTATGGCTCGTCGCGATTGAACTCCAAAGGCGTCAATCTCGCCGATCCCGCGGAACGTGAGCCGTTACTCGCGAAGATCAAACAGGCGGCGGAGCAGCGTTGGGTTGCTGGCCCGGTCGTGAATGGTCGGTTGCATGGCGCCGGCGGGGTCGAGGTCCGCAATCCGGCGAATCGCGGCGAAGTCATCGGCACGGTCAAAGATGCGGATGTCGCGCTGGTCGATGAGGCGCTCGCGGCGGCGGTGCCGGCGCAAGTGGAATGGGATGCGACCCCTGCTAGCGAGCGCGCTGAAATCCTGGAGCGCGCGGCGGATCTTTACGAAGAGCGCATGCCGGAGCTGATCGCGTATTGCGTGCGAGAAGCCGGACGCACCATCCCGGACAGCATTTCCGAGGTGCGCGAAGCCGTCGATTTCTTGCGCTACTACGCGGATCGCGCGCGCAACGAGTTCGGAGCGGGGGTTCGTATGCCCGGACCGACCGGTGAGAGCAATGAGTTGAAGTTGCGCGGTCGTGGCGTGTTTTGTTGTATCAGTCCGTGGAATTTTCCGCTCGCGATCTTTACCGGGCAGATCGCGGCTGCGTTGGCTGCGGGTAACTCGGTGCTCGCGAAGCCGGCGGAGCAAACGCCTCTGATTGCGACGCGCGCGATTCAGATCCTGCTGGAAGCGGGTGTTCCACCGGAGGTCTTGCATCTGCTGCCTGGAGATGGAGCGACGATCGGTGCGCGCATCGTTGCCGATCCGCGCGTCGCGGGCGTTGCGTTCACGGGCTCGACGGATACAGCGAAGTTGATTCATCGCTCACTCGCGAGTCGGGAGGGTGCGATACCCGTGTTGATCGCGGAGACCGGCGGTCAGAACGCCATGATCGTCGACAGCTCGGCGTTACCCGAGCAGGTCGTGCTCGATGTCGTGCAATCCAGCTTCAACAGCGCGGGGCAGCGATGTTCGGCGTTGAGGGCGTTGTACGTGCAGGAGGAGATTGCCGATCGCGTGGCTGAATTGCTTGCTGGCTATATGGAAGAACTGGTCGTGGGCGATCCGATGCTGCTGACGACGGATGTCGGGCCAGTGATCGACCCGCCGTCGTGCGAGATGCTTCGGGCGCATGCGGAGAAGATCACGCGCAGGGCCCGCTGGAGCCATGCTTATAAGCTGCGAGCTGAGCATGAACAGGGATCGTTCTTCGCCCCGGCGGCGGTGGAGATCGAGGCGCTTTCTCAGCTCACCGGCGAAGTGTTCGGGCCGATCGTGCATTTGATCCGCTATCGGGCGAACCGGCTCGACAAAGTCATCGAGGCCGTCAATGCCACCGGCTTCGGCTTGACTCTCGGCGTGCACACTCGCGTCGACGCCACTGCTCGCTACATTGCCTCACGCGTTCGCGCCGGCAACGTCTACGTCAATCGAAACATGATCGGAGCGGTCGTTGGCGTACAACCTTTCGGCGGCCGCGGCCTCTCCGGCACCGGCCCGAAGGCGGGCGGCCCTTATTACTTGCATCGCTTCGCGACGGAGCAGACGTTGACGATCAACACCGCCGCTGTTGGTGGGAATGCAAGCTTGCTGACGATGGCTGGAGAGTGAGTCAGCGTCGGCTCTCGTACGCCGCCAAGGGGAACTCCGGAGTTGGCGTCGGCTCTCGCACGCCGCCGAGGGGAACGCCGGAGTTGGCGTCGGCTCTCGCACGCCGCCGAGGTGGGATACCGCCTCCCGGCACCGCGCTCGCCCGTCGCGCATTGCGC
>JAEWAF010000043.1 GCA_023391815.1 Pseudomonadota bacterium
CGAGCTCAAGCTCGACCACGACGGTTCCCACGCTGCCGACGGGGCTCACGCGCGGTGCTGGCCAGATCAGCGACACCGGGCTGAACTTCGCGGTGCTGTTACGGGCGCTGCGTAACGACGGCAGCAGCAACATTCTGCAGACGCCTTCGATCACGACGCTCGACAACGAAGAGGCCGAGATCAAGGTCGCTCAGGAAGTGCCGTTCATCACCGGTCAGTACACCAACACGGGCACCACCAACCAGGGCGCGGTGAATCCGTTCCAGACCATTCAGCGTGAAGAGGTCGGTAACATCCTGAAGATCACGCCGCAGATCAACGAAGGCACGGCGGTCCAGCTGAAGATCGAGCAGGAGAACTCGAACCTCACCCAGGGCGTGACCGGCGCGGTCGATCTGATCACCAACAAGCGCACCATCTCCACCACCGTGCTGGTCGAGGATGGCGGCATGATCGTGCTCGGCGGGTTGATCAGCGACAGCGCCAACGAAGGCGAGGCGCGCGTGCCCATCCTCGGCAATATTCCGATCATCGGTGAGTTGTTCAAGACTCGTAACGGCTCGAAGGAAAAGCGCAATCTGATGGTGTTCATCCGTCCGACCATCCTGCGCGACGGCGTGGCCGCGGCTCTCACGACCAGCGCCAAGTACAACGTACTGCGCGATCAACAGCTGCAGCGAAAGAATGGTCGCGTGACGTTGCTGCCGGGCGAGCGGCAGCCGCAGTTGCCGCCCATCGAGGATCTGGCGAAATATGCCGACCCGACCGCGGGGGCGCACGCTCCGGCGCCGGGCACCAATCCCGAGGAGCAGCAGCCACCGGCGCAGAGCGAACCTCAACCGGAGCAGACGCCACCGCCGCAGCCGTGATCGGCTCCCTTTCTCTCACGACAAGGTGTTGTCATGAGCGCACAAGTTGAAACTCCGGTCGCCGCGCGTGTCGCGGCGGCCCCGCCTTCGACGGCCATGCTGTCGTTCACGTTCTGCAAGCGCCATGGCGTGCTGGTGCAGAAGGTGAATGAAACATCCGCCGAGGCCGTGTATCGCGCCGGCGCGCAGCCAGCCGCGATTGCCGAAGTCCGCCGCGTGCTCGGCGTGCCGTTGCAATTGCGGCGGGTGGATTCGGATGCCTTCGATCAGCTGCTTCGTCAGCAATACGAAGGCGGCAACTCGGCCATGCAACAGGCCGGCGCCGGTGTCGAAGAAGACACCGACCTCGCGCACCTCGCGCAGGATCTGCCCGAGCCCTCCGACCTGCTCGAAAGCGACGACCAGGCGCCGATCATCAAACTGATCAACGCCATCCTGACGCAGGCGGTCAAGGAGAACGCCTCCGATATTCACATCGAGCCGTTCGAAAATCGCCTGGTGGTGCGCTTCCGCGTCGATGGCGTATTACGCGAAGTGTTGCAGTCCAAGCGCGCCGTCGCGCAACTCGTCGTTTCGCGTATCAAAGTCATGTCGAAGCTCGACATCGCCGAGAAGCGCCTGCCTCAGGACGGTCGCATCTCGTTGCGAGTCGCCGGTCGCGCCGTCGACGTCCGTGTCTCGACGATTCCCGCCGGCCATGGCGAGCGCGTCGTGCTTCGTCTGCTCGACAAGCAGGCAGGTCGACTCGAACTGAACGCGCTCGGCATGGATCCGCGCACGCAGAAGCTGCTCGATGAGTTGATCCATAAACCTCACGGCATCATTCTCGTCACGGGCCCGACCGGTTCGGGTAAGACCACGACGCTCTACTCCGCGCTCGAGCGCATCAACGACAACACTAGAAACATTCTCACCGTCGAAGATCCGATCGAGTACTACATCGACGGTATCGGTCAGACCCAAGTGAACACCAAGGTCGAGATGACCTTCGCGCGCGGCCTGCGCGCCATCCTGCGCCAGGACCCGGACGTGGTGATGATCGGCGAAATTCGTGACCTCGAAACGGCGCACATCGCCGTGCAGGCATCCTTGACGGGTCACCTCGTGCTCTCGACATTGCATACGAACACAGCCGTCGGCGCGGTGACGCGTCTGCGCGATATGGGCGTCGAGCCATTCCTCTTGTCATCGAGCTTGATCGGCGTGCTCGCGCAGCGCCTGGTGCGCGTGTTGAATCCGGACACGCGCGAAGCGTATCCCGCCGGCGAGTACGAGCGCCGCCTGCTCAACGTCCCCGAGGGTGCGCCCTCGCCCACGTTGTATCGACCCGGTGCCGATGCGACCCAGGGGTTCAAAGGTCGAACCGGCATTCATGAGCTCGTGCTGGTCGATGACACCATGCGCACCATGATTCACGACGGCGCCAGCGAGCAGGAGCTCGAGCGCTACGCACGCACACTGACGCCGAGCATTCGCGACGACGGCCGCTCCAAAGTGCTGTCGGGCGTGACCACGCTCGAAGAAGTTTTGCGCGTGACGCGCGAGGACTGAGCGCGACCGATCACGAGGAGTTGCTTTGAGCGCTTTCGAATACACCGCCGTCGATGCCGCCGGTCGCGAACGCAAAGGCGTGCTGGAAGGCGATACCGCACGGCAGGTTCGCCAACTGCTGCGCGATCAGGCGCTGCTGCCGCTCACCGTAAACGAAGTCACGCAACGCGAGCAGAAACAGCGCACTGCCCGCTTCTCAATCGGTAGCGGCGTCTCCGCCGCCGACCTCTCGCTGCTCACTCGACAGATCGCGACGCTGGTCCGATCCGGCCTGCCCTTGGAAGAAGCGCTCGCCGCCGTTTCCGAACAGACCGAGAAGCCGAGAGTGCGCAGTATCGTCATGGCCGTTCGTGCCAAAGTCATGGAAGGTCATACGCTCGCGGACGGCCTGGCCGACTTCCCGAGCGTGTTCCCCGAGCTGTACATCGCGACGGTCGCCGCCGGCGAACAGTCGGGACATCTCGACACCGTGCTCGAACGCCTGGCCGATTACACCGAGAACCGCGAGCAGATGCGCAGCCGCACCATCAACGCGATGCTCTATCCGGTGCTGCTGTTCATCGTTTGTATCGCCATCGTCTCGCTGCTGCTGACGTTCGTGGTACCGAAGATCGTCAAGCAGTTCGAGAACTCCAAGGCGGAGCTTCCCATGCTCACGCAGGTGCTGATCGCGATTTCCGATTTCCTGCGCGACTGGGGCTGGCTGCTGCTGCTGATCCTGGTCGGCATCGGCTTCATCTTCAAGCGCTGGTTGCGCGATCCGAACGCAAAGCGTCGCTTTCACGCCATCCTGTTGCGTCTGCCGCTGATCGGCAAAGTGGTGCGCGGCTCGAATACCGCGCGCTTTGCCCGTACGTTCTCCACGTTGACCTCGAGTGCGGTGCCAGTGTTGGAAGCGCTGCGCATTTCCGGCGAAGTCGTCACGAACCTGCCGATGCGCGATGCCGTTCAGGATGCGGCGACCCGCGTGCGCGAAGGCGCGCCGATCGGCAAGTCGCTGGGCACGCCCAAAATATTTCCGCCCATGATGATTCACCTGATCTCCAGCGGCGAGTCCAGCGGCGAGCTGGAGACCATGCTGGACCGCGCGGCGACCAACCAGGAGCGCGAGATGGATTCGATCCTGACCGCCGCGGTCGGCCTGCTCGGCCCGCTGATGATCCTGTTCATGGGCGGCATGGTGCTGCTGATCGTGCTCGCCATGTTGCTGCCGATTTTCCAGCTCAACACATTGATCAAATGAGCGATCGGCGCGCGTCCCGGCCGCGGACCGGGGATGTGGTTCACCGAATTGGCAAAGACGCTATTGCTAGAGGGCGGCCTTCCCTCTATATACTCGCGCCGTAAACACCCTGGGGCGCTGCGGCAAGTTGCGGGATCGCAGTCGATGACTGAGAAGCCGGAATCCGAAGAGTTCGATGAAGAAGAGGACGACGGCGGTGCCGTCGAGTCCGAGGACCTCGATGTCGACCATTTGATCGCCGACATCGACAAGCGTAAGAAAAACGTCACGAAGGCCGGCGAGCCGGCATGGCGGCGTCTGGAACGCATTCGCGAAGAACGCGAGACCGCCGCGCAACTGTCCGATTTCGACGACTACGAGATCGGCATGGACGGCGACGGTGCCGACGATGACGCGGCCTCGCTCGACGACGAAGATTAGCCGCGCCCCGTTGCCCGCAATCGTCTGACGTTCCGACAACATCTCGGAACCCGTGTGAGCGTGCGTCCGTTCCAGCTGCGAACAGCTGCATGAACGGATGCACGGCATGATCCACCCGACTCCTCCGACCGCGCGACGCGCGCCCGCGAAGAAACACGCACGTGACGCACGCTCGACCCAAACATCGGTGCGCCCCGCTGCGCGATCTCTGACGGCGCTACGAGAGGAAGCCGAGCATTGCCGTGCCTGTCCGCTGTGGAAGAACGCCACGCAAACGGTGTTCGGTGAAGGTCGAGCCACCGCGCGCATCGTGCTGATCGGTGAACAACCCGGTGACCGTGAAGATGTCGCGGGCAAACCTTTCGTAGGTCCCGCGGGCAAACTGCTCGATCGCGCGCTGATGGACGCCGGCGTGGAGCGCGCACAAACGTATGTCACCAACGCGGTGAAACATTTCAAGTTCGAGCCGCGCGGCAAACGTCGCATCCACAAGAAACCCAACGAACAGGAGATCGCGATCTGTAAATCGCAGTGGCTGGACAACGAGCTGCGGGCGATCGGCCCGTCGCTGGTCATCGCGATGGGCGCTACCGCGGCGCGCGCGGTGTTCGGACGGGCGACGGCGATCGGCAAGAATCGCGGTCACATCATCAAAGGTCAGTCGTTGGCGAGCGAGATCGATGCCGACGTGATCGTGACCGTGCACCCCTCCTACTTACTCCGGGTGCCCGATCAAGATCGGGCCAGTGCGTACGAGGCGTTCGTCGAAGATCTGAAACTGGCGCGCAAGTACGCGCCGGCGTGACTGTCTTTAGTTCGGACGGAAGTCGATGCGCTCAGTGCCGCCGGTCGGCACGCAGAAGATGCCGATGGGGCTCGAGCGGCCGCGCAACACCAGTGACGGCAACGGCATCGCGCCGACATCGACGCCGCGCTTATCGAGCAGATTCTTCACCGCGTCCGAAAACAACATTTCACCCGCGCGCGCGCGCTGACCCAGACGGGAAGCGACGTTCACGGTGTCGCCGATAATCGTGTAGTTCATGTACGCGGGCGAGCCGATGTTGCCGGCGATCACTTCGCCGACATTGATGCCGATGCCCAGACCCGTCTCGACGCCGTAACGGTCCTTCCAACGGTGCGCAAGCTCCGAGAACTTCTCCAGCATCAGCTTGGCCGCGAGAATGGAGCGCTCGGCGCCGTCTTCCTGCGCGACCGGCACACCGAAGCCCACCAGCAAGCTGTCGCCCGCCATGCTGAACACGGTGCCTTCATATTCGAACGTGATATCGGTCAGCAGCTTGAAGAACTCGTTCAGCAACTCGACCACCTGCTCGGGATTAAGCCGCTCCGACAGCGCGGTGAAGCCACGCATGTCGGCGAACATCACGGCCACCTGCGCGCGCTTGTGCGTACCGGAGAACATCGTGTCGAGCAGCTCCGGGCTCGCCAGGATCTGGTCCGCCAGCTTCGGCGAAATGTAACGACGGAACGCGGCGCGGATCAGCTCGCGGCGCTTCACCTCTTCGGCCAGCTGTTCGGCCGCCAGCTGGCGACGCGTCGCACTCGCCTTCAGCAGCGAGCGCACCCGGACCAGAAACTCTTCGCGGCGCACTTGATGGGTGAGGAAGTCATCCACGCCCGCTTCGAACGCGAGCAGGCGCTGCTTGGCGGATTTGGCGAGACCCACTAGCGGCACGAGCAATGTGGTCGGATTGGCTTTGAGCACGCCGGAGACGCGCGCCAGCGCGGTCGCATCGGCTTCCACATCCAGAACGATCAGATCGGGCGCACGACGCGCGACGCTGGCAATGACCTGGTCGGGCTCGACCATATCGTCGATGCCGATATCGGACGAATCGAGCAGTCGTGCGAGCACCCCCCGGGTGGTCTCGGAACTGCTTACCAGCAATGTTCTGTAGGTCGCGGACAGGGTCGCGGACATCGTCCGTAATTCCTCGTGGTCACTGCTCGTCCCCCGTTCATCTTGCGTGCAAAGCCATCCCAAGGGATGCCTTTGGATAGCTCATCTTTTTCGGCAAGACGATCAGGGCATGTCACACGAGCTGCTCCGCCACGACCGCGCGACAGATGCGCCGTGCGACGGAAAGTGCGTAAAGACATTCAGTTGGCGGTCGCATCCTACCGACATTGCGCAACTAACGCCAAATGCGCCGGGTTCTGTCAAAAGACCGTAAACTGCCAGTCCTCGACTTCGACCGGATGCCCGCTTGTTCGCAACACTCCTGAGATCGCGCGTTGGTCGGGCCGCCCTGCTCGGCCTTGCCTCCCTGGCCGCGGCGAGCTCGGCCTCGGCGGCCAAGATCGCCTACTACGACGCCACCTATCGGGCGACCTTCAAGCCGGGCGTCGATCATGCGCAGGTGGAGCTCGAGCTGAAGGGCGACAAGCTGCCGAGCCAGGTCGTGTTGCTGGCGGATCCCAAACGCTATCGGAACTTCCATTCCAGCGAGCCGCTGGAGGTCGGCGCCAAAGAAATCGTGTGGCGACCGCAAGGCACGAAGTCGAGCCTGCGCTACGAGTTCATCGTGAACCATCAACGCTCCTCGGGCAGTTACGATTCCTATATCACCCAGAGCTGGGCGCTATTTCGCGGTGACAAGCTGACCCCGAGCACGCGCGTCACCGCCGCTCGCAACCTTCGCTCGCGCACGGTGTTGCAATTCAATCTGCCGACGGGATGGTCGGCCGTGACGCCCTATCCTTCGGCCGGCGACCACAGCTTCCGCGTCGAGGATCCGAAGCGACGTTTCGATGAGCCGGCGGGCTGGATGCTGATCGGCAAGATCGGCGTGCGCAGCGAGCGCATTCAGCATGTGAACACGCTGATTGCCGCGCCTGAAGGCGAAAGCGCCCGCCGACAGGACGCGCTCGCGTTCATCAATTGGAATCTGCCCAAACTGCTGGAAGTGTTTCCGGACTTTCCCAAGCGCGTGCTGATCGTTTCAGCGGGCGATCCGATGTGGCGCGGCGGCCTGTCCGGCCCCGCCTCGATCTTTTTGCATTCGGACCGGCCGCTGATCAGCGAGAACCGCACCAGTCCGCTGCTTCATGAGCTGGTGCACGTCGCGCTCGGTATTCGCGGCGACAACGAAAGCGACTGGATCGTGGAAGGGCTCGCGGAGTTTTATTCCATCCAGACCTTGCGACGCTCCGGCGGCATCGGTCAGAAACGTTACGAGCAGGCGATCGACAATCTGAAGAAATGGGCCGCCCGCGCGCCGACGCTCTTCGCGAAAAGCTCCTCGGGCGCGACCACGGCCCGCGCCGTGCTGGTATTTCAACAAGTCGACGCGGAGATTCGTTCGTTGACCGGGGGCGCCGCGAGCCTCGATGACGTCGCACGCAAACTCGCGACCGACCGCGGCGAGATCAGCCTGATCCAACTTCAGGAGATCGCGCAGCAGGTCGCGGGCAAACCGCTGCGATCGTTGCAGCGGGACCGGCTCATGAAGCCCGTGGTTGAACCAGGGCCGTGATCTTCATCGCGGTCTCGAGCGCCCGCAGCCCGTCTTCTCCGGTCACCACCGGTGTACTGCGCTCACGCACCGCCTTCAAGAACGCTTCGATCTCCGCGAGCAGCGCGTCGCCCTGATCGAAGTTCTGTTCCTCGATCGACACCTGGGCCGGCGATTCGACCGGCGCCGCGTCTTTCTTGCGGATCACGGTCAGGATCTTCTGCTGCATGTCGACCGAAAGATAGGCGTCGTCCTGGAAGATGCGGATCTTGCGTTCCTGCTTGAGGCTGATGCGGCTCGCGGTCGTGTTAGCGACGCAGCCGCCTTCAAAACGCAGCCGCGCGTTGACGATATCGATCTCGCCGGAGAACACGGACGCACCGACGGCGTCGATGTGCTCGATCGGCGTGCCGACCAGCTCTTGAATCAGATCGATGTCGTGGATCATGAGATCCAGTACGACGCTCACATCGGTGCCGCGTTGTTTGAACGGCGCAAGACGATGCGATTCGACGAAACGCGGCGTCTGCAATCGCTCGGCGGCCGCCAGCACGGCGGGATTGAAACGTTCCAGATGGCCCACCTGAAGAATGCGTTTGTGAGTGCGGGCAAGCTCGACCAGCTCACGCGCTTCGGCGACGGTCGTGGCGATGGGTTTCTCGATCAGCAGGTCGATGCCATTCTTCAGCAGCTCACAACCGATGGCGTGATGGAGCGGTGTCGGTACTGCGAGACTCACCGCATCGACGGCACCGAAGAGCTCGCGATAGTCATGGACCGCCTTCGTGCCGAGCTCCGCCGCGACCTTCGCGCAAGCCTCGGCATTTGCATCCACCACGGCCACGAGCGTCGAACCCGCAATCTGCGCGTACTTCTGCGCGTGGAAACGACCGAGATAGCCAACGCCGATAACGGCGGTCCGCAGCGGCGCGTGAGTTGCTTCTGACATTCGCGACAAGCCTCGACCTATGGAAAGGCCGCAATGATAACGACTGCCGCGCGGGTACCGCGAAGAAGCCGACCGCCGGAGATGGCAAGCCATCCAAGGCCGCGTCTTTCCGGTCCGCCGGCAGGCGTAGATGTGCAGGCCCGGGTTTGCCCGCGCAAGCGCAAGATAGGGTCGACCTCCTGGCGCGATTGGCCGTCCATTTGACGGCGGCCGATGATCCAGGATTTTCTGTCGATAGCTGTTGCGGGCGTCGCGACGAGTCGCGAAGATGCGCGCCAATTTATTTGTACAGGCCCGCATGAACGCCGCAGCCCATCACGATGACGAGGTCTCCGACGAGCAGCGCCGTAGCCGTCGGCTGCGCTTCGAGCTGATCTTCGCCAGTCTCTGGCTCGCCGTCGGGCTGTTTCTGCTGCCCGCGCTGATTTACGCGGTGGGAGCCGCCCTCCTCGGTCCCTACGGCCAGAACGCAGGTCTGAGCACGTTCTATAGCGATTTTTTCGCCGACCTGGCTGACGCCTCGGGGCGCGCGTGGAGTATCGCGCTCGGCCCCTTGCTGCTCATCTATCTCCTGCGCGCACTCTTTATTGGCGTGAAGGCCGATAAGGTCGAGCGCGACACACTCGATGAAGACGAACCGCCACCACCGCGGCGGGCGGCTGCTCCGAAGGAAACGAAGCGCCCTGCCGGCCGCCCCGCCCGCGTCGAGCCGCGAATGGGCGGCGAATAACGGTTCGAATCCGCGCGAACGCTCGCCGCGAAATCCAAGCCGGGCATCCGTGACACAGCTCACAGTTCCCGCTTGACGACCGCCACTCGCCGAAGCGCGGCGTGTAGGCTGCAAACGCTTGATATTAAAAAGAATCTGTTGGTTTTCTTTACACTTTTCGTTGGGAAGAATGCGTATGTGGCTCGCCCGGTTGTTCGGCGGCCGGAAGGTGCAAGAGGCGGAGCGTCCGAAGCGCATTGCTCCGAGCGTCGGCCCCAGTCCCGTCCCGCCGGTGAAACGCTCGCCATCGGTAGGCAATGCCAAGCGCGGCATCCACGCCGATCAGGTCAACAAGGCAAAAAGTGGCTTCGACCCCTATAACAGCGGTTCCTTCGAGCGCGGCAACGCCTGGGAACGAGTCACCCGGCGCTGATCCCGCGGCTGGCTTCCCCGAGCGCGACTTGGGGGTTTTCCCTTGGGCAAATTCGGGTGTAAAACCCGCGGCGTGCCCTCACTCTCATACTGGCTCCGGCCAGTACAACGCCACGATGCCGGCGACCACCGCCCACATCGCCAGTTGCGCGAGCCAGCGCCATTTCAGCGTCTTGAGCAGCGATAGCAGACTGGCTCCGGAAACCGCCGCCAACACGGCGAACACGGCGCTACTGCGCAGGAGCGCGGGGAACTCGCTGCTCATGGCCGGGTTGCTCCCCTTGAGGACCAGGAAAATGACCACCACACCCAGCAGGCCGAACGTGATCGCGGCCGCCGAGCCGAAAACGATGGCGTTGAGCACGGCGAGCGGGCGCATCAGTGGCTCCCGTGCCGCGCGGCGGGCGGAGCGGTCCGATGCTGAACGAATTTCTCGACAAGTTCATGCAACCCACGAGCAGCGCGTACTTGATCGGAGTGCAGCGTCTCTCTAGCCTTGACCATAGAATGGATTTGTCCTGCCTTGCTTACGATTCAGGTTTAGGTCGAAATCGGGACCGGTCCCGCCTTCACGGCCGCGGCCCATTCCCCCTGATGAGGATGTGAAACAGTGTATCAGTCGCCCTCGCACGAACCCGCCAAGCAGCGGCGCACCACGTTGATCTTCAGCTTGCCCGCGCTGCTCGTGGTCTGTGCGTTACTCGCGGGCACGGCTCAGGCGCCGGTCGCGAAGGCGGTCGCGACCTCGAACTCCCAGGAGCTCGCGCCCACCGAACGCCAGCGCCGCGTCAGCAAGCTGGTCAGCAACGTGATCGAGCGCTCGCACTATCGCCAGTCGCCGATCAACGACCCGGTATCCTCGCTGGTGCTGGACCGCTTCATCGAACAGCTCGACGGCGGCCGCAGCTACTTCCTCGCCTCCGACATCGCCGAGTTCGAGCGCTATCGCTATCAGCTCGACGAGGCCGTCGTGAACGGTCAGCTCGAGCCGGTGTTCGCGATCTTCAATCGCTTCCAGATTCGCAACCGTGAGCGCGTCAACTACGCGCTGGAGCTGCTCAAGACCGAGCCGGACTTCACCGTAGATGAATCATTCGAATTCGACCGCGCCAAGGCGCCCTGGGCCAAGACTCCCGAAGAGCTGAACGACATCTGGCGCCGTCGCGTGAAGAACGATGCCGTGTCGCTGATGCTCACCGAGAAGAGCTGGGCGGAAACCAAGGACATCCTGCAGAAGCGCTATGAGCGCGTGGTCAAGCGCACCGAGCAGGTCACCAGTGACGACATCTTCGAAGTGTTCATGAACGCCTTCGCGCATGTCTTCGATCCGCACTCGAGCTACTTCTCGCCGCGCAATTCCGAGGAGTACCGCATTCAGATGAGCCTGTCGTACGAGGGCATCGGCGCTTCGCTGCAGCTCGTCGACGACTACGTCACCGTGCTCAACGTGCTGCCCGGCGGCCCCGCGGCGATCAACGGCACGCTCGGCGCGAACGATCGCATCATCGCCGTCGGCGAAGGCAAGACCGGCAAGATGGTCGATGTGATCGGCTGGCGTCTGGACGATGTCGTGCAGATCATCCGCGGCAAGGTCGGCACCACCGTGCGCCTGAACATCCTGCCCGCCGGCGCCGCGCCCGGCTCGCCGGAAAAGGTCCTCGAGCTGCAGCGTAATAAGGTGTCGCTGGACGCTCAGGCGGCGCAGAAGAAGGTCGAGACCATCAAGCGTGGCGATCGTGAGATGAAGGTCGGCGTGATCAACGTGCCGAGTTTCTATCAGGACTTCGAAGCGAAGTCTTCCGGCGCCAAGGACTATCGCAGCACTACGCGCGACGTTCAGAAGCTGATCACCGAGTTGAAGGCCGAGAAGGTCGACGCGGTCATCATGGATCTGCGCGGTAACGGTGGCGGTCACCTCACCGAAGCCACCGCGCTGTCGGGTCTGTTCATTCCGGCGGGTCCGATCGTGCAGCTGCGCGAGACCGGCGGTCGCGTCGAAGTGCTCGACGATCCGGAGCCGAACACCGCCTGGGACGGCCCGCTGATCGTGTTGGTCGATCGCTATAGCGCCTCGGCCTCGGAGATCTTCGCCGCCGCCATTCAGGACTACGGCCGCGGCATCATCGTCGGCCAGCAGACCTACGGTAAGGGCTCGGTACAGAACCTGTATCCGCTGGATCGGTATGCGCTCGGTCCCGATCCGGGCTTCGGTCAGCTGACGGTTACCATCGGCAAGTACTACCGCGTGACGGGCGAGAGCACCCAGCACCGCGGCGTGCAGCCCGACATCTCCATGCCCACCGCCATCAGCCCCGAGGAAGTCGGCGAGAGCACGCGTGAAAGCGCCCTGCCCTGGGATCGGATTCGCCCGGCCGAATTCAACAAGGAAGGCCAGCTGACGCCCGCGATCGCCGCGCTCGAGCAGTCGCACGAGCAGCGTATTGCGAACGATCCGGACTACCGCTCGCTGCTCGCCGATCTCGATGCGTTCGAAAAAGTGCGCACTCAGAAGAAGCTGTCGCTGAATCTGAAGACGCGCATCGCCGAGCGCGAGCAACTGGAGCAGGATCGTCTCGCTCGCGAGAACGAGCGCCGCAAGTCGCGTGGCCAGCCGCCGGTCGCAAAGCTCGCTGACCTCACCGGTCAGGAGCCGCCGGATGCCGTGCTGGATGAAACGGTCCAGATCGCCGCGGACCTGAGCGGCATGAGCAATCTGTATCTGTCGCGCCTGAAGGCTCAGGGCGATCGTTCGGATGCGACCCGCTAAGGACTAAACAAACATCAGGCGCTGCTCACTGCAGCAGCGCCTGATACAGATCCCAATAGTCGTCCACCAGGACGTTCACACCCGCCTTATCCTTGTTGCCCGTCTCGAGCCCCGAGACCAGCGCGACCGGCACCGGCAACGTTCCGATTGAATCGGTCAGCGGCACCGTATCCGCATCGCTGCGATAGGCGGCGACCGCGCGTAACGCATCGGTGCGCTCCTTCAAGCCGGTGAGATCGTCTTTCTCGTTTTTGACGATGGCGAGCGCCTCGCGCAGTAACATCATCAGCCGCGAGCATTCCTCGCGGGTGCCGTACTTCATGTCGAACACGCGCTTGGTGGTCGTTTCTTTCGCGAGCACGGCGAGACCACCGCCGGACAACGTCACGACCAGCTGCTGCGCATAAGCGATCACGGCGGTATTCACGATGCGGCGGCCATCGATGGAAATACCTTCGAATGCCGGCGCGGGCTTGTCTTCGAGCGCAATCCGATCGTCGCTCAGATCGGTGACTTCCGTGGCAGCAAGATCCCACTGCTCGCGTTCGGCCGCGATCTCTTCGGAAAGACGCCGCCGACGCGAGTAGTTCCAGAAGCCCCGCATCTTCTCGAGCTTCACTTCCTGCAGCTTCAGCTGCGCTTCCATCATGTCGGCGCGCGAGCGTGCGTTGGCGATGCGACGATCGAAATCGGCGAGCTGCTGACGACGCGCGCGATCGAACTCGAGCAGCTGACGGCGCTGTTCACGATCGGCCTGCTGTTGCTGGAGCTGTTGCGCGAAGCGTGCGACTTTCGCCGACGACGCGCGCCACAGCGAGCGCAATTGGAAATAAACCAAACCCTGCGGCCCGGTCTCCGGATTACCCAGAAATTCTTCGAGCTGCAACAGCTGCTCGCTGTGACGTACGAAGGTGGCTTCGTGTTTGTTGAGCTGCTCGATCAGCTTGTGACGCTCGTCCTGCAAGCGCGACAGCTCTTTCTTGAGCTCGGCCCGATTCCAATAGAGCTGCAGCAGCCGCTCGTCTTCAGCGGGTTGGCGCGCGCCTTGGCCGAGGAGCTGGCGCAGGTTGCTCAGCCGGTCGGAGAATTCCATAGTGAAGCCCCGGACGGGCGCTGAAGGAACTTCAGGTCGCTGCTAACGCCGGAAAGCGATGGCCGCGCTCGACGCAATAATCGAGCCATTTATTGAGCATGATGTTACGCAGCCAGCGATCGCCCAGATCGCGCGCCAGCTGCGAACGCAGCGATTCGAGCAGCGCATGCCGATGCCAGCGCGCGCAAGCCTGCACTTCGGCCAGACGCGCATCGCGATACACACGGATCAGCAGATCGGGATCGGCGAACGGACCGGCTTCATCGTCGAACACATAGGTGAGCCGCAGCGTCGTGGTATAGCGACTGCGTTCCTCGATCGCCAGGTGCAACGGACAATCGCCGTCCACCACGGAAATCTGCGTGGCCGCCGCTTGTTCCAGATCCGGCACCAGCCAGGCGAGACGGATGTAATTGCTCTCGTACAGCGACATCAGACTGACGAAGCTGCCCGGACGGGCACGCCAGCTGACGGGGCAATTCACATCGCTTGCTGTAAGGTCTATCGACATGGACCGAATATAGCACAGCAGTTTCGCACTACTGCCAGTGGTGTGTGACTTGCGTCACGAGCCGATTCATGTGCCATCCGGGCAGTGACGGACGCATGCGACATGCGTGCCATCGGTGCGCCGTCCGCGCGGTCGAAAGCGCTCACGGACGCAGTCGGCGCTCGACTCCGGTCCGGTCGAGAATGCGACTGGCGATTTCTTCGATGGAACATTCGGTGGTGTTGATGCAGGGAATATCGTAACGACGAAAGATGGCTTCGGCCGTGCGCACTTCGAAGTCCACTTGCGAGGGCGAGGAATAGTTGCTGTTCGGCCGGCGCTCGTTGCGGATCTGTTGCAGACGTTCCGGCGCGATGGTGAGCCCGTACAGCTTGCGCTGATGCTTGGTCAGCGCCGCCGGCAGACGCCCGGTCTCGAGCTCCTCGTCAGCGAATGGATAATTGGCGGCGAACACGCCGTATTGCAAGGCCAGGTACAGGCACGTTGGCGTTTTACCGGTGCGTGACACGCCGACCAGGATCAGATCGGCGCGCTCGTAATCGCGGGTGACAGCGCCGTCATCGTTGGCGAGCGCGAAGTTCGTGGCGTTGATGCGCGTGGTGTAAGCGCCGATATCCTGCATGCCATGCGCTTTGCCCTGCGCGCGCGAGGACTTGAGCTTCAGCTCCATCTCCAGCGGGCCCAGGAACGCATCGAAGAAATCCAGGAACAGGCCGTTCGCGCGCTTGATGATCTCGCGCAGGTCCTCCTGCACCAAAGTACTGAAAATCACGGGCCGGACGCCCTCCGCCTCGGCGGTTGCGTCGATGCGGCGGACCGCGTCCTGCGCCTTGTCAACAGTGGAGATAAATGGCAGAGTCACCTGCCGAAAAGCCTGCCCGTCGAACTGCGTCAGCAGGCTATGCCCCATGGTCTCGGCGGTCACGCCGGTCTGGTCGGACACAAAAAAAACTGTTCGTCGTTCCATTCTTCTGTCGCCAAGACTCACGCGTGATCGCGCGTTGCGGTTAAAATCCCGGGGCTCAGTTCACTCGCTTCCGGTGTCTACGAGGACCGCCCTTGACCGCTTACACAGTACCCTTCGAAAAGCTCGGACGCCACGACGTCGACACCGTCGGCGGCAAAAATTCTTCGCTCGGCGAGATGATCAGCCATCTGGCCAAGATGGGCGTGAGCGTGCCGACCGGCTACGCGACCACCGCGCAGGCGTACCGGGACTTTCTGAAGCATGAAGGGCTGGCCGAGCGCATTTCCCAAGAACTCGCCACGCTCGATGTCGATGACGTCGAGAAGCTGACCGAGGTCGGCGCGAAGATCCGCCAGTGGATTCTCTCGACGCCCTTCCCGCCGCAGCTCGAGCAGGAAATTCTTGCCGGCTACGAGCGTATGGGCCAGGGCCGCGATGTCGCGGTCGCGGTCCGTTCTTCGGCCACCGCCGAAGACCTGCCGGACGCCTCGTTCGCCGGCCAGCAGGAAACATTCCTCAACGTGCGCGGCAAGGAAGCGCTGATCAAGTGCGTGCACGAAGTGTTCGCATCGCTCTACAACGATCGCGCCATCGCGTATCGCGTGCACCAGGGCTTCAAGCACGACGTGGTCGCGCTGTCGGCCGGCATCCAGTACATGTGCCGTTCGGACGTCGGCGCCAGCGGCGTGATGTTCACGCTCGACACCGACTCCGGTTTCCGCAATGTCGTATTCATCACCGCCTCGTACGGCCTGGGTGAAACGGTCGTGCAAGGCGCGGTGAATCCGGATGAGTTCTATGTTTACAAGCCGACGCTGAAGTCGGGCCATGCGCCCATCCTGCGTCGTACGCTCGGCGCCAAGGCCATCAAGATGGTTTACGGCGAGCCGGGCAGCGGCGAGCGCGTCAAGACGGTCGATGTTTCGACCGAGGATCGCAACAAGTTCTCGATCTCCGATGCCGACATTCTGGAGCTCGCCAAGCAGGCGCTCATCATCGAGCAGCACTACGGCTGCCCGATGGATATCGAATGGGGCAAGGACGGCGAGACCGGCAAGATCTATATCCTGCAAGCGCGTCCGGAAACCGTGCAGAGCCGCGCCGGTCGCACCGTGCAGCGCTACTCGCTGAAAAAGAAATCCAAGGTGCTCTCGAGCGGTCGCTCCATCGGTCAGCGCATCGGCGCCGGCCCCGCCCGCATCATTCGCGATGTGAAGGAAATGACGCGCGTGCAGAGCGGCGATGTGCTGGTCGCCGACATGACCGATCCGGATTGGGAACCGGTGATGAAGCGCGCATCCGCCATTGTCACGAATCGCGGCGGTCGCACCTGTCACGCCGCCATCATTGCGCGTGAGCTCGGCATTCCGGCCGTCGTCGGTTGCGGGGACGCGACTGAAACGATCAAGGAAGGCACCGAAGTGACCGTCTCCTGCGCCGAAGGCGATACCGGCTTCGTGTACGAAGGCGCCCTGCCGTTCGAACAGAAAGTGATCGAGCTCGACGCGCTGCCGGCCATCAAGACCAAGATCATGATGAACGTCGGCAACCCCGATCGAGCGTTCGACTTCGCGAGCATTCCGCACAAGGGCGTGGGCCTCGCGCGTCTGGAATTCATCATCAATCGGATGATCGGCGTGCATCCGCGCGCGCTGCTCGAATTCGATTCGTTGTCCAAGGATCTGCAGCAGACCATTCGTCGGCAGATGTATGGTTACAAAGATCCGGTCAGCTTCTATGTCGACAAGCTGTGCGAAGGCATCGCGACCATCGCCGCCGCGTTCGCGCCGGAGCCGGTGATCGTGCGCATGTCGGATTTCAAATCGAACGAATACGCCAACCTCATCGGCGGTCGTCAGTACGAGCCGCATGAAGAGAATCCGATGATCGGCTTCCGCGGCGCCTCGCGTTACGTCGATGAAACGTTCCGTCCGTGCTTCGAGCTCGAGTGCCGCGCGTTGAAACGCGTGCGCGAAGAGATGGGCCTGACCAACGTGCAGGTGATGGTGCCCTTCGTACGTACGGTGAAGGAAGCCGAACAGGTCACTCAGCTGCTCGCCCAGAACGGTCTGAAGCGCGGCGAGAACGGCTTGAAGGTCATCATGATGTGCGAGCTGCCGACCAACGCGCTGCTCGCCGACCGGTATCTGCAGTTCTTCGACGGCATGTCGATCGGCTCGAACGACATGACCCAGCTGACGCTCGGCCTGGATCGCGACTCGGCCATCATCGCCAAGCTGTTCGACGAGCGTGACGAGGCGGTGAAGGCGCTGTTGAAGCTGGCCATCGACGCCTGTCGCAAGAATGGCAAGTACGTCGGTATCTGCGGCCAGGGCCCCTCGGATCATCCCGACCTGGCCCGCTGGCTGGTCGAGCAAGGCATCGAGAGCATCTCGCTCAATCCGGATACGGTGATCGAGACCTGGCTGTTCCTGGCCGGCGGCTCGGTGGCCGCGAAGTAACGTCGTTATCTCACGGCGGCAGGCATCCCCTGCCGCCGCGAATCTAGCTTCATGCGCGCAGGAAATTGGTCCTGTAGTGCTGCAGCTCGCGAATCGAATCGCGAATATCGTCCAGCGCCAGGTGGGTCGAGCTCTTCTGGAAGCTGCTGTACACCTCCGGCGCCCAGCGCCGCGCCAGCTCCTTCAGCGTGCTCACATCCAGGTTGCGGTAGTGAAAATACCGCTCCAGATTGGGCATCTCGCGCGCCATGAAACGACGATCCTGGCAGATGCTGTTGCCGCACATGGGTGAGACGCCCGGCTCGATCCAGCGGCTCAGGAACTCCACCGTCTGGCGCTCGGCCTCCTCGACGGTGATGGTGCTGGCACGCACGCGGGCAGCGAGGCCCGACGCACCATGCTGGCGACGGTTCCAGTCGTCCATGGCGTTGAGGATTTCGTCGGATTGATGGATGGCGAGCACCGGCCCTTCGGCCAGGGTGTTCAGGTGCTTGTCGGTGACCACGGTGGCGATTTCGATGATGTGGTCGGTGTCGGGCTTCAGGCCCGTCATTTCCAGATCGATCCAGATGAGTCGGGTCGGGTCGCGGTCGGTCACGGTACGTTCTGCGTAAGAAGGTAAGTTACGTCATCATAACAGCTGGCGTATCGAGTTCCGCCTCGGGTACAAGGACCGGGGGCGCGGCGGCCTGCCCGATCCCGAGCATAGACGAGACCACTTCAATGCATTGGTTTACCGGATTGTTTCTATTACTGCTGCTCGCCTCGACGGCCATGCGCAGCTGGCTGAATCAGCGCCAGGCGGCGGCCGTGCGTCGGCACCGCGACCGCGTGCCTGAGGCATTCGCGCAGCAGATCGACCTGCAGGCCCACCAGAAAGCGGCCGACTATACGATCGCGGGCGCCACTTTGAACCGCTGGGACATCCTGCTGGACGCCGTCGTCGCCCTGCTACTTACCTTGGGCGGCGGTATCGATCGCATCGATCGCTGGTGGCAGGCGGCGGGCCTGTCGCCCACCTGGCATGGGACCGCGGTCGTCCTGTCGACGTTCCTGATCGTCGGGGCCATCGGCCTGCCGCTGTCACTGTGGCGGACTTTTGGTATCGAGACGCGCTTCGGCTTCAACCGCACCACCCCCGGGCTGTATATCGCCGATTTGTGCAAGAGCCTGGTGCTGAGCCTGCTGCTCGGCACGCCGCTGATTTTCGTGATCCTGTACCTGATGCAGCAGGCCGGCTCGCTGTGGTGGTTGTTCGCCTGGGCGGTGTGGGTCGGCTTCTCGGTGCTCATGACCTGGGCGTGGCCGGCGATCTTCGCGCCGCTGTTCAACAAGTTCACGCCGGTGACCGATGAAGCGCTCAAGCAACGCACGGAAGCCGTTCTACAGCGCTGCGGGTTCGCGGCCAAAGGCGTCTTCAAGATGGACGGCTCGCGCCGCTCCTCGCACGGCAACGCCTACTTCACCGGCATCGGACGCAACAAGCGCATCGTGTTCTTCGACACGTTGCTCGAGCGTCTGCAGGTCGCCGAAGTCGAGGCCGTGCTCGCCCACGAGCTCGGTCATTTCCGGCTTCATCACATTCGTTCGCGCTTGATCGTGTCGGTGGTCATGGCGCTGCTCGGCTTTTTGCTGCTCGATGCGTTGATGCGCTGGCCGGCATTCTACTCAGCGCTCGGCGTGAGCACGCCCTCCACGCACGCCGCATTGCTGCTCTTCATGTTCGTGCTGCCCGCCTTCACCTATTTCCTGACACCGCTCAGCGCCTGGTGGTCGCGCAAGCACGAGTTCGAGGCGGATGAATTCGCCGCCCGGCATGCGGACGCCACCGAGCTCGCGAGCGCATTGGCGAAGTTGCACCGGGACAATGCGAGCACGCTCACGCCCGACGCCTTGCATTCGGCCTTCTATGATTCGCATCCGCCCGCGCTCGTGCGCATCTCGCGCCTGCAATCGCTGGCCACGCAGCGGTCATGAGCGACGCGGCTGAGACGACGGCGCGGGTCACCGAGTCGTTCGGTCGTCGCGTGATCGTCGAAACCACCGGCGGCGTGCGCATGTCGGCCGAGCTGTTCGGCAAGCGTCTGACCTGCGTCTGCGGCGATGAGGTGACGATTCGGGGGCCGTCACAAGCCAGCGGCGATGTGGCGAAGGTCGTGAGCGTCAAGCCCCGTCGAACGTTGTTTGCTCGCACGGACAGTCGCGGTCGCACCGAGCCGCTTGCAGCGAATCTGTCGCTCATCATCGTGATCATCGCGCCGAATCCCGAACCGGATTTGTTCATCGCCGATCGTTATCTCGCGGGCGCCGCCCTCGCCGGCATCTCGGGTGCGCTGATCGTGAACAAGTCGGAGCTGCCCGGCGCGGACGATGCCGACTTCCAGGCTCGCGTGAACGACTACGAGCGTGCGGGCTATCCGGTACTGCGCGTTTCGGCGAAGAATGAACCGACAGTGGCACCCGTGCGCGAACTGCTTTTGAATCAGAGCGCGATGCTGGTGGGTCAATCGGGCGTCGGCAAATCCACGCTCACGAATCGATTGGCGCCCGAATCGGAGCGAGCGACGCGGTCGTTGTCCGACTCAACCGGTGAAGGACGGCATACGACGGTATCGACCGCGTTGTTCCGTCTCGCCAGCGGCGGCGAGTTGATCGATTCCCCGGGCGTTCGCGACTACGCGCCGCCGCCGGTCGAAGATGCGATGGTACAGGTCGGCTGGCCGGAGCTTTTGAAGCTCGCACCCGAGTGCCGATTCAACAACTGTCTGCACCTTCGCGAGCCGGGCTGTGCGGTGCTGGCCGCGTTGGCCGAGAACACGCTCTCGGCCCGTCGTTACGAAAGTTATAAACGCCTGCTCAACATCATGCGAGGGCTTGCGCCGGAGTACGAACGCCGGCGCTGACCCTCCCTCGCTTACTTCCAGGCGCTCGCCCGGGTTTCGCCGTTCAAGAACGGCAGTGTCGTGGTCACCAGCTCCGGCGCGAGGAAGATGTCGTAGTGAGTGTGATTGGGCAGGATCGCCAGACGATTCTGCGACAGGTTCTCCCGCATCCAGCCCGCGTCCTTCAGACCGCCGCCGAGCAGCTGATAGAACTTGATCTCGTGCTCGGGGCGATACATGTCCGAGTCGCCGAACACCAGCATCACCGGCATCTTCAACTTCGCGACATCGGCCGAGTAGTCATAGTCGAGACGCATGAAGTCGCCGATCGCACCCAACAGGCGCGGGAAGTCGTCCGGCTTCGGGGCGACCGCGACGTAATTTTTGTACATCGGCGTGTCCTTCATGTACTGCGCAGCCTCGGCGTTCATCTGAACCTGCTGCGCGCGGATCTCGGGATAGAAGCCGTCCGCCGAATATCCTACCGACACCAGCACCAGGCGACGCACCGTCTCGGGATGCTGGACCGCGAGCCGGAATCCCACGCCGCCGCCGAAGGAATAACCGAACACGTCGAGCTGCTTGTAGCCGAGCTTCTGCACCAGGCTGTTCATATCATCGCCCAGCGCTTCGAGGTTGAACTTGCGCGTGCCGAGCTCAGTGCGGCCGTGACCTTGCAAGTCGACCAGCACGACCTGGCGCTGTTGAGTGAGCGTCGGCAGCAGCGGCGCAAACATGTCGCTGGAACCGAGGCCGCCATGCAGGAGCAGGAGCGGCTCGCCCTTGCCACGAATCTCGTAGTAGTAGTTGATGCCGTTGATGGCGAGACGACCCGACTTGTCGGGCGCGGCGGTGGTTTTCTGCGCGGCCGGCGCGGCGCTATCGGCCAGCGTGGCAGCCGCCGGTGCCATAATTGCCATCGCAGCCAAAGTCAGGGTCAGTAGGCGCTTCATTGCGATTACTCCAGTGTTGTTGAGTGCCGTTCTGATCCAAGGACGGCGGCCGTTCCAGCGAGCCGACATCGCCCGCGAAAAAAAATTCGCCCGGCGGGCCAGCCTCAGAAAACATGACGCTCCGACAGCCCCCTCCTGTTGTCGCACCCCCGCCCGCTTTGTTATCAAAGCAGTCATGACTACGCTGTACCATCCCGACCTGCTGATCCAGCCTCCGGAACGCTTGAGCCTGGCGCTCGCGCCGACGCCGTTGCATCGCCTGGCCCATTTGAGCGATCTGCTCGAGACCCCCATCTACTGCAAACGGGACGATCTCACCGGCTTCGGCTTCGGCGGCAACAAGATCCGCAAGCTCGAATATTTGTTGAGCGATGCGCTCCGCCGGGGCTGCGACTGCCTGATCACCAACGGCAGCAATCAATCCAACTGGTGTCGCACGGTCGCCGCGGCCGGCGCGGCGCTTGGCATGGAAGTGCATCTGGTGCTGGCGGGCCCAGTTCCAAAGGCCGACACCGGCAACCTGCGCTTGTCCCGGATCGCGGGGGCGCAGATGACGCACATCGATACCGAGGACGACGCGGTGCTCGAAACCGCCTGCAAGGACCTCGCGGACTCGCTCCGAGGAGAGGGTCGTCGGCCGTATCAAATGATCGTCGGCGGCTCGACCGGATTGGGCTCGCTGGGGTATGTGCACGCGATTCAGGAAATCATGGATTACGAGCAGCGCGCCGGCGTGCGGTTCTCGAAGATCGTTCACGCGACGGGGTCGGCGGGCACGCAAGCGGGTCTGGTCGCCGGTGCCGCGCTGTTCGGCTGGCCGGGTGAAATCATCGGCATGGCGGTATCGCGAGCCAAAGAGGAACAAATCCCCAAGGTTCGTCGCGTGCTCGAGCAGATGTTGACTCCGTCCGCATTGGAACGGGCT
Organism: Pseudomonadota bacterium; assembly: GCA_023391815.1. GTDB lineage: Bacteria > Pseudomonadota > Gammaproteobacteria > Steroidobacterales > Steroidobacteraceae > Steroidobacter. The sequence goes on from JAEWAF010000043.1 coordinate 22,213, forward strand.
CGCATCGTGGTCGAAGACAGTTACGTCGGCGCCGGCTATCGCAAGAACACGCCCCAGTGTCTGCAAGCCGTGGAGATGTTTGCCCGCACCGAAGGCATTTATCTCGATGAGGTCTACACCGGCAAAGCCGCGGCTGGCTTGATCGATTACGCACGCACCGGACGCTTCTCGCGCGGCGAGAACATCCTGTTCATCCATACCGGCGGCTCGCCGCAACTCTTCGAATAACGTCCGACCCCGCCGGAGCCTCCGCATGACTGCCGACTTCGGTTGGTTGAGCCTCTTGCCGCCCGCGATCGCCATCGGGGTCGCGCTCGTGACCAAGCGAGTGCTGATTTCGCTGCTGACGGGCGTGCTATGCGCGGTCGTGATCCTTCACAGCGACGAGTTGCAACTGGCGCCGGCGCACGCACTCGATTATCTGATCGCCACGACGATCAAGCCTGACAACCTGCGACTGGTGCTATTCAGCATTCTGGTCGGCGGCCTGCTGCGACTGATGAAAGACAGTCGCGCGTTCGACGCGTTCGCCCTGATTCTGCAAGGCGAGCGCCGCTACGGCAAACGCACCGTGTTCGGCCTGACCTGGCTGTTCGGCGGCGCGCTGATCCTCGAGACCTGGAGCAACGTGCTGATCAACGGCGCGACGATGGGCTCGCTGTACGATCGGCTGCGCATCGCCCGGGTGCGCCTGGCCTATTTCATTCACACCATCGGCATCAACGTGGTCGCGCTGGTGCTGGTGAACTCCTGGGGCGCGTTTTATCTGGCCCTGGTCCAGGCGCAGAACGTTTCGAATCCACTCGACTTCCTGATCCGCGCCATGCCCTACGCGCTCTACTGCTGGATCAGTTTGGTCGTCGTGGCTGTGGTCATGATCACCGGCTTCACGGTCGGTCCGATGCGGCAGTTCGACGCAGTCACATCGACCGCCGCACCTGAGTCATCAGCGTCGACCGCCGATGGTCGCGAGCCTCGGCTACGTCACATGCTGATCCCGATCGCGAGCTTGATCGGTATCACGCTATGGAGTCTGTATGTCACCGGTAACGGTGACATCACCGCGGGCGACGGTTCCAAATCCATTCTTTATGCCGTGGTGGCGACCCTGTTCATCACCGGCATCCTGTTGCACATCGATCGGGTCTTCGACTCGCTCGAGATCGAAAAGAAAATCATCGGCGGCAGCGCCGAGTTTCTGGACGTGGGCTTCCTCATCATGCTGGCACTCGCGCTCGGCAAGCTCACACAGGCGCTCGGTACCGGGCCGTTCGTCGCGCAAGTGTTACAGAGCTCGCTGCCCGTCGCGGTGATTCCCGCGCTGGTGTTCCTGCTCGGGGCGATCATGTCGTTCGCCACCGGGACGTCTTATGGCACGTTCTCCATCATGGTGCCCCTAGCGCTGCCGATCGGTGCCGCGACCGGCATCAGCCCTGAGCTCTTGTTCGGGGCCTGCATCGCCGGCGGTGTGTTCGGCGATAACACTTCGCCGATTTCCGACACCACCATCGTGAGCAGCATTGCCGCCAACACCCCCGTGATCGATCACGCCCGCACACAGCTGCCCTTCGCGCTGATCTCGGCGGCGATCAGCGTCGTGGGTTTTTTAGTGCTGGGTGCGCTTTAGCATCTTGCCGTACTTGCCGGCGGTGGGTTCGCCGTTCTTGTAAGCGAGCTTGCCGTTGACGTAGATGGCGTCCACACCGCTTGGCCGAAGCATGCTCTCGGTCCAGTTGGCCCGACTGTGCAGGTTCTTCGGATCGAGGATCAGCAAGTCCGCTTTCTTACCCGCAGCGAGCACGCCGCGATCGATACCGAGGGTCTGCGCAGGCAAGCCGCTCATCTTGTAGACGGCACGCTCCAGACTCATCTTGGGCGCAGGACCGACGTAGTCTTCCAGGATCTTGATGAAAGAGCCCGCCGAGCGTGGATGACCGCCTTCCGGCGAGCCATCGGTGCAAATCATCACCTGGTCCGCATAGATGAAACGATCATGCACGGCCTCGGTCATCAGAAAGTGCGCCTGGTCCGGGCCGCCGAAGCCGATGTCGTCGATCATCACTTTCTCATACGGCTTGTTGAGCCGGGCCGCGACTTCCGACAAGCGCTTGCCGGCATACGGACCGCCGACGAACAAGATCGCCTGCGCGCCGTTTCTTTCTTCGACGCGCTTGCGTAGATGCGCCTCGAGCTCCGCGCGACGATTCTTCACCGCATCCTCGTACGCGGCACGGCTCTTGGCCCATTCCGGATACAGGAAATGCAAACTGCTGGCGCTGGCAAGATAGGGATAAACATCGGCCGTCACCCACTTGCCTTGCGCACGCGCGCGTTCCAGCTGAGCGAGCACGGCGTCGCCCTCGGCCGCGCGCTTACCGGCGACGATCTTCAAGTGCGAGACGTGAACGTGCGCATCGATCTGTAACAACTCATCGATGGCACCGCCGATCTTGTCGAAATCCTCCGAGCGCATGTGACTCATCACGATGCCGCCCTGCTCACCGACCAGATCGCCAAGCGCCTTCTGTTCGGCGGTCTGCGAATATCGTCCGGGCGCGTACTCGAGGCCGAAGCTGAGTCCAAAGGAGCCTGCGGCCATATCGGCGAGCAACCGATCCTTCATCGCCTGCAACTGCCCCGCCGTGGGCACCGGGGCATTACCGACGCCGGCGAGCTCACGCAACGTTCCATGTCCGGTGAGGGTCGCAACGTTGACCTCGCTGCCCTTCTGATCGATCAGATTCATGCCGGCGGACAACGGCAGCCTGTCATCGCCGGGATAGCTCATCGAGCCGCCATCCTGGCCGAGCACGACCGTGGTGATTCCCTGTGCCAGAAAATTCACGAAGGACTGCTCGGTCGCATCGCCATGCGAATGCGTGTCGATGAAACCCGGCACGACCAGTTTGTCGCGCGCATCGACCGTGGTCTTCGCTTTGATTTTGCTGGCATCGACCAGCCCGACCAGCACGATCTTGTCGCTGTACACGAGCACGTCCGCTTGCGTACGCGCGCTGCCCGTGCCATCGACGACCGTACCATTGCGAATCCACACATCGTAGACCGCCGGCGTTTCGGCTCGGACCACCGACCCAGCCAGCGTTAGCGCAATCGCCGCGGATAAGTTAAAGCTCATTTGCATGCCGGCTCTCTGTCTTGATCTTGCTGATGGAGGATCGTGAAGCGCGCCGCACCGCCGCCGATGCCAGCGCAATCTGTCGAATCGCGGGCGCCACCTCCCGCGCGTACGCATGGGCGGCGTCGGTGAGCGTCACGCCTCGTGCCCGGCGGACGAACAGCGTCACGCCAAGGAATGCTTCGAGTTCTTTCACCGTTCGACTCACCGCGCCGGCACAGACGCACAGCTCGCGCGCGGCGCGCGCGAAGCTGCCGTGCCGGGCGGCGGCCTCGAAGACTCGCACCCACAGCAGTGGAGGAACACGCATGTCGATCACTTCAAAATCTTCAGCGCCTGATCCCTGAGGATCGGGAAGTAGCTGCGATAGCCTTCGCTATAGATCATGTTCGCGGTGTTGAACGCCGCGATGACGCCGCGACCGGTGACCGGATTGAAATAGAAGAACGAGGAGAATCCGCCCTGTCCGCCGGTATGCCCGATGATGCGATGAGGTCGATCGCCCTCGATGAAAAACGCGAGCCCCATGTAATCCGTATCGGCGCGCTCGGAAGTTGGATGATGTCGTTCCCACATCTCCTCGAGCGTCGATTGCCGCAGCACTTTCTCATAGCGTTGCTCGAGCCGCTTGTCGCCGTTGGTCGCGCGCGTCAAGAACGCGATGTAGGCCGCCACATCGGCGAGCGGCGAATTCCAACCGCCGTTCGGAATCGTGATGCCGGGATCGAACTCGCCGCCCAGATCTTCGAGCTTCGGCTGGCCGCCCTCGCCCTTGCTCAACACATACCGATGCGAGCGATCCTCGCGCAGATGATTCGGGGACAAGCCGAAGTAGCTGCGACTCATGCCGAGCGGCGCGAAAATGTGCTCGTGGATGTAGGCCTGCCACGGATCGCCACTGAGCTGTTCCAGCATGTGCGCGAGATAAATCCACGACGGGTTCGAATAGCTGAACTTGCTGCCCGGCGCGAATGCGATTTCCTGATAAGGCATCATCGCGACCACCTGCGACCATTCCGTCGGTTCGAATGGCTCCCACGGCTTGTCATTCTTGTACGGCCAGGTGCTCGCCTGAAACCCCGCCGAGTGATCCAACAGCATGCGTACCGGAATGGCGTCCATGGAGCCGAACGGATTGTGCACCTTGCGCAGCTCCGGCACGTATCGGGTGATGGCGTCGTCCAAGGACAGCTTGCCCTCGTCCCGCAGCTGCATGACCGCGATACCGTTCAAGGTCTTGGTGATCGAGGCCCAATGAAACACGGTGTCGTCATTGACTCGGCGGCCCTTGTCCTTGTCGGCGAAACCATAGTTCTTCTGCGCGACCAGGCGGCCGTTCTCGACCAGCGCCACGGCACCGCCGACGATTCCGTCCCTCTCCAGGGTCTGATCGAACATCGACACCAGCTGCTTCCATTCAGGCGAGCTCTTCGCATCGGCCAGCACCGAGGTCGACCACGCCAGCAAGCTCAGCGTCGCAATCAAAGATCCGCGCAGTGTTTGTTTCATGTTCATGTCTCGAGTCAATGACGGGCTGATTTGAGCCGCTGGAAATAACGATCTCGCAATTCGGTCTGGCGCGAGCGCATCTCGACGGCACGGCCGCCGATCCAGACCTGCTCGGCGAGCGAGGACAGCTCGAGCGGATCGCCGCTCCAGAGCACCAGATCGGCCGCTTGTCCCACGGCGATGTGACCTCGGGTCGAGCCTACGCCGAAGATCTCGGCGGGCGTGGCCGTGATCGCGGCCAGCGCCACCTCCCAGGGCAATCCGTGCGCCACGGTGTTGCCGGCCACCTGACGATTCTTTCGCGCGTTGTGAATGTCGCCGGAGGAGAACGCGACTCGAACACCCGCCTTGTGAAGTAGCGCGGCGTTGTCCATGCGCGCGCCCATCATGTCGAAGTTGTCCGGGAGGTTATCGAGCGGGTTGAGCAACACCGGGATGTTTGCTCGCGCAAGCTCGTCCGCGACGCGCCAGGCTTCGGCCCCGCCCGCGATCACCGGCTTCAAGCCATTGCGACGCGCGAAATCGATCAGTCGTCGGATATCGACAGCCCGGTCGACGTTGAAAACGATCCGACCGCCGTTGAGATAACTGGCGAACACCTCGCGGCCGGCGGGCAGCATCAACGCCCGATCGGTGGCGGCCGGCGGCGCTTTCACTTCCCGAATCGCCTGTTGCATCAACATGTAGAGCCCGGCTCGTGTGCCGCCCGCCGAGTCGGCGCCGTTCCATCTCACGAACAAGGAGCGACTGCCTGGAATCAGTGCGTCATAGCGGTCGTCGTACGTGACCGCACCGCCTTGCCCGGCAACGATGGAATCGCCGCGAGAGGGTGCGAGCACGCCCCAGGTCATTCCTTCGATGCGATTGACCGGAATGACCGATGACGCCGGGTTGTACGCTAAAGACACATCGAACTCGGGTCGCCACTGCTGCTCCCACGCGGGCGTGCCGAGCCGGAAGCCGGTATCCGAGGTGTCGCGGACGGCCGCCACCTCGACGAGGCCCAGGCTGGTGATGCCCGCGAACAAGCCGGGGGTGAGCGCTCGATTCGCCGCGTCAATAACTTTGGCATTGGCCGCGTCGAGACCGGATCCGACGCCGACGATCTTGCCGGCGCGAATCAGGACATCCGCGCCCTCCAAAGTACCCGCACTCGTCATCGTGTGCACGCGCGCATTGCGGATCAAAACATCCTGCGCCATTGCGCTCTCACCGGTGACAACCAGCGCGAGTGCGCAAACGAATCTCGTGAAAAGCTCCTGCACGGTGCTCATCGCAGCTCCTCATTCGCGCCCTGCCCCAACATGAAGTCCGAGCGGGCCGGCGCGCGCGGCTGCGAGCGATCGAACTGCTCGATGCCGTCGATGAACACTTGATCCGCGAGCGCGTACACACTGAATGGATCGCGATTCCAGATCACGACGTCCGCATTCATTCCCGAAGCCAGCGTGCCGATGCGATCGCTCAAGCCGAGCGCTCGGGCGGGATTGGACGTGAGCCAGCGGATCGCGTGCTCGGGCGTGATGTTCAAGCCCAGCTGTCGGGCATGCGCCATCGACTTGGCCGATTCCTGATTCAAACGCTGGATGCCTTCGGCGGAATCCGAATGCGTGATGGCGCAGCCGCCTGCCGGATAGTCGACCATGGCCAGGTTCTCCTGGATGCCGTCGTACGCTTCCATCTTGAAGCCCCACCAATCGGCCCACAGCGCGCCGCAGACGCCGCGCTCGGCCAGGCGATCGGCGATCTTGTAAGCCTCGACGCCGTGATGAAAGGCCGCGATCTTGAAGCCGAACTCCTCGGCGACATCCAGCATGTGCGACATGTCATCGGCGCGATAGCAATGCACGTGAACTTGCGCTTCACCATTCAACACAGCGACCAGGGTTTCGAGCTTGAGATCGCGCTTCGGCGGCGTCGGCGGCTCGTCCTTCGCTTCACCATCGCCCGTTTTTTTCTTGCGCGAATCGGACTGCGCGAGCTTGCCGGCCTGGTACTTTGCGAGCTCGCGCTGATACTTTTGCAACTGCCGTCGATAGTCCTGCGCGTCGGCGAACGCCTGGCGAAAGCCCGCGATACTGCCCATGCGGGTCGAGGGCGCCGAGCCCTTGCCGCCATAGACCGTCTTGGGATTCTCCCCGCAGGCCATCTTCACGCCGATGGGCGCGCCTGGAAACTTCATCCCGCGCACCGACACCGACGCCACGTTCTTCAGCACCACCGAGCGGCCTCCCACCAGATTCGCGGAGCCCGGCAGGATCTGTAGCGTGGTGATGCCGCCTTCGAGCGCGGTTTGAAACGCCGGATCCTGCGGCCATACCGAATGCTCGACCCATACATTCGCGGTGTTCGGATTCGTCATCTCGTTGCCATCGGAGTTGGCATCGACATACGGTGTGGGCAGCACGCCCACGTGCGAGTGGACGTCGATCAATCCAGGCGTGACCCAGCGGCCTCGCGCATCGACCGTGCGCGCATCCGCCGGGCCGGTGAGCTCAGATCCGACCGCTGCGATCCGGCTATTCACGATCAGCACATCACCGTTCTCGATGCGCGTGCCATCGCCGATCAGCAACGTTGCGTTCTTGATCAGGATCGGCGCAGCGGCGCTCGCTTGATAGGTCGAGCTGTAGCTATCCGCGCTCGCAGGCTCGGCCGCAAGCCCCAGCGAGGCAGACCCAAGCGTCAGCAGCGCGAGCGCCATCCCCGATATCGCGTACCGGACGTTCTCGTTGAAACGCATGGGCGGTTACCAGCGCTTGGTGAAGCGAGCGGCGATGAAACGTCCCATCGCATCGGCGTTGAACACGTCGTAGCCGACGTTGAACAACGGCGTTACCGCGTGCGGCGGCTCGCGATCCGTAACGTTCTGTACCGCTAGCGAGACGCGAGTACCCTCCAGCAACGACGACTGCGTGCGCCCTTCGAAGTTATAAGTCAGATTCAGATCGGCGGTAGTCCAGGAGCCCACGCGTTCGTCGTTTGCGAGACTGGTGTTGACGTAGTCGTCCGCGTAGCTGACCACCAGCGTCGTGCTCAGGCCGCCACGGATCCACGTGCCCATCAGGCGCGCGCGCCAGTCGAGCGGCTGATTGAACGTGTCGACCAGATTGAAGGTGGCCGTATCGCGGTCCAAGGACGTGAGAATCTCTTTCAGATGCGTCACGTCGAGCTGCAGATCGAAGGCATCGCTGTCGAGCTCGAACTTGTATCGCACGGAGGCATCGAAGCCCGAGAGCTGGGTTCTCGCCGCATTCTGCTGGCGCAGGTCGTAGACGTAGCGCACGCCGCTCGAGCCGATCTCTTCCCAGTCCATGAAGAACCAGCCCTCGGCGAGGCGCGCGTCCAGATAAGCCTGCGCGGCCGCGTCGTCCGCCAGCTCGCTGATGAACCGACCGAAATCCGCCCGTCGCGACAGCGCGCCCTCATCGTAGGGCGTCGACTGAATCCGATCGGTGTAGTCGATGTCGAAATAATTCATGCTCAGCTCGAAGCCGCGCAACGACTCCGGCCGGAACGTGAAGCCGATGCCGAGATTCTCCGACTGCTCGGCGGTGATCGGCAGACTGCCGTTCAGATAGAACATGGGAATCAAGCCGCCGTTGCCGCTTGGATCTTCGAACATGCCGGTCGAGATCTGCGTGGGCCGTCCAACCTGCGCCTTCTCGGCCACGGCCGGCGCGCGGAACGAGGTGCTGTAGCTCGCTCGGATATCCAGGCTGTTCATGGGCGACCACACCAGGCCGACCCTGGGATTGGTCGTGTCGCCGAAGTCGGAATAATCGTCGTAGCGACCCGCGATCGACAGATCGATGCGACGGGCCCAGGGCAGATTCTGGGCGTCGCCGACGATCGGGATATACATTTCCGCGAACAAGGCCGTGACATCGCGCTCGTCGTCGGCGCGCACCTCACGGCGCACGATCGGGATGACCCGCCACCGCGTCGAGATCAGATCGTCCTTGCGATACGAGGCGCCCACCGCGAGCCGCACCGGACCGCCCGGCAAATTGAACAGCGTGCCGTCGGCTTTCAGATCGGTCGACCAGGTGTCGTACTCGTCGCGATAATCCTGGATCATCAGATCGACCGCGCCGGTCTCCAGATCGACATAGGTGAAATCGCTGTTGGGTTTCACTCGCGCGATCAACCCGTCGAGCGAGATCCGCCAGCCGCCCGGCGCGTTGTAGCCGAGCCCGAGCGTCGCGCTCCACTGATTGGTGTGCGGTGTCTGACGGTCCAGAAAGCCCTGGCGCGTGCTCTGCGAAACCACCTCTTCGTACGAGTACAGCACGTTGCTGGAAACATCGAAGTTCGCCGGCAGCTGTTGATCGAGCGTGAACAGCATGGTGCCGAGCTTGCGTCGGGGCAGCAGGTGGGTACCCGGACTGCCGCCGGCTTCGAGAATGTAATCGCGGTCCGCGACATCCAGGCTGCTTCGGTGATAGTACTCGGCGATGAACAACGCGTTGCCCGTGTCCCAGTTCGTGCCCAAGGTCTGCGACACTCGCTGATCGTCGAAGGAGCCGTCGGACGCCGAACCGTATTCCAGTCCGCTCTCCGCGCCCTGGAAATCCTTGCGCAAGATGATGTTCACGACGCCGGCAACTGCATCGGCGCCGTAGATCGCCGACGCGCCGTCGCTCAAGACTTCGACGCGATCCACGGCGGACATGGGAATCGTGCTCACATCCACGAACTGTCCTTGCGCGGAAGGCGCGACCCGACGCCCGTTGATCAACGTGAGCGTCGACACCGTGCCGAGACCGCGCAGATTGAAGCCCGTGCCGCGGGTGAGATTCTGTCCGTATCCAGGCGCGAGACCGAACTCCGCGCTTTCGCTCGCACCGGAATTGCCGCCCTTGAAGTTCATGGGCATCGCGTTCACCACCTGCTGCATGTTGGTGAAGCCGGAGCGCTCGATGTACTCACGATCCATCACCGTCACCGGTGCGGTGTCGTTGGTCACGCCGCGAATGTGCGAGCCGGTGCTGATGACTTCTTCGAGAATATCCTCTCGACGCACGTTCTGCGGGGTGTAGCTGTCGTTCGACTCGCCCGCCGAGGCACTCGCCTGCGCAACACGCAGGAATCGCCCGCGCGACGGCTCGTTCATCGCGGTCTCGTTCGAGATCACCGTCACCTCGCGTCGCCGTTCATTCGGATAGATGGCGACCGTGCCCTGGTCGATGCGCTCGAAGGTCAGACCGCTCGCGCTCAACAATGTTTGTAGCGCCTGCTCGGCGGTCATCTTGCCCGACAAATCGGGCGCGCTGCGACCTTCGGCGATTTTGGTGAAGTACGAAATCTGCAAACCCGTCTGGTCCGCGAACTGGCGCAAAGCCGACTGTAGCGAGGCGCCGCGGATGTCGAACTGGTACGTCGGCTCGGCCAGTGCCAGATTGGTCACCAGCAGCAGCGGGCTGATCAACGCAGCCGCCGTTCTACCCTTCTTGCCCATCGTGACTCCCCATGTGGCGATCGTTGTGGCCGCCTTTGATGACATGACGGGAGCGCACGATGTTTTTGGCTACCGGCGTGGCGTGAGAATAATCCGATCGTCCTCGACTCGCGCCGGCTCGACCACGTTGGCGCGTTCCAGGAAGCGCACCAGCGCCTGCGGCTTGTCCGCATCGAACACGCCGCTCAATTGCTCGGCGGAGAGCTGCGAGTCCTCCAGCACCAGCTGGGTCCGGTTATAACGATTGAACTCGGCGACGACGTCGGAGAGTGGCTGGCCTTCGAAGATCAAGCGGCCCGACTTCCACGAGGTGACCGCGGCGATGTTCGCAACGGCGGATGTTTGAATATCCCGAGCGACGATGTCGGCACGCACGCCCGCGGATAGGCGTAGCGCTTCGGTCGGCACCTCGGCGGTCGCCGCGACGCCGGGCTGATCGAAACGCGCGACCGCGACCTGTCCTTCGATCACGGTGACCACGGTGTCACCGGTAGTTCGGCGCACGACGAACGAGGTGCCGATGGCCTGCGCGATCGCCCCATCGCTCAGCACTCGAAATGGACGCGTCGGATCCTTTGCAACGTTGAACAGCGCCTCACCTCGCAACAGGCTCACGCGACGCATGTGGTCGCTGAACTCGACGCGCACGGCAGTGTCGGTGTTGAGCGCGATGGTCGAGCCATCCTCGAGCTTGATCGTGCGTTGCTCGCCGACGCCGGTCGAATAGCGTCCGGGCACGAACGTTTGAAAGGTGAAGAGCGCCGCGATGGCAAACACCGCGCAGGCGGCAATGGCCGCGCCGAAGCGTCGCGGCGATCGAGCCATCAAAGGCGCGGCGAGCGGTGCGGGGTTCGGCTCGAGCTCGATGACGTTGCTGTCCTCGGCAGCCAGCAGATCGGCGACACTGAACGACTTGTTGGCGTCGACCTCACCGAGCTCGGTCCAGGTGCGTTCGAGTTTCAGGTACTCGCCCAGATGCACCGGCGAGCGCTTCAGCCATGCGACGAACTCCCGGCGTTCCTTCACCGAGGCTTCCGGCGCGCCGAGCCGCACCAGCCATTGCGAGGCCTCGTCGATGATCGCGTCCACGTTCCGATTCGCCTGAACTTCGTCCATGGCTATTCCCCTCCGGCACGGCCGCGTTGCCGTTCCATCTGCTTCTGACACGCGGCCAGACCTTTAGCCATGTACTTCTTCACCATCGCGACCGACAGCTTCATCTCCGCGGCGATTTCCTGATACGTCATGCCGTCGCGACGATGCATGAGCAACACCGCCTGGCATTTGGGGCTGAGCGTCGCGAGCACCTGACGCAGTTCGTGCAGCCTGTCGTGCTCCTCCAACACGTCGGCCGGGTCGGCGAACTCGGCGACCAGCTGCTGCAGCTCCTCCTCCGAGTGCTGCATCCGGTTGCGGGCGAGCATGCGCCACTCATGAGCGGCATGGGCCGCGAGGTGAATGACGAACGACCGCGGGTTGCGGATCAAGCCGATGTCATCCATTCGCAGCAGGCGCAGATAGACCTCCTGGGCCAGATCCTGAGCCAGATCGCCGTGCCCGAGGCGCGAACGCAGGAAACGCAACAGATCGCCGCCCACAGTGGCGACCAGGTCGTGGAACCAGCGCTCGCGGCGATCGTGTTCGGTCTGCAAAGGGCGGCGACCTGAGCTTCAAACCAAGAAAGGGGCATGACAATGACGGGCTCACCCGTCGCAAAAGGCTACCCCGGCCGCGCGCTTTTTCATAAGCCGCCCTTTCGGCCGATCGCTTTGGCGTGCTCAGCCCCAGATTTCGCTCAGCACCCGCGCGAAGTTGCCACCCAGCACTTTCTGGATACGCGCATCGGAGTGGCCGCGGGCCGAGAGCATGGCGCCCAGGGTTTCGAGCCGTCGTGGGTGATTCAGATCCGGGATGAAGGTGTAAAGGTCGGCCGGCCGGCCCTTCTCGAAGATCCCCGACTCCACCATGCTCGCGATCATCTCGCGATTCTCGGCTTCGAACTGCGGGGTGCGGTCGATCTCGTTCACGGTCGCGTCGGTGCCGATACCAACGTGGTCCTCGCCGCATACGTTGATAGCGTGCTCGATGTGCTCGATCAGGTCGATCGCCATGGGCTGCTTCACTTTGCGCAGGTACGGCCAGAAGATCATGCCGGCGACGCCGCCGCGATCCGCCAGCGCCCGGAGCACGTCGTCGGTCTGGTTGCGCGGCAGATCGCTCAACGCGGCACATCCGGTGTGCCCGATGATGGGCGGTCTCTTGCTGGCCTTGATGGCTTCCATGGTCGTGCGGCGGCTGCCGTGGGACAGATCGACCATGACGCGCCGGGCTTCCAGGGCCTCGATCATTGCATACCCGAAATTGCTCAAGCCCGCGTTGCCCGGCTCGGTCGCGCCGTCCCCGACGAGATTGCGTCGATTATGCGTAAGTTGGATGACGCGGACGCCGCGCTCATAGAACCGATCGATGCGGCTCAAGTCCTCGCCGATCGGGGAGGTGTCCTGGAATCCGAAAATCACACCGACGCGCTTCTCCTTGTGCGCCCGGCGAATATCGGCGCCGCTACGAACGGCCATGAATGTTTCGGGATGTCGCGTCAGCCGGTCTTCCCACAGCCGGAACTGATGCTCGCGTGTCTCGACCGCTTCGGGTCCGAACCAGAACGCGCCTTGGGGTGCGATGGTCACGTTGATCGCGGTCATGCCGGAGGCGCGAATCTCAGCGAGCTCCTGCTCGTTCAGCGATTCATCGGGACTACCGACCTTGCCCACGCCCGCCTGCAAATCGATGGCAATGGTGTTGGCATAGGGAGCCCAGCGCAATGGCGTGTTCGCATTCGCAAACGATGCTGGCGCCAATGCGCCCATCAGCGCCGCCGCGCTCCCCGCAAACGTGAACTCTCGTCGGTTCATTCCCCAATCCCCTCTGCGTCAGCCTGTCACTGACGCAGAGACGGGATCACTGCGGGGAAAGGGCTACCTGCTCACGTCGTTGCCACAGGCGCCACACGCCGTAGGTGAGCAGCGGCACCACATAGACCACGATCAACACATACGAGAGCGTGCGATACCCGCGAGCGATCAACGCGACGAGACCGAAGCGTTCGGCGAAGAACATCGCGATGATGAGCAGCACGCCCGCCGAGATGAATCGCGCTCGCACCGGCAGATCGCGATGGAATCGCGATCGCCACACCTGGTCGATACGCTGATTCACCGCGTGCACGCTGCCGGTGCCGCTTTCGAGCAAGGCGGCGAAGATCATCAGCTGGAACAATCCATGAAACAGCGGAAAGCCCAGTCGTTGCAGCATGAAATCCGACGGCAACGCTTCCTGCGCGATGTCGGGGTAGTAAGCGACCATGCAGACGAAGAACAGAATCGCCGGGATCATCGCGAGCGGCCCGCACAGCGCGCCGGCAATCACAGCATCGCGATTGCTCCGCAAGTGTCGCAGCACCGGCAGAATCGCGACCGCCCCGATGATGTTGTAACCGGTGTACGTCACGGCCGCGAGCGCCCAGCCATCGGTCGGCACGTCCAACGCGAAGTTCGCCGAGATCCGGTCGCCGAACTTGCCGAGCGCCAGGATCAGGAACAAACCGTAGACACCGTACAGGAAAATCGACACCCACTTGAAGAGTTGCTCGACCGAGGTATTGCCGAACGACACGAACAAGGAGATGCCGAGCATCAGACACAGCGTGCCCGCGAATGGCGGCCAGCCGAACAACGCGGCGCCGATTGCCCCGGCCGCCGCGCCGAACACCGCCAGGATCAACACGATCAGCAGACAGTACGCGATCTCGAACGCAATCCAGCCCCGGCCGAGCAGGTGCCGGAAGAACGTTCGATAGTCGGCGCTGTGAGTCGCCCGCGCGAACAGGAACGTCGCGGTACAGATCACGCTCCAGATCACGCCGGCGAAGATCATCGACATCAACCCGCCGAACGGTCCGCTCGGCAGGAAGAATTCGACCAGCTCGCGGCCAGTCGCATAACCGCCGCCGATGACCACCGCCTTGAAGGCGAAGCCCGGCAGCAGGTAGCGTTGAAACCAGGAGGAGGTTTGCATCAGCCGCGCAAGCAGTGATCGAGCAACTGCTCGAACTCGGCGCCGCCGCGAATCGGATCGGCGACCGGCAAGCCCAGCCGTTTGCTCTCCGCGGCCATCAACTGCCGTGCTTCACTCTCCGACAGCTTCGATGTATTCAAACTGATGCCCCCGCAGCGAATCGCCGGGTTGGTGCGCCGGCCCAGTCGCAGGTTCAGATCGATGGTTTCTTCCAGACTCGGCAACGGATAATCCGGCATGCCCATCACGTGCGTGCGGCCGGCTTCGTGACACACGACGATCACATCGGGCTGACTGCCATGTAATAAACCGAGCGACACTGCGGCGTACGCCGGATGAAACAACGAGCCCTGCCCTTCGATCACGTCCCAGTGATCCGGCGCCGCATCCGGTGACAACACCTCCGCCGCGCCGGCCTCGAAGTCCGACACTACAGCATCCATGGGCATGCCGCTGCCCGCGATCATGATGCCAGTCTGTCCCGTGGCGCGAAAATCCGCCTGCACGCCGCGCCGTTTGAGCCCCTTCCAGATCGCGAGCGCGGTGTACTTCTTGCCCAGCGCGCAATCGGTTCCGACCGCCAGCAGTCGCTTGCCAGTGCGTTTGCGACCGTTGCCGGTCGGAATGCCCCGCGGGGGCGTGCGCACGTCGATCAAACGACGTCCGTGACGCTCGGCGGCCGCGACCAGCGCCGGTGTGTCGACCAGCCGGGTGTGCATGCCCGCCACCAGATCGAGCCCCGCCTCCAGCGCCTCGAGCAGCGAAGGCATCCAGCTGTCGAGAATGCGTCCGCCCATGTTGGCCACGCCGATGATCATGGAACGAGCGCCCTTGGCCCGCGCCTGCGCCGGCGTGAGCTTGGGCAACCCGAGTGTGATCGCGTCGGGCGAGCACGCAAGCTCGCCCACGCATTGCTCGGGCGCCCAGTCCCTGAGACCGAACGCCGTTTTGGCGAAGCCCGCCTCGGTGGTATCGCCGAGAAACAGCAGATACGGTTGCGGCACGTCCAGAGAGGTCGAGAGGTTTGCTGTTGTCACTTTCGTCAACTTGTCACTTAGAACTGAAAATCCACACTCAGGCCCACGGTGCGCGGCTGAAGCACGGCCAGATCCAGACGGACCGGCTGGTTAGCGCCATCCGTCGTAACGCCGCCGCCCGTGAAGGCGCGCTCGTCGGTGAGATTCTTTACGAACAGGCGCACCGTTACGCTGTCGATTCGTACGTCGGCGTTGAGGTCCACCACATCGTACGCGGGCAGCGCATACGCGAGGTTGTCTTCCGTCATGACGACTTGCGACCAGCGTTCGTCGACATAGCGCCAACCGCCGCCGACGTTGGCCTCGTAGCCGCCGAAGGCGGTGAATGCATAGTTTGCGGTGAGCGCGCCGCTCCACTCCGGCACACCCGGCAGCTGCACGCCCAGTGCGTTCGGCAGGTCCGGCGGGCTCGACCTCAAGTTTGCATCCGTATATGAGAGATTGAATCCGAGCTGCAGCCCCGCAGTGACCGAGAACAACGATTCGAGCTCGACGCCCTTGCTCTTCGCGTCGCCCGCGTTGTCGAGTGCGCTCACGCCCGCGAAGCTGCGGGTCTGCTGGATGTCCTGCCAATCGATGTAGAACACCGCCGCATTCAGCAGCGCGCGACCGTCCATGAGGAGGCTCTTGACGCCCAACTCATAGTTGGTCAACTCATCGGCATCCACCGACGGCGGCATGTCGGCCACGACAGTGTTCGGACCGCCCGGTCGATAACCCGTGGCGACGCGAGCGTATACCATGGTGTCATCGTTCAAATGCCAGCGCGGACTGATCGCGTAAGTGAACACGTCCTCGTCAGACTTACCCGGCTGGTCGGCGGTCTCTAGCACGACACCGCCGCTGATCTGACGGAACTTCTGATCGTTGCTCGCGAAACGCAAGCCGGTGATCACATCGAAGCTGTCGCTGATCTTGAACGTTACGTCGCCAAACAGAGCAAGCTCCTGGTACTCCGAGGGCAGCGCCGCGAACGCGAAATACGGCAGGAACCCCGAGAGTGGCACGTGGTTGATATCGGTCGCGTGCACGATTTGTTGGTTCTTGCTGTCTTCCTCGGTATAGAAGGCGCCGACGCGCCACTGGATCGCGCCGTCGCCGCTGGAGGCGAGCCGGAATTCCTGCGTCCACTTCTCGTGGTCGAGCGTGATGTTGAATTTGGCCAGCCCCGGGTCATAGGGCGCGCCCGGCAGCTCCAGCACTACGCTGTACACGGGGAAGAACCCGCCGAAGGTGATGCTCGCGTCCTGCGTTTGCGAGGTGTGAGTTTTGGAATAGCTGGTGGCGGACACGAACTCACCCCAGCCCAGACCCCAGTTGAGCGTCGCCGAATAGTAATCGACGTCCTTGCTGAACGGCTCCGCGTTCGGAATCGAGGTGGCGAGATCGCCGAAGCTGCGAGAGCCCCGGTACGGATCGACGCTGCTCAACGCCAAAGCCATCGACCCATTGTTGTCGGAATCCAGACGCTGCCACATACCGCCGAGCTTCAACGACGCGTCATCGTTGATCTGCCATTTCAGCGCGAGGCGACCGCCGCTCTGCTCCACCTCGTTCACGTCCTCCGCGCCGGTGTAGACGTTGTCGATATAACCAGGCGTGTTCTGTTGGAAGTAGCTGGCTCGCACCGCAACCGAGTCGCCCAGCGGGATGTTCACTCCGGCCCGCGCGCCCCAGCCGAGATCGTCGGCCCCGCTCACATCGGAGCCTTCCACACCGACGCGAAACTCCAAGCCGTCCGTGCTCGGCTCTTTCAACACGTACTTGAGCAAGCCGCCCATCGCGCCGGCACCGTACAGTGTGCCCTGCGGGCCACGCAGCACCTCGACCCGTTCAATATCATAAGGCATCAGATCGAGCGCAAAGCCGGTGGCGCGAGCGTAGTTGTTGCTCGCACCGAGCGGCGTGTCATCGACATAGGTGCCGACGACCGAACCCGGGCCCACGGGTGCGATACCGCGCAAGGTGATGCTCGTCTGGCCGGGGCTGCCGCCGCTGGTAATATTGATACCGGGCATATACGCCGCGTAATCCTGAAGCTGGGTCGCATGCACGCGCGACAATTGTTCCTCGGCGAACGCGCTCACCGAGACCGGCACGTCCTGCACGCTTTCGCTACGTTTCTGCGCGGTCACGACGATTTCGTCGATCACGCCCGCTTGACCTTCCGCCGCGCGCACGTTCGTCGCGCTCATCAACAGCGCCAGTGCGCTGGTCGAAACACCTATCGTCATCCCTCGCGACAAAATCGAATGATCACTCATGGTCGCTCCCCGAATAGTTGTTGATGACCGCGCCGTTGCGGATTACTTGCCGTCGCCCCAGACGTTGCTCGCGCAGTACACGCTGCCGTCCTGATACGTGATGCTGGGATGACGGTCCTCTGCCAGAAAAACCGGTCCGTCGAGATCCACGTAGTCGCACAGCTGCGCGACCACGAACGCCGGCGCCATGGCGAGGCTCGTGCCCACCATGTTGCCAACCATGACTTGCATGCCCAGACGGCGCGCTTCGTGCGCCATCGCCAGGCCTTCGGTCAGCCCGCCGCATTTATCGAGCTTGATGTTCACGACCTGGAAGCGACCGCGCAGACCGCGCACGTCGGCGAGCCCTTGCACGCTCTCATCGGCCGCGAGCGGAATCGGGCTCTTGAATCCTTCGAGGTCCGCTTCACGACCGCGCGGCAGCGGCTGCTCCACCAGCTTCACGCCGGCTTCGACGAAGGCCGGCATGATGGCTTTGAGCTTTTCGATCGAATAACCCTGGTTGGCATCCACACCGATCCAGGCATCGGGGCGCAGGCGACGCACGGCTCGCACGCGCTCTTTGTCCATCTGCAGATCGCCATCGAGTTTCAGCTTGAGCGCTTTGGCGTGTGGTAACGCTTCGGCCGCACTCACGACGGCGGGCGGACCGTCGGCGCTCAAAGTAAATGTCGTCACGCATGGCGAAACGTTCTCCACGCCGGACAGTTGCCACACCGGCGTGCCCGCATGCTTCGCTTCCAGATCCCACAGCGCGCAATCGAGCGCGTTACGAGCGCCGCCCGGAGGCAACAGCTCCAACAACTGCTGACGAGTGATGCCGCTTTCGATGATGGTGCGATGCTGCTCCAATGTTTCTACGATCTGCTCCGGGGTGTCCTTCAGGTAGTACACGCCGGCCGCCTCTCCTCGCCCACGGCCCCGCTCGCTTTCCAACGTGACAACAGCGACCGGCACTTCGGTGAACGTGTAGCCCGAGATCCGGAACGGATTGCGCAAGCGCAACCGCTCGATCTGAACCTGCATCTGCATGGGAATTGCGGTGGTCATCGTCGCCTCAGTAGTGCGTATCGAAAGCGATGAGATGGAAGGTGAACGCGATGTACAGCAGCAGTAGCAGCGACAACGCCACGACTACCGCCCACAGCTTCGCGTACCACTTGCGCGGGCTACGCACGACGACCGAGGCATTCCACACACCGAACACGGCCGCGCCGATGAACACCACCAGCGACAGCAATTGCATCAGCCACACCCGCGCGTCGGAGCTCTCCGAAAGCAGCGTCAGGTTGCCCATCAGCTTGGCGACCGTCATGGCCCAGCCGATGCACAGCAGGACGACCGCGGTGGCCGCGATTCGAACCCAGCGATGCGCCTTCGCATCCTCACCCGAGAGGCCATATGCCACGCCGTAGTGACGACGCACGAGCGCCGACACCGGCCAGGCAAGACTCGTGAGCAGCAGCGAAATCAGCCCGACGATCGCGGCCGGCAACAACCAGCTCGGCGAACGCGAGGCGGGCGTACGATCGAACATCATGAACGGCGAAACACCGTCGAAGCTGAAGCGAACGACCTGCCCGTCCTTCATCTGCGCGGACAACAGATTCTTGCCGTCGACGTCGCGGTAGACGAACGGCTCGATCTCACGCCACTTGATCGGCACGCCGGCGAGGTTCTGAGCCATGGACACGCTGATGGTGTGGTCCGGATTCGGGATGACTTTGATCGGACCGGCGAGGCCGAGCAGCTTGAAGAAGCTCGAGTCGACGCGACGCGAGTTCTCATACACACCGGCCATCATGCGCGCATGCTCGGCGGCGGTTTTTTCATCGACCTTGCCATCCAGCGGCGAGCCCGGCAGATATCGATCGGCGAACTGCTCGAACAAGGTGCTCCGAATCTGATGCGCGGCCGGGCCTTTGCCCGCGCTGTTCACGGAAATGAACATGCCGACGCCGTGATCGATGAAAAGATGCAGATCGCTGTGGAACCAGTTGGTGTCGCCGCCATGACCGAGCGCGCGAATGCCGCTGTAGTTCTGCTCGTAGAAGCCGAGCAGCATGCGATGCACGCGGGGCAGGATGGTGAGCGCCGTCGAATGCATTTGTTTGGCGGTCTCTTCCTGCAGGATGCGAGCCGAGCCGAACGCGCCGTTTTGCAGATGGGCGATCATGAATTTCGCCATATCCGCGCCCGAGGCGGCGAGGCTGCCCGCCGGCGCCGGGCCCACGATTTCGTAGGGCTTCGCTTCACCCGAGGAAGCGAGCTGATAACCGCTGGACATCAGCGGCTTCAGATTCTCGGGCAGCGGCTGACGGAAGCTCGCGTGCTGCATGCCCAGCGGCGCGAAGATGTTCTGTTCGATGGAATCGTCGAATGGCACGCCCGAGACGCGTTGAACGATGTAACCGGCGAGCGCCGTCGCATAGTTGGAATACGCGGGCGTCGTGCCCGGTGCGAACACGCGCTCCGGCACCCACGTTTTCAGCCGCTCTTCGAACGACTTCACCGGCTCGCCGCCCTCCTCGCCCATCAATCCCTTGAGCTGCTCCTCGAAGCCCGCCGTGTGGGTCATGATGTTGCGCAAAGTGACCGGCTGTCCGTCGCGCGCCGGAATCTGGAAATCGAGATACTTGTTCACGTCGGTATCCAGATCGAGCTTGCCCTGCTCGACCTGCTGCATCACCGCCGTCCAGGTGAACAGCTTGGAAATCGAGCCGGGACGAAACAAAGTGAGCTCGGGATCGACCGGCTTGCGGGTCTTGACGTCCGAATAGCCGTAGCCCTTTTGCACCAGGACCTGGCCGTCCTTCACGACCACCACGACCGCGCCGGCAACGTCGCCGGTCTGCAGCGCATACGGCAGATAGCCATCGAGCCAGGCTTCCACGTTCTCGCGCGTCAGTGGAGCCGTCCCGGTCGGCTCCGCCGGCGGCACGGTTGCTTGGGTCGCCGGGCCGGGTGGCGGCAACGGCGCACCCTCTTGAGCCCAGCCCAGACTCGCCCATGAAAACAGGGCCACACCTATCGTCGCCCAGCTCGTCGTTTTGGGGGCTCGCATCGCATCCTCACCTGCATCGGGGGCCGCTTCTTGGGCGGCGGTATTTTCTCCTATTGGCAATAATAGTCCTGATTAGAGAATCGTCAACCTGATCGTGCAAACCGGCGCCGGCGCGAGCCCGCCCCGGCTTCGGTAGAATCGGCAACGATGAAAACACCCAAACCCGCCGAGAAAACCGCCGTGCAGCAGCGCACCGAACGACCGGCCGACAAACCGACGCTGGGCCGCGTGCTCCGTGCCCTGCGCACGCGTAACGACTGGACGCTCAAGGAAATGAGCGATCGCACCGGGATTCCGCTCTCGACACTGGCAAAGGTCGAGCACGACCGGCTCACGCTCACCTACGACAAGCTGCTGCAGCTGAGCGAGCGCTTGAAGATCCGGATGTCGGATCTGTTCGCCGAGTCGAGCGAGCCCTCGGCACAGCCGGTCACCGCCCGACGCAGCATCGGCAAAGTGGAGCGCGCGATCCGCGTCAACACGCCCAATTACGATTATTTCTATTTATGCGCGGAGCTGCGGCGTAAACGGATGATTCCCATCCTGACGCGCATCCGCGCCAAGAGCGTCGAGCAGTTCGGCGAGCTGGTGCATCACTCGGGCGAGGAATATATCTTCGTGCTCGAGGGCCGGGTGGAGATCCACACCGAGTTCTACGATCCCATCGTGCTGTCCGCCGGCGAGTCCATCTATCTGGATTCGAACATGGGCCATGCATACGTCGCGGCCGAAGGCTGCGATGAAGCGACGGTGTTGGGGGTGTGCTCCAGTGCCGATGAGGAAGATCTGATGGAGTCGCTGATGGAGCTGCACGGCGACGATCAGGTTCGTGTCTCGCCGCCGGAAGAAACGCAGCCTGCGAAGGCGGCCGGCGCGCGGCCGAAGGCACGCACGAAAAAGACCGCGGCCTAGGGATCTCAGGTCAACAGATTCAGCATCCCGGCGCTGGTCAGCGCAATCGCCAGCGCAACCGTGACCGCGAGCGCCACGATTCGGCCGCCTAGTTGCCGGATCGAACCGAGCGAGACGCCGAGCCCCATCGCGCACATGCCCGCGATGATGAGCCAGCTCGACACGCTCGTCACGATGGCAAGCAGCGCAGTCCATCCCTGCTGAGCGAGCGATCCCGGGCTCAACCAGGTGTCCGCCGCCATTCTGAGCGCGGCGAGCGCGATGAACACGATGATGAATCCCGGCAGGACATCGAGCAGGCGCGGCCGCTTCGATGCATCGACCGATTGACCGCTCGCATTCATGATCGTCGCGAGCAGCGGTACCAGAATCAGCAGAGACAAATTGCGGAACAGTTTGGTCGCGCCCGCCATAGCCGCGGCGCCCGGCACATCGAAGTGTTGTTCGTACAGCAAGGCGGCGCCGACCACCTGGCTGGTGTCGTGAATGGACGTGCCCAGAAACACCGCAGCCGCGCGCGGATCGTTTGCAAACATTTCTTGCGCGAGCCACGGATACAACAACATCCCCGCACCGCCGATCAACACCACACAGCACAACGCGGCGCCCGTCTCTTCCGCCCTCGCTCGAACGACAGAGGCCGTCGCCGCGATGGCCGTACATCCACACACGGCGCTGCCTACCGCGAGCAGCGCTCGCAGCGGCGCTCTGATTGCAAGCCACTTCCCGACGATGGCACT
The DNA here is from genome assembly GCA_023391815.1 of Pseudomonadota bacterium. Taxonomy (GTDB): domain Bacteria; phylum Pseudomonadota; class Gammaproteobacteria; order Steroidobacterales; family Steroidobacteraceae; genus Steroidobacter. The sequence goes on from JAEWAF010000043.1 coordinate 44,410, forward strand.
GACCAGCAAGGCCACGGTAATACAGGCAACAATGACCGGCAGTGCCAGGCCGACGACAGACTCGACGCCCCGAAGCGTCAATTGCAATCCGACCAGCGCGATGCCGGTACGCAGTAACTGGTGCGCAATCCACTCAACGCCCGGTCGCGATTCATCGGCCACGCCGTGCCAATGGCGCCAGCAAATGCCGAGCGCGATGGCGAAGAGCACCGGACTCAACACAGGCTTGGGAGAATTGCTCAGTGGCGCGCTCAGCATCTGCGCCGCCATGGCACCGGCGAGCGCCAGCACCGACACGAGCACGATGCCAGGCGCGCGCCCGCGCCAGCGCTCCATCCAATGCGCGAACGCGACCGTCATCGTGACTGGCAGCCGTGCGGTGAATTCATAGCGGCCAGCTTAGTCAGCCGGCCGGGCGACGCGATTGCGAAGTTGTGAGAGAGGGCCGCGCCCGACGCAACATTGTTGCGCCATTTCGCGCGTCGGGTCAGGTCAGCGTGCGCCGACCGGCCAGTGCATGAGCGAGCGTGCCGCCGTCCACATACTCGAGCTCACCGCCGATCGGCACGCCGTGAGCGATGCGACTGGATTTCACATTGTGACGAGCCGCGATCTCGGCGATCACATGCGCGGTGGCGTCGCCCTCGACGGTGGTATTGGTTGCAAGAATCGCTTCGCTGACCTCACCCTCGGCCAGCAATGTTTCCAATTGCGCAAAGCCGAGCTCGTCGGGACCGATGCCATCGAGCGGCGAGAGATGTCCCATGAGAACGAAGTACGTGCCTCGATAGCTGCCCGATTGCTCGATCGCCGCGACATCGGCGGGTGACTCCACCACACACAGCGTCGCGCGATCGCGCGAGGCATTGGCGCAGATCGGACACAGATCCGCATCGGCGAACATCCGGCAGCGCTGGCATCGACCGACCCCGACGACGGCCTTCTGCAAGGCGTCCGCCAGCAAGCCGGCGGCATTGCGATCCTTTTCCAGCAAATGAAACGCCATGCGCTGCGCCGACTTCGGCCCGACCCCGGGCAGGCAACGCAGCGCCTCGATCAGGCGGATGAGAGAGGGGGGATAAATCATGAACTGATGTTAGCTGAGTACCGCCCCGGGTACAGCGATGTACCCCGCCGCCGCAAGTAGCGCGCGAGAGGCAAAAGTCACGCCTTTTGCCGACTCGCGGGGAGGATCGTGGCAGGGCGCCCGATCCCGACCGAATGATCAGAACGGCATCTTGAATCCCGGAGGCAGATTCAGGCCACCCATCAGCGCCGACATTCTCTCCTGGGTCGTGCGATCGACTTTCTGTACGGCGTCGTTGATGGCCGCGGCGATCAGGTCTTCCAGCATGTCTTTGTCGTCGCTGCTCACGATCGAAGCATCGAGCGTCACGCGACGGACTTCGTGCTTGCCGGTCATCACCACCTTGGCCATGCCGCCGCCCGCCTCGCCCGTGACTTCGAGCTGGGCGATCTCGGCCTGCGCGCGCTGCATGTTGGCTTGCAGCTGCTGCGCCTGTTTCATCATGTTGCCGATATTGCCTTTCATAACTCAACACTCCGTCAATGATTGTCGGTCGGCCGGATCGACTCGGGCGTTACCGTCGCGCCGAAGATTTCTTTCATGGCGCGGATGTTGGGATCGTTCTCGATGGACGCGCGCGCATTCTGCAAACGATCGTCCGCCGCGGCCTTGAGCTGACGAGCTGGCGTGTTCATCGTCTCGGCGCTTCCGGCACCTTCGACGAACTCCAGCACCACGGGCTCGCCGTAGTAGTTGCTGAGCGCCTGCTTCAGCTTTTCTTCCATCATGGCCGTCCGGTAATGCGCGCCCTCCGGATCGAGCGACAAACGCACCTTGTTCCCTTGCCGACCGAGGAACGCGCAGTTCACCGCGAGCTGACGCGTGATGCCACCGAGCCCCATCTGCGCGACCATCGCGTTCCAATCGCCGTTGCTGCCGGACGCTGCAGCGGGCGCGGACGGCGCAGCGTTCGTCGTCGCGCCACTCGGTGCGGGCGCCTGAACCGGTGCGGGAGCGGCCGCAGCGGCTCGCACCGAAGCCGGCACACCGCCACCCGAAGCCCCCCCTGAACGAAGCGGCGCAGCCGCAGGCGCACTGCCCGCGGAGGCCGCAACTTCCTGGGCGCTGAACGCCAACATGCGCAACAACACCATCTCGAATCCGCCACGCGCATCGGGCGCGAGCTCCAGATCGCGACGGCCGACGATGGCGATCTGATAGAACAGCTGCGCATCTTCCGGAGAAATGGCGCTCGCGAGCTTCTGATACGCCTCGACGTCATCCGATTCGTCGATCTGCAAATCCGGCACGGCCTGCAACAGCGCGAGCTTCTGCAACAGCGAGGCGAGCTCGGCGAGCACTTCGCGATAATCCGGGGCGTGCTCATCCAGGTCGTTCACACGATCGAGCACCTTGCGCGCATCGCGAGCGATCAACGCTTCGACGATGCCGAATACCTGCGCGCGATCCAACGTGCCGAGCATGGTGCGCGTGTCTTCGGCGGTCAGCTTGCCGCCACCGAACGCGATGACTTGATCGAGCAGACTCAACGCATCGCGCATGCTGCCTTCAGCGGCGCGCGCCACCATGCGCAACGCCTCGGTTTCAAACTCGATGTTCTCCTGCTCGCAAATGAATTTGAGCCGATTGAGGATCATCGCCGGCGGGAACCGCTTCAGGTTGAACTGCAAGCAGCGCGACAGCACCGTCACCGGCAACTTCTGCGGATCGGTGGTCGCGAGCAGGAACTTGACGTGCGGCGGCGGCTCTTCGAGCGTCTTCAACAGCGCATTGAACGAATGCGTCGAGAGCATGTGCACTTCGTCGATCAGGTAGACCTTGTAGCGGCCACGCGCCGGCGCGTACTGCACGTTGTCGAGCAACTCACGCGTGTCGTCGACCTTGGTGCGCGAGGCGGCGTCGACTTCGATCAGGTCGACGAAGCGGCCCTCGTCGATCTCCCGGCAGGCGCTGCACGCACCGCAGGGCGTCGGCGTCATCCCGGTTTCACAATTCAGCGACTTGGCCAGAATGCGCGCGATGGTCGTTTTGCCTACGCCGCGCGTCCCGGTGAACAGAAATGCGTGGTGCACCCGCCCGGTCTGCAGCGCGTTGACGAGCGCGCGCATCACGTGATCCTGGCCAGCCAGCTCAGTAAAACTGCGCGGCCGCCATTTGCGGGCGAGAGCCAAATAGGACATAGCAGTTAGCTGTTCGCAGTTGGCGGTTGAAAGGAATAGGTCAGCGGGAACCCACCGCCAACCCGGAACCGCTAACCGCCTGTTCGTCGATGGAGACGGCCCGCGCCGGCGCTTCTCCGGCGCCCGATATCACCGTTACCGTTGCTCCCTTCCGGGCCTGGCGGGGTTCGCGGCTGATCGTCGCGGAGAAACCGACGCGAGCCGCCATAGAAGCCCACGAAATTCGGCAGTTAGATGCGGCGGCGGAATATACCAGAGCTGGCCGTCGGGAGTTAGCTGTTGGCGCTGCCACTCAACCCCGGCCCCGGTAGCCCGGGACGCCTTGATCGGGCAGCCACACCCCCTCCGGGGGTTTGCCGGTCTGCCAGAACACGTCTATGGGGATGCCGCCGCGCGGATACCAGTACCCGCCGATGCGCAGCCAGCGCGGTTTCAGAAACTCCACGAGCCGTGCGCCGATGGCCACAGTGCAATCCTCGTGAAACGCGCCGTGATTGCGGAACGAGCCCAGGTACAGCTTGAGCGACTTGCTCTCGACCAGCCATTGCTTGGGCACGTAGTCGATCACGAGGTGCGCAAAGTCGGGCTGACCGGTGACCGGACACAGCGAGGTGAACTCAGGCGCCGTGAAGCGCGCGACATACTGCTTGTCCGGATGCGGATTCGGCACGCGTTCGAGTTTCGCCTCCTCCGGTGAGGTCGGCCACGCGACGTTCGAGCCGAGCTGGCTCACATGATCCGCCACATCGGCGGCACGCTTGTGTTTCGAGCCCTTGGCCATGCTCAAAGAATCTCGGAGGCGTAATCGGCCAATCGCGACCGCTCACCGCGCATCAACGTGATGTGCCCGGCGTGCGACCAATCCCGGAACCGGTTGACGACATAGGTCAGGCCCGAGGTGGTTTCCGTCAAGTACGGCGTATCGATCTGCGCGATGTTGCCCAGGCAGACCACCTTCGTGCCCGGACCCGAACGCGTCACCAGCGCCTTCATTTGCTTCGCGGTCAGATTCTGCGCTTCATCCAGGATCAGGAACCGATTGAGGAACGTGCGACCCCGCATGAAATTCAGCGAACGGATCTTGATCCGATTGCGCAGCAGATCGTTGGTCGCGGCGCGCCCCCAGTTGCCGCCCTCCTGGCTTTGCGTCAGCACTTCCAGATTGTCCATCAGCGCGCCCATCCACGGCTCCATCTTTTCTTCCTCGGTGCCGGGCAGGAAGCCGATGTCTTCGCCGAGCGGGATGGTCACGCGCGTCATGATGATTTCGCTGTACCGATTGCTCTCCAGCGTTTGCGCAAGGCCCGCCGCGAGCGTGAGCAACGTCTTGCCGGTGCCCGCCGGGCCGAGAATGGTCACGAAATCGATCTCGGGATCGAGCAGCAGATTCAGCGCGAAGTTCTGTTCTCGATTGCGCGCGTTGATGCCCCAGATGCTGTGCCGCTCGTTGCGAAAGTCACGAATCAGCTCGAGCACCGCCTCGTTGCCATCGATCTTGCGGACGATGGCTTCGAGCCCGTTCGCGTCCTGCTGATACAGGAACTGATTGACGTGCCAGTCGCGCACCATCGGGCCGTGCACACGATAATAAGTGCGCGTCTGCTCCTGCCAGGAGTGCATGTTCTTGCCATGCTTCTCCCAGAAGTTCGCCGGCAGCTCCTGCAGACCGGTGTACAGCAGATCGGCGTCTTCGATGGTCTTGTCGTTGTAGTAGTCCTCGGCGTAGACGCCGATGATGGACGCCTTGATGCGCAGATTGATGTCCTTGGACACCAGCGTGACGCGCGCATCCGGATGTTCCTTTTGCAGCGCCAGCGCCTGGCCGAGGATGGCGTTATCGGCGCCGTGCCCGGGCAAGTTGTCCGGCAGCCCCGCGCTGAGCACTTTGGTCTGGAAGAACAGCCGCCCCGCGATCGCCTTCTTCTGGCCGTTGATGTATTTGCTGGTCGGCAGCTCGATGCCCGCGTCGATCGCCGTCTTGTCGACGCCGACCATCAGCTCATCGAGAAAGCGGCTCACCTGCCGCACGTTGCGCGCCGCTTCCGAAAGCCCCTTCTTACCGGCGTCGAGCTCTTCCAGCACGATCATCGGGATGTAGACGTCGTGCTCGTCGAAGCGAAAGATCGCGGTCGGGTCGTGCATCAGAACGTTGGTGTCCAGCACGAAGATGCGTCGCTGGCCGCGCTTGCCCGGACGACTGCGCTTGTCGCCGGCCTTGGGGTCGCTCGATTCGGCTCTGGCCATGAGAGGTGTCGTCACTCCTTATGTGAATGGCGGATGCAGACTAGCGGTACGGTGTTACAGAGCTTTGGCGGCTTCCAGCACCGCTTCGGCATGCCCGGGCACTTTCACCTTGCGCCACTCCTGGCGCAGCACGCCGTCCGCGTCGATCAGGAACGTGCTGCGTTCCACGCCCATGAATTTGCGGCCGTACAGGCTTTTCTCTTTGTACACGTCGAACAGCTGGCACAGCGCCTGGCTCTCATCCGAGAGCAGCTCGAATGGAAAGCCATACTTGGCCTTGAACTTCTCGTGCGAGGCGACGCTGTCGGTGGAGACACCGAGGATCACGGTGTTCGCTTTCTTGAACGCCGGCGCGAGATCGCGGAACGCCTCGGCCTCGGTCGTGCAACCAGGGGTGTTGTCACGCGGATAGAAATAAATCACCAGATTCTTGCCGGCCGCCTCGCTCGACTTCCACGAGCCGCCGCCAGTGATGAGGCCGGAAAACGCGGGGACTTTTTTTCCCACCGCGATCTTGCCCGAGCCGGCGCTGCTTTTGACCGGCGCGCTGTTGGCCACCGATGCTGTCTTCGCGGGCGCTTTCTTGGCCGATGTCTTCGCGGCGACGGACTGTTTTTTTGCCGGCATCAGTTCTCCCTTAAGAACCCTGGCGTGATCCTCGGCCAATGCGGCTCGATCGAGTTGGTCTCGCGCTCATCGGGATCGTTCCGCTCGGGGTAGTCGACACGCTCGGTAGCAGGTTTATCGCCTAAGACTTTACCGGTTCGAGAATGGCGTCGAGGTTGAGCTGGTCGCACAAATCCATGAATTCCTCGCGCAATGCCGCGATATGAATTTTGCCTGGAATGTGGACGACCATCTGTACGGAAAACATTGGCGCGCCCGTATGCGCGGCCGCGTAGCTGCGGGTGTTCAACTCGGCGATATCGATGCCGCGCGCGCTGAAAAAACCGGCCAGGTTGTGGACGATGCCCGGCTGGTCCAGACACACCACGTCGACCGAGTACGTGACCACGTCCTTGCGCGGCGGCCGCTGATCGGTGCGCCGGAGGCTGATGGTGATGCCGGAGGAGTCGCTCAGCTTCTTCAGCTCGGTTTCCAGCTTGGCGAGGGTGTGCCAGTTGCCCGACACCAGCAACAGCATGGCGAACTCGCTACCGAACGAGCTCATGCGGCTGTCGACGATGTTGCCGGAACAGTCGAGCACCACGCGGGTCAGATCGTAGACGAGACCGGTGCGATCGCTGCCGAGAGCGGAGATGACGATGAACTGCATCGAATGCCTGACTGGATTTACGGGTCGCCAGTTTACACGCACCTCGCGCCACTTCAGCACCCCAATTCCCGGCCACGCCTCCGCCCGGCACGTCTGCCCACGGGCCGCCGGGTTACGTGCCTAAGTGCCGATAACTTGGTAGGATCGCGCCCCTTCCCCTTCGAGGATGACCATGTTTAGCGGCAGCATCGTGGCGCTCGTCACGCCGATGCAGGCGGATGGCTCTGTGGATCACAGCGCCCTGGACCGTCTGGTCGATTTCCACGTCTCCAATGGCACCAACGCGATCGTCGCCGTCGGCACCACCGGCGAATCGCCGACGCTGAGCGTCGAGGAGCACATCGGCGTGGTCAAACGCGTGGTCGATCGTGCCGCCAAGCGTCTGCCGGTCATCGCCGGCACCGGCGCGAACTCGACCCGCGAGGCGATCGAGCTCACCCGGCTCGCGAAGGACGTGGGCGCGGATGCGTGCCTGTCGGTCGTGCCCTATTACAACAAGCCGACCCAGGAAGGCCTGTACCAGCATTTCAAGGCGATCGCGCAGGCCGTCGACGTGCCGATCTTCTTGTACAACGTGCCCGGCCGCACCGTGGTCGACATGAAGCCCGAGACGGTGCAGCGGTTGACGGAATTCCCGAACATCGTCGGCCTGAAGGAAGCCTGCTCGCTGGAGCGCAACCGCGAATTGTTGAACCGCGTCGGCGGCCGCCTCGCGCTGTTCTCCGGTGACGACGATCTGGCCTGCGAAGCGGTGCTGGCCGGTTTCAACGGCGTGATCTCGGTGACCGCCAACGTCGCGCCCCGCCAGGTCCGGGCCGTGATCGACGCGGCGCTCGCCGGCAAGCGGGATGAAGCCCGCAAGCTCGATATGAAGCTCCAGACCCTGCACAAGGCGATGTTCCTGGAGAGCAATCCGATCCCGGTGAAATGGGCCGTCGCCCGCCTCGGCCTGTGCGGCGACACCGTCCGCCTGCCGCTGGTGCTGCTCTCCCGCCAGCACCAGGGCCCGATCCTGGAAGCCCTGCAATCGGCGGGCATCGCGTTCGCCTGAACAACCGTTACTTGGGAACCGGCGCGACGTAGTGTAACCTTCGCGCCTGCGACGGAGAGATGGCCGAGTGGTCGAAGGCGCTGGACTGGAATTCCAGTAACATCCTCACAGGTGTTCCAGGGTTCGAATCCCTGTCTCTCCGCCAGAAATAAAAGGGCCCTCCTGTCTTCAGGAGGGCTTTTTTATTTCTGCTGTCGGACAGGGAATGAAGAGCCCTGGAACTTCCAGGGTTCGACAAATCGGCAGGACAGCCGATTTGCACCGCTTCAAGGCGGCCAGAAGGGCGAAGTACATGGAGGTACTTCGTGCCATCCCTGTCTCTCCGCCAGAAATAACAGGGCCCTCCTGTCTTCAGGAGGGCCCTGTTATTTCTGCACCGATCAGCCCTCAATGCGACTCGCGAGCGCAACCCGCAAGCTGCGTGTAGCGTCTCACGGCGGGAGAATCCCATCCGCGCCGGAACCCCTTAATGAAATTGATCGCTGCTCGAACAACGACGTTGCTGGCTTTAGCCGGTGCGCTGATCTTGCCTGCCTTGGCCTGCGGCGCCGAGACCTCGCCTAACGAAGCCTTCCGCGAAATTCGGCGAGTGACCAAGAAACAAGGCATCGAGGAGCAAGGGTTCGTGACCGTCGGCGGCGTGCCTCAGTGGATCTCCATTCGAGCGCGAGACCGCGACGCGCCCCTCCTGCTCGTGGTTCACGGCGGTCCCGGATTCACATTGTCCCCGGTGAGCGATTACTACATGAGGGACTGGGAAGAATTCTTCACGGTCGTGCAATGGGATCAGCGCGGCGCGGGCAAAAGTTATCGAGCCGAAGATCGTGAAAAACTTGCGCCGACCCTGACCATCGACCGCCTGGTGCTCGATACACAAGAGCTGATCGAGCACCTGCGCAAGCGATTCAAGCGCGACCGCGTCGTATTGCTGGCGCATTCTTTCGGCAGCCTCCTCGGGGTGAAGCTCGCGCAGCGGCGCCCAGACATGCTTTATGCCTACGTGGGCATGGGCCAGTTCGTCGATTTCCAGCGCAGCGAAACGCTTGGGTACGAGGCAACCCTGGCCGATGCGCGCGCGGACAAGAATGAGGAAGCGCTCGCGCAGTTGAAATCGATTGCGCCGTTCCCGGATCCCGCTCATCCGGAGCGCAATCTAAAGAATCTCGGGATCGAGCGTCGCTGGCTGGCCCACTACGGCGGCTATTTTCATGATGGCGGCGAAGGACATCACCAGGCCGTGGCTCGGCTGAGTCCGACCCATAGCGCGGCCGATCTCGACACGCGGCAGGAAGCTCACAACTTCATCGTCGAAGTCATGTGGAAAGAGCTCGCCGACGTGAGCCTGAGCGATGACGTTCATTTCGAGGTGCCGATGATCTTCACGCAGGGGCGCTACGACCGCGGTACTTCGTCCGCACTGGTGCAGGAATGGTATGCAGCAATCGACGCGCCGCTCAAGAAACTCATCTGGTTCGATGAGTCCGCCCATATGGTGTACGAGGAGGAACCCGGCAAACTGCTCGTGACACTCGTCAACGAAGTGCTGCCACTCACCCGCCCTCGTCGCTCGCCTTGAATCGCTTACGGCAGCACGATCGAGAGAAAGTCATCGGGCGCCTCGCGGATGATGCTGTGGCCGGTCGGCAGCGACCTCACTTGCCAGGCCGGGTCGTTCCTCAGTCTCTCGTAGGTGGACGTGAACGGGGTCTCGCTCCATCCGCTCGCATAGAGAAAGACTTTCTCGGGAACTTCTTGCCACCGGCCGGTGAGACGAATGCTCTGGCGAAAAGTCGCCATAGGGTGAGCGACACAGCGGGTGTCGCGGTTCTCGGGCGGTTCAACACCCAGGCCATCTGCACTCGGACGCTCGATAGCAAATCGCCTGTAATAGTCACCGGCGAGATCCCACCATGAATCGCCGTCGTCCGGCACGAATGCATCGACGTACACCAGCTTCGCAATGCGTTCGGGCATTCGCTCGGCGACGCCGGTGATCACCATTCCCGCGTAACTATGGCCGCAAAGAACGACTTGAGTGAGCTGCTCGTACAGGAGCACATTGGCGATATCCTCGATGTGGGTATCCAGATTGACCCCGCTGTGACCCAGATGCACCCGCTCACCCAAACCCGTCAGCGAGGGGGTCCACGCTTCGTGACCGCGTGAGCGGATTTCCCTGGCGATCGCAGTAAACGTCCAGCCTCCGCGCCATCCACCTGGCACGAGTACGATGTCTGTCATCGACTATCTCCGATTTTTCGCGCTCAGCGCCCGTGGAGAACAGCTGCGTCGGAACGTGTGAGCTAGCAAGCAACGCGTGCGTTTGCGGCGATAAATTAATACGGTCGCACGTATTTGATGTCAACATCGAGTGACGGCGATATTGACACCACGCCTGGCCGATTTCATGACCGATGCTCCACTCGTGAGCAGACACTGTTCGCCCCACCAAGGAATCATCCCTGCGTTGCTGTTAGCACCGGCACGCTCCGTCGCTTACGATCGCGGACTTGTTTCCCTCACGGAACGTGCCATGCCTGTGGAATTGCGCATTTTCAAAGCCAACCTGGATGACGATACCCACGCCCTGTGGACACTGGAGCTGCTGGATGCATACGCTCGGGACAGCATGGGCGCTGGCGAGCCTCTTTCGGAATTCGCGCGTCAGCACGTCATTGCCGGCCTGAAGGCGCAACCAGGCACGGTCATATTGATCGCCGCACACGCACAGGCCAACGTCGGCCTCGCCATCTGTTTTCGCGGCTTCTCGACCTTTGCCGCCCGACCGTTGCTGAACATCTCCGATTTCTACGTCGATCCCGTCGCGAGAGGTGGCGGAATCGGGCGCGCGCTCATGAATGCGATCGAACGCGAAGCTCGTGAGCTCGGCTGCTGCAAGCTCACGCTCGAGGTCCAAGAGAACAATCACCGGGCACGTGCTCTGTATGCGGCCGCCGGATTCAGTCAGGCTGTGCACGTGGCCGAAGCTGGAGGCGCGCTGTTTCTCAGCAAGTCACTGCTGCCCTGATCCGACATCTCTGATGATGTACGTGATGGGAGCGGCGACATCCGCCGCTCCCGAGTCAAGCACGTGTTATTTCATCTTGAGTATCGCGCGCTCAGAGATTGATCTGCACCCCCAAACGGAACAAGCGGCCGAACATCTCATCCTCGACCATCCGGTCGCGCCGGCCCATGAAGCGCCGGTCGTGCTCGTTGGTCAGGTTCTGCGCTTCGAAGAAGGTCGAGAACTGCTTGCTGAAGTCGTAGCCGACACGCGCGTCCACCTGGCCGTGAGCGTCCGTATAGGCATCGAGCGCCGCGCTCTCGCCCACCAGATCGAGATACTTGCTTCGGTAGGCATACGCCACGCGCCCGCTGAACCCATGCTTCTCATAATAAACTTGGGCGCTCGCCACCAGATCTGACTGTAGATACATCGGCATTTCGTCGCTTCGGCCGGGCACCTTCGTCTTGCCATCGATGTAGGTGACATTGCCGCCCACGCCGAAGCCATCGAAAGGCGCAGGCAGGAAGGTCAATTGCATGGCGGCATTGAGCTCGGCACCGTTGACCGTAGCCTCATCCGCGTTGCGCGGCTGAGTCACGACTGCATCGGTCAGCTCCAAGCCGCCGAAGGCGCCGCTGCGGGTTCCCACGGCGTCGTAGATCGGGTCGGAGATCTCTTTGCGAAACAGGCCCAGCCCGACGATGCCCTGGTTGCCGAAGTAATATTCGAACGACAGATCGTAGTTCACCGAGCGCAACGGCTTGAGCTCCGGATTGCCGAGCGCTACTTCGTTGGCTCCCACGTCGACGGCGACGCTGGGCGCGAGCTTCACGTAGTCAGGACGACCGATCGCGGTAGTAACCGCGGCACGCGCCAGGAAGTTGGCGCTGAAATCGTAACGCACGTTCAGTCCGGGAAACACGTCCGAATACTCGCGGCTGCCGAACGAATCGAATGGATCGTTCACCGTGGAAGTGGACGTGATGGTCTTTGCCGCGTAGTCACCCTTGGTCTGCTCATAACGCACGCCGGGAATGACGGTGAGATTGTCGCGCTTGAACGTCAGCATCACGTAGCCGGCCGCGATCTTCTCGTTGGCCTCATAGTCCTGGCCCAGCGATTCGGCGATCGAGCCCTCGTCATCGACCTCGAAGTCGTCGCGGTTGGAGTCGAAGAATCCACGCGCCCGGCCGAAGTCGACCAGCGGACCGAAGGCGTAGCGGCCGTCGTACGTCGAATCGCGCCAGGACGAAGTGGCGTCGGCGAGTGAGAAGCTCGAGCCGGCATACTCGTAGCTGATGCCGTCGCGGTTGTTGGACTTGTCACGGTCCAGATACTTCGCGCCGAACTTCAGCGCGCTGCGGTCGCCCCAGCTGAGCGGCAGCTCATAGTCGACGCGCACCTGGTCGAGCACTTCCAACGCATTCGCGCTGCGATCGTTATAGGTGATGCCCGAGCGATACTGCGCCGGATCGAAGGCACTGTCGCTCGGGTCGATGGTGAACAGCTCGTCGCTCAAATCGTACGTCGCCGAGACGGCGCTGCTACCGGTGCGGAACCGCCATTCGTCGCGAATCGGATCGTGCTTCTTGGCGCGGGCATGAGTCATCTCCAGCGACACCGTGCCGGTTCCGACCAGCGTGTGGCCGCCGGCGGAGTAAGTCCAAGTAGAATCGGTTTCCGTCCGCTTGCGAACGTAGCGCTCGGCGCGCGTGCGCAGAATATCGCCAGTCGTATCGGTCTGATTGGCATACGCGGACGCCGACGTCGGGAAGGCGATCCGGAAACGGTTGCGCGTCTCCTCGTCCTGATACTGAGCGTACATCGCGCGCAGGAACAACTGAGTGTCATCGCTCGGTCGCCAATCGAAATTGATCACGCCGCCGGTGCGCGAGCGCTCGATCGGATCGTACTTGCGGATGTCGAGCTGGACGGGCACTTCGCGTCCGCCCACGCGTTGCCAAGGCTGATCGCCGGTCAGCAAGTTGTCGGAATTGATCGGCCGCATCGAGTAGTTGCCGGACACGACGATGCCGAACTGATCGTTGGCGCCGAACACGGTGCCCAAGGTCAAATCCCCTTCGTACGGAACCCCTTCGCCCAGCTCATAGCGACCCGCCACGAGACGACTGGTGGCGAACGGACGATCCTTGTCGAAGGCCGACAATGTGTCGATGTCGACCTGGCCTGCGATGGCGTTCGCATCCAGATCCGCGGTGAGCGTCTTGATGACGCGCACGGAGCCGATCAGCGACGACGGAATATCGTCGAGCTTGACCTGGCGAGACTCCGGTTCCGGCGCGGTCGATGTTTGATTGTTGATCGTGACGTTGGCGAGATTGGGCTCGAGCCCGCGGATCACGATATAGCGCCCCTCGCCCTTGTCGGTGGCGGTCGAGATGCCGGACAGGCGACTCACGGCTTCGGCGACGTTCTGGTCCGGCAGTTTGCCAACGTCATTGGCATACAGCGCCTCGACGGTGTTGTCGGCGTTCTTTTTGGCTTCCAGCGCCGCGCGTTCGGCGGCGCGCTGACCGGTCACCACGATCTCTTCCAGTCCCGTACCGCGTGTCTCGGTGGACTCCGGCTCGGCGGCCTGCTGCGCACTGACGGACACAGCCGATACGGACAATGCAGCTCCCGCTGCGAGCATCTGAGCGCGCAACGCGAGCCGGATCTTGCACGATTTCATCTTGTTCCCCCTTTTTAGTCTTGCGGGCGCGGGCCTCACGACCCCATGAGCGGCAGCGCCTCTGGTCGGGAACAGTACGGCACAAAAATTCCATTTTCAAGAATTATGGAATTATTTTTTTATCCACGTACAATAGCGCGTCCTCACGGCTGACAAATGCAACCGTGCATCGGGCCGTGCGCGGGACGGCACGATTCGTGGCTATAGGGTCGGCTGTGCGCCGGCTGGGCGTGTCTTGCGAGCGCGTTCGCCAGATTCAGGCCAACGCGCTACGCAAGTGAGTGGATGGATTGCAGGCGCCGACTAATCGCTCAGACCTTCGGCTTTCCGGGCCGATTGAATCGAGGGGCGCGCGCGAACGCGTTCATACAACGCCATGACTTTGGGGAATTGGCTCAAATCGACGCCGAGCTTCTCGCGCCAGCTCAAAATGACGTAGAGGTACGCATCGGCGACGGAGAAGACCTCTCCCATCAGGAACGGCTGGTCCCCGAGCTTGTTTTCGATGTAAGCGGTACGGCGTGCGATGTTGTCGCGGGCGATCTGCTTCATCGCCTCGGGCGCCGACGGGTTGAACAGCGTCGAGAAGTTTTTATGCAGTTCGCCGTTCAAGTAACCCAGCCATTCCTGCAGGCGAAAGCGCGCTCGCGTGCCCGGAGGCGGAGCGAGATTGGCGCTCGGATTCAGATCGGCGATGAACGGGAGCACGGCTATGTTCTCGGTGAGCACCTCGCCGTCGTCCAGCTCCAGCGCGGGAACGTATCCCTTGGGATTCACAGCGGCATAGTCCCGCCCGTCCGGCAGCTTTCGGCTCTTGCGATCGACCGCGACAGGCTCGAACTTTGCGCCGACCTCAATCAATGAAATCAGGGAAGCCAACGAGCACGCACCTTGCAAATAGTAGAGCTTCATATCTGGACCTTTGAGCTGTCGGAACGCGCACCGAGGGGCGGCGTCGATTCACCGTGAACACCTTCCGCGAGTCTATTTGGCGCAGTTCGTAGAGCCAAGGGGCCGCGTTCCGCTGTTCGCAGGAACGCCGCCTCCCCTGGATTCTCCGACAGCTTGCGACTTGCGGAATGCCCGGTCGCTCTCAAGCGCCGGGCCGCAGGCGAGCAACCAAAGCCCGCAGTTCCGCCGGCGGCTTCTGCTCGATGCGACGATATTCACTACCGTCGAGCGTTCTTTGAACCAGGCGCCAGCCGATCAGCGCCCGACGCAACAGTGCGTGATCGCCGAACACGTGCCAGCCCTTGATCAGCTCGCTGATCTGTTTCTCGGTGAACGTCTGGCGGCTCGCAAGGCGCGACCACAACACCCACAGACAAAGATCCTGCAGCGCTGCGGCCGTGGGCCAGCGCAGCAGCCGACCTTGTTGGTCGAATAAACGCACCGCTCGTTCGATGAGCGCGTAATCGACCGGCGCGGCAGCCGGTTGGGGTGGCGTCTGCAAACGTTGCTGGGCTTCCAGCACTCCTTTGCAGTGCTGGTAGTTTCTGAAGCCCGCCGACCGGCACAGCAGATTGAGCATCTCGACGTGACTCGGCGGCGCGGGCAGCTTTCCCAACTGGTCACGGACGGATTTGGCGAACCCCGACAGATCGGGAATGTGTAACGACAGGGCGACTCTGGACATGACTCATCCTCTTCGCGCCGTTCTCTCAGAAACGTCGATGGTCGCCGGCTTTCGACAACGGCACGGGACAAGTGCGTGTCTGACGGAAATCGGGCAGGTTTAGCTCCCCTGGATGGGGCGGCGACGCCTCGGTGAACTGCAGACCGTGCCGGCATGATAACGGCATCGCCGCCCGAACGCGACAGCCTCGATGCGGGTTAGTCGTGATGAACCATCACAAGTCGTATCGCGGGCACCTCGGCTGAGCGATCCCACGGAGTGACCCGCCTCGGTGCGGTTAAAGTAGTTTGTCGTCGCTTCTTGTCTCGAGGTGACTATGAGTGACACCGCTCAAGCCGGCCCGCCCGAACTCGAGTGTTTGAGCAGCGACGAGGCGGCACGCCGGTTCAGTACGGACGGTCCGAATGAGCTGCCAGACCAGGGTCCGCGCAGCCTCGCCGGCATTGCCCGCGAGGTGCTCACCGAGCCGATGTTTCTGCTGCTCATCGCCGCCGCTTCGATTTACGTCATGCTGGGCGATGTGCGCGAGGCGACGATTCTTGCGGCATCGATCGTCGTGGTCGTCGGCATCACGGTCTTGCAGGAACGTTGCACCGAGCAGGCACTGTCCAAACTGCGCGATTTGTCGAGTCCCAGAGCGTTGGTCATTCGCGATGGCGTGGAACGACGCATTGCCGGTCGAGAGGTCGTCACGGGCGATCTGGTGTTGTTACGCGAAGGCGATCGCGTTCCGGCCGACGGCGTGGTGCTCGAAGCCACCGCGCTCAGTGTCGATGAATCCATTCTCACCGGCGAGTCGTTGCCAGTCGAGAAAGTGCCGAGCGATTCCGACGAGCGCGGACGCGTGCACTCCGGCAGCCTCGTGGTGCAAGGCTTCGGCAGTGCTCGTGTGACCGCAACCGGCGCGCGCACCGAAATCGGCAAGATCGGCGGCGTGCTCAAAACATTGCAACCTGAAACGACCGCCCTGTTCGATGAAGTCAATCGGCTGGTGCGTTGGGTCGCCAGCGCGGCCTTGATTCTGTGTGCCGCCATCGCGGTGATCTACGGCGTTTCGCGACACGACTGGCTGGCCGGCGTGCTCGCGGGCATCACGGTCGCGATGAGCGTGTTACCCGAAGAGTTTGCGCTCGTGCTCACAGTGTTCCTGGCCATGGGTGCATGGCGCATCTCCCGGATCGGCGTGCTTACTCGCCGCATGCCGGCGCTCGAATCCATCGGCGCCGCGACCATCCTTGCCGTCGACAAAACCGGCACGCTCACCGAAAACCGGATGCAGGTGATTGCAATCGAAACCCGCACCGACCGCATCGACCTGAGCGCCGGCGCTTCGCTCACCGACGCCGCTCAGCAGGTGTTAGGCATCGCGCTTGCGGCCAGCGAACGGGCGCCCTTCGATCCCATGGAACGAGCCATTCATGCGGCCGCGCAGTCTTTCGCAGCCGCGGGTGTGGATCAACTGCGAGGAATGGAACTGATTCGCGAATACGACCTCACGCCCGAACTGCTCGCGGTCACGCACGTCTGGCGCGCGCCAGGGACCGATCGAGCCTACGTTGCCGTGAAAGGCGCGCCTGAAACCGTCATGGAGCTATGCCACCTGAAATCTTCCGAGCGCGCCGACCTCATGAAGCGCGTCAACGCCAATGCCCAGCGCGGGCTGCGCATTCTCGGCGTTGCCCAGGGCACCTCCTCGATCGACGCCCTGCCCGAGACTGCGAGAGGCTTCGAGCTGCGATTTCCAGGGTTTGTGTGCCTCGCCGATCCGTTACGCGGCGATGTGCCCGCGACGCTGGCCGACTGCAAACGGGCCGGCATCCGAGTCGTGATGATCACCGGCGATCATCCCGGCACGGCGCTCGCCATCGCGACTCAAGCAGGGTTCGACGTCGACGCCGGCGTACTGACGGGCACTGAAGTCGCCGCGCTGGACGATGAAACATTACGGCAGCGCGCTCGTCACGTGAACATCTATGCGCGCTCCAAGCCCGAACACAAGCTCCGGCTCGTGCAAGCCTTCAAAGCCGACGGCAATGAGGTCGTCATGACCGGCGACGGCGTGAACGATGCGCCCGCGTTGAAAGCCGCTCACGTCGGCGTCGCCATGGGCGGCCGCGGCACCGATGTGGCCCGGGAGGCGGCCTCGCTGGTCCTCGTCGATGACGATTTCAAATCGCTGGTCGCGGCCGTGCGATTGGGCCGCCGCATCTATACGAACATTCGTCATGCGATGAGCTACATCGTCTCGGTGCACATTCCGATTGCAGGTATGGGGCTGTTGCCGGTGTTGCTGGGCTGGCCGCTGCTGCTGTTTCCGGTGCACGTGCTGTTTCTGGAATTCGTGATCGATCCGGCCTGTGCGTTCGTGTTCGAGGCCGACCCCGAAGCGGGCGATGTCATGAAACGCCCGCCGCGCCCGCGCGATGAGCCTCTGTTCTCCCACGATATGCTCAAGCGAAGCATCGGCCTCGGAACCTGCGTGATGATCTGGACCGTGTGCGTGTATGGCGTAGCGTTGCGTTGGCTCGAAGACCCGAGCGCGCGGGCGCTGGTGTTCGTCAGCCTGGTGTGCGCAAACGTAGCACTGATATTTGTGAGCCGGTCACGCACCGCCAGCGTGCGTGCCATCGCGCGGCGCCATAACAATGTTTTCTGGATCATGGCCGCGCTGGCGGCGCTCGCGCTCGCGCTCGTGATTTACATCCCGTCCGTCGCCTCGATCTTTCGATTCACGCCGCCGGCATGGGAGATGGTCACGGCGGTGGCCGTTGCCACCATCGCGCTGGTACTGGTGACCGGACGCTGGCTGCGAATCAGCCCACCCGCGCCCGCCCCCGTTTCACCCTGAAGCGTACGTGACCGGGCGATGCTGCGTGAGATCCAGGAACGCCACCGGATGCGCCTTGCGGGTCCGCACCTGCCGTGGCGGGAAACGATGCAAGGCCTCGCTCACGCGACGGGGCGTTCCCAAATCGCTCCACCCACAAGGCGGCACGGTGAGTACACGTAACAAGTCCGGCGAGTGTTGCAGGATGTCGCGTGAGAAATCCAACGCCGGCGCGCGCTCATACAAGTCGGCAAGCTGGTCGGCCTGCCGCGACGGGTCGGGCGAAGAAACGATCTCCCACATTTCCAACGCGAGCTCGCGACATCGCTGCTCGAACGCTCGCAATAACGTTTTGCCGCGGGCCGCGAAAATGAAAGAGTTCCAGACGCCGCCGCGAGCGATCAGCGTGCGCGCCAATGTCGCGTTCGGTTTCTCCACGAATTCACTGACCGATCGCAACCCACCCGGATGCTGGGTGTGCGAGACGATGTAACCAAGCTCCGGATCGGGCTCGTCGGGGGAGATGCCGAGCATCACGATCCGACTCGGATGCCGCTGAATCTGGCGCATCGCCGCTCGCAGGCTCGCGGCCAGTACCGCCTCGTCGCACACGAAATGATCCGAGGGCAACACGAGCAGGCCGGCATTCGGATCGCGATGAAGAATTTGTAACAGCGGCAGCAAAATGCCGAGCGCCGTGCCTCGATTGCCGGGTTGACGAATCACGTTCGCCGAGGGGATACGCAGATCCATCGCCTGCCACCACAAACGGTGATGCTCGGACACCACCGCGCAGGTGCGAGCCGGTGTCGTCACGGTCTGCGCGCGACGTAACGCATCGTGCAACAGCGAGGCTTCGCCACCAAACGAACAGAATTGCTTGGGAATCGCGACCCCCGACGCGGTGGTCGTGAGCGCCTGCAGCCGGCTGCCCTCGCCTCCCGCCAGAATCAAAGCCCAGCTCTGGCCCGACTTCGATGAGAAACTCAAGCGATGCTGTTCGTGAGGCATGATGCTGATTCCTCCGCCCGCGTTGATTGGCGGCATAGCCTCTCACTTTGAGATTACAGAATCAGCTGTGACTCACACCGTACATTTACGTAAATGAACGGAGACGGCGCAGCGGCAACGACTCGACGCTCGCATGCGATCCACGCACTGATGCGCGACGAGGTCGACTTGCATCGGCAACACTGCGTGCTCGTTTCCTAACGTGCGTTAATCGCGTGAGTTAATCGCGGCTGCCTTTCACCGGCTCGCTGCCGGTGCCCATCGGCCCACCCATAAGCTCAAACGTTGGCCGTCATACGCTGTTTTTATCCCAAAGAAACAATGCTTTGAGGCATAAAATTTCATCTGCCAAATTGTTGACAATTTCATCGGCGGTTCCTAGATTGCCACGCACACCACGAACAACCCGGCACCAGCCGGGCACTCGGACGGCAAGGGGGATCCATGCGACGACGTCCATCTTTATTCGGCGCCTGTGCGCTGGTTGCGGTCACCACGGCAACGGCACAGGAGACCGACAACGAACAGGTCGTGGAACAGATCGTCGTCACCGGCACCAGCATTCGTGGCGTCGCGAGCGCCGGCGCGCCAGTGATCGCGATGGATCGCGAGGATCTGGTCGCGACGGGCCTGGCAACGAGCAGCGATCTGGCGCGTGCCCTGCCCCAGGTGTTGAGTCTGGGCGCCGATGAAAGCCGACTCGGGGGCGCGCAGGATGGCGCGGCGAATGCGACACGAGTCTCGGGTATCAATCTGCGCGGCATCGGCAACGAAGCGACGCTGCTGCTCATCAACGGTCGGCGTCTCGCTCCCGCCGGCGTCATCAAGTCGCTCTACGATCCCAACGTCATCGCCTCGACGGCCATCGAACGATTGGAGGTGGTCGTCGATGGCGCGTCCGCCATTTACGGCTCCGACGCCGTTGCGGGCGTCGTAAACATCATCACTCGCAAAGGCTTCAACGGCGCGGAGACCATGGCCCGTTACGGCGTAGCCGACGGCACGAGCCAGAAGATCATCAGTCAGAATTTCGGGTTCACGTGGGACACCGGCAGCGTATTCGCGGCGTATGAACACAACGAGCGCGACAGTCTCTCAGGCGCCGATCGTGATTTCGCGACGAACGATCGTCGCGCGCGGGGCGGCTCGGATGCACGGCCAACGCTCGCCTCACCAGGAAACATCGTGGTCGGAACCACGCGCTATCCGTTACCTGCCGGCGCAGGCACGGGCCTCAATCCGGCGCAGTTGACGGCCGGTGACCCGAACCGATTCGACGAAGGCTCGTTCGCCGACCTGTTACCGAACCAGGAGCGCGACAGTTTCTTCCTGGATGCGCGTCAGGAATTCGGTCCGCTCGACGTGTGGTATCAAGGCTGGCTGTCGGAGCGCGACTTCGACGAGCGCGTCGCGCCGGCGTCGGGACAGTTGCGCGTGCCGAACACCAACGCGTTCTTCGTCGCGCCGGCCGCACTCGGCTCGCCGAGCTTCGTCAACGTCGAGTATCGCTTTCTCGCCGAAGATGCCGATCCAAGTCTGTCGGGCTATGAGAACGCGCAACAGAATGCCATCGGAGCGGGTTACGATCTGGGCGGCGACTGGCGCATCGAAACCTACGCCAATCTGAGCAAGAACAGCGGCTTCCAGCGCCGTGGCGCGATCACCAACGGAGCGGCGCTCACGGCAGCGTTAGCGAGTGGTAATCCGGCGACCGCCTTCAATCCCTTCGGCGACGGCACGTTCAATGTCACCAACAATCCGGCGCTGGTGGATCTGATCATCGCCAATCGCGACACCCATGCGACCAGCGAAGCGCGCGATCTGGCCCTGAAGGCGGACGGCCCGCTGTTCTCGCTGCCCGGGGGCGACATTCGAGTGGCCATCGGCGTGGAGCGTCATGACAACGAGTTCCGGCAGCGCCTCGACGCCAACAACGTCCTGGCTTCCGGCGCGATTACCACGAAGACCATTCTGAACCGTCGTCACAACACCTCCTTTTTCGGCGAAGTGTTCGTGCCGCTGATCAGCGAACAACAGGCGGTGCCGGCGGTTCACAGCTTGAGCCTGTCGCTGGCGGGTCGACGCGAAGAATATTCGGATTTCGGCTCGACCACCGATCCGAAGATCGGCGTGGTGTGGCGACCGCTCTCCTCTTTGACGGCGCGTGCAACCTACGGCACTTCGTTCCGTGCCCCATCGCTGGTCGACACCAGCGAACAAATCCACAACATCTTCATTCAGAACCTGACCGATCCCGCGGGCACGGGCGGCATCACTCGCGGCATTTATCACAACGGCGGTCGCGCTTCCCTCAAGCCCGAGGAAGCGACCACTTGGTCGGCGGGGCTCGATTGGGCGCCGACCGGCGCGCTGCAAGGCCTGACCGCAGGGATCACCTACTACGACGTGGACTACACCGACCGCATCGACGTCGTGCTCAACACCGCGCTTACCAATGCGTCGGTGTACGGCCCGTATGTGATTCGACGGCCGCCGGCGAGCGACGCCGCCGCCACCGCCGCGTTCAACGCGCTCGTCCAATCGTTCCTGAGCAATCCGGACCTGCAAAGTCCGGCGGAACCTGTCAGTAACATCAACGCGATCGTCGATGGCCGCCGCGCGAATCTCGGCAGCATGCGGCAACAAGGCATCGATCTGAACCTGGGTTACAGCTTCAGCTCCTCGATCGGCGATTGGCGCTTCGGCTTCGATGCGGCGAAGATCCTGGATCTCACGCGTTCCGTCGCTCCCGGCCTGCCCTATGTCGACGTGCTCGACACGTACAGCAATCCCGTCGACCTGCGAGCACGCGCATCGATCGGTTGGCGGCTGCACGGCTGGTCCGTGAACACGTATCTGAACTACGTGGATGGTTATCTCAACACGGCGATTTCGCCCAACGTCGAGGTGGACAGCTACAAAACCCTCGATGCTTCCATCGTGTACGACTTCGGCGAAGAACGCGGCCTGCTCGGCGGGCTGAGCCTGTCGATCAACGGCCAGAACATACTCGATGAGGATCCGCCGATCGTGTTGAACGGCCAGGTGTCGTGGGACAACCAGAACGTCTCGCCACTCGGCCGCTTCGTTTCATTCGTGGTCACGAAGCGTTGGTGATCATGGGCGCACTGACAACGGCAATCCGCATCGCCTGGGCAGCAAGCGCTCTGCTGCTGTCCTACCAGACCCTCCACGCGAGCGGGGTCAAGGAATCCCGTCCTGGTGTGTATCGTGGCTATTCCGAAGCGCGCTTCAGCGAATGGACAAAGACCTCGCAGTACGTCGCGATGTCGGACGGCGTGAAACTCGCGGTCGACATCTATCGTCCGGCGGTGAACGGCCGCGCGGTCGATGAAAAATTCCCGGTCGTCTGGATTCACACGCCGTATCGACGCGCGTACACCGATGCCAACGGCAATCTGGTCAACCCGCTCGAGCGACTGTATCTCATGCCGCTACTGAACTACGGCTATGTGGTCGCGGCCGTCGACACTCGCGGACGAGGTGCATCGTTCGGTGCTCGTCGAGGCTTTCAAGATCGCACCGAGGCTCGCGACGCTTACGAGATGACCGAATGGTTCGCCAGGCAGCCCTGGAGCACGGGCGCCATCGGCGTCGCGGGCTGCTCCTATCTGGGTGGCTCGACCTGGCACGCCGCGACGATGATGGCGCCGCATCTGAAGGCCATCGCACCGGGCTGCACCGATTTCGACAAATATGGTTTCGTCAGCCGCGGCGGCATCACGGCCCAGTTCAATACTCGGCCGGAGAATCCGGGGCAGGATTTTGGGCAAGGGGTGGTTCCAGTCGCATCCGACACCGACGGCAAACAAGCCGCGGCAGCGATCGCCGAGCACGCCAAAAGCACGCCGATGGCGGAGCTCTGGGCTGGCATGCGCTATCGCGACGATGTTTCTCCGCTGCTCGGGGTGCCGTTCTGGCGCGAGTCCAGCGTCGCGACCTATGCCAAGGAGATCGAGCGCTCCGGGGTCGGCATCTTCATCTGGGGCAACTGGCGGGATGAAGGCAGCTTCGAAGCGACGCTCGCTTATAACAACCTCGACAACCCCCGCAAGCTGTGGATGGGCGAATGGGGCCATTGCGAGGTCGGCGACTTCCCCATGGCGACCGAAATGCTCCGCTTCTTCGATTTTTTCCTGAAGCAGATCGACAATGGCTGGCAACGCGAGCCCCCGATCTACTACCGCACCCTCAATGCGCCCGCGGGCAAGGAATGGAGCAGTACCGACCAGTGGCCACTCACGACCGCGCGCAATGAAACTTTGCATATCGGGGGTCGCGCGTCGCCGGGTGTGCCGGGTCAGCTCACAACCTCAGGCATCGACGCGGCGGTCGCGAGCAACCAGTTCGTCGTCGACTACGATCCGAAGTGCAGTCAAAAGACGGATCTGTATTTCCTGATGTGGCCCTGTAGGATCGAGAAACACGGGTTGGGCTACGCCACGCCGCCCCTCACCGTCGATACGCATATTGCCGGCCATCCGATCGTCGATCTGTGGATCTCCGCCACGACCGATGACGCTGACCTGTTTGTATATCTGGAAGATCTGGCGCCGGACGGCGCTGTGTCGATCCTCACGCATGGACGCCTGAGAGCGTCGCATCGAGGCGAGCAACCCGCGCCTTATCGCAACTTCATGGGCCTGCCCTATCACCGCGGGGAACGCCGCGATGCTGAGCCGATGATTCCTGGCAAGCCCGCGAAGCTGCGTCTGGATCTATTACCGACATCCGCGATCGTCAAAGCCGGCCATCGCCTGCGTTTGACCGTGGCCGGCGCCGATCCTCGTCAGCGCTCTCGTAATGTGAAGTTCGATCCGCCGCCGACGATCACGATCCATCACGATCGCGAGTACGCGTCGCAACTGACGTTGCCCATCGTCGGTGCGTTCACCGCCGGGGGACGCGGCGAGTGACGTTACTTGATGTCCAGGTCCATCGCGGACAACGTTTCCAGTCCCTCGGCGATATGCTCGCGCATCAGCCGCTCAGCATCCTTCACCCGGCCATTGACGATGGCTTCGGTGATCTTGCGATGACCGGCATTGGCGTTGTCGATGCGACGGGCGCTGTAGAAGGTGGCGATCAGCAGCCGATAAATGGGAATGCGCAGCCGCTCCAGGAACATGCGAATGAACAGGTTGCCCGAGCCTTCGATGATCAGCTGATGCCACTCGTCGTTGAGACGCGCGAAGCGCTCGTGGTCGATGGTGTGTTCGATCTCGTTCAGCTCGCCCTGGATCTTTTGCAGCCGTCGTTTCAGATCGGGCCGGTCCGCCGCGGCGAAGTCGGCGGCGGCCATACCTTCGAGCGCCATGCGCGCCCGATACATTTGACGCAGGTCGTCGTGCGTGAAGCGCTTCACTGACGCGCCCCGGAATTCCTCGATGGTCACCAAGCCTTCGCTCGACAATCGCTGCAACGCCTCGCGCACCCGCGTACGTGTCGCGGTCGGCAGCTCTCGCATGATGTCGGCTTCCACCAGGCGCTGGCCCGGCACGAAGCTGCCGCGACGAATGCGTTCGCGAATCCAATCCACGATCTCGCTGACACTGAGCGGTTCGGCCCGGGTGGCCGCGCGTGACTTTGTGTCGGTCTTGGCTGGCATGGCCGACAATATGATCGATACTTTGGTCAACAATCAACCGGGACTGATCGCGTCATGGAGCTGATCTTCACCGGCGATCTGATTCTGGATGAGCCCGAGCCGGATCATTGGCTGGCCGGGATTGCGCCAGCGCTGCGCAGCGCCGATCTCACCATCGGACACCTGGAAGTCCCGCATACAACACATGTCGCGGCGAGCCGCGACGACGTGCCCGCGCCAGGGGCGGACCCTGCTCATTTGCCGGCGCTGGCGCGAGCTGGCATCGGTGCGGTGACGTTGGCAGGAAATCATATTGCCGACCTCGGTGAGATCGGCATCACGGATACGATTCGGGGGCTTGCCCGCGTTGGCATTGCATACACCGGCGCCGGTGCGACGTTGAGCAAGGCGCGCAAGCCCGCCGTCGTCACCCGAGATGGCCAGCGCATCGCGCTGCTGAGTTACAACTGCGTTGGACCGCAAAGTGCCTGGGCTGGCCCGACGGACGCCGGCTGCGCATATATTCGTGTCGAGCCTGCCGATGGGGGGCCTATTCGACCCGCAGCGGCGCTCGAGCGTATCGACCCGGCGTCGTTGGTCACGCTCGCTGAAGACATCCAGCTTGCCAAAGCACAGGCGGATTTCGTCGTCGTCGCATTTCACAAAGGCATCGTCCACACACGCGCCAGGTTGGCCCCGTACGAACGTCCCCTCGCCCACGCAGCCGCCGAGGCCGGGTGCGATGTGGTCATCGGTCATCACGCTCACATCGTTCGTGGTATCGAATTCCATCGCGGTGTGCCGATCTTTCACGGACTGGGAAACGGTTGCGTCGTGACGCGGGCATTGAGTCCGGATCAAACATCGCCGGAACGCGCCGCCTGGGCTCGCAAGCGCAAACAGTTGTTCGGGTTCGAGCCGGATCCGGCCTATGTGCTGGCGCCGTTCCATCCCGAAGCGGTGAACGCGCTGCTGGGTCGAGTCCGGATCGAGGCGAACGGGAAACTGCGGGTGGGATTCATTCCGGTCCACGTCGATCCGCCAGGTCGTCCGCGCGTTGCGCCGGAAGCGGGCCAGCGCATTGCCGATTACATTCAAACCATCGGCGTCGAGGCCGGCCTGCCGCCACTAAGCATGCAAATCACCAGCGAGGGCGTGTGGCTGAATTGATGAAACGCGACAGCGGCGGCCAGACGCGAGGGCCGTTGTTCTACATTGGCGCGGGTGGACTGCTACTGGCAATGGCGGTCGAAGCGCTCGCGGTGCTCGGACGACATGCCGGTATTCCCCTGCTCGGCGCGATGGAGATCATCCAGGCATCCATCCTGCTGATGGCATCCGCGGCCATGCTGTCGGCCTCGCTGAACAAAGGACACGCGACGGTCACGTTGCTCACGACCCGCGTCGGAGAGCGAGCAAAAAACTTTCTGCACGCCTTCGCGAATCTGCTGTCCGCATTGTTCTTCGTGGGGCTCGCGGCGGGCGTGCTGTGGCTCGCGATGGAATCGTGGAACGATCATGAGCAAAGCGAGCTGCTGCATATTCCGTTTCGTCCGCTGCGACTCGTTTCGCTCATTGCCGCCGTCGCCATCGCACTCGTGTTCCTGCGGGACATGTGGCGTTCTTTCCGAGGACGCTCATGAACGGTCTGCTCGGCGTCATCGCCCTCCTCGTCCTTCTGACACTCGGCGTCCCCATCGGGGTGTCGATGGGCCTGGTCGGCATGGTCGGCCTGATGCTGCTGCTGGGCCCGGAGCCGTCCATCATCAAGTCGGGCGTCGTGCTGTTCGAGACCATCACCCGGTACGAGCTCGGTGTGTTGCCGCTGTTTCTATTCATGGCGCATCTGTGTTTTGCCGCCGGCGCCAGCCGTGACTTCTTCGAAGCGGCCGCGCGATTGGTCGGCCATCGTCGTGGCGGTCTCGCGATTGCATCGGTCGCGGGATGCGCAGGGTTCGGTGCGATCAGCGGCTCGAGCCTTGCGACCGCGGCGACCATCGGGCTGATCGGTTTGCCGGAGATGCGCAAGCGGGGCTACTCCGATGCGCTCGCGACCGGCTCGATCGCCGCGGGCGGCACGCTCGGTTCGATCGTTCCTCCCTCGGGGGCGCTGATCGTGTTCGGCATCCTGGCCGAGCAATCGATCGGAAAGCTGTTCACGGCCGCCATCATTCCTGGCCTGTCACAGGCGATGTTCTACGTCATCACCATCGTTCTGTTGTGTCGATGGCGTCCTTCCATCGGCCCCGCCACGGCGCGTGCTGCCTGGTCCGAGCGACGCGCGGCGCTCCTTCGCATTCTCGATCTCGGTGCATTGATCCTCGTCGTGCTCGGCGGCATCGCGTTCGGCTGGTTCACGCCGACCGAAGCCGCTTCGGTGGGCGCCACCGGTGCGTTGGTCTTATGCGCCTGGCGTCGGAAATTGAATCGCGACTCCTTGCGTGAAGCGCTGGCACAAACGTTGCGCACGACCGGAATGATCTATGTCGTGATCGTCGGCGCGCTAATCTTCGCTGTGTTCATGAGCTACACCGGTCTGGCCGAACAGGTCGCGGATTTCATGGAAGGACTGCCCGGCGGCACGCTGATGGCCATCGTCATCATGACCGTGTTGTTGCTGCTGCTCGGCTCGGTGCTCGACGGATTGGCACTGATGCTGCTCACCACGCCCATCCTGCTGCCCATCGTGACCGACCTCGGCCTGTCGCCGATCTGGTTCGGCATCTATCTGGTGCGCACGATGGAGATCGGCTTCGTGCATCCGCCCATCGGCATCAATCTGTATGTGATTCAAGGCATCGCCAAGGACGTGCCGCTGGGTCGGATCTTCAAGGGCGTCGTGCCGTTCCTGGCGGCCGACCTGTTACATCTGTCGCTGTTGATCGCCTTGCCGGCGATGGCGTTGGCGTTGCCAGGGTGGTTGCATCAATGAGCTTGTCGACGCTCTTTTCTCGGGCCTCCAGGGACCCGCTGAACGCGGCGAAGACCCGACGCGCGATCGGATATTTGGGCTGGAATGTGCCGGTCGAATTGATTATCGCGGCCGATGCCGTGCCTGTGCACCTGGGCGCGCTCCCGGCCTTGCCAGAGACCTCGCTTGCGGATCGTTTTCTCGAGAGCAGCTTTTCAGCTCAGAGTCGGGGCGTCGCCCAACATTGGCTCGCGGGGGAACTCGATTCCTTCGATGCTGTGATTTTCTCCCGCAGCGACGACAACGCGCAGCGTCTGTACTACTACCTTTGCGAGCTGCAACGCATGGGTGTGTGTAAGGGGCCGACGCCTCATCTCTATGACTTGGCGCGGATTCAACGAGGCACCAGTGTGGCTCATACGATCGAGTCGACGCGATCTCTCGCCGCGGCCATCGGTGTGGATGAGTCGAAACTGCTCGCCGCGACAGAACGCGTCGCTGCTCGAGAGAAATTGCTCGCCGATTTATTGAAGCTGCGCACGGCCGATCAGGTGCCGCTTGGTTCGATAGCTCATCGCATCGTGCGTGCAGCTCGCACTGAATGGTCCGACGAGTGGGATGCGTCGTTGCAAGAGTGGCTGTCCAGTTGCGCCAAGGTCGCGCCTCGTAACAAGGTGGCGCTGGTCGGGAGCGTGCCGCCGGACGAGCACATTCACGCGGCCATCGAGATGGATGGAACCGTCGTGGTCGGCGAGATCAATGAGGCTTCATTCATCGCCTGGGCACACGGCGACATCGATCAGGCTGCATCCGTCACTTGGGCACGCGGCGACATTGATCAGGGTTCATCCGTCGCTTGGGAACGCGGCGAGACCAATGGCGCTTCGTCTGTCGCTCCGGAACGCGCCGTGCTCGACGCCTCAGTCGAAGCCATCGCACGACGCTACTACGACGGAACGAACGCCATCAGCACGCTGCTGCAATCACCGAGGGATCTCGTCAACGCGGCCCGAACCTTACGAGCGGACGGCGTTATCGTCTGGATGGTCGCTACCGATACCGGTCTCGCCTGGCAAGCGCCCCGTATCGAGCGCGCACTGCGGGAAGCCGGTCTGCCGACGCTCATGCTCACCTCGCAGCCTCAAACCTTGAACGCCGAAGCACTCACGCAGATTGCGTACTTCCGGCGTACGCTTGAGGCGCAATGAAACCGCTGGAGGCCGCGCACGCTGGAGGCGCGTTAGAACCGCTGCACGAGAAGCAGGCTGGAGGCACGTTGAAACCACTGCTGCAGGAAGAGCACGCTGGAGGCGCGATGAAACTACTGAAGGATATGCGGGTGCTCGCGCTCGACGACGCTGCGGATGGAGCGCTGTGCCGGCTGCTCAGCAGTTTCGGCGCCGACGTGAGGCGCGTTCACATCACCACACTGGCAAACGAACTGCCGCACGCCCACTTCCTTGTGGAAGGCATGGGCGTGCCTGCCCTGTCCCGCGCGGGATTCGAGCGGGCCCACATTGAGGAATTGAATCCACGGCTCGTTCACGTCTCCGTCACGACCTTCGGCAGCAAGGGGACTCGTGCCGAGTGGCGCGGAGGTGAGCTGATTGCCTCCGCCATGGGTGGAACCTTGCGGGTCACTGGCGACATAGATCGCTCACCCGTGAAAGAGGCGTTGGATGCATGTTGGTTTCACGCCGACATGGTCGCCGCGGCCGGGGCGATGGCGGCACTCGTGGAACTCACAAACACAGGTCGTGGCCAGCACGTCGATGTGTCCGTGCAAGAAGTCGCGTTCTCGCGCAACGTCAACGGCATCCTCGTGTGGCAGTTCGATCGTCGCAAGCTCCAGCGGGTGGGCGGCGCATTGAATTACGGGCGTGCGACGGTTCGTTGCATCTGGCCGCTCGCCGATGGCTTCTGCTTCCACACCTTGATGACCGGCCGCTTCGGCGCGCCGGCGAATCAAGCATTGAGCGATTGGATCGACGAGATCGGCTCGTCGAATCCCCTGCGCGGCGTCGACTGGGCGCGCTACAACCGCTCGACGCTCGATCCGCAAACCCGACGCGAATGGGAACAAGCGATCGAAAACTTCTTCTCGACACGCACTCGTCACGAGATTTCAACGGAAGGTCGTCGCCGCGGCATCAACGCGACCGTCGTCGCAGAGCCCAGCGATGTGCTGGCGGACGCTCACCTGGAAGCCCGCGATTTCTGGGTTCGCGATGACCACGGCAAACGCACGCCATCACGTTTCGTCTCGATCACCGAAGGATCGTCGCCCGCGCCAATTCGATCGGACGTTCGAGCGCTCGAACGCACCGGCCCCCTCAAGGGCCTGCGAGTGCTGGACTTCTCCTGGGCCCTGGTCGGCTCGATCACCACCAAGGTGCTCGGTGACCTGGGCTGCGATGTCATCAAAGTGGAAACGCGCAGCCGCCCCTGCCTGTCTCGGATCGACGTGCAAGTGAACGCGTCGCGCGCCGACAGCTTCGACGACAAGCCTTGGTTTGCGCACTTGAATACGTCCAAGCGCAGCCTCGCGCTGGACTTGAAGCTCCCACGCAGTCGCGAGGTGCTGGATCCGTTGCTCGACTGGGCCGACATCGTCGTGGAGAACTTCTCGCCGGGCACGATGGCCAGGCTGGGCCTCGACTATGCATCGCTACAGAAACGTAACCCGAACGTGATCATGGTCTCCGGCAGCGTGTTCGGACAAACCGGACCGCTCGCGGAATCGTGGGGCGTCGACGGCACGGGCGCCGCGTTGTCCGGTCGCACCTTCCTCACCGGCTGGCCCGACCGAAATCCAGTGATTCCGGGCGCCGTGCCCTATGGCGACGTCATCGTTCCCTATGTGATGGCGGCCGCAACCGCCGCCGCGGTCGACTATCGGCGTCGCACTGGCAAGGGATGTCACATCGACGCGGCGATGTACGAGATCTGTGTCCAGCAGATGCACGACGCCATCCTCGCGGCCGAACATGGCGCGCGCCCGAGTCGGCAAGGAAATAACGATCCGAAGGTGTTTCACCAAGGCGTCTATGCAACCACCGGTGAGGACCAATGGATTGCGATCACGCTCGCCGCGCAATCCGACTGGGAACGTCTATGCGCGATGGCTCGGCTCGATCCGAATCAATCTCCACGCGACGCAGAGCAAGCGTTGAACGCATGGACCCAGCAGCACGCCGCTCACACGCTCATGGAACAACTGCAAGCATCCGGCATCGCCGCCGGCGTCGTCCAGGATATTCAGGATCTCACCGAGCGCGACCCGCAGATCGCGGCCCGCCACGCGCTACTGAATCTGGAGCACCCGCTGCTCGGCGTGTTCGGACATGTACGGACGCCGATCGATTTCTCCTCAACCGTGATCTCCCCGTATCGGGCACCGTCGATCGGCGAGCACAGCCTCTCGATTGCAGAAGAACTGTGCGGCCTGAGCGCGTCCCGCATTGAAGAGCTGGAGCGGCTCGGAGTGTTTCGATGACCCCCATGACCCACAGCAGCGGGCAACGCAGCCGCAAAGATCTGGAATGCACGGCCGCCGCGACCGCATATCAGCGCGAGTTCGTCACGGACTTGAAGAAGCGCGTCATCGACGCCGGCGAACCGTTCGCCATCGCGCAGGCGGACACGCCACACGAAATCTTCCATGTGATGGATATACCGCTGGTCACCAATCAATGGTGGTCGGCGTACATTTCCGCCAAGCAGCTGTCGAATCATTACGATCAAGTGCTCGGCAATCTGGGCTATCCGGCCAATCGTTGTCGTTACTGTTCGCTCGGGCTCGCGTGCACCCTCGATAACAACCCTCGCATCGCCCCCTGGGGCGGGCTGCCAAAGCCGACGGTGCTGGTCGCTCGTCTTACTTGCGAGTGTATCGAGCACGTCTTCGGGCAATGGGCCACCGCGCTCGGCAGCGAGTTTTTTCCGTTGGAAGCCCCCGGCTGGCAGCACAAGGACCCGCAGTGGTTTCGTCACTCGAACGATCGTTGGGACGAAGTCTTCGAGCAGCGTCGAATCGAGCTGCTGGTCGGCGAAATGCGCGAGCTGATCGCGTTGCTCGAAGCCCGCACCGGTCGCAAGTTCGACCAGGACAAGTTCCTGCGACTGATGCTCGCGATCAACGAGCAGGAAGGCTACATCGCCGAAGCGGCGCAACTGATCGGTGCCACCAGCCCCTGCCCGGTCTCGATCGCGGAGCAGATGCCAAACACCATGATTCCGCAGTGGCACCGCGGCTCACCTTGGGCTGTGGCACATGCCCGGCGTTTCCGAGACGAAGTGAAACAACGCGTCGCGGATGGCGTCGGCGTGGGCAGTCGGGAGCGACTGCGCTTGATGTGGATCGGCGCTGGACTCTGGCACGACCCCGGCTTCTACAGCGCGCTCGAAGATCAATACGGCGCCGTGTTTGTTTGGTCGATGTATATGCCGTTCGCCGGTCCGCAGTACATTCGCGAGCTCTACGACCGGCCATTGCACGCGCTGGCCAGCCGCATCTGCTCGATGAACGAAGTGCTCCACCTGCCGCCGTGGATGAATGAATGGATGGTGAGCGAAGCGGAGCGTTGTGACATCGACGCGGCCGTGATGCTCGTGCCGCCCGACAATCGCCTGTCACAGTCAGGCACGAAGATCACCGAGCACGCGCTGGCTCGGGCCGGTATTCCGACCCTGGCCTTGTCCGCCGACATGGTCAGTGCCAACGGCTGGAGCCATGAGCGCATGGTAGAGCATGTCGCCGGATTCCTACGGCGGGAGGGCCTTCTGTGAGGGGCCTCCTCGCTCTACTTATTATATGTATGGCCGGCTGCACCGAGCCGACGGCCGGCGTCACCGTCCTGACTTACGCCAGCCCCTTCAGCCCGGGTCATCCGTTCAGCCGCGCCGATATCGTCTGGATGAAATGGGTCGAGCAGCAGGCCGGCGGCAGCATCAGGATTCAACCGTACTGGTCGGGATCGCTGCTGTCCTCCGAGCATTCGATGCCCGAGCTGCGCCATGGTGTTGCCGATATCGGCTTGATCACTCCGATCTATGCGCGCGGCGGGGCTCATCTCATTCGAGCGCAAGCCGGCTTCTACGGTGGACTCACGACCTTCGCGCAGCAGACTTCGCTGTGGCGTTGTATGGCGAGTGCGGAGCCACAGTTTCAACGCGAGTTGCGTGGGCTCAAAGTGCTCGCGGTCCAGGGCGGCAATCTGCCGGGGATCGTGACGCGGGATCGCGCGATCCGCACACTCGATGACCTGCGCGGCCTGCGACTGCGGGCGCCCTCTGAATTGCTCGCCGTGCTCAAGGACCTGGGCGCCGATCCCATCGACATGCCGATGGGCGAAGTTTATTCCGCGCTCGCCAAAGGAGTGCTCGATGGCGTGGTTGCACCACCGGACACGCTCAAATCACTGCACTTCGCCGAGGTCGCAAGATACTTCAACACCATCGAGATCCCGCGGGGCGCCTACGCGGCCCGCGCGATGGGCGAGCGTCGCTGGCTCAGCCTGACCAATGAGCAACGCGCCCTGCTCGAACGCAGCACCGAAGTCTGGGAAAAGGCGCTGGCCGCGGAACTGTCGGTCGCAAACGAAGCCGGCCTCGCCACCGGTCGCGAACATCACGTCGAGTTTCATGCCATGCCCGCCGACGAGCAGGCGAAGTTCGACGCGCTCTATGAACGCGACGGCGAAGTACGAGCGCGGGCCCTCGCCCGCTTCGGTATCGACGGCATGCCCACCTACAGGCTGGCGCGCTCGATCGCCGCGCACGTCACGGACGACAACAGCATCCGCTGCAGCAGAGATGACACATGAGCCTACCGCTTGAAGGAATTCGCGTCGCAGATTTCAGCCATGTGATGGCGGGACCGTTCGCCACTCATTTGCTACGACTGCTCGGTGCGGAAGTCATCAAAATCGAAGCACCGGGTCGCGGCGACGCCATGCGCAACTACGGCGCGGATCGACGTTACGATGGCATGGCGCCCGCCTTCATCGGCGTGAACGCGGGCAAGAAATCTATCGTGCTCGATCTGAAGCAGTCACTGGCACAAGAAGCGGCGCGCCGCTTGATCGCAACTTCGGATGTACTGATCGAGAACTTTCGTCCCGGAGTGATGGCGAAGTTCGGCCTGGACTACGCATCGGTGCGCGCATTGCGGCCCGAATTGATCTACTGCTCCATCTCGGGCTACGGACAAAACGGTCCGCGCAGGGACTGGCCGGCCATCGACAACATCGTCCAGGCAACGACTGGCATGATGACCCTCGGCGGCGCCGCAGGCGATGCGCCGGCGAAGGTAGGTTTTCCGGTGGTCGACACACTCACGGGTCAAACCGCTGCCTTCGCGATCCTCGCTGCGTTGTTACGACGTCAGCGCGAGCGTCGCGGTGAATACATCGATGTCGCGATGTTCGACGCCAGCATGGCGTTCATGACGTCGGCCGTCGTGCCGTATCTCGTGACCGGCAACCCGCCCGAGCGCACCGGGAATATCGGTTACAGTGGTCAGCCGACCTCCGCGGTGTTCAATACCAGCGACGGCCGTCAGATTTCGCTGGGTGTGGTTCAGCAGCCGCAGTTCGAAGCGCTGGCCCGCGAAGTGGGTTGCCACCAGTGGCTCGAAGATCCCCGATTCCGCACGCCCGACCTTCGACGCAAACATTCGGCCGAGATGCGCGACGAGCTCGGCAAGGTCTTTGGTAAAGCGCCGGCATCCTATTGGGAAACACGACTGAGCGCGGCTGGAATTCCCTGCGGCATGATCCGTGATGTCGCCGAAGCAGTCTCGCTGCCCGCGCTCGAAGCACGGCGCTTGAAGCTCGGCCTCGAGGTCGCCGGCTTGCCCGAGCGCGAGCGGGTCGAGATTGTGAACGCGGGCTTTTTGTTCAGCGAGGATCAGCCCGGCGTGGCTTCGCCCCCGCCAAAACTCGGCGAGCACAGCGCCGAGGTTCTACAGTCCCTCGGGTTCTCGAGTGCCGAACTTCAAGCGCTGCATGTCGAGGCGTGAGACGGCACAACCCACGGCGCCGGCAAGCCCCCGTTGCCAATTTTCGACGAGGGAATACCATCCAGGCATGGCTGTGAAACTTCCTGGATCGCACAACGTCAGGCTGGAACAGTGAGCCCCAAGAGAATCACGGACGAGAAGCCCGCGCCCAAAATGGATCGGCGTTGGGAGCGCACGCGCGCGGCCTTGATGAGCGCCGGCCGGACCCTGTTCGCTTCGCGCGATGTCGACGGGGTCACCGTCGACCAGATCGTCGCCACCGCGGAGGTCGCCAAAGGCAGCTTCTACAATCATTTCGTCGATAAGGACGTATTCGCCCGCGAGATTGCGAGCTCGGTGCGACGCCAGGCCGAGCAAGCGGTCAACGAAGCGAATATCCACGTGACCGACCCGGCCGCGCACCTGGCTCGTGCCCTGTGTGTCTTCATGCGCTTTGCCATCGAACATCGCGAGAGCGCTCAGGTACTCTGGCGGCTGAATTCCGGTGCCACGATGGTCGACGCCCCGATCAATCGCAACCTGCGGAACAACGTGCAGGAAGGCATCACGAAGCAGCGCTTCAAGCACGTGGACATCGAGGCCGCCGTGCTGCTGGTCATGGGCACGATCGTGATCTCACTGCGTCACGCGTTGGAAGAGCGCCTGGTGACCCCGCACATCGATATCGCCCGAGGCATGGCGGCGGGCCTGTTACGCTCGTTGGGCGTCCCCGCAGCTCAAGCGGATCGCCTCGCCCGCCAGGCCGCCGATGACATTCTCACGCCTCAGAAATCGACGCTGGCGGACACGAAGTAATTCCTCGGCCGGGAATAAATCACCTCGGCGTAACCCGCCGACGTGCTGAAGGACGAGTTGCCCGCGACTCGATACTGCTCATCCGTCGCATTATTCACGCCCGCTCTCAACCGCCACGCCCCGAGCTCCAGCGTGAGCGAAGCATTGAGCAACGTCACATCATCGAGCTGCGCGACCTCGATCGAGTTCGCCGCATCGAAGAACTGCTCGGACGTATAACTCACATTGATGCGCGGAGTGAGCGTCGCGTTGCCCACGGCGAAGTCATAGCCAACACCGAGATTCCCTTGCCACTCCGGCGCGAACGGCAGCGTGTTGCTGGGGCCGACGGTTTGGGTCGTGCCCGGCACCACCGCGATCTCATCGAATTTGTTGTGCAGGTAGCCCGCGCTCGCTTCCACGAGCAGACGCCCCGGCGCGTAGGTGAGCTCCAGCTCCGCGCCTTCGATGGACGACTTGCCTGCGTTGAACAGCAGCGGGACGATGCCGAGCCGATAGGTCAGTTGCATGTTGTCGTAGTCGGTGCTGAAGACTGCGGCATTCAAGCGCAGATTGGCGCCCAGCTCCGATTTGAAACCGAGCTCGAAGGTCTCCGCCCTCTCCTCGTCGAACGCCACGGGCAAGTTGCCCGGCGGTGCCAGGTTATACCGCTGATTGAAGCCGCCGCTCTTGAAGCCTTGCGACCAGCTCAGATACGTCATCACCGACTCATTCCAGCGATACTGAATGCTGGCCGAGCCGGTCGTGGACTGGTACTCGTTCTCGAACGGCTGCGGCAGGATGTTCAGACCGGGGCCGGCAACTAACGGCGTGTTGAGCGCGGTCGGAATCCGTACCGGTGCCGTCAAGGGCGTGACGGTGAATGAGACAATCCGAATCCCCTTTGTTTCCTCGGTGTAACGCACACCGGCCGTCAGGCTCAGCGCTTCGGTGGCAGCGTAGGTCCATTGCGTGAACAAGGCGAAGTTGTCGTTCTCGATGAACGCCCGCTGATAATCGAGCGAGCCCGGGATTGCACCGCTTGCCACCAGCGGCGGCGGCGCCGCGAACGGAACGAGCAGGAAGTCGTCGATGGTCTCCTCGAAATAGAAAGCACCGACCACGCCACGCAGTCGTTCGGTCTCGACCGAGGCCTGCAATTCCTGGCTGAACTGATCGCCCGCGCTCGAATAGTCCGTGTGCAGCACGAGCAGTCCGGTATTGTCCGCGTCACGACTGCCACTCCACTCCAGCTCGCGATAGGCGGTAATCGACTTCATCGAGAACGAGTCGCTCAACTGCCATTGCAGCGTGCTGGAGACGCCCCAGTTCTCGAGTGTGCTCTCGGCATGCGCATTGCCGCCGTTGCGATATTTGCCAAGATTCCAGGTAGCATCGTTCGCACAGCGCGGATCCACAATGTTCTGTGGCACTGACGGCGGTGGAAAAGTAGCACCGGGGCAGCCGGCGCCGCGGCTGATCGCGGCAGGAAACACCTGCGACTCGTTGATAGCAGCGAACACGAACGGCGAGCCATGTTCATCTTCCTTGGTGTAGTCGCCACGGACCGTGACCGTGACGCCATCGGTCGGCAGCCATTGGAATGATGACTGAACGGTGTACGTGTCCTCGTTTCCCAGATCGAGGCCGTCATAGACGCGCGTGACATAGCCGTCGCGTTGCCGGGCACCGACCGAGATCCTCGCGGCCAAGCTGTCGAGGATCGGCAGGTCGACGGCCGCGAAGCCTTCATACAAGTGATCGTCACCGAAGCCGACTCGCGCCGTACCGCCAAATTCTTTGCCGGGCAGCGTCGTCGTCAGCAACACCGCACCACCGATGGTGTTACGGCCAAAGAGCGTTCCTTGCGGACCCCGCAGGATCTGGACATTGGCGATGTCTCGAAAGTCGAGCACGCCGCCGACCGAGCGGCCCATATAGACATCGTCGATATACAAACCCACGCCCGGGTCGACACCGGAGGAACCATCGCTCTGCCCGATACCGCGGATATAAACCTGTGCGGCGGAGTTGTTACCGGTGAGTGGACCGTAGCTTGCGAACTGCAGGTTGGGCGCGACTTGGTCGAGGTCTTCGGTGCTGCTGATTTGTTGGCGTTCCAGCGCCGCGGCGGAGAATGCCGAAATCGCGATCGGCGTGTCCTGCAGGGATTCCTCGCGTTTTCGCGCGGTGACGACCACCTCTTCCAAGGCGCCCGCCTGGCGTCCCTCGTCGGCGGCGTTCGCCGCGTTCACGGGGGCCACCATTCCACAGATGACAGGCACCTGCCATGCAGCCGACCAGATGCGCGCGCCGGTGAATATTCCTTTCACAGCCCATCCCCCTGTCCCTGAACATGGCCCGGGGCCATGCCGGTATTTTGACCATTACGTCACTATTGAACGAAATCGTCAATAGCGATGCGGGACGGATTCGATGGCTCGGTGCCATTCATGCTTCTTATAGCCGGAAGATACAGAAGGTGTTACCCGGGCCGGACCCTTCTGACCTAGTGTTCGGCTTTCGGCCCATTCCTATCGCGCCATGTCCACCGATCCCGCGTCGCTCAACGAGTACGATCCCACGCTCCCTGAAACCTTCGACAGCGTGCATGCGACTTTCGCCGAGCTGCGGGCTCGCTGTCCGGTGGCTCACAGCACGCAGTTCGACGGCTTCTGGACCCTGGCTCGGTACGAGGACATCGTGAATGTCCTGCGCGACCCGGACATGTACATCACTTCCGTCCGCAATGTGGTGCCCGGCTCATCAACGACCGGCCGACGGCCACCGCTGCATCTGAATCCGCCCGAGCACACGCCTTATCGACGAGCGATCGATCGTGCGCTCAGCGCCAGCCGGGTCGCTTCGCTGTTGCCGGCGACACAACGCATCGCGCTCGAGCTTGCGACGGCGCTCGTCGCTCGTCGCGAAGCCGATCTCGTCGAGCATTTCTCCGCGGTACTTCCCGTGCGACTCTTCGGTGAGTGGCTCGGTCTCAACGACGCGCAGACCGAACATCTCGCCACGAGCTCCCGCGCCTACATCAAAGCCTGGGAAGCCTTCGACAAGCCCGGCGTCGCGGTCGCCGGCGAAGGGTTGGCAACGCTGGCTCGCGAACTGATCGAACAACGTCGCACGCAACCGATGGATCCCACCATCGATCCGACCAGCTCGTTGCTGGCCGAGCGCGATGCCGATGGCAAGCCGTTCCCCGACGCCCTACTGGCGGGCTGTGTGCGACAGGTGCTGGTCGTCGGTCTGGTCGCGCCGCCCATTCTAATGGGCAGCATCGCCGTGCATCTGTCACGCGATCAGGAATTGCAGCAGCAACTGCGCGCCGATCGCACGCTGATTCCCGACGCCGTCGAGGAATTCGTTCGCTTGTACACGCCCTATCGGGGCTTCGCCCGCACGGCGCGGGAAGATGTAACGATTCGCGGTCGCACGATCCCGAAGGATGAGCCGATTGCCCTGTTGTATGCGTCGGCGAACCGGGATGAGGCGATCTTCCCCGAGCCCGACAAGTTCGTCCTGCGTCGGCCCAACATCAATCAACACATCGCCTATGGACGAGGGCCCCACATGTGCGCCGGCGTCCCTCTCGCTCGCCAACTGCTGCGAGTGTCGCTCGACGCGTTGTTACAGCAGACCCGTCATTTTGAACTGAGCGGCGACGTGCGCATGAGCGGCATGCCGGAGGTCGGGCCGTTGTATGTGCCGCTGCGAATGACACCC
Organism: Pseudomonadota bacterium; assembly: GCA_023391815.1. GTDB lineage: Bacteria > Pseudomonadota > Gammaproteobacteria > Steroidobacterales > Steroidobacteraceae > Steroidobacter. The sequence continues at coordinate 83,434 of JAEWAF010000043.1, forward strand.
GCGAACGGCTAACGCGAGACGAGCACTTGCACACGGCGCAGCGTGGCGTCCTCGACGCCCCTTGCTCGTTTGCTCTCGTCCTGCCACTTCACCTCGTACTGCAAGTCGGTCAGTCCAGCGCCACGTAATAAGTCCGCGACCTGCTCGGCGCGGCGCCGTCCGATCTCTTTGTCCTCCTGCATGAGCTGACCATTGGACAGCAGCGACGCCGCGCGATAGCCCGTGATCTGCACCTTGGTCGCGCCACTTTGTTTCGCGTGCTCGAAGATCTGTTGCAGCGGTTGCGCGTGACGGAACACCACCAGCGAATCGAATTCATAACGCAGCTCGAATGACTTCGAGGGCGCCGCTTCCACGGCCTTCGGCTTGATCACCGGATCGCCAAAGGCGAGTCGGCCTTTGCTCGGCCCCGGCGGTCGCGGCGGCTCGAACGGCAGGTTATATCGCTCCTCCGCCGGCAGCATGGTGTTGCACGAGCCATCCAGCTCCTGCATCACCGACAAAGCGACAGGCTTGAGCACCATGCCGCCGCAGATGTTCGGCTCGTCGCTGATCGTGCCTTCGACGAGCACCTTGTGACCGAGCCACGGCGGATTCACCGGCGCGCTCACATCCGTTTGAATCGTCAGATAGTAAGTCTGCCCTTCATACTCGGCGAGCCAGCACGGCACTGTGCTCGTATCTCGCACGATCGGGCACGCGATGAAGTTCCGATGGTTTGCAGGCGGGGTCGCGGCGCCGACGGCAGCCGTCGAGCCCGCGAGCGTCAATGCGACGACAAGCCTGTTCATAGCGCACTCAGGAAATTGATCAGATCCTCGCGTTCTCGATCGGTGTAGCCGATGTTGAAGCGGCGATCGTAGAAATCGACCAGCTCACGCAGCGAGCTCGCTGAGCCATTCGAAAAATATGGCGCGCGCGCCGCGAGCCCACGGAACTGTTGCATGACTATCGCGCCCACATCGTTACACTTGCCGGAAATCAGTCCGCGACCTGGATCCTGGGTATAAAACACGCGCCCCAGGAACGGGTGCGGCGGCACACCGGCCTTGCACGTGATCTTGAACAAGGGCATCTGCGGTTTGCGCTCGTTCCATGGATTCAACGGTTCTTCGCGAGCCCACGGCAAGTTCGTGGTCCCCAGATCCATCCAGCCGTTCACGATGTCCATGCCCATCATGTGCATGCCGTGACACGTCGAGCACGTGCGTTTGGTCGGGTTGCCGAGACCGACCGTGTTCAGATGCATCGCGTCCTTGATCCAGAAGGTGCGGAACATGAACACATCGTGGCCGCGAGCGATGGACGCGCGCATTTCGTTTCGACGCGCAATCTCGGGATCGGCCGAAGGCGCCGGCTTTCGCCACTCCTCGCTGATCGGAAACACATAGTTCGTCACGTTGTTACCGAGCAGCCCTTCGCGCCCCTTGGCGAGGTTGTAGACCCCCAGCCCGGGCGGCGTGTTTTCCTCGATCAAGCTGCCCGCGCCCGCGTGCATTACTTGCGCCGTATAAAGCTGGCTTTCGAACCCGACGATCCGCGAGAGCCGCTCTTCGCCGAGGGTGCCGTTGAACTGCAAATGAGTGATGGCAGCTTCGACCGCCTGCGTCTTCAACGTGGGCTGGCGCGCGTCGGAAAGAATGTTCATTCCCGAGGGCAGGCCCGTTTCCGGATCTCGTGTCGCCGGCAAGCCGTTCTTGCCTATGAACGAAAACACACCGAAGCCCTGATGCGTGAAATATCTGGTGTTCGCAGCCACCCGCGGCCGGCGGTACACGGACACCATTGGATTCGCGCTGTTCAGTCCGAACTTCGGATGCAGGTTACAGCCGGTCGGATCGCGCACGACTTCGATCGTGAACTCCGGATCGATGGTCGAGCCGTCGGCGGCCTTGGGCGGCCAGGGCAGGAAGATCCGGAACAGACCGCGCTCGAGCAGCAGCGAATGCGAGTCTGGAACGCCGGGCGGCAGGTCCGGGCAATTCATGCCGTCGATCGGAGCGAAGATCGGATCCTTGCCCTGCGTCTCGCGCCAGCGCTGCTGAATCATTTCGACCGACAGCGACATCGCATTCGCCGGCTGATGACAGCTCACGCAGGCACGGCCGTTCTCGCCGATGGGCTCGAAGAACGGATGACCTCGCGTCTCGATGACGCCGGCGGTGTTCAAAACACCCGCTTGCCCGAAAGCGTTTGGATACGGAATCAGCGGCGCGAGCGGCGTGCCCTCGCCGGGCGACCACCAGCGACTGGCGGACGGTGATTTCGTTTCCCCGATCGGCGCCTGCTGAGCCTGCCGGTTTTGATCCGGCACGTGCCCGACGACCGGCGAATCGCCGAGCACGGCGCTGGCCAGCAGACCAGCGCCGATCCCGATCGCAAACTTAGCGGTGGCTTTCAACAATGAGAAGGCGCTCAGAAGTCGAACTTGGCGCGCAAGCCATACTGTCTCGGCGCGCCATAGATCATACCGCCACGCGCACTGCTCGCATCCTGCAACTGTGCGGAGATGTATTCCTCATCGAACACATTGGTCGCGAACGCCTCGATGCGCAGGTTCTCCATCGGCGTCAGCGTCACGCGCAAATCCGTGATCGTGCGCGAGGGCACCGTCGTCGCCTGATAGCGGAATGGCGTCGCCAGTTGCTCATCCATGTACGACACCTGCACCCGCGGCGTCAGCGTCATGCTTCCGATCAGGAACTCATACTGAATGCCCGCATTCGCGGTCATCTCCGGCGCGAACGGCACGATCGAGCCCTCCGGCACGAGCCGGTTGCTGTTGGTCTGCGAGTCGGTCAGCAGCGCATCTTCGGTGAACTCGCTCTGTAGCGCGCTCAACCCCAGGTTGAAACCCAATGAGCCGAACTGGCCGGTCACCTCGAGCTCCGCACCGTAGATCTCGGCCGGCGCCGCATTCAACGTATTCGGAATCAGTGCCGCCGGGGTACCGACCGGCACCAGCGCCGAGAGCTGAATGCCATCGTATTCCGAATAGAACACCGCGCCGTTGATACGCAGGCGACCGTCGGCCACCGTCGTCTTCACACCGAGCTCGGCGACTTCGTTCGTTTCGGGATCGTAGTTCGGCAAGCGCGGATCGAGGTTGATACCGCCGGCCTTGTAGCCGCGCGAGACCGTGCCGTACATCATCACGTCATCGTTCGCGAAGTATTTCAAACCGACCCGGCCCGTCGTCTCGTTCGAATCCACTTCAGTGGTGCACGGGAAGCAGCCCGGCGGCGGCGCGCCAGGAATCAGGAACCGGGTGTATTCCTGCTTGTCCTCGGAATGGCGCAAGCCCACGTCCACGGCCCAATGGTCGGTGAAGCGATAGTCCACCTGACCGAAAGCCGAGATCGACTCATTGGTCAGCTCGGTATCGATGGTCGAGTTCGACTGCGTGTAGCCGATGGTATTGCGATTGTCGCGATATACCTGCACCGGGCTGGTCTCATCCATATAGAACCCACCGACCACCCACTGCAGCGGAGCGTCGCCGCGCGACAGAAAGTTCACTTCGGTCACGAACGTTTCCAATTCCTGATGCGTGTAGCCGATGCGGCCCGGATACAGATTCGTGTTGGCGGTGTTGGTCGGCAGATTGGCGGGCACGGGCGGCGCGGTCGCCGTGCGATCGCCGTCCGCCTGATCCGTCGTCTCCGCGTCAAAGTACGACGCGAGCACTCGCAGCTGTGTGTCCGCCGGCAGATCAAACCGGCCTTCCAGCGAGGCGCGATAGCCGTCCTGATCGAGAAACGACAGCGCATCCTCCTCGATGGTGAATGGCTCGCTGGTCACGAGATCGGCGCGATTCTTGACGGCGTTGTTGTCGGTCTCGCGTTTGAAATATTCGTAACGCAAATCGAAGGTCGCGCCCTCGACCGGCTGATATCGCACGGCCGCGCGGACCGCCTGATCGGTGCCGCTCCCCGGCTCGGCCGGGCTCGGGCCGATGTTTTCGGTGAAGCCCCCTCTTTCGTCGTAAACCCCGGCGATGCGCACCGCCAGCGTGTCCGTGATCGGCACGTTCAGCGCGCCCACCGTTCGATACCAATCGTCGCTGCCGACGGTCTGATCGACGTACCCCGAGAACCCATCGAAACTTGGAGTCGGCGTACGCACATAGATCGCGCCACCGGTGGAGTTCTGACCGGTCAACGTTCCCTGGGGACCGCGCAACACTTCGATGGACTCGAAGTCGAAGAACGATTGCGCGATGAACTGCTCGTGCGGAATGAAGACACCGTCGATGTAGTACGCCACGCCAGGATTCGACGTCGGCGCCGACTGGCTGATACCCACGCCGCGAATGTTGATGAAGGTCGAACGATTGTAAGTGTTGATCGCGACACTCGGTGCGACCTGCTGAATATCGGCTACGTTGTCGACACCTTGGGCGGCGAGCGCATCGGCGGTCAGCACCGTCGCGGATGCTGGCGTGTCCTGCAAGCTGACTTCACGGCGTTCGGCTGTCACCAGCACCTCTTCGAGCACCGATTGCGTCGGCGCTGTGGCCTGCTGTGCCAGCGCGGCCTTGCTCAAGATCGCGGCCACCACGAACGCCAATGAAGTCGATCGACGCAGCAACGTGTGCGCCGTTGTGTTAGTGCCTACCATATTTCCCCCCGGGCAGTGATCCAATCGGCCTGGGGTCGATTCTAGGAAGCTTGTCCGGCACCCGAGTAACACCGAATTTGACTGATGGCATAAGCCGCGCCGATGTCTCATCGGCCCCACAGCCGGCGGCTAATGCGCCGCTTGTCGCTCGATTTTTTGCGGCTCTTCCACCCGCACGTCGGCGGCGATTTCGCGCAACACGTCATAAACGAACTGCGCCGGCCGCGATAAAGCCGGCGTGCGTCGATGTGACAGAAACATCGGACGCATCGGAGACACCTGGCCGAGCGGGCGACACTTCACGGTGCCGGCCTCGAGATCGGCCTTCACGGCATCGGACACCATCGCAGCCACCCCCAGACCGCGCCTGACGGTCTCGATCACGTTTTGCAACGAATCGAGCTCGACGACCACGTAGGGCGACAGACTGGCAGCCGCGAACACACCATCGACCACCGCACGAATCGAGTGCGGACGACGCGGCACGATCCAAGGCAGCGCCGCCAGGTCTTCCAACGGCGCATCGTTCGCGATGCTCCAGCTCGCCGGATACATCAGCATGAGCGGATCGCTCAGCAATTCCTCGCCGACGATGAGCTCGTTGTCGGGACGCGTCGGTGAGATGGACAGCTCGATACGCCCATTGATGAGTAGCTCATGCAATACGGCGCTGCCCTCCTCGCGAATCTGCAGATGCATTTCCGGATGCTGACTGCACACTTTCTCGATCAGCGGTAACGCAAAGCGCGGCACCATGGTCGGCGACATGCCCAGATTCACCGCGCCGGACAATGGCTGCATCTCACGATGAACTGCCACGCGCATGTCGTCGACCTGACGAAGGATGGTCTGCGCGTGTGCGTACAGAATCTTGCCGGCGGGCGTCGGCGTCACACCCGAGACCGAGCGATCGAGCAATTTCACCTTGAGCTCGTTCTCCAGCACGGCGAGTTGCTGGCTCAGCGCCGGCTGGGCGATGCCGGTGACAGCGGCGGCGCGAGTGATGCTGCCACTATCGACGATCTGCACGAAGTACTTCAGGCGCCGGCTATCCACTGATCGCCCTCCTTTCGCTGAACCGCAACGACGCGAGCAGCAGCGTGCCCGCGCCCATAACCGCCGCGACAAACCAGATCGGCGCCGAGAAAGACTCGCTCTGCGCGCGGATGATGCCGATCGCGTAAGGCCCGGCGAGACTGCCGATGTTGCCCACGAGATTGATCAGCGTGATCCCCGCGGCAGCGGACGCTCGATGAAAGAAGGAGGTCGGGATGGACCAGAACACGCCCTGCGCGCCGCCCAGCCCCACGCCGCCGATGAACAGCAGCAGCAATGACCATGCACTCGGCGGGATCGCCGACGCCAGCAGGAGCGCGACCATTCCCATCGCGAGCGCGACGCCGAGATGACGATAGCGCTCCTGGGTTTTGTCCGAGTGCCAGGAGTTCGCGATCATCCCAAGCGCGACGCCCACCCACGGCAATGCTGCGAGCACACCGACGGCGAGCGGGCTCAGCGATGACATCTCTTTGATGACTTGGGGCAGCCAGAACATGATGCCGTTCGCGCCGATCAGTGTCGTGCACCACACGCCTGCCGCCAACCACGCGCGCGGGTCGATCAGCGCCGTCTTGATAGAAGATTGCTCCGGCAGCTGCAATTCCCTCTGCTCCTCCGCGAGCGCATTCGCGATCCAGTCCTTCTCCGAGTCGCTCAACCAGCGCGCATCGGACGGCTTGTCGACAAACATGAAATACGCCACCAGCGCCATGGCCACGGTCGCCAGGCCTTCGATCAGCAACATCCAGCGCCAGCCCGGCAGCCCCAAGGGATTGCTCACGCCCATCAACCAGCCGCACAACGGGCCGCCGACAATCACGGACGCGGGAATGGCGAGCATGGTGACCGCGATGGAGTTCGCTCGATAGCGCTTCGGCATCCAACCGCTGCAGTAATAAACGATGCCGGGCGCGAAGCCCGACTCGGCGCATCCCAACAGGAATCGCAGCACGTACAGTTCTTCGACGCTGCGAACGAAGGCCATCATGGCGGCGACCGCGCCCCAGAGGCCGACGCAGCCCGCGATCCATCGACGCGCCCCGACGCGGGTGAGCACCCACGTGCTCGGGAATTGAAACAACAGATAGCCGACGAAGAATATGCCGACCGCGAGCCCGTAGCCGTGCGGATCGATGCCCAGGTCGGCGTTCATCTGCAGGGCCGCGAAACTGATGTTCACGCGGTCGAGCGAGCTCAATACGATCAACAACACGATGGGCGCGAGGACGCGCCCCTGGAACTTGCCACGGGCCGAGCGTTCGGCCGTGGGGCTCATCCCCAGACCTCACGCGCTGTCTCGACGATCAATCGCAGCTTGGCGATCTCATCGTCGATGGTCAGCTCGTTACCCTCCTCCGTGGATGAGAATCCGCACTGCGGGCTCAGGCACAGCTGCTCCAATGGAATGAAGCGCGCCGCCTGCTCGATGCGACGTTTCAAATCGTCCTTGCGCTCCAGCTGCGGACGTTTGGTCGTCACCAGGCCCAGCACCACGAACTTGCCTTTGGGCACGTAGCGCAACGGCTCGAAGCCACCGGAGCGTTCGTCATCGTACTCCAGGAAGAAACCATCGACGTTCAGCTCGTTGAACAACGCGTCGGCGACATGATCGTAGCCGCCCGACGCGGCCCACCCCGAGCGGAAGTTGCCTCGACACAGATGCGTGCACACGCGCATGCCGGCCGGCTTCTTCGACAGGGCGCGATTGATGTTCTTGATATAAACCCGATGCTGCGCGTCCGGATCGCCGCCGATGCTCTTCACGTAGTCGCGCTGCGCGGGATCGTTCAGATACGCGAGGCTCGTGTCATCGAGCTGCAAATACGTGCAGCCTCGCTTGCCCAATTCCGCCAGCTCGTCCGCATAAGCCGCGCCGAGGTCGGTCCAGAACTCATCCATGTCCGGATACGCGCTCGAGTCGACGGCCGCCCGGCCGCCACGATAATGAATCATGCTGGGAGAAGGGATCGTCAGCTTCGGCGTGCCGCGAGTCACGACACTTCGCAGGAACTCGAAATGATCGCCGAAGATGCATTTGTCGAGCCGCACCTTCTCGACCACACGCAAGCCCGAGGGCGTGAAGTCGACATCGCCGTGGTCCGTATGAAAATGCACCGTGATATTGCTATCGACTTTGCGCACGCCGCCGAGCTGGTACAAGAAGTCCATATGCCAGGAGGAGCGCCGGAACTCGCCGTCGGTGATGCCTTGCAGGCCGATGTCTTCCTGCATCTTGACGACCGTTCGGATCGCGGCGTCTTCGACCCGCTTCAGCGCGGCGGCGTCGATCTCGCCGCGCTTGAATTGCAGTCGGGCCTCGCGCAGTTCCTTCGGGCGCAGCAGGCTGCCGACATGGTCGGCTCGAAATGGTGGTTGAGTGTTCATCGATCCCCCTTTTCACTCCCAACGCTATCAATCCAGCGGCATCATTCGATCCGCACTACTCGTGGCGGCGGTTCGGCCGCATACAACGCATCCACGCAAGCTGCGCGATGACTCAGCACCGCGCGCTGATTGATCGATCCTTTATCGGTGATTTCGCCCTTGTCGAGCGACGGTGGCGTCGGCAACACGACTGCTCTGCGCACGCAACGAGTGCTCGCTGGATTGTGCCTGGCATGCGCAATGAGCCGTTGTTGAATCGCCGTCAACAACTCGCGATCCGCAACGATCGCGTCGTAGGTGATCGTCGCGTTCGAGCCCAGCACCTGCGCACAGCCGCGCAGGTCAGGAATGATCAAGATCGCGAGATATTCGGCATTGAGCCCGGCGATCACCACGTCTTGCGCCATCGGCGACAGCGCGGCGATCAACTCCGCTCGCAACGGGCCGACGCTGACCCAGGTGCCGTTAGAAAGCTTGAAGTCCTCGCCGATGCGACCGTCGAACGCCAGGCCGCGCGTGGGGTCGCTGTCATCGAGCAAGCGGACTGCATCGCCGAGCCGATAGAACTGCTCTTCATCGAAGGCCGCCGCCGTCAGCTCCGGTTGACGCCAGTATCCGGGCGTCACATTCGGCCCCCGCACTCGCAGCTCGAGCTTCTCCGCGACCGGCGCAAGCTTCACGAGATTGCCTTTCGCGGGCAGGCCGATGAGACCGGCGCGCCCCGCTGCTGGCGTCGTGAACGTAACGGAGGGTCCCGTCTCCGTCGCGCCCAAGCCGGCGAGCATCGGAATGCGCTCACCGACTTCCTTCAGTGCCGCTTCATCCAACGCATCCCACGTGTGCTGAGCCAGCGCCGCGCCACCGAAGAAATACGCGCGCAGCCGGCTGTAGAAGTTGCGGCGAAGCTGGCTATCCGCGTTCAAGTGATGCGCCAGCATTTCGAAGCCCTTCGGCACGTTGAAATACACCGTCGGCGCGATCTCGCGCAGATTGCGCAGCGTTTCTTGAACGCCAGCCGGGGTCGGCTTGCCATCATCGATATACAGCGAGCCGCCGTTCGTGAGCACCAGCCCGACGTTGTGACTGCCACCGAAGGTGTGATTCCACGGCAGCCAGTCGACCAGCACCGGCGGCTCGTCGACCAGGAACGGCATCGGCTGTCTGAGCATGTGCGCGTTACTGCACAACATGCGATTGGTCGTAATCACCGCCTTGGGCTGGCCGGTCGAGCCCGAGGTCAGCAGGAACTTCGCGATGGTGTCAGCGTTCGTGCGCGCGTGGACCGCATCCAATGCGACATCGGGCTCTGCTTCCAGCGCTGCGAGCGAGGTCACCGTGCGTCCGGCAGTATCGGCATCGCCGACGATCTCCATGGAGTGCTCGATAGTTTGCAGCGCTCGGGCAAACGCGGGCGTATCGAAGGCAGCCACGAGGCCCGGCGTGAGCAGATCCAACACGTAGCGCAGCTTCTGCAAATCGGTGGAGACCTGCGAATACGAGGGCGACACCGGGCAATAAGGAATGCCCGCCCACATCGCTCCGAATGCGAGCGTCAGATGCTCGATGCTGTTGCCCGAGAGAATTGCGATAGGCCGCTCGGCCGAGAGATCCCGGGTCAACAAGCCCGCAGCGATCCGCCGCACGCGAGCGAGCATTTGTTGATAAGTGACGGTGTGCCATTCGCCGCCCGCCACTCTTCGAGCGACCAGCACGCGTTGTGGCGCGAGCTTCGCCCAGTGCTCGAGAGAGTCCATCAGCCGCTCGGGAAATGCCGAGAGCGCCTCCATCGGGCGCAGATACAACGTGCCGTCGACGCGACGTTCCACTTCCACGTGGAATGGATCCGCCGTCCAGGAGCGTTGTCTCGGCAAGGATTCCGTTTGCAGCACTTGCGTATCCGACTACGCCAGTTTCAGAGCGCGGATCGCGTTCTGCTTCAAGATCAGCTCGTGCACTTCGGGTTTGAAGCCCGCCTCCTTGAAATCCTTGATCCAGCGATCCGGGCTGATCAAGGGATAGTCCGAGCCGAACAGCATCTTGGTCTTCAGCTGCGAGTTCGCATATTGAACCAGCTGCGGCGGGAAGTACTTCGGCGACCAGCCCGACAGGTCGATGTAAACATTCGGCTTGTGCAGGCACACGGACAGCGCCTCGTCCTGCCAGGGCCACGACGGGTGCGCGATGATGACCGTCATGTCCGGAAAATCCGCGGCGACATCGTCGAGATGCATGGGATTGGAGTATTTCAGCCGCAACCCGCCGCCGCCCGGCATGCCGGTGCCCATGCCCGAGTGACCGCTGTGAAAAATCGCGGGCAATCGATGTTCGGCGATGACTTCGTAGAGCTGATACGCGAGCCGATCGTTCGGGAAGAAGCCCTGCAAGGTCGGATGAAACTTGAAGCCCTTGATGACGCCGCCCTCGATCAGCGCCCGCGCTTCGCGCACGCCCATCTTGCCCTTGTGCGGATCGATGCTGGCGAAGGCCATCATGATGTCGCTGTTCTCGCGCGCAGCATCCGCCACTTCCTCGTTGGGAATGCGTTTAGCGCCGATCTGGAATTCCGAGTCGACGGTGAACATCACCAGACCGATCTTGCGCTCACGGTAGTACGCGATGGTCTCGTGGATGTTCGGTCGCTTGCCCGCCTTGAAATACTTGGCAGACGCTTCTTCGAAGGGCTTCCATGCTTCGTCCGGCTCCTGCCGGCACGACACTTCGGCGTGCGTGTGCACGTCGATGGCAATCAGCTCGTCGATGTTCATCGCGACGCCCCCCGCTGCTGCGCTTCCCATTCGCCGATGGTAAGCCCGCGCTCCACCAATTCCACCAGCAGCGGCGCCGGTTCCCAATGCATCGGACCGAAAATGTCTCGATACTTGCGCATGCCGGCGAGCAGAACATCCAGACCGAGGGTCTCGGCATGAAACATCGGGCCCCCGCGATAACGCGGGAAGCCGTAGCCCGCCGCCCAAACGACATCGATATCCGATGCACGCAGCGCCACGCCTTCACCCAGAATGCGCAGGCCTTCGTTCAGCAACGGATAGAGACAGCGCTCGACGATCTCGCTCCCGGTGTGCTGACGCTGCGGCACCTTCAGCTGGCGAGCGCGCTCGGCAATGATCTCGATCGCTTCGGGATCGTCGATGCGCGAACGATTGCCCGGCTCGTACCGGTAATAGCCCTTGCCGTTCTTCTGGCCGAGCCGACCCGCGTCATGCAACGCGAAGTCGGCCTGGTAGTACGCCGGATCGGGCGGAAACTGCGCGGCGTTCGCTTTGTGCACGTTCACGCCGACATCGATGCCCGCCATGTCGAACACCGCGAGGATGCCCATCGCCATGCCCCACTCTTCGAGGGCCGAGTCGACCTGACGTGGCGTCGCGCCTTCCAATACCATGCGCTCGGCTTCACGCGCGTAGCCTTCCATCATGCGATTACCAATGAAGCCATAGCAGACTTTCGCGAGCACCGGCGTCTTACGTAACGGCTTGGCGAGATCCATGGCGGTGCGAATCGTCTCATCCGACGTCTGCGTCGTGCGCACCACTTCGAGCAATGGCATGACGTTCGCCGGCGAAAAGAAATGCATGCCGATGACATCCTGCGCACGCCGGGTGACAGCGGCGATCTGCTCGATGTCCAAGGTCGAGGTGTTGGTCGCAAGCACGGTGCCCGGCTTGGCCACTCGATCCAGCTCCGCGAAAATCTTGCGCTTCAGATCCATGCTTTCGAACACGGCTTCGATGATCACGTCGGCGTCTTTGAGCGCGTCGTAAGACAGCGAGGTGCCGATCAATGCCATGCGCTTGGCTTTGTCCTCGGCGCTGAGGCGGCCGCGATCCACCATGGATCGATAGGTTTTGTCGACGTTGGCGAGCCCCTTGCTCAGTGCCTGCTCGTTCGCGTCGAGTAACACGACCGGAATGCCGGCATTGGCGAAACAGATCGCGATGCCGCCGCCCATCGTGCCCGCGCCGATGACGCCGGCGCGCTTGATCGGACGCGCTTTGACGCTGTCCGGCAAGCCAGGAATTCGACGCGTCTCACGCTCGGCAAAAAACACGTGCACCGCCGCCTTCGATTCGACGCTGTCCTTGCACTCATTGACCCGTTGGGTCTCGTATTCCAGACCTTGCTGGAACGGCATCTGCGTCGCCGCCTGCACGACGTCGACCGCGACCCGGGCAGCGTTGCGATTTGGGTAGAGCTTGCGGGCCTGCGCACGCTGTCGCTCGAAAACTTCAGCGGTCGCGCTGGCCGCGGGAATGGTCATCTCGCCCGTGCGCCGCGGCCCTTTGCCTGCCGCGACTATCGAGCGCAGGTAGGCAATGGCGCCGGCGCGCAGGTCCCCTTCGATGATTTCATCGATGAAGCCGAGATCGCGGCCTTTCGTTGCATCGACCGGGCGCGCGGTTACGATCAATTCGAGTGCCTGATCGGCACCAATCAAACGCGGCATGCGTTGCGTGCCACCCGCGCCGGGGATGATGCCCAACGTGACTTCCGGCATGCCGAACCGCGTGCCCGCCGAGGCCACGCGGTAATGACAGGCAAGCGCAATCTCCAAGCCACCGCCCATGACGGTGCCGTGCATGGCGGCCACGACCGGGACACTCAAACCTTCGTAGCGGTTGAACAGATCGCGGTATTCCGCTTCCTTCGGCGGGCCGCTGAACTCACCGATGTCGGCGCCGGAGAAGAACGTGCTGCCCTCACAAAGCAACAGGACGCCGCATACGTCATCGCCAGTCTGGATCTGCTGGAGCGCCTGTTTCAGGCCGGCCCGGACATCCGCGGTGATGGTATTGACGGGCGGATTGTGAACGATGACTAGCGCAAGCTCGCCGTCGCGCTCCACGCGCACGACGCTGGACGATGACACTGTTGAACCCCCTGATTCGAGCCACTGACGGCGATGATCCAGGTGGATTTCGCCCACATCGCGGTCATTTGGAAAGAGCGGTAACAGGTATATAAGATATAAGCACCATGGATATCGCCGATGTCGATCTGAATCTGCTGGTGGTGTTCGACGCCCTGCTGCGAAATCGCAGCGTGAGCGGCGCCGCCCGCGCCCTGAAAATGAGCCAGCCGGCGACCAGCTTCGCCTTGAACCGGCTGAGAAAAATGTTCGGCGAGCCGCTGTTCGTGCGCACCTCGCGCGGCATCCACCCGACCCCTTACGCGGAAAGCCTGAGCGCGCCCCTGGAGGCGATCCTCGACCGCATCCGCGCCGACCTGTTGCAACAGCCGACCTTCGATCCCTCGACCGAACAGCGCTCGGTGACGTTCAACATGCAGGACATCGGCGAGTTGGTCTTCCTGCCGCGCATCCTCGCTCGCTTGAACAAGATCGCGCCGGGCCTGCAGTTGCGCACGGTCAACCTGCCGGCACCGCTGCTCGAGCCGGCCTTGCGCTCGGGGGAAGTGGATATCGCGCTTGGACATTTCCCGGACCTGGCCGGGGCGGCGCTGTTTCAGCAGCGGCTGTTCTCGCACTCGTTCGTCTGCATCGTCCGCGCCGACCATCCGACCATCAAGGACGAGATGACGCGTCGTCAATTCCTCGACGGCCTGCACGCGGTCGTGCATCCGGCCGGTCACATCAACGATTCATTGGAAGCGGAGCTGCAGGCGCAAGGGCTGATGAGAAAAGTGTCGGTGCGCATCGAGCATTTCCTCGCGGTGCCGACCATCCTCAGTCAATCCAATCTGATCTTTACCGTGCCTTACGCGATCGGCGAGGGACTGGCGAAACTGGCGGACATCAAGCTGGTGAAGCCGCCGTTCAAAGCGAAACCCCGCATCATCCGCCAGCATTGGCACGCACGATTTCAGCGGGACGCTGCGAATCGCTGGCTGCGCTCGGTGGTCGCGGAACTGTTCATGGACAAGGAAATCCGGCCGCGCTCGAGAACGCCGCGGCGGCAGAGCGGCTAAAGCGGCAGGCCGACGTAGTTCTCGGCCAGCGCCTTCTGCGAGGCTTCGGATTGAAAGAGATACTCCAGCTCGCTGCCGCGAATGCGTCCGAAGAATGGATCCTCGCCGGGAAACCGATGCAGCAGCGAGGTCATCCACCAGGAGAAGCGCACGGCCTGCCACACACGACGTAGCGCTCTTTTCGAATACTGATCGAGCGCGTCGCGAGCCTTTCCCCGGTAATGCCCGACCAGCGCCTCGTGCAGATAAAACACGTCGCTAGCCGCAAGGTTGAGTCCTTTGGCACCGGTGGGCGGCACGATGTGCGCGGCGTCGCCCGCCAGGAAGAGCTGCCCATATCGCATCGGCTCGGCCACGAAGCTGCGCAGCGGGGCGATGCTCTTTTCAATGGACGGCCCGACGGTCATGCGTGCGGCGACGTCCTCGCCCACCCGCTTCTTGAACTCCGCCCAGAACCGCTCGTCGCTCCAGTTCTCGATCTTGTCATCGAGCGAGCATTGCACGTAACAACGCACGCGGGTCTCCGAGCGCATGCTGGCCAGAGCGAAGCCCCGCTCGGAATCCGCATAAATCAGCTCCTCCCAAGCGGGCGGCACATCGGCGAGCACGCCCAGCCAGCCGAACGGATAAATGCGCTCGAAGACCGAGAGCGCTGCGGCGGGAATGGAACGTCGGCTGACACCGTGATAACCATCGCAGCCGGCGATGAAATCGCAATCCAGCCGCTGCGGGACTCCTTTGTGAACGAACGTCACCCAAGGACGCGCGCTGGTGATGTCGTGCAGCTCGACGGATTCGGCTTCGTAAATCGACGGCGCGCCACAGGCAGCCCGCGCTTCCATCAGATCGCGCGTGACTTCGGTCTGTCCGTAAACTGTCACGACTTTGCCGACAAGGTCCTTGAATGCGATCCGCCGACGCGCGCCGCTGGCCCCAATCTCGACGCCATCGTGAATCAGCGCCTGCGCATGTAACCGCTCGCCCACGCCGGCCAAATCGAGAATCTCGACCGTGCCCTGCTCCAGCACGCCGGCGCGAATGCGGCCCAATACATATTCCGGCGTACGCTGCTCGAGAATCACGGCGTCGATGCCGGCCTTGTACAACAACTGACCGAGCAACAGTCCCGCCGGTCCCGCCCCGATGATCGCAACTTGTGCCCGCAACGCTCGTCCCTCTACCGATGCGCACAAGATGCCGCGCGGCGGCCGCCGCTGACGATGGAGAAAAAACACAAGATGTTGGATATTTCCCAACGTCCCGCGCCGATGCGCGGTAGGATCTCGTTCAGCTCGAGCTCGGGAGCGCAGTGTGGCGCGACGTGGAATTCCCCAATATTTCCTGTACGGCGAGGCGACGCACGACGTCGACGAGCGCTTTCTGCACGTCGAATCGATCGCCGAGCGCAGCCGGCTGCACGATTGGACGATCCGACCGCATGCCCACCGGGACCTGCATCATTTCCTGCTCGTCACTCGCGGCGGCGGATTGTTTTACGCCGAGGGCGAGACCAATTCGTTCAATCACTGCGTATTGATTTCGGTGCCGCTCGCATGCGTGCACGGATTCGATTTCAAACCGGGAACCGACGGCTGGATCCTCACCGCCTCGGGTGCGCTCATCGAACGCATCGCTCATGAGAACGCTGAGTTGCGCCCGGTGCTGTCGGATGCGAACGCATTACCTTTGCCCGCGGAGGTCAGTGCGGCCATGGCGACGAACTTCGAATCCCTGATGAGGGAGTTTCGGGGCAACTTGCCGGGCCGTCGCACCGCCGCCGAGGCTTTGCTGATCGGCATTCTCGTCGCGGCGCTCCGACGCAAGCTGCAACTGTTGCCCAAGCGAGAGAACAAGCCCGGAGCGGATTCGGTGCTCGCTTCCAAATACCGCGCGTTGATCGAGGAGAACTTCCGAACGACGCTCAAGGTCGCCGACTATGCGAAGCGCCTGTGCGTCAGCTCGGAACGGCTGCGCCAAGCGTGCGTAAGGAGCACGGCCAGCTCGCCCCTCGCGCTGCTCAATGCACGACGATTGCTGGAAGCGAAGCGATCGTTGCTCTATACCGGCATGAGTGTTGGGCTGATCGCCGAGGCCTGCGGATTTCCAGATCCGGCGTACTTCTCGCGCTTCTTTACTCAGCGGACCGGCGTGTCACCGATGGCATATCGGACGAAGCGGCAACGGGCGCAGGGACGAGACAACTAAGGCTGCGCGCCGACTGTTTCGATGCCGACCGCCGATTACGGCGTCAGCGGCCGGCGAGCACCGCGGGCTCAGCCCGCGTGCGGAGTCACTTCCGTATCGATCTCGGCCAGCGTTTCTGGTGGATAGCGCGGGCCGCTTACGGTTTCCGCATTGATCAGTCGCTCCAATGCTTGGAGGGTGTCTGCCGAGAGCCGCACGTTCGAGGCCGCTACATCTTCTTCCAGATGCGCGATCGATGTGGTGCCGACGATCGGTAACACATACGGCGCCTTCGCTAACAACCAAGCCAAGGCCAGCTGCGCCGGCGTGCAACCTGCTTCCCATGCGACTTTGTTGAACTCGTCGAGCAACTTTCGATTGCGACCGAAGTGCGGCGGGTTGAAGCGAGGCATCGCGCGGCGGATGTCCTTCTCAACGAAGTCTCGCGGATCGGGGATGCCGTTCGCCAGGAACCCGCGCCCCAGGGGCGAGAACGCGACGAGCGCCACGTCGAGCTCTTTGCAGGCAGTCAGCAATGCGATCTCGGGGTTGCGCGTCCAGAGCGAATATTCGCTCTGCACGGCTGCAACCGGATGCACGGCATGGGCCTTACGCAACGTTTCCGCGGAAACTTCCGACAAGCCGATGGAGCGAATGTGACCTTCTCGCGCCAGGTCGGCGAGCGCACCCACGCTCTCCTCGATCGGCACCTTCTTGTCCCAGCGATGCAGGTAATACAGATCGATGACGTCGGTGCGCAGGCGAGTCAGCGCCTCCT
Organism: Pseudomonadota bacterium; assembly: GCA_023391815.1. Taxonomy (GTDB): domain Bacteria; phylum Pseudomonadota; class Gammaproteobacteria; order Steroidobacterales; family Steroidobacteraceae; genus Steroidobacter. Next base: position 100,406 of record JAEWAF010000043.1, read on the forward strand.
TGCAAGTCTGCTTCAACGTGTCGGGGCGGCCGTCGATCACACGCTTGCCGTTGACGCCGGTCATCCCAAATTTGCTGGCGAGGAAAAATCGTTCTCGGAACGGATGGAGCACCTCGCCGACCAGCTCTTCATTCCGACCGAAGCCGTACAGAGCCGCCGTGTCGAAATGATCGATGCCCAGATCGAGCGCGGCATGGAGCAGCGCTTTAGCCGCCGCCGGCTCGGGTGGCGTGCCATAGGCATGGCTGAGATTCATACAGCCCAGACCGATTTCGGCGACAGATTGGTTTGAGAGCTTTCGTTGGTTCATCGGCGTCGTCCGAGGTGACGTCTCTTCTCTACCCCTGCGCCTGCAGCTGCTGCTCCAACTCATGCAGCGTCCGGTAACAGCCCAACACCTGGTGCACACTTGAATTCGGCTCGCGCTGCTCCCGGATGGCAGCGAAGAACTCGCGATCCTGCAGCTCGATGCCGTTCATCGACACATCTACCTTGGACACGTCGATCCTCTCCTCTCGCCCATTCACCAGATCGTCATAGCGGGCAATGTACGTGCCGTTATCGCAGATGTAGCGGAAGAACGTGCCCAGCGGCCCATCGTTATTGAAGGACAACGACAAGGTACAAATCGCCCCCGACCGCGTCTTCATCTGAATCGACATATCCATCGCGATGCCGAGCTGCGGGTGCTTCGGTCCCTGGATGGCATGCGCGATCGTCACCTCCTCCCCGGTCTGGTAACGAAACAGATCCACCGTATGCGCCGCGTGATGCCACAGCAGGTGATCCGTCCACGACCTCGGTTGACCCAGCGCATTCGTGTTGGTGCGACGGAAGAAATACGTCTGCACATCCATCTGCTGAATCTTGAGCTCGCCCGCGCGCAGTCGCTTATGCAACCACTGATGCGACGGATTGAACCGCCGCGTATGGCCGACCATGCACACCAGCCCGGTCTGCTTCTGCATAGTCGCGACCGCCTGCGCGTCGTCCCAGCGGTCGGCGAGCGGGATTTCCACTTGCACGTGCTTGCCCGCCTTCATGCAGGCGAGCGCCTGCGACGCATGCATCTGCGTCGGCGTGCACAGAATGACGGCATCGACATCGGGGCGCGCCAGGCTCTCCGACAGCTCCGTCGTCACGTGCCCCACCGAAAACTTCTTGGCGACCTCTCGCGTCTTCTCCAGCTCGCGTCCCACCAGTGAAGTGACCTGCACATCCTTGATGTTCTGCATGCCCTCGAGATGCTTGACGCCGAACGCCCCCGCGCCGGCGAGCGCGACTTTGATGGTGCTCACTGGGAATTCTCCAGAATCAGATGGCCGACGGCCGTGTTGCTGGCCGGCACGTGATAGAAGCGATGTGCGACTCGCGGCGGCCGGTCGCTCATCGCGCCGCGCGCGATCAGCCACATCACCAGCTCGATGCCTTCGGAGCCCGCTTCCTGCACATAGTCGAGATGCGGCACATCGGCCAGCTTCTCCGGCTCCGCGATCAAGCGATCGAGGAACCGATTGTCCCATGCTCGATTGATCAAGCCCGCGCGCGGGCCTTGCAACTGATGGCTCATGCCACCCGTGCCCCAGACGTGCACTTTCAGCGGCTCGTCATAAAGCGACACCGCCTTGCGGATCGCGCGGCCAAGATTGAAACATCGGCGACCCGACGGCACCGGGTACTGCACGACATTCACCGCGAACGGAATGACCGGGCACGGCCACTCCGCCACCTGGCCGCAGACCAGCGACAGCGGCACCGTGAGACCGTGATCCACGTCCATACGATTGACGATGGTGAGATCGAAGTCATCCTGGATCACCGATTGCGCGATATGTGCGGCGAGCTCCGGATGTCCTTTGACGACCGGCACCGGCCGAGGCCCCCACCCTTCATCCGCAGGCTTGAACTCGGCGGCGCAGCCGATCGCGAACGTGGGAATCATGTCCAGGCTGAACGCGGAGGCATGATCGTTGTAGACCAGAAAAATCACATCCGGCGTGTTGTCCTTGAACCAGGCTTTCGTGGGTTCATACCCAGCGAACAACGGCTTCCAGTAATCGTCGCCGCTCTTACCCAGATCCAGCGCGGCACCGATGGCCGGCACGTGCGAGGTATAAACACTGGCAGTGATGCGCGCCATCATCGCTTCTCCCGCGGGTCACGCAGCGGGCTGCCGGGCACGCGGCCCCCTTGCAGCATCATCTTGGCGTACTCCTCCTGCGTCATGCCGGTCATGCTGGCCGCCATGTATTGAAAGCTCTTGCCATCGGTGGCGCCGATCTTGGCGAGGAAATAGATATTCCCGCCCAGCTCGATGCAACGATTCAAATCGCGAGACAGGACGGCCTGTTTCTGCTCCTCGCTCATCGGCCACTCATCCAGATACGCGCGTTCGTTCGCCTTGAAACGCTCGCGGTTCTCCGCCTTCATGAGCGACATGCAGAACTGATTCAGGTGATAGCCCTTGCGCGCCTGTTCGGCGTCGAAGATGGTCGTGCCGGGAATGCCTTTGTACGGCTTGTCCAAAGCCATTTCAGCGACTCCAGTACAGGGACATCGGGTTGTCGACCAGCAGCTTACGCTGCAACTCCGGCGTGCGGGCGATGCGGGGAATGACATCGACCAGCTTGCCGTCGTCCGGCATGTGCGACTTCATGTTCGGATGCGGCCAATCGGTGCCCCACAGCACTCGATCCGGAAACGTTTCAACGATACGTCGCGCGAACGGCACGACGTCCTCATAGCCATCGGGCCCGGTCTTCGACAAACGCTCCGGACAGCTGACCTTGGACCAGAAGTGGGAGTTTTCACGCATCAACTTCACGAACAACTCGAACTCCGGACCGTCGACGGGCTTGCTCACATCCGGCCGCCCCATGTGATCGACCACCACCGTCGTCGGCAAGGACGTGAAGAAGTCGTACAGCTCGTGCAGCTCGGCCGCCTCGAAGTAGATGACGATGTGCCAGCCCAGCGGCTTGATGCGCTCGGCGATCGAATACAACACCTCACGGGGCGTCGTGTCGACCAGCCGCTTGACGAAGTTGAATCGCACTCCGCGCACACCGGCCGCATCGAGCGCCGCAAGTTCTGCGTACGTCACGTCCTGCTTCACCGTAGCCACGCCACGCGCCCGACCGTTGGATGCTTTCAATGCATCGACGAGTGCCCGATTGTCCGCGCCGTGGCACGTCGCCTGGACAATCACGTTGCGCTCGAAGCCGAGATAATCGCGCAGCTCCCACAGCTTCTCCTTCGGCGCATCGCATGGCGTGTACTTGCGCTCGGGCGCGTACGGAAATACGTCTCCCGGCCCGAAGACGTGGCAATGCGCATCCACCGCACCCGCGGGTGGTCGGAAGGTGGGCTTGCTCGGCGACGGGTGGAATACCAGCCAATCGCGATCCATCTGAAACGCTGCCATAAATGTCTCTTATTGTCCCCGCGACTTCAAAATCGCGTCCAGCCGCGGGAACACGCGACGGGCATTGCCTTCGAAGATGCGACGCTTGTCGGTCTCCGGGATCTGCAACGCGTCGATGTAGCGCTTGGTGTCATCGAAGTAGTTGCCCGTTTCCGGGTCGATGCCACGCACGGCGCCGACCATTTCGGAGCCGAACAGAATGTTATCGATGTCGATCACCTTGACCAGCAGATCGATGCCGGGCTGATGATAGACGCAGGTGTCGAAGAATACGTTCTTCATGACGTGCTCCGAGAGTGCCGGACGCTTCAGCATGTCCGCGAGCCCCCGATAGCGGCCCCAGTGGTACGGCACCGCGCCGCCGCCGTGGGGAATGATGAAGCGCAGCGTCGGAAAGTCCTTGAACAGGTTGCCTTCGATGAACTGCATGAACGCCGTCGTGTCCGCATTGAGGTAGTGCGCACCGGTGGCGTGGAAATTCGGATTGCACGAAGCCGACACGTGAATCATGGCAGGCACGTCGAGCTCCACCATCTTCTCGTAGAACGGATACCAGTGCTTGTCGGTCAGCGGCGGTGAGGTCCAGTGGCCGCCGGACGGATCGGGATTCAGATTGCAACCGATGAACCCCAGCTCCTGCACGCAGCGCTCGAGCTCCTGCACCGAGCGCGAGATCGGCACGCCCGGCGACTGCGGCAGCTGGCACACGCCGACGAAATTCTCCGGGTACAGATCGACGACGCGCTTGATCAAATCGTTACACGCACGCGTCCACTGCTGCGATACCGCCTCATCGCCGACGTGATGGGCCATCGCCGACGCACGCGGCGAAAAGATCGTGATATCGGCACCGCGTTCCTTCTGCAGCTTCAGCTGATTCTTCTCGATGGTTTCGCGGATCTCATCGTCGCTGATCCTGGCCGGCGTCGGCGTGGGCGCCAGTGGATCCTTCAGCTTCGCGAGCTGCTGATCGCGAAATTTCTGATGGCCGTCCGGCGCGGTCGTGTAGTGACCGTGACAATCGATAATCAGCATCAGGTTTTCTCCGCCATGGCGCGGCCGAGTACCGCGTCCAACATCGCATCCAACGCCTCGATCGAAGCCGCCTCACGAAAGTCGGCCGCCCAATCCTGGCGCTGCGCGCACGCCGCGCTCATCTGAGGCTGCAATCCCGCTTCGGTCACGGTCCTGGCGACTTCGCGCATCTCCTCCGCCCGACGCTTTCCATGAGTCAGCGAGCGCGAAATCATGTACCGCGCAAGTGTCGGCCAGTCGGCACCAGGAAACAGATTGCGCAGCGAATCGATCACGGTCGATTCGACACCGTAATGGCGTGCCGATAGCAACGATTCGGTCAGCAGCGCTTCCATCCCCTTGATCATGACACTCCGGCACATCTTGGCGGCCGACGCTCGACCGATCTGCTCCGAAAACACCTCGGCGCGGCTGAAACCGAGCTGTTGAGCGAGCGGCAGAAATCCCATCGCATGCCTGCCCCCGAACAACATCGGTGAGCCCGCGCCGTTCGGGTTGATCGGCGACATGATCGCTGCCTCGATGTAGCGGCCCCCGGCACAGTCGATCAGCGTCGCTGCCTCTCTCTTCACACCGGGAGAAACCGAGTTCACGTCCAGAAAATAAGCGCCAGGTTTCATTGCGCCAACGACGGCGCGCGCGGCAGCTATGTCCTGAGCCGCGGTCACCGCACTCACCACCAGATCGGCAGTCGCCACCGCCTCCACGGCACTGTTCGCGACATGCAACTTCGCTGCAATGGCCGCGCGCGTACAGGCGCTCGCAGCGTCTTTGAATAGCAAGTCGTATGCCGTAAGTTGCGTGATGCCCGCCGCCTTGAAATCCGCCGCTAGCGTCTGCCCCACTTCACCGAAGCCGAGCAAACAAATGTGTTCGAGGCGCCTCATGACCCACTCCATACACGGCCGGGCACGAACACTTCGCCCCGCATGAGCTTACGCGCCGTACGTAACAGCGCCGAGCGACGCACGTCTACTTTGCCATCGATCACAGCCACCTCGATGTCGACGGTGAAGAAACCCGTCGGATGCTCGACTTCCAGTCGCTGTGCCGAGCCTTGTCCGGAGATCGTCGCGACCTGCGCGGCCACCGAGCCTGGCGTCACGCATGCGGTCGCGACACTGACGGCGCCGAGCACACCGATGGACTCGTGCACCCGATGCGGAATGAACGTTCGCGTGGCAATCGCCCCACCCTGCGTCGGCGGCGACACCAAACACATCTTCGGCACGGTCTTTTTGCTCACATCACCCAGATTCATGCGCGGACCGACGGCGAGCCGAATCGCTTCCACGCGCTGCTTGAGCGACGAGTTGCTCTCCAACTGCTCGGGTGTTTCGGCGCCGGACAGGCCGAAGTCCCGGGCACGCAGAATCACCACGGGCATGCCGTTATCGATGCAGGTGACGGACACGCCGTCAATCTCATCGACCACGGAGCCGGTCGGCAGCAATGAGCCACAGCTCGACCCGGCGACATCAAGAAATTCCAACGGAATGGCTGCCGCGGTGCCAGGCACGCCGTCGATGCGCGCCTCGCCTTCATACTCGACCGCACCGTTCGGCGTCGGCACGTAAGCGACCGCGATGCTCGCGGTGTTCAACATGTGAATGCGAACCGGCGTGACATCCCCGGCAATCGGCACCAGGCCATTCTCGATCGCCCAAGGACCGACGCCCGCGAGGATGTTGCCGCAGTTCTGACTGTCGCTGACCTCGGCTTTATCGACCACCACTTGCAGAAACAAGTAATCGACATCGGCGTGCGACCCGGTGGAGCGACGGATGACCGCGACTTTACTGGTCAGTGGATGCGCCCCGCCCACGCCGTCGATCTGGCGAACATCCGGCGATCCCATGGCCGCGAGCAGCACGCGATCGCGAAGTTCGCGGTCGGCGGGCAGGTCCGCCTCGTTGAAGTACAGGCCCTTCGAGGTGCCACCGCGCATCAAGGTACAAGGAATGGACTTCAGCATATCGCGAGGCTCGGTGGAGCGGATCACTCCAGGGAATCGACGTACTTCAGGCCTTTCTCCGCGAGGCGCTGACGCATGCCATAAATATCCAGGCCCAACTCCCCCGCTTTCAGGCGAGCGCGCACGGCCGCCTCCCTCTTCTCGCGTGCGGTCGATTGTTCCAGCACGGTCGCGGCCTTCTCACGGGGCACGACGCACACGCCGTCGTCATCGGCGACGATCACATCGCCCGGCTTGATCGCAGCCCCCGCGCATACGATGGGAACGTTGACGCTGCCGAGCGTCTCTTTCACCGTGCCTTGCGCCGAGACATAGCGAGACCAGACCGGGAACCCGAGCGCCGTCAGATCTTTCACATCGCGCACACCCGCCTCGATGATCAGGCCGCGAACACCGCGAGCCATCAACGAGCACGCCAGCAACTCGCCGAAATAGCCGGTGTCGCAGGCGGAGGTCGGAGAGACCACGAGAATGTCGCCCTCCTGGCACTGCTCCACCGCGACATGGATCATCCAGTTGTCACCCGGTGGAATGCTGACCGTCACGGCGGACCCGGCGATGCGAGCACCGGCGTAAATCGGACGCATGTAAGAAGCCAGCAACCCGGTGCGGCCTTGCGTCTCATGCACGGTCGCGACGCCGGACTCGGCCAGGCCGTCGATCACCGGACGCTCGGCCCGCTGAATGTTTCTTACAACCACCGACATCGCAAACTCCTCAACCGCGCCGCCAGCGCCCCGGCATTGTGACGCTCGCCGCATCGCCAACCGATTCAATTTCTCGCCAGACCATCAGGCAACGCTATACACAACCGCCAGCCATCACTCCTGCGGACGACGGCAGAAGCTCAGGCCGAATACCGCCGCGCCCGCGATCGCCGCGACCGGAACCATGTACTGCACGACACCGCTCGCGCTCGTTCCGCCGCCCAACAACACACCGGCCAACAGCGGCCCGATGATCGAGCCGATGCGTCCGACCGCGACGCTCGCGCCCGATCCGGTGCCTCGAACGGCCAACGGGTAGTAGGTCGCCGCGACCCCGTAGAGGGCGTAGTTCGCGCCGAGCAGGAAAAATCCAGCCGCACCGCTGAGCACCAACGTCATGGTCAATTCGCTCGAAGCACTCAGCGCAACCAACGCGATGATCAGCCCCACGTAGGCGAACGTCATGGGCCAACGCGTGTCCACGCGATCCACCAGGCGACCGAAGAAGATCGCGCCCACCACGCTTGCGAAGTTGAATGCCAGCGACGCCTGCGGTGCCACCGCGCGATCCAGCCCATTGGCGACCACCAAGGTCGGCAACCAGTTCAAAATCAGATACAGGATCAACAGCGTCGGCAGGAACGCGAGCCAAAGCAGCAGCGTCGCTGACGTGCGGCCCTCGGCGAACAGGGCCGAAGCGACATCGGTACGGGGCGCACCCATCGCATTCTTCCTCAGCGTCTCGGGCATCAGGAAATAAATGGTCGGCGCGAGCAGCAACGGCAAAATGCCGCCGATCTCGAACAGAATGCGCCAGTCGAAGTCCGGGGGCAGCAACTGGGTCAGCAATGCGGACGTGCCGCCGCCGAGTGGCATTCCGCAAAACATTACCGCGGCGGTGGACGCGCGCTTCTCCGGTGCGCTGACTTCGGCCGCCAACGCCATCATGTTCGGTAAGGCAGCCCCGAAGCCGAGACCGGCGCAGAAGCGCACGAGAAACAAGGCTTCGAACGTGCCGACCAGGGACGTGAGCAAAGTGAAAATGCCGAAGGCGAGCACGGCGCCGATGAACACCGGCTTGCGCCCGAGCCGATCGGCGAACCGGCCGCCCAGGCCCGCGCCGATGACCAGCCCGATGTTGCTGATGGCGAAGATCCAGCCCATCTGTTTCGGATCGAACCCGAACTGGGGCGCCAGCTTGGGCGCCGCCACTCCCATGGCCTGTATGTCGAAGCCTTCCACGACGGCGACCAGGAAGCACAGCGCCACCGTGATCGTCACGTTGGACGTCTGAACGAGCACGGTCCGCTCTTGAAGCATTGCCATCCCCCTGATGACTCGCACGGAGTCACATTGGCGCCGATTCTGTGCCCGCGGCCCCCGTGCCGGCCAATTCAAATTGGCGTTCCGGTATTAGCGATTGCTATAGCCATCCGGATGGCCGCGTGCCACGATGAACTGCATGACGGTGCCCAATCTACGCCATTTGCAGGCCTTTCACGAAGTCATGGCGACCGGCAGTATCAGCGCCGCGTCGCTGCGAATGCATTTGACGCAATCGGCGGTGACGCAGGCCGTCGCGGCGATCGAACGTTTTTTCGGGGCCACCCTGTTCACCCGCACCTCCCATGGCATGCAGCCCACGCGCGCCGGATCGGTCTGCGCCGAACGTGTCGAACGTGCCTTGATCCAACTGCGGGACGGCATCCAGGAATTGGGCGGCTCGGAGATGAACGCCAGCCGACGGGAGCAATTGTTTCGCAGGATCAGCAGTCCGCAGCTCAGCTCGTTGATCAAGCTGGTGGAGTTCCGCAACTTCACGCACGCCGCCAAGGCAACGGGGGTTTCGCAGCCGACCATGCACCGGGCCGCGCGCACGCTGGAACGAACGCTGGATGCCAAGCTGTTCGAAAAAACCAGCTATGGTGTCGTCCCCACTCGCGAAGCGGAGAAATTATCCCGCCGCGCGCATCTTGCCTTCGTGGAAATCTCCCAAGCGCGTGCCGACATCGACGCGCTGGACGGCCGCGAATCGGGCCGCACGGTGATCGGCTCGATGCCGCTGTCTCGCAGCTTTCTCGTGCCCAACGCGCTCATTCGTTTCACACGCGAGCATACCGAGCACGCCGTCTCCATCCTGGAAGGGACCTACGAACATTTGCTGAGCGCGTTGCAGTCCGGTCAGGCGGACTTTCTGATCGGCGCGTTGCGAGACATCCGCGTCAGCGGCGGGATCGTGCAGGAACATTTGTTCGATGACCCGCTGTCCATCGTCGTGGGCGCCGGGCACCCGCTCGCCAAGAAACGCAGGCTGACCGCCAGCGACCTCGCGAGTCACCCCTGGATCGCGCCGCGCGCCACGTCGCCGCTCAAAACTCACTTCGAAGCGCTGTTCAAAGCCATGGGCATCGAGCCGCCACAACGTTTCATCGAATGCAACTCGCTCGGCGCCGCGCGCGCGTTCCTGATGGGCGGCGATCACATGATGCTGTCCTCGATCAATCAAGTTCACTACGAGCTGCAAGCGGGCATGCTGGTGTGCCTGCCCCACCCGGCCGGCAAAGTCATGAGAAAGATCGGGCTCACGATCCGGGAAGACTGGCGCCCGACGCGAGCGCAGGCACGGCTACTGACGATTGTGCGCGAGGAAGCGAATCAGCTGGCGCATTAGAAGGCGGAGCGACCGTGCGTCGCCCCGCCGAAGTGCCTAGAACTTGTAACCCAGGCCCACCTCGTAGCTGCGAGGGGCAGCGTAATAGCCGATCTGATACAGACTGGTGATGTATTTCTCATCCGAGAGGTTGTACACGTTCGCTCGCACATGCAGCTTTTGCGTCACATCCCAGCGCGCGAACGCATTGAGTGTTGTGTAGCTGTCCTGTCGAACGATCACGTTCGTGTACTCATCGAGCTTCGAGATCTTGCTCTGCCACCGTCCATTGATGCCGAATGAAAGCGCCGTGAAGGTGGGCACGCGCGCGCTCAGCGCGATGTTCGCGGTATGACGCGGCACCCACTCGTAAATATCCTCACCCCGCGCACCCTCGAGCTTCAGTGACGTGTACCCGAGCACCAAATCCACGTTCTGGCCGAGACGGCCCACCACTTCGAGCTCAATGCCCTTCGAGTCCACATCGACGCCTTTGTAGTAGTACTGCGCATCCTCCGTCATGCCTGCGAAGGTCGCGAGACCTTCCTGCTCCGCCTTGAACAGTGCCAGGGTGGTCAACAATCGCCGGTCGAGCCACTCGGCCTTCACGCCGACTTCGTAATTCAAGCCCTTCGATGGCGGCAGATAGCGATGATTGATGTCGAACTGATCCTGCGGCTGATAAATATCGGAGTAGCTGCCGTACAGCATCACCTGTTCGAGCAACTGGTAGGTAACTCCGGCGTAAGGACTGACTTCACTCTCGGTCTGATCGAACGACACCCCGGTCTGATCGCCGTCGCGGTGATATTCGGCGTAGTTGAAACCAACGATGGCGCGCAGCTTGTCGGTCACGCTGAAGCGCGTGGCGCCGAAGCCGCGTTTGAGCGTTTGATCGGTCGTGCCGTAGTACGCAAGCGGTCCCCAGGCAGGCTCGGCGACAGCGTCGCCCGCATAGGGGAATGGCGGCAGGTTCCCCCAGCTCGGATCGTTCGGATCGGCCTCACGATTGTGCTGTTTGTGCTTGCCCGCGCCATAGCTCACGCCCACCATCGCCTCGTGCTCGCGACCGAACAGCTGGAACGTGCCATTCAGCGAAGCTTCGAGCAGGTTCGACTCATCGTCGGTCACCCAATAGCCGGGCCAGCCCACCAGCCCCAGGCCGGTGTCGCGATCGATGCCCGTGGTCGAGAACGCGAAGAACAGCTTGCTGGTGTCTTCATACTTGCGATAGTTGTAGGTGAGCTTGAAATCCCAGCCGTCCGCCAGCTCGAACGTATATTCGGCGAACGCGGTGGTGTTGCGCGTATCCCAGAACGTCCAGTCGACCGAGGTCGAAGCGCTGCGGCCGAACTCGGCCTGCGTGCCGTCGCTGTACGCGAGCACCAGCGCACCCCACATGTTTCCTGTGGTGTTCGCCTCCTGATAGGAATATCCGAGAGTGAGCGTGGAGCGATCGCCGAGCTGGCCGTCCACGACGCCATAAACAAACGTGCGATCGTTGCTGAGATCGCGCACCCAGGAATCCTGCTCCTCGCTGGCCACGGCCAGGCGGCCGGCCCACTTGCCGTCGGCGGTGAACGGCGTGGAGTAGTCCGCCTCGATGCGCCGCTGATCGAACGAACCGCCGCTTGCCTGAATGCTGCCCTGAGTGACGTTGGTCGGACGTTTGCGAACATAGTTGATCGTGCCGGCCGAGTTGCCGACGCCGGTCAGCAATCCGTTCGCGCCGCGGATGATTTCCACTTTCTCATAACCGAAGGAGTCCATCGCGCCGGTGACGATGCCCCAATCGTTCGGCAAGCCGACGCCGTCGACCTGCGTGTTCTTGATCTCGAAGCCGCGCGCCATGTAGTTGGTGCGGTTCGTCTCCCACTCCTCGACATTGATGCCGGTGGCAAGCCGCAAGGCGTCGTTGATGTTGTTGGCGCCGAAGTTATCCATCTGATCGCGCGTCACCACGCTGATGGATTGCGGCGTATCGGCGATGTCCAGGTCCAGACCGGTCGCGCCTTTGCTGACCCGCTCGGCGCGCTTGGCGGTGATCAGCACCGTCTCGAGCGTCTGTCCGGAGATCTCGGAACTGTCCTGCGCATACGCGGTGCAGGCGGCCGTGGCCAGTGCCAGCGCCACTGCCTTTCGCAACGTGATTTTCATGTCACTCTCCCAGCTTGTAGCTATTGTTAGCTGGCTGGGTTCGAGTGAACCGCTTGCTGGCTCGGAAGCGCGCAGTCTAGCGCATCAGCGGCGCGCGACGAAGAACGCTCTGAGCATGGCGGAACATTCCTCCGCCCGCACCCCGGAATCGCACTCCAGTCGGTGATTCAGCGCGCTATGTTGAGTGATGTTGAAGATCGATCCCGACGCACCGGCACGCGGGTCGGTCGCCGCATACACGAGGCGCTTCACGCGAGCATGGACCATCGCGCCGGCGCACATGGCACAGGGTTCGAGCGTGACGTACAGCGTCGTATCCAGCAGCCGATAGCTGGATAGAGTTCGTGCCGCCGCTCGCATGGCCACGATTTCGGCATGCGCGGTCGGATCGTTGGTGCTGATCGGACGATTCCAGCCTTCGCCGACGATCTCGCCGTTCTTGACGATGACCGCGCCGACCGGCACCTCGCCGGCGCGTTCAGCTTCACGCGCGAGCTCGATCGCTCGCGCCATGAAGACAGCATCGAGATCAGACACCATCGAAAAATTCGACCACGCCCGTTTCCAGGGAATATTCCGCGCCGACCACCATGAGCCCTTCGTTGCGGATCAGGTTCTCCAGCAGCGCCGAGCCATGACGCAGATGATCGACCGAGGCCCGCACATTCGAGCGCACGGCATGCCCGACCAGCGTGTGCAGATCGTTCTTGAGCTCGGTCCGCAACAGAGTCTCGACCGACGGACGCACCCGATCGACGATGGAACGCAGATTGATGGACTGATTTTCCGCGGGCCGTTGCAGCTCTTCGATGGTCGCGAGCACGGCGCCACAGCGTGAATGGCCGAGCACGACCACCAGTCGGGTGTTGAAACGCGAGGCCGCGAATTCGACGCTACCGACCTGCGACGGCGCCACCACGTTACCAGCGACGCGGATCACGAACAGATCGCCGAGCCCCTGATCGAACACGATCTCCGCCGGCACACGCGCATCCGAGCAGCCCAGGATGATGGCAAACGGCGATTGTTCCTGCGTCAGCTCCACGCCGCGCGCGAGGTGCAGATGCATTTCGCCACTGCCGATACTGGAAACGAAGCGACGGTTACCGTCGCGCAGGCGCTGCAGCGCTTCTTGAGCAGAGATCATTGTTCGAGACCCTCCGTCGCCGGACTTCCGCGGGATTTCCCCGGCCGTGCTCTCGAGTCGCACAGCCTTCGGGTCGCGGATCGGCTGAATACTGTGTTGGGTCGACGATTGTAGCGCGTGCTGACAGTGAGGTCTTAGCTCAATCCGCGCTCGGTCATGCGGGGAAACAGCTTGCGGAGCACGTCGCGATAAATGCCTTCTAGCAGCGCCGGTGACGCAATTTCCTCGGTCACGCCGCGAAACGCGCTACCCTCCGACAGCACGGTTACGAACTCCACGCGAGCAGCGGCCTCTGCCTCGGTAAGTTCGGGATAGTTGCCTCGAACCAGCTCCACCGCCTGCCCTCGAAGGCGGCGGTCGGCTGCGCGCACGATCTCGGCGACGGCCGGATTGCGGGTCGCTTCGGCTGTGATCTCCAGCAGCAGGACGCGCTCGCTGCGCTCCTCTTCGGAAGCATCGACATGACGACGATTGGCAAAGCGGGCCGGAAAATCGATTTCCCGGTCGCGATCCACCATCCATTCCAGGCGCCGGGCGACGATGCGCTCGACGATGGCGTGCACGATGGCTTCCTTGCTGGGGAAGTACCGGTAGATTTGGCCGACGCTCATATGAGCTTCCGCAGCAATCTGCCCCATGCTGGCCGCATGGAAGCCATGACGAACCACGCAGGCACGCGCCGCCGAGACGATCTGATCCCGCCGCAGCTGATCGCGTAACTCCTTGACAGGTCGTTTCTTTTCCCTGGCCACAGACATGTTCACATTGTTTTCACAATTGCACCCTGGGCGTTTGCGTTCGGGCTCGGCATAATGGATGTTGAGAATGAACGTTCACACTCAAGTTCGACCGCAGATTAGTCCAAGGCGTTTTAGCGTGTCCAGTCCGACAACTCCCTCGATCCTGCCGGTCCGAGCCGGTCTCGCAGTTTTGCTCGCGGCTCTGACCCTGACGCTGGCCGCCTGTGCCAAAGATCAGGCAGGCGGGCCGAAGCGCCCCCCGACCGAGGTCGGTTTCATCACCGTGCAGCCGCAGCCTTTGGTGTTGCAGTCGGAGCTCGCGGGTCGAACCACGCCCTATCTCATGTCGGATGTGAGGCCGCAGGTCTCGGGCATCATCAAATTCCGCCGCTTCGAGGAAGGCACGCGCGTCAAGGCTGGCGAGGTGTTGTATGAAATCGATCCGGCACCTTACGAAGCCGCGGTCGCCGAAGCGAAGGCCGGGCTTGCGAATGCCAAAGCATCGGTCGACGCCACGCGTCTGAAGTCCCAACGCTATAGCGAATTGCTCGCCATCGAAGGCGTTGCTCAACAGGAGGCCGATGACGCGCGCATGGCCTATCAACAGGCCCTCGCCTCTGTCGCCCAGATGGAAGCTTCGCTGGCCAGTGCGCAGATCAATCTCGATTACACCAAGGTGCGCGCACCGATTTCTGGCCGCATCGGCAAGTCGACCGTCACGCCTGGCGCGCTCGTCACCGCCAATCAGGAGACTGCGCTCGCCACGATCCGCACGCTCGATCCGATCTACGTGGACATGACGCAATCGAGCACCGAGCTGCTGAAGCTGCGCCGGTTGATCGGCGAGGCCGGCATGAAGTCCGGTCAGGCCAAGGTGCGTCTGCGGCTCGAAGACGGCTCGCAATACAAACAAGCGGGCACGATCAAATTCCAGGAAGTGGCGGTCGATGAGTCGACCGGCTCGGTGACGTTGCGCGCCGAATTCCCGAATCCCGATGGCGTGCTGCTGCCGGGAATGTATGTCCGCGCCGTGCTCGATCAGGCCGTCGCCACCTCCGCGATCCTCGCGCCTCAACAAGGCGTCACGCGCGATGTGAAAGGCAACGCGACCGCCATGGTGCTCACCGCGGACAACAAGGTCGAACAGCGCACGCTCGTCACCGAGCGCGCCATCGGCGATCGCTGGCTGATCAGCGGTGGCCTGACCGAGGGCGATCGGTTGATCGTCGAAGGCACGAGCAAGGTTCGCGTCGGCGACACCGTGAACCCCGTGGATGTGGGCTCGGGTACCAAAGCCGCCGCCGCTGAAGCCGCCTCCCCCACGACCGGAGGCTGAGCATGCTCGCCAGATTTTTCGTCGGGCGCCCCATCTTCGCCTGGGTGATCGCCATCGTCATCATGCTGGCCGGCACGGCGGCCATCACTACGCTGCCGGTCGCTCAGTATCCGGACGTCGCGCCACCGACGGTCGCCATCGGCGCCAATTATGTCGGCGCCTCGGCCGAAACCGTTGAAAACAGCGTTACGCAAATCATCGAGCAACAGCTCACCGGTCTGGACGGCCTGTTGTATTTCTCGTCCTCGAGCAGCTCGAACGGCCAGGCGAGCATTCAAGTCACGTTCGAACAGGGCACCAATCCCGATACCGCGCAGGTGCAGGTTCAGAACAAGGTGCAACAGGCGTTGCCGCGTCTGCCCTCCTCGGTGCAGCAACAGGGCGTGACGGTCGTGAAGTCACAAAACGACTTCCTCATCATCGTCTCGGTCTCGGACACGACCGATACCTCGACCGCCAGCGACATCGCCGACTTCATGGTCAGCAACATGCAGGATCCGATCGCTCGCGTGCGCGGCGTCGGCGGCGTCCAGGTTTTCGGCTCCCAATATGCGATGCGCATCTGGCTCGATCCGGCCAAGTTGCTCTCCTACAGCCTGATGCCGAGCGACGTGCGTGCTGCCATCGAGTCGCAGAACACGCAGGTGTCGGCCGGCAAAATCGGCGGCATGCCGTCGGCGCCAGAACAGCAACTCAATGCGACGGTGACCGCGCAGTCGAAGTTGCAAACGCCGGAGCAGTTTCGCGCCATCATCGTGAAGCACGATCCGAGCGGAGCGACCGTGCGGCTCGGCGATGTCGCACGCGTCGAGCTCGGCAGCGAAAGCTACGACGCCGTGCCTCGCGCGAACGGCCACCCGGCCTCCGGTCTCGCTGTGAAGCTCGCGCCCGGTGCGAACGCACTGACGACGGCGGAAGGCGTGCGCAAAGTCGTCGATGAGCTGCGCTCTTCCCTGCCCCCGGGCTATGAAATCTCGTTCCCTCGCGACAGCACCGCGTTCATCAAGATTTCCATCGAGGAAGTGGTCAAGACCTTGATCGAAGCCATCGTGCTGGTGGTCATCGTGATGTGGGTGTTCCTGCAGAACTGGCGCGCGACGTTGATTCCCGCCATCGCGGTGCCGGTCGTGCTGCTCGGTACGTTCGGCGTGCTGCAAGTATTCGGTTACTCCATCAATACGTTGACGATGTTCGCGATGGTGCTATCCATCGGTCTGCTGGTGGACGACGCCATCGTCGTCGTCGAGAACGTCGAACGCATCATGCGTGAAGAAGGGCTCGGTCCGCGCGAGGCCACCCTGAAATCCATGGGCGAGATCACGCCTGCGCTGATCGGCATCGCGACCGTGCTCTCGGCGGTATTCCTGCCGATGGCGTTCTTCAGCGGCTCGACGGGCGTCATCTATCGGCAGTTCTCGATCACGATCGTCTCGTCGATGATTCTCTCGGTGGTCGTCGCACTCGTGCTCACACCGGCGCTGTGCGCGCAGATTCTCAAGCCACATCACGGCGAGCAGGAGCATCGCGGTTTCTTCGGTTGGTTCAATCGCACCTTCGACCGCGCCGTGACCCGCTACGAGCACGGCGTGATCAAGGTCATCAAGCGTCCGCTGCAAGGCATGCTGGTGTTCGGCGCCATCGTCGCCGTGATGGCGCTGCTGTTGCTGAGACTGCCGACCGGCTTCTTGCCCAGCGAGGACCAGGGCCAGGTCATGGTCCAGTTCACCTTGCCGCCCGGCGCTTCGGTCACTCGCACGCTCGAAGTGGCCAAGCGCGTCGAAAAACATTTCCTCGAGACCGAAAAAGACAACGTCAAAACGATGTTCACGATCTCGGGCTTCAACTTCAGCGGCAGCGGCCAGAACGCCGGCATGGCGTTCGTCAATCTGAAGAACTGGAAAGAACGCAAAGGCGTGGCGAATCGCGCCGACATGATCGCGCAGCGCGCCACCATGGCGCTGTCCTCGATTCGTGACGCGCAGGTGTTCTCGCTCAATCCGCCGTCCATCGCCGGCCTCGGCCAGTCGGGCGGCTTCGAATTCCAGTTGCAGGCGAATGCCGGCGTCACTCGCGAGCAGTTGAGACAAATGCGCGATCAGCTGATGGGAATGGCGCATGCCGATGCCACGCTCGCCGCCGTGCGTCTCGGCAGCCTGGCCGACACGCCGCAGCTGCATGTCGATATCGATCAGGCGAAGGCCAGCTCGCTCGGCTTGTCGCTTGCCGACATCAACACGTCGCTGAGTGCCGCATGGGCCGGCATCTATGTAAATGACTTCATCGATCGCGCTCGCGTGAAGCGCGTCTATATGCAATCCGACGCACCGTTCCGCTCCGCGCCCGAAGATCTGGCGCAGTGGTACGTCCGCAGCGACAACGGCACGATGACGCCCTTCTCCGCCTTCGCCAGCACGAAGTGGACCTACGGTCCGGAGAACCTGAGCCGCTACAACGGTCTTGCGTCCTATTCGATTCAAGGCTCGGCGGCCCCGGGCGTCAGCTCCGGTACGGCCATGGACAAGATGGAAGAACTGGTCGGCAAGCTGCCTGCGGGCGCGGGCTTCGACTGGAGCGGCCTGTCGTATCAGGAACGCCTGGCCGGCGGACAAAAGACCCTGCTCTACAGCATCTCCATCCTCGTCGTGTTCCTGTGTCTCGCGGCGTTGTATGAAAGCTGGTCGGTGCCGCTGTCCGTGATGCTCGTGATTCCGCTCGGCGTCATCGGCGCAGTTCTCGGTGCGACCTTGCGTGGCCTGGAGAACGATGTTTACTTCCAAGTGGCGCTGCTGACTACCATCGGCTTGTCGGCGAAGAACGCGATTCTGATTGTCGAGTTCGCCGAAGCGGCCTACCTGCGCGGTGCGAACTTGATCGATGCGGCGGTCGAAGCCGCGCGTCTGCGCTTGCGCCCCATCATCATGACCTCGCTCGCGTTCGTCGCCGGCGTGCTGCCGCTCGCCGTCTCCACTGGCGCGGGCGCCAACAGCCGTATCTCCATCGGCACCGGCGTGGTCGGCGGGACCCTGACCGCGACGGCTCTCGCGATCTTCCTGGTGCCTTTGTTCTTCGTTCTGGTCCGCAGGCTTTTCAAGGATCGTCCGGCGACCGCGCTCGCCCCGGAAGGCAGCGTTCAGAGCGAAGGAGCCCAACATGCGTAAGCCCGCTCTGACTCTCGCCGTCTCTTTGATCCTGACGGGCTGCACCCTTGCGCCTCGTTACGAGCGCCCGGCTGCGCCCGTTGCCGATAGCTGGCCGACCGGCGCTGCTTACCATCCGGCTCAGGCGAGCGAGCAAACGGCGGCCGATCTGCCGTGGCGCGAGTTCATTCGCGATGACAAGTTACAGAAGGTCATCGAACAGGCGCTCGCCAACAATCGCGATCTGCGCAGCGCCTTGGCGAACATTCAGTCCGCTCGGGCGCAGTATCGAATTCAACGCTCCGATCTGTTGCCAAAATTCAATGGCGAGCTCAGCGCCACGCGCCAGAAGAGCTTGAACACCTTCGGCGGCGCCAACGGCTCGGCGTTCGAAAACGAGTTCTACTCGGCGAGCATCGGCTTGAGCGCGTTCGAGATCGACCTGTTCGGTCGCGTGCGCAGCTTGTCCAAGGCATCGCTCGAATCGTATCTCGCGACGGAAGAAGCGGCTCGCGCGACCCGCATCAGCTTGATCGCCGAGACCGCCAGCGCGTACCTCACGCTGGCTGCCGATAACAGCCGCTACGAATTGGCCCGCAGAACCGTCGAAAGCGCTCAGCGGACGATGGAAGTGACCCGCAAGCGGTTGGAATCGGGTGTTTCATCGCGGCTCGATGTACGACAGGCCGAGACGGTATATCAACAAGCCCGTGCGGACCTGGCGAGCACGACGGCGCTGATTGCGCAGGATCGGAATGCTTTGGAGTTGCTCACCGGCGGTCGGCTGCCGGATGAACTATTGCCGGCGGAGCTGCCTGAAAATCATCAGTGGCTCGCCGATGTGCCGTCGGGACTGTCGTCCTCGGTGCTGCTGTCCCGGCCTGACGTTTTGCAGGCGGAGCATCAGCTGAAGTCCGCCAATGCAAACATCGGCGCTGCGCGCGCGGCTTTCTTTCCCGCCCTGTCACTGACGGCCAGCAAGGGCCTCGCGAGTCCGGAGCTGTCGGATCTGTTCAGCGACGGTGTGTCGGTGTGGTCCGTATCGCCGAGCCTGCTGTTGCCGATCTTCCGCGGCGGTGAGAACGTCGCAAACCTGTCCTATGCGAAGGCGCAGCGCGATCTGTATGTATCGCAATATGAGCTCGCGATTCAGACCGCCTTCAAAGAAGTCGCCGACGCCCTCGCCGTCCGCGGCACGATCCAGGATCAATTGGACGCGCAACGCGCGTTGGTCGATGCGGCGGCCGATAGTTATCAGCTCGCCGAAGCGCGATATGCGAAAGGCGTAGATTCCTTTCTCAATGCGCTCGATGCCCAGCGCACCTTATACAACGCGGAGAAGTCGCTCGTGTCGGCCCGCTTCACCGCGAGTGATAACGTGGTGACGTTATATCGCGTTCTCGGCGGTGGGCTGGCGGGAGAATAGACGCCGCGATGTTTGGTGACTCAACGTCGCACCGGACGTCTAGCAAGTAGGAGGACGAAGAATTCAAACGTCTGACCCCGAGGTTAAAGCGGCGTAAGTTCGGAACTCAATGTCGCACCGGCCATCTCGACTGCATCGATTCGAGAACGTCTCGGCGGCACGGGGTTGAAGAACTCAACTTCACAGCGGACATTTGGGCCGCACGGGTTCGAGAGCTCAACGTCACAGCGGACGTTTGGGTCGCATGGATTCGAGATCTCAGCTTCACAGCGGACGTTTGGGCCGAATGGGTTCGAGAGCTCAACTTCACAGCGGACGTTTGGGCCGCACGGGTTCTAGAGCTCAACTTCACAGCGGGCCGCATTGGTTCGACAGCTCAACGTCACAGCGGACGTCTCCGCATCGTCAGGGTGGGGTCTCTCCTACCGGCAGATTCGAAATACAGGGACGTGTTTTCGAAATCAGCGCTCATCATGGGCTCGGCGGTGCCTTCAAGCGAAGCACGGCTTCGCTCCGCCGAGCGGGTGTACATTGATGTACACCCTGGGCTTGCTCGGAGCAGGACTGCGCAGAGCAATGGGTGCCTAGGAGCGCAATGCGCGACGGGCGAGCGCGGAGCCGGGAGGAGAGACCCCACCCTGGCGATGCCAGCCACCCACGTCGCAAACGCATTGTTCCGACGCGGCGACCGCCGTTCAACGCCACGTTCGTCGACCCAACAAACGTTACTTCTTCTTCGCCGCCTTCTTCACCCCACTAGACTTGCGAGCCGACGCTCTCTTGCTGGACGTGCCCTTCTTCTTCACCCCACCCGACTTCCGAGCCGACGCCCGCTTCCTCGACTCAGCCTTCTTCTTCCCAGACTTCGGCCACCCCTGCTCCATCTGCTCGTACGACTCTTTACTAACCGTGGACCGCGACTTCGGCCGACTCTTCCCGGCACGTTTGCGACGATTGATGTTCTCCACGAGGGAATTTTTGCGTTTGCTGGCCATGCGACCTCCGACGCTCGATCACGTCCCGGTAACGGCCGCGCCCTCGCATCGGTTCGCCTGTCGGTACAAATCTCATCCCTATCGCCGTGAGTGCTTCAGCATCGCGCCCTGGTGTAACCTGCGACACTTGAATCGAACACGGCAGGCCTTCCCATGAGCGACTCAAATCTGCAGCTACGATCCCTGATCACCGCGAACGGTGAGCTGCAACTCTCGTTGCGCCAGGCGAAAATTCCCGAGCCCGCCGCAGATGAAGTGGTCATTCGCGTCTTGGCCTCGCCGATCAATCCATCCGATCTCGGCCTGCTGCTCGGCCCCGCCGACCTCTCGACCGCAAAAGCCGGCGGCACACCTGACAACCCGACACTCACGGCAAAAATCCCTGCCGAACTCATGAAAGGCATGGCACCTCGCCTCGACCAAGCGATGACTGTCGGAAACGAAGGCGCTGGTGTCGTCGTCAAAGCCGGCGCGGACGCGCAGAAGCTCGTGGGGAAAACCGTCGCCGCATTGGGCGGCGGCATGTACGCGCAATACCGCGTGATGAAGGCCGCCGCCTGCCTCGTGTTACCGGAAGGCACGACACCTGCCGAAGGCGCGTCGTGCTTCATCAATCCACTCACCGCACTCGGCATGGTCGAGACCATGCGACGTGAGAATCACACGGCGCTCGTTCACACCGCGGCCGCCTCGAACCTGGGTCAGATGCTCAACAGGATCTGCCTGAAAGACGGCATCCCTCTCGTGAACATCGTGCGTAACGCCGAACAAGCCGAAACGCTTCGAAAGCTCGGCGCGAAATACGTTTGCGACAGCACGTCCGCCCGTTTCATGGACGAATTGACCGACGCCATCGCCGCGACCGGCGCCACGCTGGCCTTCGACGCCGTCGGCGGCGGCAAGCTCGCGAATCAAATCCTGATTGCGATGGAAGCCGCCATCAATCGCAAGCTGACGACCTACAACCGCTACGGCTCGCCCGTCCACAAACAGGTGTACACCTACGGCGTTCTCGACACGCGCCCGATCGAAATCGATCGCACCAACGTCGGCATGGCGTGGGGAGTCGGCGGCTGGTTGCTGACCTGGTTCCTGGAGAAGATCGGTCCGCAAGCCACGCAGAAGTTGCGCGAACGCATCGTGGCCGAATTGAAGACCACGTTCGCGAGCCACTACACCGCGGAGATCTCGCTCATCGAGGCTCTGCAGCCCGACATGATCAAGGCTTACAACCGGCGCGCGACCGGCGAAAAGTACCTGATCAATCCAAACAAAGGTTTCTGACAGTCCAGCGATGAATGCTTCCAGCCACTCGGCGCAGGCCGAAAGCGCCTGCGTGCGTTTCGAAGAGATTCCCACGCAACACGACCTCCGCCTGGGCGTTGCAAAGCTCAACGCCGAGAAATCGTTGAACGCCTTGTCGCTCGAGATGATTCGTCTGCTCTACCCGCAGCTGCGACGCTGGGCCGACGATCCAAACATCGCGTGCGTGGTTCTGCACGGCGCGGGCGAGAAAGCGTTCTGTGCCGGAGGTGACATCCGCAGCCTGTACAAGACCCTCAAGGATCAACCGGAGGTCGTGCCGAATCCAACCGCAGTCGCCTTCTTCGCCGAAGAATATCGACTGGATTATTTGATCCATCGCTACCCAAAACCCCTGCTGGTCTGGGGCAGCGGCATCGTGCTCGGCGGCGGATTGGGATTGATGGCCGGCGCAAGTCATCGCGTCGTTACCGAGACGTCGCGCGTCGCGATGCCAGAAGTCACCATCGGACTATTCCCCGACGTCGGCGCGAGCTGGTTTTTACGCCGAATGCCGATCCGTCTCGGACTGTTCATGGCACTGACCGGCGTGCAGATCAATGGCCGTGACGCGCTCGTCGGCGGCCTGGCCGATCACTTCCTTCGCTCCACCGATCGAGATGCGGTGTTCGCACGCTTACCCCAAGCAAGGTGGACGACCGATGCACAGGAGAATCGCGCAGTGCTCTCCGCCCTGCTCCGGGAGTTTGCAGGTCAAGCGACGGGCATCATGCCCGCGTCCAACTTCACGGCGTATGAGCAAGAGATCCAAGCGTTCTGTCAGGGCGACCGCGTCGAGGACATGGTGTCTCGGATCGTTAGTTACGACGGCGACGAAGAATGGTTGCGGCGTGCATCCAGAACCCTTGCGGCGGGCTCACCCACTTCTGCCGTGTTGGGGTTTGAGCTGCAACGGCGCGCTCAATCGCTCGAGCTCGCGGACACCTTTCGACTCGAGCTCATCGTCGCAGTCCAGTGCTGCGCACGGCCGGATTTGACGGAAGGTGTGCGTGCGCTCTTGATCGACAAGGATAACAAGCCGCAGTGGCGACCGCGCACGCTCGCCGAAGTCACGCCGCAATGGATCGACGGGCACTTCACAGCGCCCGTCTGGCCTAACTCGACACACCCGCTCGCCGATCTGTAGCGGGCGCTACTTCTTCGGCGTCGGCGGAATGTTCAAGCCCGCTTCCACCGCGGGCCGCGACAGAAACGCGTGCAGCACCCGCTGCACGTTCAGGAAGTTCTTGAAGCCGACCAATTCGCCGGCTTCGTAGTACCCGACGAGGTTGCGCACCCAGGGGAAGATCGCGATGTCGGCGATCGTGTATTGATCGCCCATCATCCAGCTCTTGCCTTCCAGGTGCTTGTCCAGCACGTTGAGCAGACGCTTCGATTCGTTGATGTAACGATCGCGCGGCCGCTTGTCTTCGATTTCCTTGCCGGCGAATTTATGGAAGAAGCCGACCTGGCCGAACATCGGCCCGATGCCGCCCATCTGAAACATCAGCCATTGAATGGTTTGATAGCGCAGGATGGGATCCTGGGGCATCAGCTTGCCGGTCTTGTCGGCCAGGTAGATCAGGATAGCGCCCGACTCGAACAAGGCCAGTGGCTTGCCGCCCGGGCCGTTCGGATCGAGGATGGCCGGAATCTTGTTGTTCGGATTGAGCGACAGGAATTCCGGCGTGAGTTGATCGTTGGTGTCGAAGCTGACCCGATGCACCTCGTACGGCAGACCGATCTCTTCCAATGCGATGGAAGCCTTCACGCCGTTCGGCGTCGGCAACGAATACAGTTGCAGCCGGTCAGGATGCCGGGGGGGCCATTTCCTGGTGATGGGGAATGCTGAAAAATCTGCCATGACGGTGTCCTCGCTGAGGGCCGCATTGTCGCACTATCGGCGGCCCTCGCGCTGGCGGGACCGCGGAATAAGTGTCATGTCAGATTTTCCTCGTTGAAAGGGAACTCATCTGTAACCGACCGTCCGGTCGGATTGTGGCCTGAAGTCCGCTGTAATCGGCGTAGGTGGGATGCGGAGTGTCCATGGGGTGCTGATGCGTGGCCGTGATTACCACCACCGCAGCGCCCGCCGCTTCACCCGCTCGGATGCCAGCGGCCGCATCTTCGAACACCAGACAGTCATCGGCGCTCCATCCGAGCTGGCGCGCGGCGAGTTGATAACACGCCGGATCGGGCTTGCCTCTGGGAATATCCTCGGCGGTGATGAACACACGTGGTGGCGTCAAGCCCGCCGCGGCGAGTCGTCGAACCGCAAGCGCACGCGGCGCCGATGTCACGATGGCCCAGCGATCCTGAGGCAGCTTCGATACGAACTCGCGTGCGCCGGCAATCGCATGCACGCCCTCGACGTCGTCGATCTCGGCAAGTGTGATGGCATGTGCCTCGGCGACCGGATCGACGCCGGGGATATTCAGCTGACGCACCGAATCGACCGCACGCTGACCGTGAATGCCATGCAGAAACGTGCGCGCATCGATCCCGAACTGAGCGGCCCAGCGCGTCCAGACTCTTTCGGCGGCCTCGATGGAGCTGAGCAGCGTGCCATCCATGTCGAACAGCAGGGCCGCGAACGAACGGCCGTCGAACAAAGCATCGAATTGAGTCATTCCAGCGCGGGTCTCCAGGATCACGAGGTAAATTAACACAGCGGGTCGGGCCGATGCCCCGGTCTTGCCCGCTCGCGGGCAAGCCACCCCGTGCCGCGTTCGACGCCACCGGGCGCGCGTGTCAGACTCACCCGCTCCCGATTTCCGGACGAGCGCATGATCATCCATCTGGTCGACGGCACCTACGAGCTGTTTCGTCATTTCTATGGCCTGCGTCGCTTCAACAAGGGCAACGACAAGCCGCTCGGCGCGGCCAACGGCGTGTTGCACACGGTGCTGGAATTGATCGAGCAAGGCGCGACCCACATCGGCGTCGCCACCGACCATGTCATCGAATCGTTTCGTAATCCGCTGTGGCCGGGTTACAAAACGGGCGACGGCATCGAGCCGGCGCTGTGGGCTCAATTTCATCCGCTCGAGCGCGCGCTGGTCGCGATGGGCGTCGCGACCTGGCCGATGGTGGAACTGGAGGCCGACGACGCGCTGGCCTCGGCCGCGCATCTGGCGGCACTCGATCCTCGCGTCGAGAAGGTGTGCATCTGGACCCCCGACAAGGACCTGGCTCAGTGCGTGCAGGAAGATCGCATCGTGCAGATGGATCGAAAAAGCAAAGCGATCCGGAACGCCAAGGACGTGCAAGAGAAATTCGGCGTGCCGCCCGCTTTGATTCCGGATTATCTCGCGCTGGTCGGCGATACCGCCGACGGGTATCCCGGACTGGAAGGCATCGGCAAGGTCGGCGCCGCGCGCCTGGTGAACAAATACGGGCCGATCGAACAATTTCCCGTCGACGTGCTGAGCGGAGAGCGCCTGGAAATGGCCCTGCTGTTCAAGCGCCTCGCCACGTTGCGTACCGATGCGCCATTGTTCGACAACGTCGATGCCCTGCAGTGGCGCGGCCCAACGGATGAGTTCATTGCATACGCGGAGCAATCCGGTGATGCGCGCTTGCTCGATCGCTGCCGGAAAGCGGCCGCGAAGATCGCAGCTTGATCATCGCTTCGCGAGATATGCTCGGGCTTCCTTGAGCGACTTTCGTGGCGAATCCGGCGCCGCCAGTTCAACCAGTTGCGTGTAGAAAGCCCGTGCCTTCGCCGTGTCACCGACGGCACGTGCGGCCGTCGCCGCGCCAAGCAAGCTATTGAAACGGCGCGGATACAACTGCAACGACCTTTCATAGGCCGAGAGCGCCTCGGCCGGCTTCTTCTGTTCGGTGTACAGATCGCCCAGCAGTTCGTAAGCCGGCAACGTCGGCGCCGGCGTGACGGCATGTTTCGGTGTCGCGAGTTCCAAGTCCGCCGCTTGGCGCATCACCTCGACGCTCTTCGCCTCCTGCCCTTGCGCATGCGCGGACCAGGCGGCCAGCTCCAGATCGAGCACCTTGATACTGCGAGCAAACAAATCCTCGCCGGCCTTGCGAGCGACGCCCTCCAATTCACCGAGCCGGGTGAGCGCGAGCTGCGCTTCATCGTTCATGCGCAGATGGGCAGCACCGAGACCGCGCGCGAACCGCGCAGTTGCCTCGGCCCACATGAAACGATCCCAATCGAGATACGTGGGCGTGCGAGGCTCGATCTTGGACGCCGCGATCCAGTCGCGCCGCTCGAGTGCGTATCGAGATTGCGTGGACGCAAGATGGAATGCGGTCTTGAACGTCGGCTCCATTCGCGGTGTGTTCTGTAGTCGGCGCAGCTGCTCGGCGGCCGATACGTCGGCGCCCTGTTGCAGATAGGCGTAGACCAGATACTCGATGGCATGCGCGAACTCGTCCCACACCAACTCGCCCTTCTCGCCGGCCGGATGTGACAAAGCCGCGTCGGCCGCGCGGAGGTTGCCCTTGATCACACCGTCCCAATCGCCCAGGCGCGTGTAGATGTGCGTGGGCATGTGGAGCGCGTGCGGATTGTCGGGTGCGATCGAGTCGTACTTCCTGGTGATCTCGAGCAACTCGTGCTCGCGGCCCGGCACGTCATTCGCGTGCACCAGGTAATGCATCACACCGGGATGATCCGGCTGTTTCCGATACACATTCAGCAGGATCTCAGCGGACTCGTCTGCATGTTCGCGCAGGTTGCCGCTAGCGGGACTCGTCGCGAGATGCGATAACGCATAGAAGATCGCTGCCTCATCGTCACCGGGCAATGCCTCATAAGCGTGCCTGGACGCCTGTTCCCAGCGGCGAATGCGGGCCCAGTAATCCGATGACTCGGGCTCGATGAAGAATGCTTCCGCGGCGGTGATGAACTGCGATTCACGCGGCGTCGATGGCAACGACTTTGCCTTCCGCACCTCGTCCCATCCGCGAGCGAGCGCCGCGGCATTCGGACGCGTCGGCCACAACGGCTGAAACAATGTCATCGCCACGCCCCAGTGCGCCATGGCACAGTCCGGCTCGATCTGGATGAGCTGTTCGAACGCCTCTCGCGCCTGCGGATAGGTCATATGATGGAGCAGCGTAACGGCGTCATTGAACTGTGCCTTCGCCGCCGTAGAACACGACACCGGGAAGTCGACCTTCCCCAACGAAGCGTGTTCATGGTCGGCGGCGCCGACCGGCCCGGCCAGCAGCGCCATGAGCAACAACCTCATATGCAGGTCCGGCCGGCTCGCCATGCTCGCTCCGACGTTGTAATGGGGTGAGCCTGGACGATCCCGCCCCCGGTTGCAACGGGTGCTTGGGTCGGATGCCGATGCAACCGGTATCATCAAATGCAATCCGTTCGCATTTATTTGACTGCCGACTGACCGCCAGTCATTATTTGTCCATGACACAGCACGACGTGAGCCAGTGGCCGCTGGTCGTCTCCATCATCGACAGTCATACGTTGGCTGAAGATCTGCGGGAAGTCGCCGCGCGCTGGCGTGACTGGTTGTCGTGGAACGAGCCGTTCGCGGCTTTGCAGATATTCAGCGGCCATGACGAGGGCCAGCTCGCCGAGCGCGATCGTGTGCTCAGCTGGTGGCTGGACGCGCAGCGCCGGTCCATTCGACGTAACGTCATCGGCCTCGCCTCCGTCATTCCCTGCGCGCATTTCGAGAAGATGCCGCACATGGAGACGCACCCGCTGTTCGGCATACCCACAGCGACATTCGCGTCGATCAGCACGGCGCTGGTCTGGCTGGAAGCCCGCGCCTTTCGACCTCACGATCTCACATTCAATCGCGCGGCCGTCGAAGCCACGCTGGCCGGCGTCGCATAAGTGACGGCGTCAGCACGAGCGCGGGGGCGTCCCCGTACCAAGCCGGCCGAGCTGCGTCGTGAAGAATTGCTGGATGTCGGGCAACGACTATTCGTCGACAAAGGCATCGGTGCGACGAGCATCGACGAGATAGCGAGTGCCGCGAAGATCGCCAAAGGCACGTTCTATCTCTATTTCCCCTCCAAAGAGGCGCTGCTCCACGCGATCCAGGAACGTTTCGTCACGAGCTTCCTGGCACGGCTCGAGCACGCGATGGATCGGTGCGGGCCGGGCCGCTGGCGGCTTCGGCTGCAGGCATGGGTGCGCACCCTCATCGAAGGCTACCTCGATCAGGTCCGACTGCACGATGTGATCTTTCATGAGATGCATCAGGAGTACGATCGGCATTCGATGAGCAACAATCCGGTCATCGATCAGTTGACGAGAGTGCTGAGCGAGGGCACGAAAGCCGGAGCCTGGATCAGCGAGGAGCCCCGCGCGACCGCCGTCATGCTGTTTCATTCCTTGCACGGCGGGGTCGATGCGGCGATCGCCGACAGCAAAAAGGTCAACCGTGCCCGGCTGATCCGAACCATCACCACATTTTTCGAGCGGGCAGTCAACGCGAACTGAAGGCGACTCTATGAAGCATCTGAAAACCTGGTTGCTGGCGGCGATGAGCTGCCTGCTTGCGCCGGCCGCACTCTCTCAGCAGTTCAGTGTCGCGGTGTTCAGCAAGACCGCGGGCTGGCATCACGAATCCATCAATGAAGCGGTGACCGGGATTCGCGAGCTCGGCAAGCTGCATCATTTCGAGGTGTTCTGGACCGAAGATCCCAATCGTCTGTTCAAGGACGAGGAGCTGTCCAAGCACGCGGCCGTCCTGTTCCTGCTCACGACCGGCGACGCATTGAACGATCAGCAGCAAGCCACGTTCGAGCGCTATATCCGCCGAGGCGGCGGTTTCGTCGGCGTGCACAGCGCTGCCGACACCGAATATCAATGGCCCTGGTACACCAAGATGCTCGGCCACATGTTCCGCCGTCATCCAGCGATCCAGACCGCGATGGTCAAGGTCGAGAGCCGCGACTTTCCAGGAATGGAACGCTTCGCCGAGCGCTTTCTCGCAACCGAAGAATGGTACGAGTTCGACGCCTCCCGCTCGCCCGCGCTGAAATATTTATTGTCGGTGGACGAGTCGACGTATCAGCCTTCCGAACAGCGTCGCGCGGAAGCCAAATCCCAGCCCTTGCATCCGATCAGCTGGTACCAGCCCTATGACGGCGGCCGCGCCTTCTACACGGCGTTGGGACATCTGCCGGCCACCTACTCCGACCCGTTCTTCATGCACCACTTGTATGGCGGCATCTACTGGGCGGCGACCGGTAAAGGGCTCAAGACGCCTTAGACTCACGCAGCCGCAAAGCCAGCAGCACCAATCCACCGCTGATCATGACCAGCAGCGCGACATAGCTCGCGTGTTTCGATTGCGCGTACGTGATGCTCGAGTACAGCAGATACGCGCACGTCGCGATGAAGATCAACGGCAGCACCGGATATAGCGGCACACGGAAAGGCCGAGCGCGTGCGGGATCTCGTCGACGCAAGACCAACAGCGCGATCCCGCTGAGCATGAAGAAGAACCAGAACACCGGCGCGGTGAATTCAACCATGGTGGAGAAGCCGTCCTTCTCCAGCGCGCCGAATACGATCAGCGCCAGTGCAATCAGCGCCTGGACGATGAAACCCGCCATCGGCGCATGACGCGCCCCCTGCCAACGCCCCATGAAACCCAGTGCCGGCCAGTCCAGCGCCACGGAATAGTTACTACGCGCGCCGACGATCATGGTCGAGTTCATCGACGTGAGCGAGGCAATCGCAACGATCACCCCGAGCAGCTGGCCGCCGAACGATCCGAACGCCCGCTCGATCACGTCGATACCGACCGCCTGACTCGCCTTGAGCTGCTCGAAGCCGAGACCGTGCAAGACGCTCGCGACGAAGAGCAGATAGGCCAGTGTGATAATCCCGATCGAAACGACCAGCGCTCGCACGATCGCCATCGGCCCGCCGCGAACCTCGGCGGATACATACGCCGCTTCGTTCCAGCCACCGAAGGTCAACAGTACGAATACCATCGCGAGGCCGAACGCTCCTGCCCCTTGCGAGACGGCTGGTGCGACCGCCGACGCCGACGGTTCCAATGTCATGCCGGCAACGGCGACCAGCAACACGCCCGAAATCTCCAGTAACGTGAGGACATTCTGCATTCGCGAGGAGCCGTGCAGCCCGATCAGGTTGATGATCGTCAGCAGCACGGTCGCCAGCGCCGCATACCACGCCGATGAGTACTGGCCGAGACTGGACAGCCGCGTCAGATAATCGCCGAGGATGAACCCGAGCAACGCAATCGAACCGGTGCAAATCACGGCACTGCGAGCCCAGGCGAACAGGAAACTCACATTCCTGCCGTAGGCTCGCGTGAGAAAGGTGTAGTCGCCGCCCGCGCTCGGATAGGTCGTCGCCAGCTCCGCGTAAGTCAGCGCCCCGATCAGCGAAAGCACCCCGCCCAGAACCCACGCGGTCAACATCAGCGCCGGTGAGCCCGCGATCCCCGCGACCAGCGAGGGCGTCTGAAAAATACCGGCACCGATCACGATGCCCACCGTGATCATGATCGCATCGAAGACGCTCAGCGTCGGCGTCGGCACATCGGGCGCTGTCGATGGCGTGTCCTTTTGCCCGTTCGCGCGATCGCCTTCGAGGGCGGAGCTCATGCGCTACAGACGCGTGCCGATATAAGTGGAGGTCGCGTCGTTACGGGTGACCTGCGCCTCGATCCGGTTGCCTTTCAACTCGCCCTTGAGGCGAGTGTGCACACCCCCCTCCGAGAACATCATCTCGATCTTCGTGCCGTGCACCTCGGCATTCGTGATGTCAGCCGTGCCCTTGCCCACCGTGCCGGATAGCTTCTGGAACGTTTGCACCAGATTCACATTGAAGCTGTCCTTGCCGTGTTGCTGTTTGAAGGTCCATCGGCCAGCGACCTCGGCGGGAACGATCCACAGATACGCCGCGCCATCGGTCGACACCGAGCTTTCATCCGGCCGCCAGTCGTCCATCAGAAACGAATGCGAGACGACGCGCGTGCCCGGCTTCATCTTCAGAATGGTGGGACGCAGGCGCAGATTCAGCTCCGGAAGCAGATAAAGCGTCACTACGTCAGCCGCGCTGAAATCGGTCTGGAAGATGTCGCCCTGAATGACTTTGACCCGGTCGGCGACGCCTTCCACGCGCACCATGCACTGAGCCAGTTGCGCCATGTCGGGGTTGTACTCGACACCGACCGCGCGGGCCCCGAACTGCTTGGCGGCCGCGATCGCAATCTTGCCGTCGCCGGCGCCGAGGTCGTACACCAGATCGTTGTTACCGACCTGCGCCATCTCGAGCATGCGAGTGACCAGCGGATCGTTGGTCGGCACCCAGACCACGTCCTTGCCGGGTTGACCGCTGCTCGGCTTGAACGACCGTTCGCAATCCTCGCGGCTGGTCGGCGCACTGAGCGCTTGCCCTGCTACTGCGCTGATGAGCAGCAACCCCGCGCCCCAGGCGCTCATCCACGGCAGCAAACGACGGCGAATCGACGTCGGCATGTTTGTTCCTCCCCTGGACAGTCTGACGGAACGCGCGCCCGCCGAGAAAGTTCACCGACGCTACCGTCATCGATTTATTATCGCTGGCGCACGGATGGCGGATCGTAGTCTCAGTAATTGGCGCACGTCACGCAAAAGTAGGAACCTGTCCGTGCTACAGGCGTCCTTGTACGCCCCCGCCCGCTATCGCTTGTCATGGAGGCTGTATGCTCGCGCTGTCCGTCAATGGCCAATCCCATTCTCTCGATGTCCCCGACGACATGCCCCTGCTATGGGTGCTTCGAGACGTCGTCGGCCTGACCGGCACGAAGTTCGGCTGCGGAATCGCGGCTTGCGGCGCATGTACGGTGCACGTCGAGGGCCAGCCTACCCGCTCATGCGTCACGCCCGTTTCCGCGGTGGCTGGCAAGAAGATCACGACCATCGAGGCGATGGACCAGGATCCGGTCGGTCGCAGAATCCAGGCCGCGTGGCGTGATATCGACGTGGTCCAGTGCGGCTACTGTCAGTCCGGACAGATCATGTCCGCGACCGCGCTGCTCGCGACCAACCCCCGGCCCTCGGATGCGGATATCGATGCGGCCATGGCCGGCAACATTTGTCGTTGCGGCACCTATGGACGCATTCGTACCGCCATCAAGCGCGCGGCGGCAACGACATGAGCACGTTCATTCGCTCGCTCGGCGAATCGAGCACTTCGCGACGACGATTCCTGCAAGGCGGCGGCGGACTGATTCTGGCGTTTGCGTTACCGGGATTCGCGGCTGAGCAGTCACGAAACAAAAAGCCGCCGGAGGCGGCGGTTGGCCAGGCCACGAGCGCAGCGACACAGGAGTCCTCCGGCCTCTCGCCAAATGCATTCATCCGCATCGACCAAGCCGGCGTGGTGACTTTGATCATTCACAAAGTGGAGATGGGCCAGGGCACATTCACTGCCCTGCCCATGCTGATCGCCGAAGAGCTCGAAGTCGATCTCGATCAGGTCAAACTGGAACAGGCGCCCGCGGACAACGCGCTCTACGGCGATCCGTTGCTGGGCGGTCAAGTAACCGGCGGCAGCACCTCGATTCGCGGCACCTGGAAACCATTGCGTCAGGCCGGGGCCACCGCTCGAACCATGCTGGTCTCGGCGGCGGCTCAGCAGTGGAAGGTCGATCCCAACACTTGTACCGCACGCAAAGGCGTGGTCACTCACTCGGGCAGCAATCGTTCGCTGAAATACGGTGATCTCGTCGATGCCGCGGCGAAACTGCCGGTGCCGAAGGACGTGGCGCTGAAAGAGCCGAAAGATTTCACTCTGATCGGCAAGGCGCACAAGCGCCTCGACTCACCCGACAAAGTCGACGGCAAAGCGCGTTTCGGCATCGATGTGAGATTGCCGAACATGAGTGTCGCGGCCGTCGCCATCTCGCCGGTGCTGGGCGGCAAGCTTCAGTCCGCCGATGAGCGGAAAGCAATGGCGGTCAAAGGCGTGCGTCAGGTAGTCAAGCTCGACAACGCGGTCGCGGTGCTCGGCGATCACATGTGGGCCGCCAAACAAGGGCTCGCGGCGCTCTCTCCTACCTGGGACGAGGGCAAGAACGCATCGCTGACCACGGAGACGCTGGTCGCCGGATTGCGAGCCGCTTCGGAGAAGCAAGGTGCCGTAGCTCGCAACGACGGGCAGGCAACTCAGGTCATCGGGACCGCCCCTCGCAAAATCGAAGCGGTCTACGAAATGCCCTATCTGGCGCACGCCACCATGGAGCCGGTGAACTGCACCGTCGATCTGCGCGACGGCATGTGCGAGCTTTGGGTGGGCACTCAAGTCGCCGCGCTCGCTCAAGGCACCGCGGCCAAAATCACCGGCCTGCCACTGAACAAGGTGCGGGTTCACAACCATTATCTCGGCGGCGGTTTCGGGCGTCGGCTCGAAACGGATTTCATCGCGCTAGCGGTGCAGATCGCGAAGCAAGCGAACGGCCCGGTGAAGGTTGTCTATTCGCGCGAGGACGACATTCAGCACGACATGTATCGTCCTTATTATCTCGATCGCATGTCCGCGGGTCTCGACGAGAAGGCCATGCCCATCGGCTGGTTTCACCGCATCACCGGCTCTTCCATCATGGCCCGCTTCGCGCCGGCCGCAGTGAAGAACGGCATCGACGGCGATGCGGTCGAAGGCGCAAAAGATCAGCCTTACGCCATTCCGAACGTTCGCGTCGAGTATGTGCGGCACGAGTCGGATGTGCCGACCGCGTTCTGGCGCGGTGTGGGCGCGACTCACAACATCTGGGTCGTGGAGAGCTTCATCGACGAGCTGGCCGCGGCGGCCAAACAGGATCCTTTCACCTATCGACAACGCTTGCTTCAGAACCAGCCTCGGATGCGCAACGTGCTCGAGCTCGCCGCCAACAAGGCGGGCTGGTCGAAGCCGATGCGGCCCATCGAAGGTCGACGCGTCGGTCGTGGCATCCAGGTGCAGTTCGCCTTCGGCAGCTACATGAGCCAGGTCGCGGAGATCTCCGTCGGTGCCGACGGCGAGGTGCAAGTCCATCGCGTGGTGTGCGCGGTGGACTGCGGTCACGTCGTCAATCCCGACACGGTGGTTGCCCAGATCGAAAGCGGAGTGATTTTCGGCCTGAGCGCCGCACTGTGGGGCGAAATCACTTTCGACAAAGGTCGCGTGCAGCAGAACAACTTCACGGATTACCGGGTGATGCGAATCAACGAGGCTCCCACGATCGAGGTGCACATCGTCAAGAGCAGCGATGCGCCCGGCGGTATCGGTGAGCCTGGCTGTTCCGCCATCGCGCCGGCAGTGACCAACGCCATCTTCGCCGCCACGGGCAAGCGGATACGCAAGCTGCCACTGACGGCGACGTCGTTGAAAGCGTAGCGTCAGCGTTGAGCCACGAGGTTGCCCGGCGTGCCGGGCCTCGTGGCGTTCTGCCAGGCTGCGATCACGGCTTCACGCGGCTGTGCCGCCGTGTTCTCCAATCGCAATTTCCAGGTCCCGGCGGCGACGGCTTTATCGATGACGATGGAGCGGAAGGTGGCGTTGGCCTCGGCGGTCTTTGTGAGATTCTTGCCGACGATGGCGCCCTTGTCGTCGAACAATGTCGCCGACACCTCGCTGGCCGCCATGAACGTGATGCCGAAGTTCGCGGCTTGCTTCACCGGAATTTCCACATCGATCGATTGCTTCGCCGTCAGAGCCACGGCCTTGGCGAAATCGGGTTTCAATGTTTCCTTCGCAGCGGGCGCGGCCGCCAGCCGGTACGACGCATTCATGAAACGCGCTTCGCCCTGACGCCACGAATTATCGCTGCCGAGATTCGGCGCAGCCGGCGCGTGATTGCCGGACGGACCGATCGCCAGTCGCGGCCGGATGAAGCTGGAGAACGTCTCCGGCCCGATCATATCGGTATGCAGGCGCGACTGGGTCACGCGATCGGCAATGGTCCAGTGCGCCGACGGCACCGGCACGAAGCCGTCGTTCGGCACGATCGTCTTGCACATGGTCGGCAGCGCATCGCCCGCGAGCGACGCGAGCTTCACGCCCCGGCTCTGCGGGAAGCGGCGATTGAACTGCGCCATGTCGTCCTGACGAATGTCCTGAATCACGTACGGCGTCTTGCCCGTGAGACGGAACGCAATGTCCATGACATCGGCGCACGGCGTACCCATATTCGGCGTGCCGAGCATGAACAGATGAGAAACCTGCGGACGACCGTCCTGATACGGCGCCGGCATCAGCGCGTTGATGTAGTAGCGACCGATGAGCCCGCCGACCGAATGCGCGACCACATCGACGTGCCAGGCGTTGCGATCTTCTTGCGCATAAGTGATGTACCGGCCGAGCACGGCGGCGTTGTCCGGCATCGTGTTGGTCTGCTCCGGCGAAAACACCGTCCGACCGGTGTTGATGATTCCCTTGTTCGTGACTTCGCCCACCGGGAACGCTTTCCAGTCGTAGGAATGCGTCGTCGTCAGCATGTTCTGCCACGACTGGAACACGGTCCAATCGCTCCACAACCCATGCACGAGCACCAGCGGCTTGGGCGCGACCTTCAGGTTCTGCACCATGTCGTTGACCAGCCGGTTGCGTTCCTTGAGCTCGGCCTTGATCCGTTGTACGAGCCGCGGCCGGCCGTCGTCGTACCAGGCGTAGCCGGAGGAATCCCAGAGCATTTCGACGTCCTTGGTTTCGCCGGGCTCGACGCTTACGCTCAGCGCGGTGTCCCGCAGCGCCTTGTCGGGTTTCGCGCCGTCCCATTTATCGCCGCGATAAGTCTCCTTGAAAATCACTTCGCCGCTCTTCGCCTCCGCCGAGGTATTCAGCACCTTGGCTTTGATCTTCACCAGATTGCCGTCGATGGTGCCTCGCTGCTCGAGCACCGGTTGCCACTGGTTCCAGTTCGGAAACTTCATGTCCTCGAAGGTGATATCGACGATACGCAGCGGCGCGCCGCACTTCTCGAGGTTCCAGGTCATGCGCTCGGTGACGTTCGCATTGGTCTGCGCATAGGAGCCGGAGATCCGGTTGGGGTTGGAGGGATTGAGACGGTCGCGACCGCTGCTGGTCAGCGCACCGCCTTCCACTTCCACCTGCGTCGGCGGCAAGCTGGTCGTCTTGCCTTCCTTCGGCCGGCATTGACCGCTGTAAGTCGCGCTCTCCGTGCCGGCCAGCTGGGCCTTGATGCGGGGCGCGGAGACGCTGACTGCATACGTGCCGTCGTCGCGTATATCCACACTCACACTGGACTCACCCGTACCGTTGCCGGAGATCGACGACTGCTTCGTGAAGTTGCCGGTCATCGTCTGCCAGCTTTTGCCCTGATCGCAGGAGTTTTTCTCGCTCGACGAGGCGGTTTCATTGAAGGTCTGCTGATGCGTGACCGTGGCTTTACCGACGCTGCCCAGCCCCTCGCTGTCCGGATCTTCGAGGACCGCTACATTCGCCCGGTACTCATACTGAAGCCGCGATTGGTTGTAATCCAGACCGCGATTCGAGACCCGCTCGACGGTCTTCTCATCGTCGAACTGCACGGTGCGGGTATAGGTGATCGAGCCGGTCCACGCGCCCGATGCGCACGCCGGTCCATTCTGAGCGAGCACCGGAGCGCTCGTCCCCAGCACAGTGGCGGGAATGAGCACGAACAAGGAATGCGAACGCATGAAACTCTCATCGCAGGGCAGATAGCGCATTGTTTCGATCCTATGCGCTGGTCGGCATCACTCCGAAGAGCCACGCCGAGAATTACTGCCCTTCAGGCCATGCCGTCGGAAACAGGCGGCGGGCGTTGCCGCTGTAGATTTTGTCGATGACGTCCCGCGGTAACGCCAAGCCCCGGAAAGACGCGTCGAACTCCGCCGAGCGCAGCGTGTCCGCGCTGCTGAGGAAGCGCCAGTCTTCGCGCCAGGCTTGGTCCGCTTGAGCGGCGCACGCGCTGTCTTCCTGCGGGCCCTGACAGGCGATGTCGGTCGCGTACAGAATCCGATCCTGGAATTGAATGAAGAACCGCCGGACCTGCTCCCGATCGACGCTTGCTTGCAGTTGCAGATGTGACAGTCGGGCGGCGATATCCACGGACGCCTTGGGATAGCGAATCAAGAAGTCGCCGATCCGATCGATGCTCCACTCCAGCGAGCCCAGGTGCACGCCGACGAACCGAAGTTTGGGATGGCGGTCGAGCATGCGGTCGCGCGCGGCGATCTGCTGCTCATAGCTCGGCCACTCGGCATGAGTGGCCATGTGATATTGCGGATGTTCCTTGAAGTACTCTCGATCCCCGTTCACGGTCATCTGCACCAACGGCAGCCAGGCATTGCGCGGCTCCCCGAGATGTCCCAGCACGACGGTGCCCTGCTCTTCGAGCATGCGAAATATGGGTGTGAATCGCAGATCATCGATCATCACCACCCGACCGTCGGGGTCCCGCTGCTGCATGCCGATGTCTTTCCAAACTTTGACGGCGACCGCGCCAGCATCGAGCGCTTCGCTCAGCTGATGCTTTACGTCCTGCTCCCACCCTGGCCGCTTGCTGCCGGCGGCGTCAAAGGTCGTTGCGAATGCCACGCGCCCGGGATAAGCGGCCCGCAGGGCCAGCGCATCCCGATGCTGCTGCGGAAGCGGCGGAAAATCGCCGTAGTTGACGTTGATGGTCAGCAGTCGAAAGTTGTCGCTGGCCGCGCGTGCCATGAATGTCGGCAACGTGCCGTGCAAGTGGACGTGTGCGTCGATCTTCTCAACCTTCGTGAAGTCCGTCTCTTGATACGGAGGCTGCTCCGCGTGCGCGATCGCAACGGATGAAAGCAGGATCGCGAGGGCCACGCTTATGCCGCGCACTGCTGCCTCAATGTTTCCATGGCTGATTCTGCGAGCGGCCGCCCCGCAAGTTGAGCTGCATACAACGCCGCTCCGATATCCGGCGTGTACAGCGGAGCTCGGTACTCGAACCTGGCGTTCGCAGTCCCGAGCGCACGGCGGAAAACGTCACGCGAGAATGTAGCGCCGTTGAATACACCGCCACTGTGCGACACTGGAATGATCTCACCCTCCGGGACCGCTAACGAGCGACGCACGGCCGAGACGCACTCGACCAGTTCCTTCGCGGCTCGATCGAAAATGGTCATCGCCTGCGCATCGCCCGCCTGTACGGCTTCATGCACCAGCATCGCGAACTGAGCGAACCCACTGCGCACATTGCCCGACTCGCCGTAAATGCGAGCACAGAGATCGAGATCGACGGCGATGCCGAAACGGGCTCGTACCAATTCATAAAGCGGCCCGCGCACAGCCCGGCCATCGCTCATTCGAGAGAACAGATTCAATCCCTCGCGAGCAATCCAGTACGCCGAGCCTTCGTCGCCGATGAGCTCGCCCCAGCCGCCCGCGCGAGCTTCGCGTCCGGCGTAACGGCCATAAGCAATAGATCCCGTGCCCGCAATCACACTGATGCCATCTCGGCAAGCCAGCGAACCGGCCCAACTGCACACCGTGTCATTGCCGCATCGATAGCGATTCACCTCCAGCAACGACGCCGGCATTGCCTCCATCGTGGCAGTGGTCGCGCTGTCTTCGCCGTACGCCGGCAACCCGACGAAGGCGAATGTCAGCTTGGCTGGCGCGGTGGCCGCTTGTTCCAGCGTCACTGCGATACCGGCAATCAGCAACTCCGTGGCCCGCGCGAATCCTTCGGCCAGATGACTCACGCTCGGTCCCACATGCCGCGCGCGGATGCGACCGGCTGAATCGATCAGCGCATAAGCGGTCTTGGTGCCCCCGCCATCAACGCCGAGAAACATGCTCGCGATGCTCCGACCAAGGATGAATCGTCACCCCCTGCACGACGCGATTGACCACGCCCGCCGCGTTCGGCCGATCCGGGGTGAGCCCGAGCGCGAGGGATTGCAAGAGCGCGTAGCTCTGAGCCACCAGAATGTGCGCGAACGACAGCTCGAGGTCGCTGCTATCGCCCAATGCGTCGTAAACCACGTTTTCTCCTTCGGGCAATCCGTCATGCCGGGCACTGAGCGCGAGAATGGCGCCGGCGCGGGCGTCCCGTCGCAGCTCCGCCAGCAGATCCAGATCGTAGGCACGCGTGTATGAGTCATTCGACACCATCACGACGACCAGGGTCTTGTCGTTGATCACCGTCTTCGGCCCGTGACGGAAGCCGAGCGTCGAATCGGCGAGCGCCACGACCTTGCCATCGCTCAGCTCGAGCAGTTTGAGAGCGGCCTCCGAGGCCAGACCTCGCAGCTCATTGCTGCCGAGATACACGACTCGCTGAAGCTCGCGCCTCACGAGCCGCTGCGCGATCGGCGAAGCCTGTTGTAACACTTTGGCGGCAGCCGCCGCCACGGTGGGAACGATCTCGGCCGACAGAACATCGAACGCGAGCGCGGCCGTCAACACCATGGAGGTGAAACTCGAGGTCATCGCGAAGCTGCGATCATTGGTTGCGTCCGGCAGCACGATCAAGTGAGCGCTGCGTAGTCGGCTCGTTTGCTTCGCGAGCTCGCCCTCGGGGTTGCACGTGATGATGAGGTGATGCACATCGGCGACCGCACGCTCGGCTAGGTCCGCAGCCGCGACGCTCTCCGGGCTGTTTCCCGAGCGCGCAAATGACACCAGCAATGTCGGCGCGTTGCTCTCTAGGAGGAAGTGAGGACCGCTGACGAGATCGGTGGTGGCGATCGACTCGACGCGCCGCTGCAGTCGAGCCGCGAACGCCGGCATCAGACAATCGCCAATGAATGACGATGTCCCTGCGCCACTCAACACCACGCGCAATGAAGTCTTCGACAGCAACGGCCGCAGAAATCGATCGAGCTGCTCGCGGTGCTCGGCCACGAGCCGTTCGATCTGCGGCCACACAGAGGGCTGCTGAGCGATTTCACGAGCAGTCCATTCGGCACCTCGGGCTTGCAACTCTGCCTGCCCTACGCCGGGAAAATCAGTCGCCATTGACCACTACTCCTGAGAACCGGGCACACCGCAGGCGCGCATATAGGGACGCAGCGCCAGTGCGATGCCTTCGTTCAGCAGCGCGTCGAAATCGGCCTGCAATCGGCCGGCACGCACCGCTTCGTATTGATGAGGGAGGAACTGACTTAGCAGCGTGAGTGGCAACGACACTCCCCGCAGGCGTGACAGCAACGACTCATAGGCTTGCTTCACGCGAGGGTGCGGCCAGTAGTAACGAATCCGATCGCTCAGACTGAATTGCAGATCCAACGTTTCGCGCTCGGCATCGTGGTAATAGCTGCGCCAGTGCCGGGGATCGCCGCGCATCACTTCGATCGCCGTGGCACGCAAGTCTTCCCGATCGGCGCCGCCCGGCAACTCATGCGCGATCGCGGCCAGGCCCCACAGCGTTTCGCGAAGCGCGTACGTCGCGCCCGGCCCGACCTTCAGAATCGCGAAATGATCGCGCACCAGCGCCTGGAGATTCGGCGCCGTCTGATAGTCGGTCGAATGCGCTTCGAAAATGAACTGCCGGTCGCCGGCGATGAAGGCGCTCAAGGCGCGGGCTTTCTGGGGTCGATAGTCGATCACCTTATGATGATCGAACTCGACCCCGGGTTGGACCACCAGAGCAATCACGCGGGACCACGCTGCATCCAGTCCGAGATCGGCAAAGGCGGCCTCATGCGCTTGGATGGTGGCGCGGGCAGCGTCCGGGCTGGTGACTTGCAACTCGCCGAGAGATTCAGTCGCACCACCCGGCACCGGCACCTCGGTTCCGATGACATACACCGGCGGCTCACCGCCTGCTTCGTGCCAGGTATTCTCGGCGACAGCACATAGTCGCGCCGCTCTGCGAGCAATGAGCGGCTCCGGCAAGGGTTCGGGATCGCCGCCGCACGCCATGGAGCAATCGAGATGAATCTTCCGGAAGCCGGCCGCAACGTACTGCCGAATCATTTCGGCGGACTTCGCCAGCGCCACCTCCGCCGGTTCATGACGCCAGGCATTGGGGCCGAGGTGATCGCCGCCGAGCCAAAGCCTCTCTTCTCGGAAGCCCACCTGTTGTGCGATCTCGAGCACGAAACGGCGGAAGTCCACTGGCGTCATGCCCGTGTAGCCGCCGAACTGATTGACCTGATTCGACGTCGCCTCGACAAGCAGCGGCGCATTGCTCGCACTCGCCTCGCGCATGGCGGTTTCGATCACTCGCGGATGCGCCGAGCACAGCGAGTAGATGCCCGCCTGCTCTCCTCGCTTATGCCGTGCAACGATGTCGAGCAACGTCCTCATCGCTGCACCGACTCCTCGGGCTGGACGGCGAGCAAAAGCGCAGCCGTGAGCGCCAGCACGATGCCGGCGATTTTGTACGGGCCCGGAACCGCCCCCGCCAGCATCAACGACAACAATGCGGTCAGCAAGGGCGCACCTGCATTGACCAGCGGCGAAACGATAATGGCCTTGCCGTAGCGAAACGCGAATACGAGCGTGAGCGCGCCTACCGCGTTCAATGTCTGAATCGCCGCGGCCAGGCCGGGGCCATCGAGCGAATAGTTGATGGGCTGCGAAAAGTCCGTCATGGCCAGCGCCACCGGGCTCAACAGCACACCGCTCAGCATCATGTAGAAGAAGATGCTCGCCGCATCCATGGTGGCATTCGCAAGCTTGATCACATACGCCTGAACGCCCCACGCGGCAAGCACGGCCAACGCCATGGCGAACCAACTGCCATAACCATTCGGCTCACCTTCCGCACGGTAGTCGAACAACGGCAGCGACATCAGTGCGAGCACGATTCCCACCAGTCCAAGCAAGCCGGTCCGCTCGCGCAGAAGCGCGAATGACAGTGCGATCGTGAGCGCCGGCGAGAGCGAGATGATCGGAAAGATGAGATACGGCGGCCCGATGCGGACCGCATGAAACAACAACAGCTGTCCGCCGGCCCCGAGCAGCCCGATCGCCAGGCCCAGGCTCACCGAGCGTCGATCCCGTAGCAGCGGCTGACCGCTGCGACTCAAGACCAGAATGGCCGGCGGGATCATGGTCAGCGACCACACAACGTAGTTCAACGTCTCCGGCAGGCCGTTCTCACTCGGTACGCCCGCCAATGCGCCCCACACGCCCCAGAGGATCAATGTGGTCGAGGCATACAGCAGCCAAGGTCTCATCGAGCAGACTCTCGCTCGGCCGCATCGCTCACGGAGAGGCCGTTGGCGCTCGTCGACAGCTGGCGAATACGGAATACCCGCGCTTCATGACTCTGTACTTCAGCCGTGAAAGGAATGTCGTACGTGCCAAGTTCGCGGTGCTGCCAGAGGTCGCGAATGCTGTAGCGATCCATCGGCACTTGGAGATCCGCGCGCGGACTGAAGGTCATCGTCGCCGTCGCGGCACCTCGATTCAGCAGCAGCACTGCGTGGCTGCCGTCCGCCAGCTCTCTTGCGAAGACTTCGAGATCGCCATCATCGCGCACCTTGCGGGCGACATTGCCGGCGGGGTCTTGATTGAGCGCGATGATCTCTTTGTTGGTCAGTGTTGCGA
Source organism: Pseudomonadota bacterium (assembly GCA_023391815.1). Classification (GTDB taxonomy): domain Bacteria; phylum Pseudomonadota; class Gammaproteobacteria; order Steroidobacterales; family Steroidobacteraceae; genus Steroidobacter. Next base: position 142,895 of record JAEWAF010000043.1, read on the forward strand.
GCGAATACTCATCGAGCTTGCGCACATCCGCGCCCACCAGCATGGGGGAGGACACCATCGCCCACAGGCTGAAGTGCGTGCGGTACTCGATATTGGATGCCCCCGTTCCGACCAGCTGTTTGCTCCTGCCATCGAGCCCGACGATGAGCATGTCGTAGTCGTTCCAGTGGCCCGGGCCGGAATAGTTCTCCAGGCCCACGCCGCGATCCAGCTGGTCGAGCACGTCGAAGTAATATTGCTCGCGATTGCCCGGATAGTTGAAGTCATCGGAGATGTCCTGACCGATGCGCCAGTGATTGATGCCGAGCGCGGCGGCCCATTCCCAGATGTCGCCCCAGCCGCAATGACAGGCGTGCAAGACGATGCCGCGCTTCTGCGACAGCAGCGCGTTCGACATGGTCCGGAAGATCTTTTGCAGCTCTTCCTTGGGCGCTTCGCGATGCGAGCAGCAGCTGTCGTACTTCAGATGATCGATGCCCCAGCTGGCGAACATCCTGGCGTCTTCGGCTTCGTGGCCTTCACTGCCGGTGTAGCCGGCGCAGGTCGTCTGACCGGGCCCGGAATAGATGCCGAGCTTCATGCCGCGCTGATGGGCATAGTCGGCGAGATAGCTGATACCGCGCGGAAACTTCTTCGGGTCGTATTCGAGCGGATGATCGCGACGCGCGCCCTTGTAGCGCTGCCAGCCGTCGTCCAGGTTGACGAATACGTAGCCCGCATCCCGCATCCCGTTGGCGATCATCGCGTCGATGGTTTCGATGACCAGTCGTTCGTTGATGTCATCGCCGAAGTTGTTCCAGCTGCTCCAGCCGATCGGCGGCGTGAGCGCCAGACCGTTGCTACGTGGAGCGGGCTGGGATGCGGCTGGCGTCGAGGCAAACGCTAGCGACACGGTCGCGACCAGCCAGATCAGAGCATTCCCGCGGCAATGTTGTTTTCGATCGACCACAAGGCGTTCCTCGTCAGAATTTCGCGCTGGCGCCCAACAGGTACGAGCGGCCCCAGGTTTCGAAGCCGGCAAGCATGTCGCTACGTCCGCCGAGATAGGCGACGTAATACTCATCGAGCAGGTTGCGCCCTTCCAGCGAGACGCTCAGCGCATCGGTGATCTTGTAGCCCACCGACGCGGTCACCCAGGTGATGGGCTCTGCTTTTGTGGACATGTCCGCCACGGAATCGCTGACCTCGGTGTACTCGCCGCTGTAATCGGCCGCGAGCTGCACGTCCCAGCGATCGTTTTCGAACATCAGCGCAACGGAATACGCGGATTCGGACACGTTTTCGAGCGGGCCGACGTGCACGCCGCCGACGTAAGCCTTCGTGTCGGTGTATGTGTAGTTGGCGCGCACACCGAACCCGTTATCGAAAAAGTGCTGTACGCCAAGCTCCAGGCCGAGCACCTTGGCTTTGTCGCCGTTGATCGGGCGGCTCACGTCGTACAGCACCGGCGCTGCACCGGCGCCGCCGATGTTGCCGATCACGCCGATATCGACGTTCTCCTGCAATTCGGTGGTGATGAAATTCTTGATGTTCTTCCAAAAGACCGCGCCGCTCAGGATGGATTTGCTGGCGAAGTACCACTCGGCCGACAGGTCCGCCTGATCCGCTTCCACCGGCTGCAGATCGGCATTGCCGTCGTAGGTCACGAGATAAGTGCGATCGAGCGTGGCATCGATGCGAGTGGGCGCGAGCTGATTGAGTGAAGGACGGGCCATCACTTTGGCCGCGGCGAAACGCAGCAACAGATCGTCACGCAACCAGTAACCGACGTTCAGCGCCGGCAGGAACTTGTCGTAGCTGCCCTTCTGTTTCAGTGGCTCGGCGGAGCTGTATGTAACATCCGGGCTCGAGGTGGGGATCTCGGGCGTCGGATCGTCGACGAACACGATGCTGTCGACGGCGGTACGCGCCGTCGTATCGGTCGAGATCCAGCGCACGCCGGCACTCGCGAACCAGGCCTCGCCACGGAGGTTGGCATTCAGATAGAGCGCCGTCGTTTTCTCATCGACGTCATAAGACTGGACCGGATTGAACTCCGGTGCCGTCAGTGATGAATCGAACACCGCACCGGTGGGATCGCCGTGCTCATCCAGGATGGGCTGGCCATCGAGCTCGCGCAACGCATTCAGATACGAGCTCGCGCTGATGGAGACAAAGCGGCGCGGAAAGCTGCCCCCGGCGTTGCGCATGAAATGCGGCAGCGACACCGGCCGGACCACGTGCTCACCGAGGCTCGCGAAAGTGGTGTCGTACATGTTGCAGTACTGGCACGAGCCGCCGTTGGTATCGTTCTCGATGGTCTTGCGCACCTTGTTACGATCGGTGCCGGCCGCCCCGAATTGCAGCGTTTCCAGCGCGCCCCACTCGAGCTTCAGTTCGCCGCCAATCGACAGGCCCGTGACTTCGTCGGTAACGTCGGTGCCCGACAGGCCGATGTAATGCAGACCGTAGTCGGCATCGCCCAGCGCACCATTCTGCAAAGCCGTCGCGAGATCGCGGCCGTCCTCCAATCGCACGCCGATATTCGGCAAGCCGCCGTTACGAATGTCGACGCGGCCGGTGTGATGGCCGCCGATGCCGGACACCATCCAGGTGTTCTTGCCACCCGAGTCGCGCTCGGCCTTGGAACGGTAGGCGTCGAAGTTGAACTTGAGTCGATCGGTCGTCTGCCAGCTCGCACTCCAGCCGAACTGCGTGGTATCGACCACCCGATGCTCGGTGATCGTGGAAATCTCGGGCACGAGCTGATCGATGTCCATGCCCGTGACCCAGTGATCCCGAATGCTCACATTGCTCCAACGATGCAGTCCCGTGTCTTCGTCGAGAAGCGAATCCTCGACGTAATACGACTGGTGATAGCCGACCGTCGGCGCATCCAGGCGCGTGAACATGCCGTCCACCGTCATCTGGAACCCGTCGTTGACCTGCCATTGCCACACGGCCGTCACACCGCTGCGTTTCTTCTGCTGAATGCGTGTGCCGAAACTGGTACAGCACAGCCCGAGCAGGTCGCTTTCGGCGTCGGAGATCTCGCCGTCGCCGTTGGCGTCGAACTCGCCGGGCGAATCCGGCGTGATGAAGAACTCGTGCACGGCGTCCGAGCGAACTTTGGTGTCCTGATACACCGCCGTGAGCATCACGCCCATGCGGTCCTCGGCGAAGGTATCGCTGAACACGCCGCTGACTTTGTACCCGGAGTTCTCCGAAAGATCGTTGTAATCGCCCTCGACCGACAGCGAAGTTCGAAGTCCGGGCCGATCCAGCGGCCGTGCCGTGCTGAGGTTGATGGCGCCGCCGATGCTGCCTTCGAGATTGACCGCGTTGGCGGACTTGAACACATCCGCGCCCGCGATGACTTCCGACGGCAACACGTCGAATGCGAACTCACGGCCATCGCCGTCTGTCGCGAGGATGCGGTTGTTCAATGTGACGATGCTGAACTCGGGGCCCAGGCCCCGAACGTTGACGTACTGGCCTTCGCCGCCGCGAGTTCGTTGCAACGTGATGCCGGTGATGTGAGAGAGCGAGTCGGCGACGTTGTCGTCCGGAAAGCGACCCAGGTCTTCGGCGACAATCGAGTCCTGCACGATCGGCGCCTCGCGTTTCTTGTCGCGAGATTGGGCGAGCGCGGCGCGCGTTCCAGTCACCACGATTTCCTCGAGCTGATCCGAGGATGACTCCGGTGCTCGTTGAGCCAGCGCCGAGGCGCCGAGCGTGACGCCGATCAGGGCGAGAGAGACCGCTTTATAGGTGTGAGACATGGACACCACCACATCGCTTCTTTTGGGCCAGGCGCGGCCATCCTATTCGACGGAATTCGAAAGTACAAGAAACTTTCGTTTACTTTCGTTTTCGATTGGAACGCAAGATTTAATGGGGTATGCTTTCGGCCGTCCTGAAAACGAAAGCTCCCGACCTTCCATGGCCAAGCCCAACAAAAGCACGCGCGCCGGCACCGCCGCCCTATCGATGGAAGAGCGCCGACGCCGCATTCGCACGCTGATCGAAACAAACACACAAGGCACGGTTGCCGAGCTCGCGGAAAGCTTCGGCGTGTCGGCGGTGACCATTCGCACCGATCTGACGGCACTCGAACACATGGGCGTCGTGGTTCGCACGCACGGCGGCGCCCTGCCACGCGGCGATAGCGACGAGCTGCCGATCAACGTCAAACAAACATTGCATCGGGCCGAGAAAGTGCGCATCGCCGCCGCCGCGGCCGAGATGATTCGAGATGGCGAGACGGTGATCCTCGACTCCGGCACGACCACCGCCGAGATCGCGAAACAGATTCGCACGCTGAAGCTCGCTTCGATCAACGTCATCACGAATGCGTTGAATATCGCGGTGCTGCTCGCGAACTCTTCGCACGTCAACGTGATCATCCCGGGCGGGGTGCTGCGTCAGAAATCGTTTTCTTTGTCCGGCCCGCAGGCCGAGCAAGCGCTGAGCACGCTGCATGCCGACGTGTTGTTTCTCGGCGTGGACAGCCTCGATCCGCAAATCGGGTTGATGACGCCGTATGTGCTCGAGGCGCAGTTGAACGCGCAGATGATCCGGATCTCGCAACGCGTGGTCGCGGTCACGGATTCATCCAAGCTGCTACGGCGAAATCTGTCGGTGATCGCGCCGGTGGATCAGATGGACGTCTTGATCACCGACACGGGCGCGGATGCGGGTTGCGTCGAAGCGATTCGGGCGCAAGGCGTCGACGTTCGCCTCGTCTGAACCTCAGAACAGATGCACGACGCCATAGACGACCAGCACCGGAATCGCGATCAACAGCAGCACCATCAACGCCAGTAACAGAAAAAATCCCGCGACGAACCAACGGCTGCCCCGGCGGCTGCCGACCGGGTCCAGTTGATACTGAGCCAATAACGCCAGGTTGCGACTATTGGACTTGTACGCGGCGTCGAAAATGTCGCCGGCAAACGGCACTGCGCCGAGCACCGTGTCGATCATCACATTGCTCATCATCCGAATCAGCACGCTGCGCGGCGCGCCCATCCCGCGCGCTTCGTTGATGATGTAAGCAGAGATCAGTGCACCTAGGGCATCGCCGAGACCGGGCACCAGCCCGAGGATGGCATCGAGGCCAATCCGATAGCCGCCCGGCAGCGGAATGGAGTTGTCCATCAGCCAGGCCAGCGCGCGTAGTCGCTTGATGCGCTCGGCGCCTTCGGCTTCTCGGGCGGTGATGAGTGTACCGGTGACCGTCTTCATGCCTGATGGAACGCGCACCGGATGAGTGGGTTCCGGCTGCGCGGATGTCGGACCGTAGACGATGATTCTAAGCTGCCTCGGCGTCGTCCTTCTTCTGCGGCTCGGCCGCGAGCGACAACGATTCGGCGGTCTGCGGACGACCGTTCAACTTGATGTTCAAGCGCAGCTCGTTGGCGGAGTCGGCGTTGCGGATCGCTTCGTCGAATGAAATCACGCCTTCGTTGTAGAGCTCGAACAACGACGCATCGAACGTGCGCATGCCCAGCTCCTGCGACTTGCCCATGATGGCCTTGATCTCGTGAAACTCGCCCTTGAGCAGCTTGTCCGCGACGATGGGGGTGTTCAACAGGATTTCGACGGCGGCGCGACGGCCCTTGCCGTCCGCGGTGCGCACCAGGCGCTGTGAAATGATGGCGCGCAAGTTGCTCGACAGGTCCATGAGCAACTGTTTGCGACGATCCTCGGAAAAGAAATTGATGATCCGATCGAGCGTCTGGTTGGCGCTGTTCGAATGCAGCGTGCCCAGGCACAAGTGGCCGGTCTCGGCGAACGTGATGGCATGCTCCATCGTTTCGGTATCGCGGATCTCGCCGATCAGGATCACATCGGGCGCCTGACGCAGCGTGTTCTTGAGCGCGTTGTGCCAGGAATGCGTATCGATGCCCACTTCGCGGTGGGTGATCAAAGACTGTTTCGACTGATGCACGAACTCGACCGGATCTTCCACCGTGACGATGTGGCCGGCGGAGGTGCGATTGCGATGATCGATCATCGCGGCCAGCGAGGTCGATTTGCCCGAGCCGGTCGCGCCCACGACCAGCACCAGACCGCGCTTGGTCATGATGATGTCCTTGAGCGTCTCGGGCAGGCCGAGCTTGGCCAGGTCGGGGATGTCGTTGGCGATGGTTCGAATCACCATGCCGACGTTCTGCTGTTGCACGAACACGTTGACACGGAAACGCGCCACGCCCGGCACCGAGATCGCGAAGTTGCATTCCAGATCGCGGGCGAATTCTTCGCGCTGCCGTTCGGTCATGAGCGAATGAGCCAGCGCGCGCGTCACCTCGCCGGTGAGCTTCTGGTTGGTCATCGGCTTCATCGCGCCCTGCAGCTTCATCGAGGGCGGGAAATCCCTGGAGACGAACAGATCGGAGCCGCCCGCCTGGCTCATGGCCGTCAAGAGCTTGACGATATACGACTTGGCTTGTTCTTCCGTCAGCGCGCCCATGCCCTACCCGCTTGCAGCTGTCGCAAAGCCCCGGAGACTAGCCAACCGGGATGCTCTTGCCTGCGACGCTCGTCGCAAGCGGGCGCTTGCGATAAATCGTGACGGTGGTTCGAGGCGGTCGAGCCATCGACCGCTCCGAACTTGCGGATAGTGGACGATTACGAGGGCTGGGCGAGACCGCGGGTGCGGGTCAAATGGCCGAGTAAGCCCCAGTTCTGCAACGACTGCAGATGGAAATGCAGCAGCGGCAGCCAGCCCTTCTTGTGCAGCTCGAGCACCTGCGCATCTTCAAGGGCGCGCGCGCGATCAGGATTCAGCAGCTTGAAACCACGCAGCGTGAAGGTCTGCCCGCCGCCGAGATCGGCACGAGCCATGCGGTCTTCGAGCATGTTGTTCTGGTCCAGCCATTCGCCGAACCGACGCGTATCCATGTAATGCGCCTGGAAGGTTTCGTTGAACTGCAACGCGCGCTGCAGAGCTTCGCTCGGCTTGCCATCGGTGAACAGCGGCTGTGCGGAATTGGTCTCGAAATTCGGCGCGGCCTCGTCGATACACAACACCAGGCGCTGCGACTCGGGCACCTCGGAGAAAATAAACGGATAGCGACGCACGTACGCCGGAATGTAGCTGTCATCGCGCCACACGCCGTCGGCATTCACGAACAGATTCTCGCCGTCGCGCAGCCCCACCACCGCGAACGGCACGATCGGCGCGTTGACCGAAAACACGATGGGATACGTGCGGGCGGCGTGCGGCATCTCGGACGCGGTCAACGGGATCGCATTGGTGCCGGCGGCGAACCGATACTCGATCTCCCGCTTCAATCCGGCTTGCGCATGGCGCGCCGGCTCCAGCGGTACGGGATTCTTATAAAACATCGGCAAAGGCGCGGCGGGCGCGGCAGCGGCGTCAGTCATGAGCTTTCCGTATCGGTAAAAAGGCGGCGCATTCTGAACCGCCGGCCCGCGCGCGGCAACGCTAAATTGATGACGGTCGCGTCGTCGTTCCGGCCACGTTCGCGAACTGTGCGGCAGGTCGCGGACACTGCAAATTCACGGGTTTGCGCATTGGTTGCGAAGAATTGTCAGACCAGAGACGGCGCTCGCCTTGACCACCGTTGGTCAGGAGAGTCGCAATAAGAGTTGCAAACCGCCGCGGACTGGCTCATCGTATGGCCCAATAATGATAGCGGTATCACCAGGGGATACACCGTGTCGTACAGGGCGGAACGACTCAACGAGCGCCGCGAAATGACAGCGATGTCAGAATCGCTCGCCGCCGCCGATCGCCCGGGCCCGTTTCGAGCCCCCTGCAAGCTTGTCGATTTTTCCATGCCGGCCGGCTCGCCCGACCGGCGGACCACGGCCCGTCGCTCCCGCCTCTTCCTTCAGAGCAGCCACTGAAGCAGCGGCATGAGCGCACGGGCGTACAACGGCGTTGGTAGCGGTATCCGCACCTCGTCCACTCTCAATCGGAGCGATTTCCAAGCAGTGAATTGATCGACGTTCGTTAATCAGGGGGACTCGAGATGATGAGAAACAACACGCTCGCGGTAGCCATTGCCGCGACGCTGGCTTCGGTCGCGCCTCTGCATGGCGCGCTCGCCCAGCAGGCCGCCGCGGAGCAGGCCGCCACCACACCCGGCCAGACGGAGCTGGAAGAAGTGGTGGTGACCGGCATGAGAGCCAGCCTGGAAACATCGATGGACATGAAGCGCGAGGCGATCGGCGTCGTCGATGCCATCAGCGCCGAGGACATCGGCAAATTTCCGGACAGCAACCTTTCCGAATCCTTGCAACGTATCACCGGCATCTCCATCGACCGTCGCAACGGCGAAGGCGCGCTGGTGACGGCACGCGGCTTCGGCGCCCAATACAACATGGTGACCTTGAACGGACGCACCATGCCGGCGGCGGACGCGTTCGCGGGCGGCAACACCGGCGACGGCGGTATCGCCGGTCAGACGCGTGCTTTCAACTTTGCGAATCTCGCCAGCGAAAGCATCAGCGCGATCGAGGTCTACAAGACCGGCCGCGCCGACCAGGCAACCGGCGGTATCGGTGCGACGTTGAACGTCCGCACCGCGCGGCCGTTCGACAACGACCAGCCGGTGATGAACGTGGGCGTCAAGGCGGTCGCCGATACCACCAATCGCACCGGCGATGACATCACTCCGGAAGTGTCCGGCATCTTCAGCTTCGCCAACGACGATAAGACCTGGGGCGTCGGGCTGTCCGCGAGCTATCAGAAGCGCGACAGCGGCTCCTCGAGCTCCACCGTCAACGACTGGAACATCCGCCGTTGGACACCGGGCAACCAGACGACCTCCTTCGCATCGGGCGCGACCATCGTCAACGCCCCGGCCGAGGGCTCGCTCTACGCCATTCCGAACGACATTCGCTATCACTTCTCCGATCGCGAGCGTGAGCGTACGAATGCGCAGCTAACGGTGCAGTTCGCGCCGACCGACACCCTCACCCTCACCGCCGACTACACGTACGCCGAAAACAATTTGACCGAGGATCGCGGCGATCAGACGTTGTGGATGAACGCGAACCGTTACAGCTACGTGGAGTTCGACACCGGCCACTCGGTGGCGACACCGCTGGTGCTGCAGGAGGACGAAGGTACGGCCAAGGACTTCGGCTTCGAGCAGCAGCATCGCGAGCAGAAGAACGAGCTGAAGTCGATCGGCTTCAACGCCGAATGGCACGTCACCGACAACTTCTCGCTGGCCCTGGACGTGCACGATTCGAAGGCCGAAAGCTTGCCGGACGATCCCATCACCGGTGGCGGCGAAACGCTGTTCAGCTTCGCCGCGCGCGTGCCGAGCACTTGCGCGCCGAAGCCCAACGACAATCTGTGCACCAACCGCTTCGTGCAAACCTTCCGGTTCAACGACGGCTTGCCGCTCGCGCAACGCACGTTGTTCACGCAACCGACCACGAGCGCGCCGTCCAGCGGCGGCGATCCCAACTACGCCTTCACGCTCAACGATCTGGGCAGCCAGTACCTGCGTATCAACTACCAGGAGCAGACCAGCGATATCACCCAGGCGCGTATCGATGGCAATCTGAAGTTCGAGAACGACAGCCGCGTGCAATTCGGTGTGGAAACGCGCGCGATGGAATCGCGTCAGCGCGCTTCCAATGCGCAAATGACGTTGGGCGACTGGGGCGTCGCGCATCCCGGCGAATTGCCCGCCAACCTGCTGACCCCGTTCAGCCTGGTCGGCGAGTTCAACGACTTCTCGACCGCGGGCGTGCCGCGCTCGGGCTGGAAAGGCAACGCCAATGCCCTGGCACAGTGGGCGGTCGATCACTACGGCACCTGGCGTGATGCGACCCAGACCAACGGCGTGCTCATGTACAACCCGGCGTTCGACCAGGACCACACCATCTCCGAAGACACGCTCGCCACGTACGTTCAGTACGGCATGAACTTCGATCTGTTCAGCCGACGCTCCAACCTGCTGGTCGGCGTGCGTTACGAGAAGACCGACGTGGAAGCGGTGTCCAACCAGCTGCTGCCGCGCGGCCTGATCTGGCAAGACAACAACGACTTCTCCGAGTGGCAAGGCGTCAGCATGGTGACGCTCAAGCAGAAGAACGATTACGACTATTTCCTGCCGAACCTGGATTTCGACATCGAGGTCGTTGATAACGTCAAAGCGCGCTTCTCCTACAGCAAAACCATCGCTCGCGCGCAATACAACCAGCTGCGCGCCGCAATCGACATCCTCGGCTCGCAAGGCTCGACGCTCAACGGCATGCGCCCGACGGCGAACGAGGCGAACCCGCAACTGGAGCCGCTGGAGTCCGATAACATCGATGTGTCGCTCGAATGGTACTTCGCCGATGCGAGCTACCTGTCCGCCGGGTTCTTCCACAAGAAGGTGGCGAACTTCATCGGCCAGGAAGTGAATACGCGAGGTCTGTTCGGCATCACCGATCAAACCGGCGGCCAGCGCGCCCTGGCCGCGCGTCAGGAGCTGATCAATCGCGGCTACGGCACGGACGACACCAATCTGTTCGTGATGATGGCCATGATGGAGCATCCCGAGTCCTTCACCGCCAATGGCGTCACCTGGACCGGCGGCGCCGACAACTTCAACGGCACCGAGGCTCAACACCTGGCGTTTGCCACCCAGTACGACCTGTACCCGAACAGCGTCACGGATCCGGAGTATCTGTTCAACATCACGCGCCCGGTCAACAACAAGGATGCGAATATCTATGGCTGGGAGCTGGGCGGCCAGCACTTCTTCGGCCAGACCGGCTTCGGCATCCAGGCGAACTACACCATCGTCAAGGGCGATGTGAGCTTCAACAACGCCGGCGATCCGAACATCAATCAGTTCGCCCTGCTCGGCCTGAGCGACTCGGCCAACCTGGTCCTGATGTACGAGAACTACGGCTTCCAGGTGCGCCTGGCCTACAACTGGCGCGACGAGTTCCTGCGAGAGACCAACCGTGGCAACTTCCGCAATCCCGAGTACGTGGAGGCGTACTACCAGATCGATCTGAGCGTCGGCTACGAGGTGAACGATCACCTCTCGCTGTCGCTCGAAGGCCTGAACCTCACCGAACAGGACGTTCGCGTGCACGGCCGGTCCATCAATCAACCCTGGTACGTGGAAGACCAGGGAGCGCGCTACGCCTTGGGCGCGCGCTATAAGTTCTAAGCGCCGATCCGGCGGCCGGGTACCGAAATGGTATCCGGCCGCCTGCCGTCGTGGCAGGATTGCCCGAGCATCGGTTGAATGCGGGGGAGATCTTGGCGAAGCATGTGATGCTCAATAACGTCGCCCACAAGGACCTGCGGGTGATCGCACGTCACGGCGCGGAGTTCGGCGACAATCTCGGCACGGTACTGACCTTCCCCACTGAATACGGGGACGTGCAGCGTGAGTATCCGATTTTCTTCCGCAAGGATCCGCACACCGGCGCATTCCAATCGATCGCCCTGCTCGGCTTCCAGCCCGACGAGAATCTATTCCTCGACGGTAACGCTTGGAACGCCAGCTACATCCCGGGCATCGTCGCGCGCGGTCCCTTCCTGATCGGCTTCCAGAACCAGCAGGTCGATGGCGAAGTGCGCAGGGAACCGGTGATCCACGTCGATCTCGACCATCCACGCATCAGCACGACCGAAGGCGAGCCGGTGTTCCTGCCGCACGGGGGCAATAGCCGCTACCTCGAGCGTATCGGCACCATTCTGCAGGGCATTCACCAGGGGCTCGCCGTCAGCCAGGCGATGTTCGAAGCCTTCACCGCGCACCAGCTGATCGAGCCGGTGAACGTCGAAGTGAAGTTCAATGCCGAAGAACAATTCAATCTGCGCGGGCTGTACACCATCAGCGAAGAAAAGCTGCGCGGCCTGAGCGGCGAGGCATTGTTCCAGTTGAACAGCGCCGGCTTTCTCCAGGGCGCGTTCCTGGTGATCGCCTCGCTCAACAACATGAAGAAGCTCATCGACATGAAACATCGGCGCCGGCGCGAGCTGGCGGAGGTGGCCACGGCATCATGACGGGCATCACCCAGCGCACCCGCGAGCTGCACGGCTACACGGTCGACACGCTGCCCTTGCAGGAGCTGTTGGCCGGCGATGAGCCGGTCGTGTTGAGGGGCCTCGTCGCGCAATGGCCGCTGGTGCAAGCGGGCTTGCGCTCGCATCACGAGGCGATGAGTTATCTCCGCTCCTTCTATAACGGCAAAACGGTCGGCACTTCGCGCGGCGATCCGCAAATCAACGGCCGATTGTTCTACAACGACGACTACACGCAGCTGAATTTCCTCAGCCAGCGCGCACCGCTCGATCACGTGCTGATGGATATCGAGAAACATCTCGAAGATGAGCGGCCGCCGACGAACTACATCGCATCGACCACCATCGACGCTTGCCTGCCCGGCTTCCGCCGCGACAACGATGTTTCCTTCGCCGCGCACGGCTACGAGCCGCTCGCGAGCATCTGGATCGGCAATCGTACGATCGCGTCCTGTCACTACGATGCGCCCAACAATCTTGCCTGCTGCGCGGTCGGCCGGCGTCGCTTCACCCTGTTTCCGCCCGAGCAGATCGTCAACCTTTATCCGGGTCCGCTCGAGCCGACGCCGGGTGGGCAAGCGGTCAGTCTGGTGGACTTCTCGGAGCCGGATTTCGAGCGCTTCCCCCGCTTCCGAGAGGCGCTTGCGGCCGGCCAGTCGGTGGAAGTCGAGCCGGGCGATGCGGTGTTCATTCCGAGCCTGTGGTGGCATCACGTCGAAGCGCTGAGCCCGTTCAACACACTCATCAACTATTGGTGGAGCACGACGCCGAAGTTCATGCCCTCGCCGATGAATGCGCTGTATCACGCGCTCTGGGCATTGCGTGACCGACCGGAGCGCGAGAAGCGCGCCTGGAAGAATGTTTTCGATTACTACGTGTTCGGCCGCGCCGAGCAGGCCGGCGAGCACTTGCCCGAGCAGGCGCGTGGCGTGCTTGGGCCGATGGATGACAGCAGCGCGCGTCGCATCCGGGCGATGCTGCTCAACAATTTGAATCGCTGATGGAGCGACCATGACACCGATCAAACGAGTGGTCATCGCCGGCGGCGGCACCGCCGGCTGGGTCACCGCCGCCGCCCTGTCGCACCAGCTCGGTCAGATCGTGGAGATCACGCTGGTGGAGTCCGAAGAGATCGGCACCATCGGCGTCGGCGAATCGACCGTGCCGCCGATCCGCATCTTTCATCAGCTGCTCGGCATCGACGAGCAGGAGTTCATGCGCAGCGTCTCGGCGACCTTCAAGCTCGGCATCTGGTTCGAGAACTGGGGGCAGATCGGCGATCGGTATATCCATCCGTTCGGTCGTCACGGCAAACCGACCTGGCTGTGCGAGTTCCACCATTTCTGGCTGCACGGACTGCGCTCGGGGCTCAACTCCGAGCTGGGCGAGTATTGCCTGGAGTGGCTGGCGGCCAAGCAAGGCCGCTTCGGCACCTCACCGCAATCCGAGATCAACTACGCCTTTCACATCGACGCCACCGCCTACGCGCGCTTCCTGCGACGCTTCGCCGAGAACCGCGGCGTCAAACGGGTCGAGGGCAAGATCAAATCCGTCCAGCAACATCCGACCACCGGCTTCGTCGAGTCGCTGACGCTCACGTCGGAACGCGTCGTGCCCGGCGATCTGTTCATCGATTGCACGGGCTTTCGCGGGCTGCTGATCGAACAAACATTGCACACGGGGTTCGAGGACTGGTCGCACTGGCTGCCTTGCGACAGCGCGGCGGCGATGCAGACCGAAATCACCGCTCCACCGAACCCCTACACCTGCGCGTTCGCGCATGAAGCGGGCTGGCGCTGGATGATTCCGTTGCAACATCGCATGGGCAACGGCTTCGTGTATTGCAGCCGGTACATTTCCGACGAGGATGCCAAGCAAAAGCTGTCGCAGGCGGTGAGCGGCAATCCGGTGCGCCCGCCCTTCACGCTGAAATTCCAGCCGGGGCGCCGACGCAAGACCTGGAACAAGAACGTGGTCGCCATCGGCTTGTCCAGCGGCTTCGTCGAGCCGCTGGAGTCCACCAGCATTCACGTGATAATCACCGCCGCGACCCGCCTGATGCAGATGTTTCCATTCGACGGCATCAAGCAGCCGCTGGTCGATCAATTCAACCGGGAATCGCGCACCGAGCTGGAAAAAATCCGGGACTTCATCATCCTGCACTATCACACCACCGACCGCGACGACTCTGCCTTCTGGCGCTACTGCAAGAGCATGGAGATCCCCGAGTCGCTCGCCCATCGGGTGGAGCTGTTCAAGGAAAGCGCGCACGCCTACCAGGGCGATGGCGAGCTGTTTCGAGTCGACTCCTGGATCCAGGTGCTGCTGGGCCAGGGCATCGTGCCCAAGCACTACCATCCCTCCCCGCGCGGCATGCAGGAACAGGAGCTCGCGCGTGTGCTCAATGGCCTCAGGGCCAACGTCGCCCAGGCGGTGGCGAAGCTGCCGAAGCACCAGGACTTCATCAACGGCTATTGCCGGAGCTCGGCATAAGCCCGGCACGGCGGGCGGGCTTTGGTGCAAAATAGCGCACTTCCCACGAAGCCGATGCTCCGCCATGCCCGCCAAGCCCAAGTCATCCGCCAAGCGCCCCGCTGCCGCCCGGCCGGAAAGCGCCCCCGCCAAGGTCGTCAGGATCGGTAAGCGCCTGGAGACGGTCGCACGCGAGATCAAGGACGCCGACGACTTCGTCGAGCATGTCGCCGGCCTGGCCAAGCGTTACCGGCGCGAGCATGCCCTGCGCGTCGGCGATGCCCAAGCGGAGCTGCGGCAATCGCTGCGAACCTTCCACAAGCACGCAAGCGCACTCGCCGAGTGGCTCCAACAGGCAAACAGCGGCAAGGCCACCGCCATCGAGCGCAAAGCTTTCGACGCCTTGGGCACGAAGCTCTACGGCTCACCCGTGCTGGCCCGTCCTCCGAGCATCCAGACTCTGGAGTGGCTCACCCGCGCAGGCGAGGCAGCCGACGCGACTGTCACAGAAATGAAGCAAGGCGGCGCCGACGATGCCCTGCGGATCGCGGCCGAAGGACTGCGCGCCACGTTCGAACATCACAAGCTCAAGCTCGCTGCCGGGACGGACAAGAAACCGGGCGATGCCGTGCGCCTGTTGTGCGCAATCGCTCGCGAAGCGGGCGAGACAGTCGAGCCGGCAGTCGCGAAGGCAGCGCTCAAGGATTCGCATCGCCCCGCCGCCGCGGCTTAGTCACGTTGCATCGTGAAAGATGATGCCGAGCGTGTGCCTGTGACCCGATCGCAGACGACTCACGCCGTGCCGCATGTTCACTCGATAGACTCCACGCGTTCCCCGCACGGGCCGATGATGGACGGCGAATACCACCGCATCGCCCTGCTCTAACGGCACCACCTCGGCCCGCGATTGCATTCGCGGCCGCTGCTCGGTAAGCACGAATTCACCGCCGGTGAAGTCCCGTCCCGGATGCGACAACAGCACGGCCACTTGCAGCGGGAACACATGCTCTCCATACAAATCCTGGTGGAGACAGTTGTAGTCGTTCGCTTGGTACTGAAGCAACAGCGGCGTCGGCCGAAGTTGCCCGGCTGCGTGACATCGCGCAATGAATTGTTCGTGCTCCTCGGGATACCGCACGTCGATACTCAACAAATCGTTCCATCGATTCGCGATCGGCGCCAGGTGGGGATACAGCAAGCGTCGCAGCGACCCGATCGGATCAGGCAGCGGGTACTTGAAATACTGATATTCGCCACGCCCGAAGCCATGCCGGCTCATCACGACCCGACTGCGAAACAACTCGGAGCTCGGGTAGAGCCCGGCGAGCGCCGAGCACTGCTTCGGTTGCAGTAGATTGGGAATGATCGCATGACCCTGCGTACCCAGCTCATCGGACAGGCGCTGCCAATCGAGAGCATCGATCCGACCGGCCAGATCGGTTGCGACAGAAGAGACATTGCTGAGCACCGAAGCCACCATCATCGAACCCCCCTTGAATCAGTTGCCCGCACACTAAGCCGGGATGAGCGCTCGCACACTCCGGCTCTTGCGGAAAGGGGCGAGAAACTCGCCTTCTGTCGCCGGAACTTGCTCAGTGTCGAGGCGTTGGTTACCGCCCGACTATGTCGCTGCCGGCGTAGCGGTGCAATACTTCGAATCTGGCAAACCGGCCCGCGCGGACTCGTAACGAGCGTAAGGATAACGGCTCGTTTCACCGCGCCCGGCGGTGGAGAGGTCCATGAGTGGGTTCGGGCGGATCATGCGAACTCTGGCACGGATATCCCGCACTCGATATCCGGCATTCGTTTTCGGGCTGCCGCTCGCGCGCGAGGAAATTCCGGTCTTCATCTATCACGACGTCGAAACGTCCGTGTTCGCGCGCGACTTGGAGTTCCTGCAGCGGAATAACTATCGCACCCTGGCATTAGATGAATACCTCGCGGCCCGCGACGGCAAAGTGCGGCCCGGACGCGCCGTGCTTCTCACGTTCGACGATGCGCGCAAGAGCTTTGGCGAGGTGGCGCTGCCGTTGTTACGCCAATACGAAGCGCGTGCAGTCTTGTTCGCGCCTTCGTATTGGATGCAGCCGCCGCAGCGAGCCGAGGACGATCTATTCATGTCCTGGGAGCAACTGCGTGCTTGTGTGGAGTCGGGCCTCGTGGATGTGCAATCGCATGCCCATCGTCACGCGCTCGTCGCCACAGCGCCGCAAGTGGTCGACTTCGCCAACCCCTCGGCGCTGGAACGCTACGACATCTACGATTGGCCCATACGTGTCATCGATGGCAAAGACGAATTGGGCAAACCAGCGTTAGGTACGCCCGTCTATCGAGCCGCTCCGCTGCTCTCCGCTTCCCGTCGCTATCTCGAGAACGATGCCCTGACCCGGGCCTGTCGCAGTTTCGTCGAGCGTCACGGTGGCATCGAGCTCTTCGCGCAACGGGACTGGCGAGCGCGACTACAGCGCGTGGTCGAGGAGCACGCGCGAGCGCCGGGCCGATTCATGAACGCGGCGGCATTCGAGAATCTGGTTGCGTCCGAGTTCGAGCAATGTCGCGACGAATTCAAACGGCATCTCGGCTATGCGCCGTACTGCATCGCCTATCCCTGGCATCTCGGATCGCCGCTATCGCTGCAATTGGCTCGCCGTAGCGGCTTCACTGTGGCCTTTGGGGTGGCGATGGATTATGGCGCCGAGCGGCACCGAGACCTGCTGCCGCTACCCTCATACGGCCGGTTGAAATGCGATTGGCTACAGTTTTTGCCGGGCAAACAACGCGCCAGCATCCTCGGCGCGGTCCGTCGCAAGATCACAGGATTCGACGCCGTTCAACACCTCGCTCATTGAGTCCGGCCATGGTGAAGCGCACGATCGCGGTGATGGCTCGATTGGTGGACCAGAAGGACGGTCTCGGCATCTATGGTCAATATCTGCTACGCGAGCTGCTGTTGGCCGATCCCGAGACCCGCTACCTGATCCTGCTGGAATCCCCGACCTGTCAGGATATGTTTCGCGATTTCAAGAACGCGCACGTGGTCGTGATGCCCGCGCGCAGCAAGCTGTATTGGGATCAGGTGCGCGTGCCACGAGCCGCGCGTGAGTTCGGCGCCGACTTGATCTTCAATCCCAAATTCTCATTGCCGCTATTCACTCGTCGCCCTTGCGTGTTCGTGCAGCAAGGCTCGGACTGGTATGTCAACCCGCAGAATTATCCGTGGTGGGACAACTTGTATATTCGCTTGATGCTGCCGCTCTATAGCAAAAAGGCGGCGCGAACGCTGGCAATCTCCCAGACGACGCTGGACGACTTGGCCTGCTACACCTCCATCAACGTGCACAATTGTGTGGTGAGCTACGCGGGCATCGGCGCGAACTTCACCCCGAAGCGCGACGCGCGGGCACTGGAACAGTTTCGCCAGGAGTATCGCCTGCCGGAGCGCTTCATCCTGACCGTCGCCCGCGTCCTGCATGGCGCACAGAGGCAGCTGCGCATCTATCCCGGCGGCAATAACGAAACATTGATTCGCGCCTATCGTCGCTACCGTCATGACGGCGGCGATCTGCCGCTGGCCGTGGTGGGTCGTCACATTGAGGAATATCTCCGGGCCCGAGGCTTCTCGGACGACGATCTGCAGGACGTGCTGTTCCTGGGATTCGTGCCGAACCAGCGCCTGCATCTGGCTTACCAGCTGGCGGAATGTTTCGTGCTGGCCACGCTATGCGAGAGCTTTGGCATTCCGATCGTGGAAGCGTTCGCATGCGGCTGCCCTGCCATCGTACCGAACACGTGCGCGGCGCCGGAGATCGCGGGTGGCGCGGCATTCCTGATCGATCCGCGCGACGAAACAGGCATCGCGACTGCGTTTGCCGAAGTCACCGGCTCCGAGCAATTGCGCCAGCGTCTGCGTGAAGCGGGACTACAGCGGGCGCGAACCTTGACCTGGAAAGAAACAGCCCGGCGCACGCTCGCGGTGTTCAACGAGATCGTGCCGATAATGCATTGAGCCCCGGCGCCAGGTCGTCGATGCGAAACAGCCGGCTGCGGCGCAGGTAACGAGCGCTGAAGGTCTTGCCAAGATACGTATCTCGCAGCAGCGCGTTGGTGTGACGCTCGAGCATGCTTTGATCGTAGCTCGCGGGTGCCTCGCGGAAATAGCCTTTGATGAACATGCGCGCAAGCTGGCTCAGCTGCGGCCTGAACGCGAGATGGAGCAGTTGCGGCGGATATTTGGCGCGAACGAAGAGCACGAACGTCGCGATGTCCCGATACGGGCTCTCCTGGTTATAGCGACGCAAAGCGTTGTACGCCGGCGGCGTGAAGTCCACGAAGGCGATCCTGTCGGCGCCTCGCTTTACCAGGATGTTGTCGAAATCGAAGTCGCCATGAATCCGATGAGTGCGCCGATGAAACTCTTCCAACGCCGCACCCACGGTCCAGAACGTGAGCTCCAGCTCCGCTCCGGAAAGTCCCGCGAACGCACGATGCCGAAGTACGGTGTGCAACGGACTCCAGCCGTCGAGGAACTCATAGTCGATGCGCAACTCGCGATGGTCCGCACACAGCACCTGCGGAATCCGCAGCCACGAGGATTGCCGTGCGGCCGCCCATGCCCGCAGCGAATTCTGGAGGGTCGCGCGAAACAACCACTCCTCCGTGAAGCGCTTGCTGAAACAGGAAGACTCTGCCACCGCTTGCTCCGAGGGCTATGCCGATGCCCCCCTGACCACTGGGCGTCCGCTCGTGGCCAGCACAATCGCCCCTGGCAACAAAGAAATCAAGAACATTACGAGCAAAGTCATCAGCAGAACGAGCGCCGTGGAATAGTCGTAACCGAACACGACGAGCAACGCGGCCGCACTCCCTTCTCGTAATCCAAGCCCCCCATACGTCAGCGGTAGACGCTGGATGATGACGGCCACTGGGGTGATCGCGAGGCAAACGAGCCAGGACAACGGTGCCCCCAATGCGTACGACGCGATCCACATCGTAAATACCGGGGTGGTCTGCTCGATCACCGACAGCCCCAGATTGATGGCAAGCGTGAGGCGTCGGCTCGAGTATGCACGCGCCGCTCCGACATACTTGGCCAGGCGTCCGCTCTGAATCGACGGCCCGAGCTTCAGCAGCCTGACCAGAGCACGACCGAAAGGCGGATGAAAAATCAACGCCGTGCCAACTGCGACTGCGCCGGCGGCAACGATCGCGGCGGCGATGGCAAAATTTCGCAAGGCCGGATGCGGCACGAGCGCCGCCAGCACGACACACCCGGCCATGATGAACACGAACGTCGCGATGACACCGTTCAGACGCTCCATCACCATCGACGCCAATGTCACATCGGGATCGATGCCCCGGCTCTTCAGGCGCAGAAATCGCACGATGTCCGGACCGAGACCGCCGAGCGGCAGTGCAAAGCCGACGAACGTACTTTCGTAATAGACCGCAATCGAACCGCGGCGATCGAGCCGGTCGTCGAGCACCCGCAGCAGCTGATGCCATTTCAACGCCATCAAGATTCGGTCCAATATATGAACCAAGACCATCGACGCCAACAAGAACGTGTTGGCCCCGGCGATCAGTACACGGCTTTGCTGCCAGTCGATGCGTGACAGCAAATATGCGAGCAGCGCAACGCTTGCGGCGAGCTGCAAAGTCACGCGAGTCCTCGGCCCGATCCGCAGCTTCATAACATTCCTCGATTCGCGTTTCGTTCGTACGGTGCTGGAACAGAATCGCGTATGCCGGCATTCAGCACAAATGAAACACCACATCGAACAACGGTTCCACAAAAACCTGTACTACACGCTGCAATCGATGCGGGGCCGACACGTCGGTCCGTTCGTGCGTCGCCTGCAGGCCTGGGAGCAGCTCGATCGTGCATCGTTCGAGCACCTTACACGTATGCTGCTCCGGAACGCGTTGAGATATGCGCGTACGCACGTTCCTCTCTACTCTTCCGGCGCATGGCAAACAGCACTGTCACGCGCCGACGCCGCGCAGGTGAGCAACTGGCCCGTGCTCGAACGAAAGATGTTGATTACGCATCGCGCACAGCTGCGTGCGCGCCGCTTCTCACCCGGTGTTTTCTCACGACACAGCTCCGGCTCGACCGGCGCCGTCGTCAAGGTCGCCTACAACCCGCACGCGGGTGGCTGGAGCTGGGCTCAGGAATATCGCTCCATGCACTGGTTCGGCATTCCAACGGGCAGTCGCACCTTGCTGCTGTGGGGTGGCGGTCATCCGCTACTCGACTGGGTGCGCAACTGCCGCGTGTTCTCGACCAAGAATTTGACGTTCGACCAGCTCGAGCGCGCGGCGAACTATCTGCTGCATCAACGACCGATGCTGTGCATGGGCCTTCCGTCTGCGATTGCGCAACTCGCTCGCCACGTGCGCGCGCACCGGCCACATGAGCGCGCGCAGCTCGTGCCGTTCGTGAAGTTGGGTGGCGAACAGGTCTATCCGTTTCAACGCGACGAGATCGCGCAACATCTCGGCGCCCGGGTGTTCGAATCGTATGGCTCGACCGAAATGGGTCCGATCGCGCACGAGTGCCCGGCCGGCTCGCGTCACATCATGTCCGACCACGTGTTTCTGGAAATATTCAACGGCGATCAGCCCGCCGAGCCGGGTGAGTTCGGGGATCTCGTGCTCACGTCATTGTTCAACCGCGCGATGCCCCTCGTGCGCTGTCGTATCGGCGATCGCGGACGCATCTCGCCGGAGCCTTGCTCATGCGGGCTGCCCCACCCTGTGCTGTCCGAGCTCGTGGGGCGGGCCGCCGATATGTTTCTCACGACCGACGGCAAGCTGGTGCACGGCTCGGAGATTGGCCGGCGCCTGCAGCTGTTTCTTTCCAAGGCACCGCTCGGTTCCGTCGGGCAAGTGCTGTTTCAACAGAAGGACGCGACGTCCTGGAACGTGCTGGTCGAAAGCGCGGCCGGCTTCAACGATGAATTGGCGGGGCAACTGCGCGAAATCGTGCACTCGACCTTCGGCGAGAGTTGCCGCGTCGAGATCGAGCGCGTGGCGCTGGTGCCACGTGAAAAGTCAGGCAAGTACCGCTATTACCGGCGCGCGGAGTCGACCTGAGCCGCGATCAGGCGGAGTGTACCAAGCGCAGTTGCGGATGCGTCCGCGTGATCCGGCTGAGCGACTCCACCGACTCCGGCGTCGCGATATAAATTCCCTGCGCGTATTCGACGCCGATATCCGCCAGACACTTCAGCACCTCGGCGCTCTCGACGCGCTCGGCGACCGTCTTCAAGCCCATGGCGCGGCCGATCTGGGTGATGGCCTCGACCATGCTCCGGTCGACGTGATCGGTGGTGACATTCTGAATGAACGAGCCGTCGATCTTCAGGAAGTCCACTGGCAGGTTCTTCAAGTACATGAACGATGACAAGCCGCTGCCAAAGTCGTCCAGCGAGAACAGGCAACCGCGCGCGCGGAACTCGCGCATGAAATGAACCACATTGGCGAGATTGGAGATCGCCGCCGTCTCCGTGATCTCGAAGCACACCGCGCCCGGGCTCAGATCGTAGGTCTGCAGCTCGTTGATCAGGAATTCCAGGAATCGGTCGTCGTTCAACGACGTGCCGGACAGGTTGATCGATAACGTGTATCCATAGCGCGGATCGCCGTCGGCGCGATAGTGAGCCAGCGCGCCGAGCGCCTGACTCACGACCCATCGATCGATCATCGGCATCACGTTGTATCGCTCCGCCGCCGGGATGAACTCCGCCGGTTGCACCAGCTCGCCATGCTCGCCGCGCATTCGAAGCAGCAGCTCGTAGTGACCGCGCGTGTCGCGGGTCGCGCCGATCGGCACGATCGGTTGGTAATAAAGCTCGAGCCGGTTTTCTTCGCAGGCGCGCGTCAGACGCGACACCCACTGCATCTCGCGATGGCGCTCCGGCGCCGAACTGGACTGATACATGTGGACGCGATTGCGCCCCGAATCTTTCGCCGCATAACAGGCCACGTCGGCCGCCGCCATGACGCTCGCGATGCTTTCGCTGGCGCTGTTGATCTCGACGATCCCGATGCTGACGCCGACGTTCATCGCGCCGTCCTGCCATTCGAAACGGTACTCGCGAATCGCCTGCCGCAGATTGTCCGCGATCTTCGCTGCGCGATCGGCCGTGCAATCCTGTAACAGCACGCCGAACTCATCGCCGCCCAGACGCGCAATCGTGTCGCTGGTGCGAATCCGGGTTTGCAGCAGTCCCGTTATCTGCTTGAGCAGACGATCGCCAGCCTGGTGACCGCAGGTATCGTTCACGAGCTTGAATTGATCGAGGTCGAGGTACATCAAGGCATGCGTCGTGCCCTCGTCCGAGCGCGCCGTCAGCAACGCTTCATTGAGCCGATTCTCGAACTCGCGACGATTGATCAGCCCGGTCAGCGCGTCGTGGCTTGCCTGATACGCGAGTGCGCGACGCAGCCGCCGCTCCTTGCTCACGTCGTGGAACACCATGACTGCGCCGATGATCTTGCCGCTGCGATCCCGGATCGGCGCGGCGGAATCCTGAATCGCGATTTCCTGGCCCCGACGGTTTACGAGCACCGTGTGGTCCGCGACTGCGATGACCTGTCCTTCACGAATGGCGCGCGTGACCGGGTTTTCCAGCGGCTCGCGAGTGGCTTCGTTCAGGATGTTGAAGACTTCCTGCAGCTTCCGGCCCTTGGCCTCGGCGCCCTCCCAGCCGGTGAGATTCTCGGCCACCGGATTCAAGGTCTCGATACAGCCGTTGGCATCGGTAGTGATGACGCCGTCGCCGATGGACTGCAATGTGACTTGCGCCTTTTCCTTTTCCTCGAACACCGCGGTTTCGGCGCGTTTACGCTCGCTGATGTCCGAGATGGTGCCTTCGTAGCCGATCAGCTGCCCGCTCTTGTCGCGCACGGCGCGCGCGCTTTCGATGACCGTCAGAATGGTGCCATCCACTCGACGCATCTGAAACTCGGCATTGCGAACTTCGCCATCGCGTTGAATGGTCGCGATGATCGCCAGACGCTCGGCCGGGTCGTGATACATGCTGGCGGGCGGCAGCGCGAGCAACTCCGCCGGCGAGGAATAACCGATCATGCGAGCGAGCGCCGGGTTCACGGAAACGAATCGGCCGTCGCTGGTCGAGCTGTATACGCCTTCCATGACGTTGTCGAACAGGCGTCGATACCGAGCCTCGCTGTCACGCAATGCGTTCTCAGCGAAGCGACGTTCGATGGCGATGCCGGCCAGCTGCGTCATGCGCGACATCAATTCGAAGTCTCGTCGCAGCGGGCTCTTGGGCGTGCGGAAGTACAACGCCAACGTGCCGAGAATGCGACCGTCGGAGGAGTGAATCAGGGTCGACCAACAGCTGCGCAAGCCGGCGGCGAGCACGGCATCGCGCGTGTTCTCCCAAAGCGCATCGCGGGCGATGTCCGCCACGATGACCTGCCGCTGCAAATACACAGCGGCGGCACACGAACCATTGCGAGCCGCAATCGCGATTCCTTCCATCGCCTGCGCATACACCGCCGGCAGCCGCGGCCCGGAGCAGAGATTCAGATGCTTTCCTTCATCGTCGAGCATGCGGATCGCACACACGCAATCCAGCGCGACGCGCTCGACGACATCCGTGATCGCTTGCAACGTAATGCGCAGATCGACGTTCGCCGCCAAGCGTTCGAACACACGCCGCTCGCCCGCTGCCAGCAGCTCCGAGCGCTTGCGTTCGGTGATATCGGTGATGCTGCCGCGAACCAGGCTTTGGCCGTGCGATTGCAGCCGCACCCAACGCACTTCGCAGGGAATGTCGTTGCCGAAGCTGTCCCGGAACATCCATTCGAGCACCGGCGCCTCGCCCGCCAGCGTGCGATCGAACTGCGCGCGATTGGCATGCGAGGAGAGCGCACCGTCCGGCTGGTGCGGCGGACACAACGTGTCCGGGCTGCTCTTGAGCAACGCCTCGCGATCCATCTTGAAAAAACGCACCGCGTTCTCGTTCACGTCGACCAGCCGGTTCTGATCCAGGTCGACGACCACGATGATTTCCGGTGCATGCTCGACCAGCGTGCGATAGCGCGCCTCGCTGTCGCGCAATGCCGCTTCGGCCATCTTGCGATCGCTGGTATCGCGCAGACATACGACAAACACTTCGCGGCGGTTCATCCGCGTCTTGCTGACGGCGATTTCGGCGGAGAACTGCGTGCCGTCGCTGCGCTGACCGAATGTTTCGTGAGGCGCGAGATCGACTTGCGTATCGTCGAGGCGTGCCGCGAGTTGTTCCAATTCGGCGGAGATGGGTTGTTTGATCTGCGGCAGCAGGAAACTGAGCGGACGGCCGATGGCATCGGATTCGGCGTGACCGAAGACGCGCTGGCCCGTGGCATTCAGGGAAGCGATGTGACCGGCATCGTCGACGGTCATGATCACGTCCTTGACGTGATCGAGCACGGCCTGCAATTGGCTCGCGGTACTCTCGCGCAGCTCGCGAGTCAGCGCGGTCGCCTCATCGGACATCAGCTGCATGGAACGCACGATGCCGCGGCGTTCCTCATCGGTCTTGCTATAAGCGACAGCAACGGCGGCAAGCAGCTTGCCGAGATCGAGCTCACCGTCCGAGCGCGTCGCTTCTCTGACTTGCTGTTCGAGCAGTCGATGCATTGGTCCTTCCGACGTGGCACGACGCTGGCGCGCGCCGACCCGTCCCCGCGTTGTTAGTGTGAACCACTACCGTTGCGGCGCATCGTAAGGCGTTGACGCTGAAGGAGGTGTGAAATGGCTCCCGGTTTTATGTGAAAGCAAGGTAAAGCACCGAGGGGGCGGCGGGGGTTATGTCTGATGGGACAGAGAGGGAGGCGCCGGCGGCAAGCATGCCGGCGCCCCCGGAGTCATTACTCGTCCGCGTCCTCGGAGGCGGACTTGTAGCCCGCGCGCTTGCGGTCGTTTTCCTTCAGCAACCGCTTGCGGACGCGGATGTTGTTCGGCGTCACCTCGACCAGCTCGTCGTCGGCGATGAATTCCATCGCCTGCTCCAGCGAGTAACGGATCGGCGGCACGAGAATGATGTTCTCGTCGCGACCCGCGGCGCGCATGTTGGTGAGCTTCTTGGCCTTGAGCGGATTCACGACCAAGTCGTTGTCGCGGCTGTGAATGCCGATGATCTGGCCTTCGTACACCTCATCGCCGTGCGAAGCCATGAGCTTGCCGCGTTCCTGCAAGCTGAACAGCGCATAGGCCAGCGCCTTGCCCTGTCCGTTCGAGATCAGCACGCCGTTCTGGCGCTGACCCACTTCCTTGTCCAGCACCGGACCGAAGTGATCGAAGATGTGGTGCATCAGGCCGAGGCCGGAGGTCATGGTCCGGAAATCGGTCTGGAAGCCGATCAGGCCACGCGAGGGAATCTTGTAGTCGAGGCGCACGCGCCCCTTGCCGTCCGGGACCATGTTGGTGAGCTGGCCACCGCGCTCGCCGAGCGCCTGCATGACAGCGCCTTGCGAATCTTCATCGAGGTCGACCGCGAGCGTTTCCCACGGCTCGCACATCACACCGTCGATTTCCTTTTGCACGACGCGAGGGCGGGAGACCGCGAGCTCATAACCTTCGCGACGCATGTTTTCGAGCAGCACGCCGAGATGCAATTCGCCGCGTCCATAGACCTGGAATTTGTCCGGGTCGCTGGTGTCTTCCACGCGCAGCGCCACGTTATGGCGGACTTCACGCTGCAGGCGCTCGCGAATCTGGCGGCTGGTGACGAACTTGCCTTCGCGACCGCAGAACGGCGACGTGTTCACTTCGAACGTCATGCTGATGGTCGGCTCGTCGACGACCAGTGCCGGTAGCGCTTCGGGCTTGGCCGGATCGCAGATCGTATCGGAGATCTGCGGATGCTCGATGCCGGCGAACGCGACGATGTCGCCCGCACTCGCCTCTTCGACCTCCACGCGATCCAGGCCGAGGAAGCCCAGCACCTGCATGATGCGTTCGTTACGCACCTTGCCGTCCTTGTCGACGACCGCGACCGGGCTGTTCTTACGAATCTTGCCGCGCTTGATACGACCGATGCCGATGGCGCCGACGTAGCTCGAATAGTCGAGCTGGCTGACCTGAAGCTGCAGCGGGCCGTTTTCGTTCACGTCCGGCGGCGGACAGTGCTTCACGATGGCTTCGTACAGCGCGGTCATGTCGGTGCCCATCTGGTCGGGCGCATTGCCGGCAATGCCCCTGAGCGCCGAGGCATACACGACCGGGAAGTCGAGCTGCGATTCGGAGGCGCCGAGCTTGTCGAACAGATCGAACGTTTGATCCAGCACCCAGCTCGGACGAGCCTCGGGGCGGTCGATCTTGTTGATCACGACGATGGGGTGCAGGCCGTGCGAGAACGCCTTCTGCGTCACGAAGCGGGTCTGCGGCATCGGGCCGTCGACGGCGTCGACCAGCAACAGCACCGAGTCGACCATCGACAGCACGCGCTCGACCTCGCCGCCGAAGTCGGCGTGACCGGGGGTGTCGACGATGTTGATGCGGTAGTCGCGCCAGCGGATCGCGGTGTTCTTGGCGAGAATGGTGATGCCGCGTTCCTTTTCGAGCGCGTTCGAGTCCATCACTCGTTCGGGGACGGCTTTGCGGGCATCGAGGGTGCCCGATTGTGTCAGAAGCTTATCGACCAGGGTGGTCTTGCCATGATCGACGTGGGCGATGATGGCGATGTTTCGTAACTGGGAAGTTGACACGCGTGGGACCGGTGGGAGGGCAAAAAGGCGCGCATTGTAGAGGGACGGCGGGGGTTCCGGCCACCTCCGCAGGATTATTTATACAAAACCGTCACGCTGACGCCCGCCTACGCCCTCCCCGGAGGGCGCCCGCCTACCCCGCTCACCCGTTTATCGCCCTCACTCCGTCAGTCGCCTGCATGCTCGTTCCCGGTGCATAAGCCTCGTTCAGGGCCGTGGCGCACTCGTCGCAGCACACATCGACCGCCCTACCGCCCACCGTCACTTCGATTGCCGGCCCTTCGATCCGGCAATCGCAAGCCGCGCACGTCTTCTCGATCATGGCCCCCTCCTTTGCACAACGTCGATGCATTGTTGGGCCTTGGAGCGCGGCGGCGCTGTCACAATCTTTAGCTAAAAATTCCGACAGCGCGGCTGGCGACCCCGTGTTCAGCTATGCCCCGGGTGATTCGTTCGAGAGCGAGCCATTGCGCCAGCAGGAAGATTTGTTTACGACGCCCGGATCGCTGGCCATCGATCCGACGTTCGCCACGGCCCGGCGCACCGCGCTGGATGCCACGTCCTGGGTCGAGCTCGTGCCCGGATGGATGTCGGGCTCGGAACGTTTGTTCGATCGACTCGCGTCGGCGGTGCCCTGGAGCCAGCACTACCGCACTTTGTTCGATCAAAGATTTCTGGAGCCGCGACTCACCGCGGAATATCGCAGCCTGCGTCGCGTCCCTCATGAGATGCTGATCACGGCCGCCAGAGCTTTGTCGGAGCGCTACGGCGTCGAGTACGACAGCCTGTGGCTCAACCTGTATCGCAATGGCGAAGACAGCACCGGCTGGCATCGCGATCGGTTCTCGTGTCGTCGGCCAGAATGTATCGTGCCGGTCCTCACGCTCGGCGCGACCCGTCGCTTCCAACTCAAGCTGCGAGCGGGCGGCCCCTCGCTCTCGCTCTCACCCAACTCGGGCGATCTGATCGTGATGGGCGGTCGATGTCAGCAGGATTGGGTGCATGGCGTACCCAAGCTGCCCGAGGTGCTCGAACCTCGGATCAGCCTGAACTTCCAAAGCTCGATGCAGGCCGGGCGTCAGCGCAAGTTGGCGGAACGTTGAAACTGCGCGGGCGTGCGTCCGTAGGCTTGTCGAAATGCCGCCGTGAAATGGCTGTGACTCGAGAACCCGAGATCCACACCCAGGGTCGACAAATCATCGTAGCTACCGAGTAGATCCAGCGCTCGCGCCAGGCGCAGCCGCAAGTGATATCGATACAGCGGCACACCTTCGACCTGTGCGAATGCCTGCGTCAAATACACCGGCGAGACGCCGACTTCCGCAGCGATCTCGGTGAGTGTCCAGCGCCGCGAGAGCTCCGAAGAAAGCACCAGCTTGGCCCGGTCGACGAGCTTCTGGCGACCATACGTGACGCGCCTGGTCGTTGGTAAAGTCCGCTCGCCCAACGCGCGCCGGATCAGCGTCAACGTCAATGTTTCGGCCTCCAGCAACTCGATCGATTTGTTGACCAACGTATGACGCAGCAGCGCCACGAGGACCTGGGCTCTGGGATCGATGTGCCAGCGCTGTTTGCTGAACATCACCTTGGCGCTGTCATGCAGATGCTCGGTCGGAGCCAGTTCGCGCAGCAGATCTTCGCGTACCGAAATCGACAGGCAGGCATCGCCCCCTTGCACGGGATGACTGATCCGGTAGCTCTCCATTTCGTTGAAGAACAACACCTGATTGGCTTCGCCCACCGCATCCTCGCTACCGAGGTGCCGCATGAACACGCCTCGATACGGAAACACCAGATAGGTCGAGTTGGGACACTCTTCGGCACTCTTGTGACGGCACTTGCCGATGCAGACCACGTCGCTGATGGCGACGGTCTGGGTGTCCAGCAAGTCATGAATGGTGAGCTCCATCATCGGAAGCCGAAGGTGAGACTGGAAAAGGTGGTGTCGAAGTCTACCTCGGCCGGCCCCGGCACGGGCCGGGTCCAGACCACATTCAGCAACCAGGTGCCGCTCGGGGTCAGTTTGAAACTGGCCCGGCCGGACGCATCCGTCAGGCGTTCCTCGACGGGTGCGTCGTCATGTTCCAGTTGCGTCAGCTTCACGAGCGCGCCCGCCAGCGGCTGACCTTCGAAGAACACGCGTATCGGCAAGTCGCCGCCATTTCCTGCGTAGGGACTGCGTTCGGGAACGATCTCCAGCGGCAGCCCGAGCGGAGATGTGACATGAGCCTGAGATCCGGCCTCGACCGCCCCGTTTTGTACGATCGCCTTCGAGACGCGGCGATAGCTCTCCGCGGTATCCGCTGTCATCTTTCCAGTGCGCTCACGGTGTGCGAGGGCTGGGGTGAGTCCTTCATCGCGCGCGTAGGCATTGAAACGCTGCGCCGGTAACGCACTTCGGCCGCGATTGTCCGTTTCGAGCACGATCACATAGGTGCCGGGCGCCTCGAAGTGCAGTCGGCCATCGTCGTTCGCGCCACGCAGACGCAGATCGGACCGCACATCGTGTGCTGTCCCGTCCGGCGCGAAGGCGACGAACCGGGAGATGCGATTAGACCGAATCTGCGAGCGCTGCCGCTCGGGCCCGTGGCCGACCTGTAGCGTGATCGGAATCGACGCGTTCGCTTCTGACCAGTAGCGCAACGGCTGAATCCAGAAATCATGTGCGCTCACCGGGAGTGCAACGAGCACTCCCGTCAGCAGCGCGGACACGAATGAGTAATGTCTGCTGTTCATGGCGCCGCCAGGAAGGGAAATTCCGTGATCGAATGTTCGTGATCGTCGCGATCGACGCCGTCGTCGACGCCTTTCGCCTGCCCCATCGACAAGACCGACCGATACACATCGATGGCGTCGTCGTTCGGCGTTCGACCGCCGCAGTAAATGACTTTCGAATCCTCGCCCGCCAATGCCGTGAACTCGACCGAGAAAAATTCGCCGCAGATCGTCGATTCGCTATTGACCCACAGCCGGTCGTCGGCGAGCACGGTGGCGAGCCGTCGATAGCGAGCGGGCGATGTCGCCTTCACGTCCGCCAGCAGCTGATTGCCACACTTGCCATCGAAGCCATCGTAAATGGCGAGTGTTCTTTCCATCTCGTCGATGAATTCCGCGCCGCTCGCCGGTGTCGCGCTGTTGTAGCGCTCCTTCAGTCGATCGCTCGTTGCTTCGTCCGAAAACGAGCCCAGCAGCGCATTGCCCGTCAGCGGCCGGCCCATGCGATCGATTTGTTTGTTTCCGTTCACTGTCGTCGCCCACACGGCGAGCATCGTGCCGCCACGGTTCACCACATCCAGATCGACCGAGACGACCAGCGACGCCGGCGTCCAGCCCGCGAGGAAGTTCTTCGCCGGCCCGCCGCCGGTATGACGCCAGGTTTCCAGAATCGATCTGGACACTGCCTCGCTGAACACCGGGCAGCCGGCCGCGTCGTTCTTGGCGCTCCCCATCATCGCG
This sequence comes from Pseudomonadota bacterium, assembly GCA_023391815.1. Classification (GTDB taxonomy): domain Bacteria; phylum Pseudomonadota; class Gammaproteobacteria; order Steroidobacterales; family Steroidobacteraceae; genus Steroidobacter. The sequence continues at coordinate 173,550 of JAEWAF010000043.1, forward strand.
TCCACCGCCACGGCATATGCCTCTCGTGTGCCCTTCACGTTGTTGTAGAACGGATCGTCACGCAGGCCCGCGAACACGCGCAGGCGCTTGTTCCGACCTTCCAGTCCCTTCGGATCGCTCGCATCGCCGCTGGCGACATCGGCGTTACCGACTTTGCAAAGGACGTTGCTCGCGGTCGCAATCCGACACACGATGTCGGTCGTCACGCTGGTTTGTCCGAAACGCTTGCCGCTATCGATGTGGAACACGTAGTCCAACTGCTCGGAGAACGTGTGCCCCACGATCGTCATGACGAGGTTGAGTCGGCGGGCGTCGTGCGAGGTCCAGGCAAACACATCGCCGATATCCGCGCGTGGGTCGGCGATCACGCTGGGCGAATCGAGATGATCCGCTGCGAATGCGGTGCTGGCGGCGAGCATCGCCGTCACGAGCAGGGCGCGATTCCTGATTGTTTGTGTCATACGTTCCATCCATCACCAAAGATGGATGGAACGGTATGGGTTACGCGCCGCCGGGGCTGTCGAAATCTTTAGCTAAGTGATTCCGACCGGGGAATCGGACGCGGGCTGGCCGCGTCCGCTGCCGATCCGATTACTTCTTCGGCCCGGTGCTTTCTTCGGCCGGCATCGACTTGATGGCATCGCCGTTCTCGTCCTTCGGCGGAGCGGCCTTCTGCTGCGTCACCGGCTGGCCGACCACGAACGGAATCGAGAAGGTCCGGTTCAAGCCCGAGCCGGCGATCTGCGTGTTCACGGATGCGGTGATATAGAACACGCCAGTGCGATCGGGCAGCACGGAGATCTTGTGCCGATACGCCTTGCCCGCCTCGACCGAGTTGAAGCTGGCCGTCAAGGTACCGGCGAGCGTGATGCCATCCATGCCACTGAGCGTCGCCTCCATCGAATCGACCCCGGCGCTCGGAATGAACGCCACATCCAGCTCGGTGGGCACGCCGATCGTCGGCTTTCCGCTGAACTCGTACCGGATATTCACGGCCGCGCCCGGCTTGCCGTCGCCCACCGCCCTCGCGAAGGTCGCGGTCTCATCCTTCGGCGCGGCCGCAACCGGCTTCGTTGGAGCCGTCGCGGGCACCGCCGCTTCGGGCTCGGGTTCGGAATTGCAGCCGCCCAGCAAGGCCAGGCCGGCCATCGGAATACACACCAGCAAACGCCGCGGTGAAAGCTTCATCCTGATCATGCCTCTATTATGACGCGCTCGTAGCAACGCTCGCCAAATCACTTAACCGGTAATCGAAACCGTCATGCATTTCGGGCGCGAGCCCGTCGCATCGAAGTCCAGCACTTCGATGATGTAATCCCCCACGGCCAGCGTTGGGGTATTCACGGTCTCAACGCGGCTGACCGCCGGATCGTCGGAGCCGGTGGTACCCGATGCGACGATTTCGCCGCGCCGATGGACGTAGATATCGGGATCGGTCGCCGCATCCTGGGACGGATTGTTGGTCACGCCGCTGGCACGGATCTGCACGGCACGACTTACATCGTTCCTGAAAACCAAGAACTGACGATTGCCGAGCTTGTTACCGTCATCGCCCGCCGTCGCCACCGAACAAACATATACCTGACCCGGGGCGCCCAAAGAGATCTGCTTGTAGACCGGGAGGGTCCCAAACACGCCGCCGTCGTTGGTCTCATTGGTGCCAAAATCATCGGTGCCGTTGATGTCCTCGCGTCCCATGAGCGTGGAGATGGCCGCGCCCGAACCTGCGTTCTGGGCACGCAGCGCCCTCGCGAAACTGAAAATGCTGGTCAGCGCGTCGGTGGTCACTTGCGGACCGACCATGACATTGAAGATGGGCGTGAAACCCAGTGCGAGGTTATCGCCCGAATCCGGGGGCGTATCGAACACGTCCCAAAGGAATTTGCCAACCGAGGCTTCCGAGTACCAACCGATTGCGTTGCCGGTGTTCTCTCCGGTCTCCAGATTGAAACTGAAGTCGTGACTGATGCCGTCGGAGGAATCGCGGTACACAGGATCGTTCAACGCCATCGCGCCGAACGCATTGCCCCAACCCTCGCCGAACGCGACCCGCAGGTCGAGCAGATTGCCGGTGCTGTGTTCACCGCCGATGGAATCGGAGCGGCTGAAACGATCCTCGAAGTAATGCCCGAACTCATGCGCGATCACGTGCTGATCGAACTCGTCGGTATCGTTACGGCCGCCATCGAAGGCACCGAGGACATAAATGCCGGTGGGCAGTACCGCCGGATTCTGGCACTGATCGGTCTGCCTGCCACTCGGATCGCTGAAATAGAACGATGTCCCGATGGCTCCGGTATCCGGGCAGATGATCGGGTTACCCTGCCCATCGACCACGTTGCGATTGGTGGGGCTCCAGTACAGGTTCAACTCGGGAAACTGCACATTCGGCGAGGCACCACGGATGAGCTCCTTGGTCCGGTACACCGTGTCGAGAATGGCGAACGGTGCCGCTGCTCGCGTACCGGTGTAGCTCGTGCCGCCCCAACCCGAAGCCGCGCGCAAATTCTTGGTTAACGCAGCGGTCCCGCTATTGAAGGTGCTGCCGTCCAGCGCATAAATCGCGTCGGAGGACGTGTTGTCGCGAACGGTGAAAGTCCAGGTCGGCGCGGCGCCGGTTTTTTGCATCTGTGCCCGCGCACGAATGAACATGTTTGTGTTCGCGCTCACGGTCAGAGAGTAGTCGCCGTTCGCGTCGGTGGTCGTCGAGGCGAGGACGGACGAACCTGACATCGCTTGCACGATCACTTCCCGCGCCGGCGATTCAACCGGATTGTTCGCATTCAGCCCCGCGCCGGGCGTGCTGGAGAACACCAGCCGGTCGAATGTGATCTTGCCGCTGACGGTGACCGTCGTACCGCCGGGAGGCGGCGGATTGGGATCGCCGCCGAGGCCACCGGAAGGCCCGTCTCCCCCGCCGCCGCAGGCAGCGAGCACGGCGAAGCCGGCGACGGTCACGGACAGGCGAGCGAGACGGGAGAATTCCTGCGGCATTTGTTCAATACTCGAGCGCCCCACTCGGGCGAATGTTTGCAATGGTGGTGAACGAAGCTGCGCATCCTTGCGCAAGGGACGCTATCACAGCGGGTATGACGCAAAAAGTCGATGCGTTCGCATTCCCGATTGACGCAACGGCGCATCTGTGGCGTGAAAGGACATTCAGCATCCGTTCAGCGCAGATCGAGCGGACCTTCGGCGATCGCGCTCAACTGCTCACGCAGCGACAGCACCTGATTCTCCCAATAACGCGGCTCGACGAACCAGGGAAACGCCGCGGGAAACGCCGGATCGGACCAGCGGCGCGCGAGCCAGGCGGAATAATGAATCATGCGCAAGGTGCGCAAGCTCTCCACCAGCACCAGCTCGCGATAGTCGAAATCGCAGAACTGCGAATAGCCCTCGAGCAGTTGTGACAACTGCTCGCCCATGTCATTGCGATTGCCGGACAGCAACATCCATAGATCCTGGATCGCCGGCCCGGTCACGCAATCGTCCAGGTCCACGAAGTGCGGCCCGTCGTCGGTCCACAGCACGTTGCCACGATGACAATCGCCGTGCAGTCGCAGCTCCGCGATGCCGCGCGCGCTCTCGAATGTTTGGTTGACCGCATCGAGCAGATCGTTCGTCAACGAGTCATACGCCGCTTCCAGATGCGCGGGGATCCAGCCGTTGTTCAGCAGAAACTCTCGGGACTGTTCGCCCATGCGCTCGATATCGATGCGCTCGCGATGACGAAAGCGCTGCCGGCGGCCGATCATATGAATGCGTCCGAGAAAACGTCCCATCCATTCGCGCTCGGTCGGCGAGCCGAGCTCGGGCCAGCGGCCGCCGCGACGCTCGAAGAGTGCGAAGCGAAAACCTTCGTATTCGAACAGCGTGCGACCGTCGCGCACCAGCGGCGGCACGACCGGGACTTCCGCCGCCGCCAGCTCCAGTGCGAAGCCATGCTCTTCGTGGATGGCGGCGTCGGACCAGCGGCCGGGTCGATAGAACTTCGCGATCAGCGGCGCGCCCTGCTCGATGCCCACCTGGTAGACACGATTCTCGTAACTATTGAGTGCGAGGATGCGGCGGTCGGAATCGCGACCGAGCGATTCGACGGCGGCGATGATCACGTCGGGGGTCAGGCGGTCGTACGGATGCGGATCGGGTCTGGGCATGCAATAAGGGACAATGGTCAAGGCCGCCAATGGTGACCGGGCGGAGCGATCCGCGTCCATCGCAGAATGACTCAGGCCCTGTCGGGTACGAGCGACGCCTACAGCCCGGGTGGCAGCTGCTAGAATCACCCTAGCGTTCTTTTCACTGGATCAGCATTCACCTATGACCATTCTTGTCACCGGCGGCGCCGGCTACATCGGCAGTCACGTGGTTCGGCAGCTCGGTGAGCGCCAGGAAAAAGTGGTGGTGCTCGACAACCTCTCCACCGGTTTTCGCTCGGCGGTGTTGCACGGTGAGCTGGTGGTGGGCGATACCGGCGATCGCGAGCTGGTCAACCGTATCCTGCGCGAGCACCGCATCGAGACCGTGATGCACTTCGCCGCCAACACCATCGTGCCCGAGTCGGTCTCGAACCCGCTCAAGTACTACAGCAACAACACCTGCGCGACCCGCAACCTGCTGCAAGGCTGCCAGGACGCCGGGGTCAAACATTTCGTGTTTTCGTCGACCGCCGCGGTGTACGGCATTCCGGCAGGCGGCATCGCCGCCGAGGACAGCCCGACCCAGCCGATCAATCCGTACGGCACCTCGAAGCTGATGAGCGAATGGATGTTGCGCGATCTGGCCGCCGCCACCCCGCTGCGCTATGTGGCCCTGCGCTATTTCAATGTCGCCGGCTGCGATCCGGGCCAGCGCATCGGCCAATCGACCGTGAAAGCGACGCTGCTCACCAAGGTCGCGGCCGAGACGGCGGTGGGCAAACGTCCGCACATTTCGATTTTCGGCACCGACTATCCGACCCCCGACGGCACTGGCGTGCGCGACTATATTCATGTCGAAGACCTGGCGAGCGCGCATCTGAAAGCCCTCGATTACCTGCGCGCGAACGGTGCGTCGGTGACGCTCAATTGCGGCTATGGACATGGTTACAGCGTTCGCGAAGTCATCTCGACCATGGATCGGATCACCGGCCAGCCGTTGAAGACCGTCGAGGGACCGCGTCGGGCGGGCGATCCGCCGTCGCTGGTCGCCAAGGCGCAGCGCATCCGCGAGTTGCTCGGTTGGGTGCCGCAGCACGATGACTTGGAAGCCATCGTCCGTTCGCAGCTGGCCTGGGAGCGCCGGCTGCAACAAGAGCCGGGCTTGCAGAAGAACTAACGGCGCCGGGCTCCAGGTCCGGGGCGATGACTGAAGCCGGCATCAGACCGGCCCTGTAGTCGCCCCTCAGACCGGCCCGGCAATGACACGGATGTCAGGTCCTTTCGCCGCACATCCCGCGCAATGCGATCTTTCCGAGAGCTAGAATCCGCCCCCATGCGTCTGCCCCGCCCCAGCTCTCTGAACAGCCTGATGCTGACCGGTTTCGCGCTGGTTTCCATCCCGCTGCTATTGGGCGTGGTGATTGCCGCAACCAAGGTGCGCAACCTCTCGGAGGAAAGCGCGACCCTGGTTCGCAGCGGCGTGCAGACCACGCATTACACACAGCAGCTGTTCCAGCAGATCGCGCCCATCGAGCGCAGCGCCAAGCTGTACCAGGTGCTGAACGATCCGGGGCTGCTCGATGTTTACGGCGACAGTCGCGAGCGGCTGCTGGCGACCTTGGCCAGCATCGAAACGACCGCAGCGGATCAGGAACACGCGCTCCAGCTGCGGGCCATTCGAAATTCGCTCCGGCGCATCGACGCGGCGCTGCTGTCGCCGATGCCACCGTCGCCGGAAGTGATTCGGGACGCGGTGGATGCCGTGCAGCCCATGTGGCAAGCCGCATTCGCCCTGTCGGCCGCCACCGGCGAGCAGGTCGAAACCGGTCTGTCCCGTTTGCAGCAGTCGACCGCCGATACCCAGAAATATCTGTTCTGGCAGTCGGCGGTCCTGATCCTGCTGACCGCGATGCTGGTGGGCGTGTTCACATTCCTGCTGATGCGGCCGATCCGCCAGATCGACATGGCGATCAGCCAGCTCGGCAAGGGCACATTCTCAAAGTCGATCGCGGTGCGCGGGCCGGTGGACCTGGTGAACCTCGGCCGGCAGCTGGAGTGGCTTCGGGTGCGATTGCTCGAGTTGGCGCAGGAGCGCAATCGATTCTTGCGACATATGTCGCATGAGCTGAAGACGCCGCTTGCCAGTATTCGCGAGGGCACGGAACTGCTCATGGACGGCGCGGTCGGTGAACTGGACAGCGCGCAACGGGAGGTCACCACGATCTTGCGCGACAACGGCATCAAGCTGCAGCAGCTGATCGAGAACCTGCTGCAGTTCAGTGCCTGGCAGGCACGGCACTCGGGCCTGGAGATTTCCGAGTTCCGGCTTCGGCCGCTGGTCAAATCGGCGCTGGAGACGCACCAGCTGACGCTGCTCGCGCAGCGGGTGCACCTGGATCTGAAAGTACAAGACATCGAGCTGCGCGCGGACCGGGCCAAGCTCAAGCTGATTCTGGATAACTTGCTGTCGAACGCGCTCAAATACAGCCCCCGGGGCGGGACTATTTTCATTCATGCCAAAGCGGACAAGGATCAACTGGTGCTCGACGTGGCCGATACCGGCCCCGGCATCTCCAAGGACGAGCGCTCCGCGATTTTCGATGCGTTCTATTCGGGGCGCGCGCCGGTCTCGGGCCATCTCAAGGGCACCGGCATCGGCCTGTCGGTCGTCTCCGAATTCGTGCAGGCCCACGGCGGCTCCATCGAGATTCTCGATGGAATGTTTCCTGGCGCCCATTTCCGCGTCCGGCTGCCTCTGGCGCCCGCGCTCGAAGCCGAGCCGGCATAGCGGCGCATGATGAAACTCACTCAAAGCACCGGATGGCTGTGCCTGTGCGCGGTGACTCTGCTATTGCAGGGCTGCGCGCTCACCGAACAACTGCGTCGGCAGTCCGAAGCCAATTCCTCGGCCTCCACCGCCCCGAGCACGCCCGCGCCCATCGGCGGCAACACGCCCGCTTATCTCGATATCATGAATGGCTTGAGCACGCCGGACCCGGCGCGACAAGCGGATTTGTTTTATGAAGTCGAGCGTGAATACACGCGCGCGCCGACCACGGCGAGCACCCTTCGTTATGCCGTCGCGCTGGTCACAACCGGCCATCCCGCCAGTAGTCCCTCCGAGGGCAAACGTTTGCTGGAAACGCTGCTGGCCACGCCGGAGCGGCTCACTCAGGACGAGCGCACGCTGGCCTCGGTATTGCTGCACGAAACCGATGTTAGATTGAAACTCGAGTCGGAAAATCGTCGGTTGCTTGCGACACTCGACGACCGCAGTCGGTCGCAGGCAAACTCGGACAAGCGCATTCAGGCGCAGATCGAAGAGAACGCACGTCTGCGCCGTGCCCTCGCCGAAGCCCAGCAGAAGCTGGACGCGATCAAAGAAATCGAGAGGTCTATCATTGAACGCAGTCCCACGCCCCCTGGCAATCGCGATGCCGCCCCAAGTGAAACGCAAAGCCCGCCTGCTAGTCGTTGATGACGATCCGGGGCTGCTCCGGCTGCTCACGATTCGTCTGCGCGCCGAAAACTACGAAGTCGACGCGGTTGAAAGTGCCGCCGCGGCGCTGGCTGCGTTAGCTCGTGTCCGCCCGGATCTGGTCATCACGGATCTGCGCATGGACCAGATGGACGGCATCGGGTTGTTGAAAGAAATTCAGAGTCGCGCGCCCGGTCTGCGCGTCATCATCCTGACCGCCCACGGCACGATTCCCGATGCGGTTCAGGCGACCCAGAGCGGCGCGTTCGCGTTTCTCACCAAGCCGGTCGACAAGCAGGAGCTGCTCGACCAGGTGCAGAAGGCCCTGAAGGTCTCCGGCTTCGCCGATACGACCGAAGACTGGCGCAGCGAAATCATTACTCGCAGCGCCGTGATGGAAGAGCGCATGGCGCAGGCTCACATGGTGGCCGGCACCGATGCGCGCGTCATGATCACTGGCGAAAGCGGCACCGGCAAAGAGCTGCTCGCTCGCGCCATTCACAAGGCCAGCCCGCGCCGTAACCGTCCGTTCGTTGCCATCAATTGCAGCGCCATGGCCGAGAACCTGCTCGAGAGCGAGCTGTTCGGTCATGTGAAAGGCGCCTTCACCGGCGCCATTCGCGAGCATCGCGGTTTGTTTCAAGCGGCCGACGGCGGCACCCTGCTGCTCGATGAAATCGGCGACATGCCGATGCGGCTGCAAGTGAAGCTGCTGCGCGTCCTGCAGGAAAATCAGGTGCGGCCGGTGGGCAGCACCGAAGCGACCACGGTCAACGTTCGAATCATCTCGGCGACGCACCGGGATCTGAAACAACTGATCATGGGCGGTCATTTCCGCGAGGATCTGTACTACCGCCTGAACGTCGTGCACATCGAAATGCCGTCGCTCGCCAAGCGTCGTGAAGACGTGCCGCTGCTGGTGTCGCACTTCCTCGAGAAGGTCGCCCAGGAGACGGGCGAGCAACGTCACATCTACGCGCCCGAAGCGGTGGAGTTGCTGGTGAGCGCGGATTGGCCGGGTAACGTGCGTCAGCTCGAAAACGTCGTGCGTCAGAACGTGGCGCTGGCCACGAGCCCCATCATCAGCGCCGAGCTGGTGCAAGCGGCACTGGGCGGCGGGCCGACTCGCCTGCCTTCGTTCGATGAGGCTCGTGACGAGTTCACCCGCAACTACCTGTCGCAGATTCTGCAGATCACGGGCGGCAACGTGAGCCAGGCCGCGCGCCTGGCCAAACGCAACCGCACCGACTTCTACAAGCTGCTCGCGCGTCACCAACTGACGCCCGAAGACTTCAAGCAGCGTTGATCGACTCCGACCCCCTCATTGCCAATGAGGGGGTTTTCATTGCGCCGGCGCCACGGCTATCAGCTCTCCCTTCGGGCTGTCCGTGAGCACATATAACAAGCCATCCGGCCCCGATCTCACATCCCGAATGCGCTGATTCAACTCTTTGAGCATGCGCTCTTCGTGGACGACCCGGTCGCCGCTCAACTCCAAGCGCACGACCATCCCATACAATCCGCCCGCGAACAGCTGCCCACGCCACTTCGGAAATCGTGAGCCCGTATAGAAAGTGAGCCCGCTGGTGCCGATCGACGGCACCCAGTGATACACGGGCGGCTCGATGCCCGCGCGCTCCTGGCCCACACCGACCTTGTCGCCGTTATACGCAATCCCGTATGTCACGAGCGGCCAGCCGTAATTCGCTCCCGGCTTCACGTGATTCAACTCATCGCCGCCCTTCGGCCCGTGCTCCGTGATCCACAGCTCGCCGGTCTCCGGGTGTAACGCCGCGCCCTGCACGTTGCGATGTCCGTACGACCAGATCTCCGGCCGCGCCCCGGGCACGAGCAGAAATGGATTGTCCGCCGCCGCGCCTCCCTCCGGCTTCAGGTGCACGATCTTTCCGAAGTGAGTTTCGAGATCCTGCGCGCGGACCGCGAAATGCTTCTGCTGGCGCTCGCCCAAGGTCACGAACAACGAGCCATCGCGCGCAAACACCAATCGCGATCCGAAGTGACCGGGACTGTCGACCGCCGGCACCTGGCGAAAAATCACCTCCACATCGGTCAGCCCCTGCGGCCCCAATTTCGCCCGCGCCACCGACGTACCGTTGCCTCCGTCTCGCGCCTCGGCATATGAGAAATAGACCCGGCGCGACGTCGCGAAGTCCGGCGCGAGCGCCACGTCGAGCAGACCGCCCTGCCCAACCGCGGCCACCTCGGGCACCCCTTGTAACGGCGCCGAAACATTTCCTTTCGCATCGACGATGCGCATGCGGCCCGGTCGCTCCGTGACCAGGAACTTGCCGTCCGGAAGAAACGCCATGCCCCAGGGGTGTTCAAGGCCGGCGGCGACAGTGGTCACCCGCAGCTTATGTAATTCGCTATCGAAGACGCGGTCGCTGTCAGCACAAGCAGCCCTGGCTGCCAATACGAACATCAGGACGATTCCCGCCCGGGTCACCAAGTCCTTAAGCTCTGTCACGATCGCTGACATAGAATTTCCGCGGCCCCACTCACGCAAGAATACGAATTATGGCGTCAATCATCGGCGCGATGCTGGTTCCCTCGGGGCTCGGATACATTTTCTTCGCACTGGGCCTGGTCACCGCATTCAAGGAGCAGTGGCGCAAGCTCTCCTGGGCGCTGCTCGCCGTCTCGGGTGCCATTACCACTGTGTTCTCGACCGGCAGTGTCGCGACCGCACTGCTCAGTCCGCTCGAATATGAGTATCCGGCGGTGCACGACACTCGAACTCATCGGGACATCAAGCACATCGTCGTGCTGACCGGCTATGCCGCCGACGATCCTGCGATGCCGCTCACCGGACGGATGCATTGGGCGTCGGCGTTCCGGGTGATGATGGCCTTGCAACTGCAACGGCGCGGCTGCGAGACGTGCGACGTGATCGTGTCCGGTGAGCCCACCACCGCCAAGATCATGGGCGAGTCGTTGATCGCGCTGGGCCTGCCGAAGGACCGTTTGATTCTCGAAACCGCCTCCCCGACGACCGCCGACAGCGCCGCGAACCTGGCGCCGATGCTCAAGGAGCCCTTCTTCCTGGTCACCTCGGCCGGGCATCTGCGACGCTCGCTCGCGGTCCTGGAAAAGCAAGGGTTGCAGCCCATCCCGGTCCCGACCGACTATCAGGGGCCCAAGGACTGGCGCAATGCCTCCGAGCATCCCTCGCCCCAATCGCTGGTCACCTCCGACCTGGCCGTGCACGAATACATCGGCCTGCTCTGGTATCGGTTGAAAGGCGCGATCTAGCTTCGGGATAATCCGCTGCTCCGCAGCTTCATGGGAATCCCATGTCCTCCGCCGTGCCGCTCCGAATCCGCGCTCTGTTCAGCGCGATGATCTGTCTATTGTTGCCACTCCTGTCCGCCGCCCAAGCTCCTATGAACGCAACTGCCTCCGCCAACAAGCACGTGGTCATCATCGGCGCGTCCTACGCCGAGGAGTGGCGGACCCCGCAGCTGCCGGGCTACACCGTCACCAACAAAGGCGTCGGCGGCCAGGAAAGCTCGGATGTGCGCGCCCGCTTCGAGCGCGACGTGATCGCGTTGAAGCCCGACGCGGTCATGATCTGGGGTCATTACAACGATGTGGTGCGCGCCAAGCCGGAGAACATGGCGGCCGCGAAGAAAAGAGCGCAGGACAACTACCAAGCAATGGTCGAGCAGGCGCGCGCCGCGGGCATCACGCCCATCCTGGTAACCGAGCTCACCATCCCGGTGCCGGACACGATGAAAGAAAAGCTGATGGGCTTCGTCGCGAGCGCGCTCGGCAAGAACGACTACCGCACGCAGAAGAACACCGAGATCAAGGCGCTGAATGTTTGGTTGCGCGACTATGCCAAGGCGCAAAACATCAAGCTCATCGACCTGGAAGCCGCGCTCGAGTCGGGCAATGGCACGCGCAAGATCGAATACACGCGTTCGGACAACAGCCACGTCAGCCCTGCGGGCTACGAAGCCATCACAAAATACGTAGCGTCTCAGCTGGGCTGAAGCTCAGCTTCGATGGTGACTCACACACACTGGAGCGCCATTCGATAAACATGCATCGCCGCAGTCGCCGGCGACCTCGCGCTGCGCGAGTACATCGAGCCATGAGTACATCGGGTGCAATGATTGCAGCTGAAAAAGTGCAATCTATCTTCTTGATCGGCGCTCCCCATCGCGCTTCAAGAGAATCCCCATGCACCACATCGCCCGAGCTCATCGACTCCGTTCTATGTACGGGGTGCTGGTTTTTCTGCTGTTCTCGCTCGCTTGTGTCGCCCAGGCATCGACGCATGCGAACTCCCCCAACAAACATATGGTCATCATCGGCGCCTCTTATGCAGAGGAATGGCACATACCGCCGCTGCCCGGTTACAGCGTGACCAACAATGCCATTTGCGGGCAGGTAACGTCGGTGTTGCGCGCCCACTTCAAGCGGGATGCGATCGATCTGAACCCCGACACGGTATTGATCTGGGGCCATAACAACGACTTGATCCGCTCGACGCCGGAGAACATGGCGGCCACGGAAAAGAAGGCAAAAGAGAACTTGCAGGCGATGGTCGAGCAGGCGCGCGCCGCGGGCATCACTCCTATCGTAGCGACCGATCTCACCCTGCCGGTTGCGGACACAATCATTGAAAGGCTCAGGGCCTTCATCGGGCAGATGCGTGGCAAGAAAGATTACCGCGTAGAAAAGAATACCGCGATCAAGGCGCTGAATGCCTGGCTGCGCGAGTATGCAACCAAGCAGAACGTCAAGCTGCTCGATTTTGAAAAGCTACTGAACTCGAGCAATGGCACGCGGCGACTCGAATACACGCGTGAGGACCACAGTCACATCACCCCGGCGGGCTATGAGGTGATCAACAGATACGTGATTGCTCAGCTCACCTGATGTCCGGCTCGGATGCGCGCCGCCAGCTCGCGGCTCGCATGCTCGAGCTGATCGAGCACACGCTGCGCATGCGCGTCATCCAGCTCATACGGATCGGCGATTTCCAGGTCGCCGGGGCCGAACGCACCGAGCCACACCAGCTTGGAATGATCCGCTCCGAGATCGTCCAGCAAGCCCCAGTTATGGCGATCCATCAATACGACGATGTCGGCCCATTGCAAATCCTCGGCGGTCACCTTGGACGAGCGATGAGCTGACAGATCGATGTTTCTTGCGCGACTCATGGCCACATGACGGTCGGGCGACGGCCGCCCGGCGACCCGATGGAACCCGGAGCTGCGCACTTCGATCTCGGCCGGCAGCCCTTGCCGCAGGCTGATCCCGGCGAACGGCGAGCGATAGATGTTTCCGTAGCAGACGACCAGCACGCGTTTGATGCCGCCTTGACGGATGCGAGCAACCGAAACGTCACGCGCGGCCGCGAGCGCGCGCTTGGCGCGCAGGCGACGACGCAGAGCTTTGTAGAGTCGAGCGATCATTGATGGGGCACCCGGCGGCATCATGCGCGATTCGTGGCCGCGATGAAACGACCAAAAGCGCGATTTGGTGTTGTTCGTCAGACCCGACCGGCGGCGCGAATTGCGGCGGACTGCTCGGTGCTCTGTATCAGCATCGCCGCCAAGGCGCCGCGATCGCATTTGCCATTGGCATTGCGTGGCAACTGGCCCATCACATGCACTTCCGCAGGCACCATATACGCCGGCAGTTGCATGCGACAGTGATGGCGAATCCGTTCCGTCATGTCGGCCGGTGCATCGGGAGCGGCCACGGCCGCGACGACCACCCGCTGGCCCAGGTTGTCGTCCTGCAAGCCCACGACCGCGGATTCCACGACGTGCGGCAGCTCGGCGATCACCTCTTCGATCTCGGTGGGGCTGATGCGATAGCCGGAGCTCTTGATCAGGTTGTCGCGGCGGCCGATGAAATAAATGAATCCGTCGGCGTCGGTCTTCACCAGATCGCCCGACCACACCGCAGTCTCCTCACGGGTCAGTTGTGACAACGGTTTCGGCAGCGGTTTGAAACGTTGTCGGGTCAGCTCCGAGTCGTTCCAATAGCCGAGCGTCACCAGCGAGCCCCGGTGCACGAGCTCGCCCACTTCACCCGGCTGACACTGCTTGCCCTCGGCATTGAGCACCAGGATCTCCTGGCCGGGGATCGCTTTACCGATCGAGCCGAGATGCTGTTCGAGTTGCGAGGGTTCGAGATAAGTCGAGCGGAATGCCTCGGTGAGACCGTACATGCAGAAGACCTGCGTATTCGGCAGCCGCGACTGCAGATTCCTGATCACGCTCACTGGCAAGGCGCCGCCGGAGTTGGTGATATATCGCAATGACTTCACCACGGCTTGCGGCCATTCCAACGTGGCCAGATGCATCCACATCGTCGGCACGCCGGCAAGCGCAGTGATACGTTCGGCCACCATGTCCTGTAACAATGCCGCCGGTAGCGAGAAATTGGTGAGCACGGCGCATGCGCCTACCGCGAACGCGGTCGTCACCTGACTCAATCCATAGTCGAAGCTCAGCGGCAACGCGACCAGCACGCGGTCCGAGGCTGTGTTCTTGAGATAGCCGGACACCGTGAGGGCGCCGGCGACCAGATTTCGGTGAGAGACAACCACCCCCTTCGGTCGACCCGTGCTGCCGGAGGTATAGAGCAAGGCGGCGGGATCGTTGTCGATGGCGGGGCTCTCGACCCGGACATCGCTGGCGATGAGTTGGTCGTATCTCAGACCCTCGACGCCGCTTTGAGCGGCATCACACCACACCACGGTGGAGATCGTTGGACAACGCGGAATCGAGTCCTCGACCACCACGGCGGCCGTCTGAGATGCAACGAGCGCGATGGCGCCAGCATCGTTCAGCACGTATTCGAGCTGCCGCGCCTTCAGCAGCGGATTGACCGGAACGAAAATGGCACCGAGACGGCTGCAAGCCAGTGCCGTCTCGATCACGACGGCGCGATTCTGCAAGTAAACGGCGACGCGGTCGCCTCGCCCCACGCCATGCGAGCGCAAGGCTGCCGCCAGTGAATGGGACCGGCGCTGCAACTCGGCGTAGGTGATGGTATTCCCACGGCTGCGCAGAGCTTCGTTGTTCGGGAAGCGCTCAGCGGAGACGTCGAACAGATCGTGCAGCAGATTCATCGGATCGGCGACCGTGCCCTCGTTGAAACGGCCAGTCCGTCACGAGCCGGCCGGGTCGATTCTACTTCGTGAGAAGCCGGGGCCGCTCGGCATGTTTTGCCAACCACCCGCGGCCGCCCTAGAACTGGAAGTAGATGAACACCTGCTGAGTCAACGGCGGGAACACCGTCACCATGGCGATACAGTAGCCGTACAGGGCCACTCGCCGCCAGGCGGGCAAGGACAGCGCCAGCAGCATCTCATTGCGCCGGTACGCGAACCACTCGTAAATGAACAATGGCGCCGCGAAGAACACCAGCAGGCTACCGGCATAGAGTGCAAAATCCGTCAGCGCAAATCCGTGACCCAGCGCTCCAATCAATCCAAAGGCCTGCGACAGCGATCCGGCCCTGAAAAAGATCCAGCCGATACAGACCAGGTGGAACATCACCACGGCCTGCAACACCGAGATCGCCCGATGACTGGCCGGCTTTTCGAAGCTCTCGGTGCCCACCATGCGATAGGCGATCAGCAACAACCCGTGCCACGCGCCCCAGGCGATGAAAGTCCAGTTCGCCCCATGCCATAGCCCACCGAGCAGCATGGTCAGCAGCAGGTTGATGTGGGTGCGCGTCGGGCCGCGCCGATTGCCACCCAGCGGGATGTAGAGATAGTCACGCAACCACTGCGACAAACTGATGTGCCAGCGCTGCCAGAACTCGCTCGGGCTGCGCGAGAAATACGGCATGCGGAAGTTATAGGACAGGTCGATGCCCAGCCACTTCGATACGCCCTGCGCGATCGAGGAGTAACCCGAAAAGTCGCCGTAGATCTGAAACGCGAATGCATACACGCCGATCAGCATCTCGGTCGCGGTGAGATCCGCGGCCGGCATGTCGAACACCCGGTTGGCGATCGGCGCGAGGTTGTCGGCGATGAACACCTTCTTCGCCAGGCCGATCATGATGTGATACAGGCCTTCGGCGAAGTCGCCCTGCTTCAGACGCCGCTCATTCTGCAGCTGTGGCAGCAGATTCGTGGCGCGCTCGATCGGGCCCGCCACCAGCGGTGGGAAATAGGCCACGTAGGTGGCGAACTCGGGCAGGTTGCGTGCCGGCTGAGCCTTGCCACGATAAACATCGATGGTGTAGGCCATGCTCTGGAAGGTGTAGAACGAGATCCCCACCGGCAGCACGATGTGCAGCACCGGCAGATGCGGCTGGAAGCCGAGGCTGGTCAGCAACCCGGCCATTTCGTTGACGAAGAAGCCGAAATATTTGAAGAAGCCCAGGAAGGTGAGATTCACCACCACCGAGGTGGTGATCAGCAGCTTGCGCTTGTGGGCATCGTCCACCCGGACCAGGTAATAGCCGACGTAATAGTCGACCACGGTCGAGAACGCGAGCAGCCCCAGATAGCGCCAGTCCCAGAAGCCGTAAAAGATATAACCGGCGATGAGCAGCAGATAGTTCTGGCCCCGGTGCGGCAGGCGCCAGTACAGCGCCAGCACGATCGCGAAAAAGCCCCAGAAGATGAAGCTGTTGAAAATCATGTCGCGCTCGCCAGCTCGGCATGCAGGTCCGCCGCCAGCACCTTGCTCAGGATCTGCTGACCGGCATGATTCAAGTGCATCCGATCGAGGTAGTGCGAGCTGTCGAGGCCCGCGACCTTGCGCAGATCGACGATGCTCAGCGCCCGGCTGGCCTCGAGCTCGCGCAGTTCCGGATCGATCTCGTACGCCGATTGCACCGGCATCGCGACTACGATCACGCGCGTGCCCTTGCTTTTCAGCCGATCGAGCATGCCGGCGAGCGTGCGATAGGTGTAGTCGACCGTGGGCTCGCCGGTCGCGTGGTGAGCCCCGTCCTGCTCATTGGCAACCCCTGCTCGAGCGGCATTGCCAGCCTGCGTGAACTGCACGTAGTTCGGCACGACGGACTTGAAAAAGCGATTGCGCAGCGTGTCGCGCAACGCATAGGTTCGCAGCAGCGAAGCGGCCATGAATTCGCCGATGTCGCCGCTGTTTTCCAGCCCGATGCCGCTCGGATTGGCCAGATCGCCGATCCGGCAATACAGCGCGCCAAGTCGCGAGGGGTCGTTGCGGGTCTGATCGCTCAGCAGATGCCAGGCAAACCCGATGACGATGATGTCGAACTGCACCTCGCGTCGCTCGACCACCTGGTGGTCCAGCAGGCACTGCCAATCCCACAATCCGGTGCCGTCCGGCGTCACCTTGGCGATCGTCACATCCGGCACGGCGCCGTTGACGATCTCGGGCGCGATGCCATTGTTGGTCAGGGAATTTCCAAGCAGCAGCAAGGAGTGCCGCTGTGGCTGGCCGGCGGCCGCGATGAGCTGCGGGATCTCGGCGACATGGGCCAGGTTGCCGGACAGCCGCGGTTCCGCCAGCCTCAGACCGAGGTCCACTAGCGCAATACCCGCGAGCAGGGCAAAAACCACCCGCGTTTCAGTGGCGCGCAGGAGCGCACCGAATCTGCTGGTCATGAATAAACTCTGCGGTCCCTTAGTGCTGGCTAAAGAATCCGAGCCGCGCCGATGCGGTCAGACACCCATGATGGAGGCATCTTCCGCCCGATGCTGCGACTTGCGACACGCCCCTCGAACCGGCCGGACGCCGTTTGACCCCGGGAATGGAGGATTGGATCACGCGTCCCGCCGGTCAACCCGCTATGATTGCCGGCCAATCCGCAATAGCCGTCTTGCCGTGGCGCTCACAGACTCCAAGTCATGAATTCTGCGCGACCGAGCCTTTCCGCCACAAGTGATCCGAAGTCGCAAACGGCCGACGCCGCCGAGCGCCTGCGCGTGCTCATGGTGAATTCGACGCTGCACATCGGCGGCGCCGAGCAGGTGGCGGCGAACCTCACCAAGCACATGGACCGGCGGCAGTTCGATGTCACCGCCTGCTTTCTCAAAGAAAACGGCATCGTCGGCAAGCAGATGCTGGAGGGGGGCGTGGATCTGATCCCCATTCCCGGCTATCGCGGCAAACGGGATTACTTCACGGCGTTCAAGCTGCGCCGGCTGGTGAAGCAACGGCGCATTCAACTGCTCCACAGCCACGACATCCACGGCTTGATGGACGCGGCCTTCTGCCGGCTCACGGTGCCGGGTCTGCGTCACGTCCACACCTTCCATTTTGGCAACTATCCTCACATCTCGCCGCGCTATGCCCGCATCGAGCGGCTGCTGTGGCGAGTGCCCGATGCCTTGATCGCCGTCGGTCATGAGCAGGCCGCGAGCATTCGCAACCTGCACAACATTCCTGCCGAGCGCATGCAGGTCATTTGGAACGGTACCGACGTGCCCTCGCCCGACCTCGCACCGGAAGTCGTGGCCCAACTGCCTCGCGACGGCACCCCTGTCATCGGCAGCATCAGCACGCTGATTCCGCAGAAAGGCCTGCCGGACCTGCTGCAGGCGGCAGCGTTGCTGCGTCAACGAAACAAGCGTTTTCTGATGATCCTGGCCGGCGAAGGCAAGCTGCGTCGGGAGCTCGAAGCGCAGGCGCTGAGCCTGGGCTTGCAGGATCATGTGCGATTTCTGGGCTGGGTCAGCGCGGCCTCGCGACGGGCGCTGCCGGCCTGTGACATCTTCGTGCAGTCCTCGCATTGGGAAGCCATGTCGGTAGTCGTGCTGGAAGCCATGGCGGGCGCCAAGCCCATGGTCATCACCTCCGTCGGCGAAAACGCGCGCGTCGTGATCAACGAGCAAAGCGGTCTGGTCGTCCCGCCCCGCTCTCCTCAAGCGCTGGCGGATGGATTGTGTCGTCTGCTGGACGACGTTGATCTGCGGCATCGACTCGGCGCGGCCGCCCAGCAACGATTTGGCGAGTGGTTCACGGTGCAACAGATGGTTCACAACTACGAGCGTCTGTACGCTCAGCTCATCCAAGGCGCGGGCACGGTGACCGCAGCGGAGAAAGCCGCTTGACCGGTCAGCCTAGACAAGTACTGCCTCGGACCCTCGCGATCAGCTGGGAGCAACACCGCCGCACGCGCGAACTGTGCGCGTGGCTCGGCGTGCCATTGCACGAAGTCACGTTCAGCGCACCCCGGCTGAAGCGTTACGCCAAGCTCGCAAAACAAACATTGAGCCTGCTGTCACGGCACCGGCCCAAAGTGCTGTATGTACAGAACCCTTCATTGATGCTCTCGCTGCTGGTGCTGGCGGCACGGCCGTTCCTCGGCCGATACAAAGTGATCATGGACGCCCACAACGAAGCGGTGGCGCCCTTCACCCATGCCTACTGGCCGGTCACCTCCCTCACCCGCCATGCGCTGCGCTCGGCGGATGTAACCATCGTTACAAACGCCGCACTGGCGGATCAGGTGCGCGAGGTCGGCGGCACGCCGCACGTGCTGCCCGATCGATTACCGACCCCGCCCTTCGCACCGACGGAGCCGCCGAAGCTCGAAGGGCCGCTGCGTATCATGGTCGTCGCGACCTATGCCGCCGACGAGCCGATCGCCGAAATCATCGAGGCGGCACGAATGCTGGGCGATCAATATCAACTCAGCATCACCGGTCGCGAAACCAAGCTGCCCGCCGAGCAACGCGCGCGCCTGCCCGCCAACGTACGGCAAACGGGATTCTTGTCCGAAGAAGCCTATTGGGAGCTGATGCGTGACAGTCACATCGTGCTCGATCTGACGTTGAAGCCCAACTGTCTGGTGTGCGGCGCTTATGAATCGCTGGCGCTACGCCGACCCATGGTGCTGACCGGCAATCCCGCCACCGTGGATCTGTTCGGCAAAGTCGCGCTGTTTCCGAGCGAGCACGACGCCGCCAGCATCGCGGAATGTTTGCAACGCTCGCGGGCGGAGCTCGCCCAGCTCAACGAGAGTGTGCTGACCGAGCAGCCGCGATTCGAACAGCGCTGGCTGGAACACGGCCGGCGGTTGCGCGACAAGATCTCCAGCTGGCTCTAAATCATCTGGGAAGCCAGCAGCTTCTCGAAATACGCCACGGTGCGGGTCAGTCCTTCGCGCAGCGGCACCTTCGGGCTCCAGTCCAATGACTGCCTGGCTTTGCTGATATCCGGTCGCCGCTGCCTGGGATCGTCCATCGGCAGCGAGCGGTGCTCCATCCTCGAGCCCGAGCCGGTGATGTCGAGCACGGTCTGCGCCAGCTCCAGCATCGTGAACTCGCCCGGATTGCCGATATTGATCGGACCAGTCACCTCGTCGCTGCTGCCCATCAGCGCAAGGAACGCCTCGACCATGTCGTCGACGTAACAAAACGAGCGCGTCTGGCTGCCGTCGCCGTAGATGGTGATGGGCTGATTGCGCAGCGCTTGCATGATGAAATTGGAAACGACGCGGCCGTCGTGCGGGTGCATGCGCGGCCCATACGTGTTGAAGATGCGCATCACCTTGATACGCAGGCGGTGCTGGCGGTAATAGTCAAAAAACAGGGTTTCGGCGCAGCGCTTGCCTTCGTCGTAACAGGAGCGCGGTCCGATGGAATTGACGTTGCCCCAGTATTCCTCGATCTGCGGATGCATGGAGGGATCGCCGTACACCTCGGAGGTGGATGCCTGCAAGATCTTCGCCCGGACCCGCTTCGCGAGCCCCAGCATATTGATCGCGCCGTGCACGCTGGTCTTGGTGGTCTGCACCGGGTCGTGCTGATAATGAATCGGCGAGGCCGGACAGGCGAGATTGAAAATCTCATCCACTTCGACATACAGCGGAAACGTCACGTCATGGCGCATCATTTCGAAATGCGGCCGTTCCAGCAGCTGCGCGATGTTGTCCTTGGAACCGGTGAAGAAATTATCGACACACAGTACGTCGTGACCATCGGCGATCAGGCGATCGCACAGGTGCGAGCCCAGAAATCCCGCCCCGCCCGTGACCAGAATGCGCTTGGTGCTGAACTGACTCATACGGTCCTCGCGGGCAATAGGCCGGCCAGCCCGCGGGACGCGCAACAATTAGAGCATCGCTGACACGGGCACCCGGTAACCCGCTGTCATTCGAAAGTGTTCCAACTCCGGCGCGAATACCAAACGCGCGATTACTGCAGGGCCACTCGCAACTGGTCCGCCAGCGCCGCCGTGAAGCGTTCCCTACCCATCGCGTTCAAGTGATATCGATCGGGTTCGTAATCATCCGGCGCGAGGTCCCGATCGGTCAGCGGAGTCAGAATCGGCACGCCCAATTCCCTGCCCAACTGCTGTAGCGCCGGCGTGAATTCCGCGGTCAATGGCGGCATCAACACGATGATCAGCTTGGCCCCGGCCGCATCCGTGATCGCGCGCATTGCAGTCAATCGCCGCCGTCCGACGGTGAGAATGTCATCGAGTTGTGGAGACGGCGCGCCGAGACCGCGAGTGATCAATCTCATCAGCTCCGGCATTGACGGCAAGAGCCGGCCGAGCACGTTTTTGCGAATCTCCTTGCGCAGAGCCCACAACGCACTGGTGTTCGCAAGGAACAAATCGGCGGTGCCGCTCGGAGTCAATTGGAGCGCTTGGCCCACATCGAGCGTGTCACGAGTCCGCATCAAATAATGCGCGAACAATTCGGTACGCACGCCTGAGCCGATCAGATGGCGCGGCTCGAAACACACGACGAATGCGCTGGGTCGCGCGCCATCCGCCGTCAACCGCTTCATGCCGAAGTACCAGTCGTAGTACTGGGTCTGCTCCAGTCCGAAGCGAACGCCGCGCCAGCCGGGCTCGAGCGGCCCGTTGAGTCGCGCGACATCCACGCCTGCGATCAACAGGGAGTTGCCGACGATCAGCATCTGCCTGGGGTCGTGATTCGTGGCCGCGATGGCCTTCGCGGCATTCGCTTCGAGCCGGATTCTGCTCAGGGTGTTGCTCATCCCGGGCACGAGCACCCGTGCCGCGATCTCCGCGATCACACACAACGCGAGCACGGACATGAGCAATACTTTGCTCGCCCGGACCAGATCCGAGCGTGTGTTGCCCGCGACGGCCTCAGAACTGGAAGTAGATGAAAGCATTGGCGGAGCTTCCGGCGAAAATCAACGTCGCCAGCATCAGCGACATGGCCACTGCCACGCGTTTCATCGCGGGCAACCCTGCGAAGACATATTCCTCGTCACGCCGCTCGTTCAGCAGATCGAGTAGAAACATCGGCAACGTGAAGGCGATCAGAAAGATGCCGGCCGTGCCGTACTCCGGGACCCATACGACGCGACCGATGCCGGACAACATGTGGAACGCCTCGCCCACGGAGCTTGCGCGAAAGAACACCCAGCTCAGACACACGAGGTGGAAAATAACAATCCGACTCAGCCACACCGACGCAAAGTCAGGCGGGCTCGGGGTTGCGCCCTGCTTCGTTTCGAGTCCAAGCATGCGCCGACCGAAACGTTCCACGGCAAGACCCGCGCCGTGGATCCCACCCCAGATCACGAAAGTCCAGTTGGCGCCATGCCACAGGCCACCGAGCAGCATGGTGGTCATGAGATTGCGCTGAGTCTTGAGCTCCCCCTGCCGGTTGCCGCCGAGCGGAATGTATAGATAGTCGCGCAACCAGGTACTCAGACTGATGTGCCAGCGACGCCAGAAATCCTGCAAGCTGGTCGCGAGGTAAGGCTGTCTGAAGTTCACCATGAAATGGAACCCCATCAGCTGCGCCGAGCCGCGCGCAATGTCGCTGTAGCCGCTGAAGTCTCCGTAGATCTGCCACGCGAATGCGTAGGTCCCGATCGCGAGCACAGCCAGATTCGGCTCGCCCAACTTGCCATCGAACGCGGCGTCCGCGAGCAGCGCGCAGTTGTCGGCGATCACGACCTTCCGGAACAGGCCCATCGCGATCAGTTGCAGACCGCCGTAGAAACGCTCTATGTCGAACACGCGCGCGGCCTGCACTTGCGGCAACAGATGCGAGGGACGCTGGATCGGCCCCGCGATCAGGTGTGGGAACAAGCTGATGAATAGCGCGTAGTCCACCAGCGAGTCCGCTGGCTTGAGCCGACGCTGATACACATCGACCATGTAGGCTACCGCCTGGAACGTATAAAAAGAAATGCCCGGCGGCAGCAGAATCTGCAACGTCGTGTCCGACACCGGCATGCCGAGCGTGGTCAGCAGCGAGCCGAACGAATCGATGAAGAAGTTGAAGTATTTGAAGAATCCGAGAAAGCCCAGATTCAACCCCACCGAGACCATCAATGCCAGGCGTCGCTTGAAGGGATGATCGGAGCGATCGATCAGATGCGCGCACCAGTAGTCGACCAGGGTCGAGATCAGAATCAGCCCGAGGAAACGCCAGTCCCACCAGCCGTAGAACAAGTAACTGGCGCACAGCAACAGCACATTCTGTCCGGCGCGTCGCAAACGCCAGTAGCACACGACCACGATCGTCAGAAACAGGAAATAGACCGGCGTATCGAAAAGCATGTAGGGCGCCTGCTGAGCCGCTGAGCTCGCCGGGACGATCGAGAACTCTCATCGACGAAACTACCCGGCTGACTGTGTCGCACAGATGAGCGTGCGTTGGGTACCGTACCCGGGGCAAACCAGCGCGCGCCCGTCGCTGGCGCGATTGTGATTTCGTCGTTGTGATTTTCTTGTGATATTTCCCCGGGAGTTGGGGGATCTCCCGGGGCTGCGATCAGATCGTCTGCTGCGATCAGATCGTCTGCATCGACACGAGCTGCTCGAGATCAACCCGCCGAGGGGCTCGGCGCCACTCGCGAGGTCGCATCCATCGGCTCCAGCCGCAACACTTCGGCGTACACCGCCATGGTCTTCTCGATGGTGGTCCTCATGCTGAAGTGAGTCGCCATTCGTTCATAACCTTGCTTGCCGATCCGCGCCGCGTACTCCGGATCGCTCAAAAAGCGATCGATCGCATCGGCGAGGTCGCGAGGCTTGCCGGGATCGACCAGCAAGCCGCTCTCGCCGCTCACCACCACTTCGGCCGGTCCGCCGATGGTCGTCGAGATCAGCGGCTTGGAGCGCGACATCGCCTCCAGCGTGACGATGCCGAAGGGCTCGGGTGTGATCGATGTGTGAGTGACCACATCCATCAGCTCCATGTAGTCGATGGCATTGCGCTGAAAGCCGGTCAGTACGATGTTGCCGGTGACCCCGAGCTCGCGCGCAATGCTGTCGATGCGCTCGCCATAGGCGCGATCCGCATGACCGCAGGCTCCGACCAGCAGACAGCGCAACTCGGGATATTTGTTTTTCAGGATCGCGGTCGCGCGCACCAGCGTCTCCTGCCCTTTCCACTCGCGAATATTGCCGACCACGCCGATGATCGGCACGCCGTCGGGGATGTCGTGCTTGCGGCGCAGCTGCTCGGGCGTTTCCTTCAGCTGATAGCGGCTTAGATCGATGCCGTTGTGAATCACCTGGATGTTCGGATAGTCGATGCCGTGGGCTCGCATGCTCGAATGAACCGCGTGCGAGACGCACAGAATGCGGTCGAGCCGCTGGCCGAAGTAACGAGAGATCCGCGAATAGCTCTGATTGATGCCCATCTCATGAGTGATGCAGGGGGTGCCCGTCAGCCGAGCGGCCAGCATCCAGGCGTGATTGCGCGTCATCGAGTTGTTGAGGTTGATCAGATCGACCGGATGCTCGCGCAGGTAACGTGCGTACACCCGAGCTTGCGCAAACAAGCCACGTTCCAGATTGATCAGCCGCTTCACCGGGCCCAGCATGCGGTTCAGCGCGGTCGAGCCGAATTCGAACGGCGGCAGATTGTCGAACATGACGACTTCCGCGCCCGCTTCCTTGAAAGTGTCGATGAGATAGTTGTCGCGATGGAAGCCGACGATCGGCTGATAGCGGGAACGGTCCAGGCCGCGCACCAGATCGAGCAGGACGAAGTAGGAGCCGCCGACGGTCCCGTCCCGGTTGCCTTCGATGAAAAGAATGCGCTTCGCCATAGTTCCTCTTGCAATCCGCGGGCGAGGTTACCGAGGCCCGCGACCAACGGCTGACTCTATCCGCTTCCGCCCCGACGCGGCTGTGAGGCACGCCCCACCACGATCGGCGGATGTGTATAGCCGTCCGACGGTCTTTCGGGCGCTACCGTCGGCCGGCTCGGTGCGCTAGCGTAATTGAGCCTCCCCCGGCGGACCATCGGAGTTTCGGGTATGCCGGAGAGCTCCCGACTGCGAACCAGACGACACAATGAGACCGGCCGCCCAGGTATGATTCGCGGTCTTCAACTGCCCGAATCACGCGCGTGACCGAGACACCCTTCTTTTTCGCCCGCGAGGATGCCCGGCTGTTCGGCATCCTGCATTCACCCCAAGGCGCGGCCAAGCCGCTCGCCTTCGTCATGAGCCATCCGTTCGGTGAGGAAAAACTCTGGAGCCACCGGGTGTTCGTCAGTTGCGCTCGGGCCCTGGCTGCGCAGGGCCACGCGGTACTGCGTTTCGACTACGTCGGCGCGGGCGACAGCAGCGGCATGAGCGCGGACACCAGCCTCGAATCACACCGCGCCGACCTGCAGGCCGCGCTCGGCACGCTCGATCAGCGCGTGCCCGGCATTCGGCAGATCGGGCTGATCGGCTTGCGCCTCGGCGCAACCTTCGCGGCGCTCCTGGCCGAATTGAACGCCGAACGCCAACTCTCTGCCCGGCTGCGAGGCGCGCCGCTGGTGTTGTGGGATCCGATCCTCGACGGGGATGCCTATTTCCAGGAGTTGCTGCGTTCCAATCTGAGCACGCAACTGGCGGTCTACGGCAAGGTCGTCGAGAACCGCGAAGTGCTCACCGCGCGCATTCGTGCCGGCGGCAGTGTGAACGTCGACGGTTATGAAATCGGCAAGGAGCTGCTCGAGAGCTGCGGCGTGAGTACTTTGCTCACAACCGAAAACAAAGGCCACGACGGTCCTGTGTTGGTCGTCCAGATCGCCGCGAGCGAAGCGCAGAAAGAGCGCGCCGACCTGAAAGCGCTCGCCTCGAGCTATGCCCATGGCACGCTGTCGCGAGCCGCCGAGCAACCGTTCTGGCGTGAGATCAAACCCTTCTACCCACGAGCAAACCAGTTGCAGGAGCTGACGCTGCGGTGGCTGGACGAAGTCACGGGCACTGCCTCGGCGGCGCCGCTCGAAACCGCCGCCGCCGGCGGCTGATGCGATCACAATGAATTCGACAGGACGCTCCAGGATGCAACAGCCCGGTGACATCAGCCCGGTCACATTCACCAGCAGCGAAGGCCATACCCTGTTCGGCACGCTGCACGTGCCGACTCGGGCGCGGGAGGATTTGCCGGTCATCGTGCTGCTCTCGCCCGGCGTAAAGATGCGCGTCGGCCCGGGCCGCTTGTATGTGCCGCTGACCGACTCGCTGGTGGAAATGGGCTATCGGGTGTTCCGTTTCGACTTCTACGGCCTCGGCGATTCCTCGGGCGAGTTGCAGGAAACCATGCTGGCCGATGTTTATAACAACATCGAAGTGGGCCGCTACGTTGCCGACTCGCGCAGCGCCCTGCAATGGTTGCGTCAGAACACGGGCGCGAAGAAGTTCATTCTCGGCGGCCTGTGCGGAGGCGCGATCACAGCGCTGCTGACTGCGGAGCGCGAGCCCGACGTCGAGGGTTTGTTGTCGCTGGGCATGACTGTTACGTTGGCCAGCAACGCCGCGACCCCGGCAAAATATCTGACTCGCGCACAGCTGGATTCGCGGCGGCAGGGCTACTACCGTCGTCTGCTGCAACCGAAGTCCTGGTGGCGCCTGCTCACGTTCCAGAGCGAATACGGCGTGATCTGGCGCTCGATGAAACGACTCGTCGTGAAGGAAAAGCCGGCGCAGGCCGCGCCGGTCGCCGCCACCGCCGAACAGCGTGGCAATGCCAATCCGCTGTTCCCGCCAGCCTTCTTCGCCTTCCTCAAACGTGGCGGCCGCGCGCTGATGTTGTTCAGTGAAAAGGACCGGTTGCAGTCCGAGTACGAAGAAAAGTTCGCCGCGCCGTTCGCCGAACAATTGCAGCCTTACCTGCCTCAGCTGCAGCAGCACATCGTGGCCGAAGCCAACCACGTGCTGTCGTTCACGCCCTGGCAGAAAGAAATGGTCGCGGTGAGCCGCGGCTGGCTGCAGAGCCTGCACGGAGCGAAGTGAGCATGAGCGACGCTCCCGATTATCAACTCGATCACGTCTGCCTCGCCGTGCGGAAAATCGCTCCGGCGCGCGCGGTGCTCGAGAAGACGTTGGGCTACACGGCCCGGACCGAGGTCGTCACCAACACGCGGCAGCAAGTGAACGTGCAGTTCATGCGCAAGGCCGGCTCCATCGATATCAAACTGATCGAGCCGTCGTCGCTGTCCTCGCCGCTGGTGGACTTCATCAAGGAGCGCGGCGGCGGATTGCACCACCTGGCGTTCAAGACTCAGCAGGTCGCGGCCGGCGTGCAGGATCTCGAATCCAAGGGCGCCCGCGTGCTCGCCGCGCCGCAGCCCGGCGAAGCGTTCGATGAAGCCGAGATCGCCTTTGCCTTTCTCGGCGCCGGCTTGAACATTGAGCTCATCGACACCGACCGTCGCCGCCTCGAAAAACCCTAGCGAGACCATGGCCGACCTCCAGTCCTCGATCCTGTTCCGGGCCGCGAAGAACTATCGCGAGTACCGGCGGCTGCGTCGCTTGCGCAATCAGCCGCTCTCGGTGGCCCCGCAAACCTATCCTGCCTACGTCATCAATCTGGAGCGCAGTCCGGAGCGCCGGCTCTATATCACGAGTCATTTGCGCAGCCTCGGCATCGAGCCCACCGTCGTGCCGGCGTTCGATGGCAAGAAACTGCTCCTGGAGGAAGTGATTCGGGACGGTCGTTACAACGACGAGGTCTCCCGGCGCAGCTTCGATCGTTCACTCTCGATGGCCGAGATCGGCTGCGGACTGAGCCATCTCTCGATCTATCAACGCATGGTTCGCGACGGCACGCCGTATGCGCTCGTCAGCGAGGATGACGCGCAGTTCGGCCCCGACGCTCGCGAACGCATCGAGGCCGCGCTCAAGGCCGCTCCGGCGGACTGGAGCGTGATTCAGTTGCGTTTCGATTGCCGCCACTTCGAGCCGCCCGTGGACGGACTGGTGCGATTCAAGTTCGGCGACTCCCTGCCCGTCGCCGCGACGGCTTATCTGATCAGTCAGCGCGCCGCGCGCGTGCTCGCGGAAAACGCCCTGCCCATCCGCTATCCGGCGGACTCACTGCTCGGCCGCGTCGATCAATGGGGCTTGCAGGCACACGGCGTGTGGCCGGAGCTGGTGGGCGTGAACAACGTGTTCCCCTCGGCGATTCAGGGCAATCGCAATTCGCGCTTCCGCGCCTCCAACTTCGTGAAGAACCTGTTGCTGAAAGTGTTCGGCTGAGTTTTTATTTCTTCAGCTTGAGCACCGTCTTGATCATGCCGACGTTCATCGGAATGTAGACGGCGGCACCGGTCAGGATCAGCCACACGATCTTGACCTTGCTCTCCGGCAGGAACTGATCCGCCACCCAAATCGCGCCGCCCGCGGCGATCGATTTCACCGTCGCCGGCAGCAACGGCCGCAACACCTCCATCCGGGTCGCGCCCATCACCTTCGTGACCTGGTGCAGGCCGTACAGCAGGTTCAGCACCATCACGAAACTCATGGCCGCGGCCGCGCCGACGGTGCCCCACAATTTGATCGCGGGCACGATCAGCACCAGGATGCTCACCACGCGCAGCACGGCGATTCGGAAGCCGATGTCCGGCCGGCCGATGCCGTTGAACATGTATCCGTTGACGGTCACGATCGCGTGCAGTCCGCCGTAGATACACAGAATGCGGAACGGATCGACCGCGTCTTCCCACCCCGCGCCGTAGAACGTTCCGATCATGGTGCCGGCGGCGGCGGCCATGCCCGCCATCACCGGCATCACCAGCGAGCCGATCACATCGGTGACCTGAGCAAACGTCTTGCGCAACACCGGCAGATCGTTCTGGATCTTGCTGTAGGCCGGAAACATGATGTTCGACAGCACGAACGCGACGTGCGTCGGCGGGAAGTTCGCCAGCAGGAACGCGACCGAATAATGGCCGAGCTGCGCCACGTCGAGCATCTTGCCGATCACCGCGCCGCCCGCTTCGGAGGCGATGAACATGAGGATGGTGCCGGCCGTGATGAACTTGCCGTAGTGGAGCAGCTCCATCGCGATCTTGCGGTCGATGCGAAGCACCGGCCGGCCGGGAATCAAAATGTAGGACATCGCGGTCTTGATGACCGCCGCGGCCACGAAGCTTGCGACCAGGGCCCACACCGAGCGTGTCCACCAGGCGATCGCGATCGCAATGACGAAAGACGTGATGCCGACCACGTTCTCGATGATCGCGACCTTCTTGAAGTCCAGCTCCTTGATGGTCCGCATCAGCTCGATGTTGCCCATCCCGGAGAACAGAAAACTCATGCCGAGCACGACGATCAACGGCACCAGCTCGGATTTGTCATAGAACGCGGCCATGCCGTAGGCGACCGGCACCATCAGCACCGCCAGCAGAATGCCGCGCAGCGCGAGCAGCGTGAACGCGGTGTCCTTCGCTTCCGCCCAATCGCCCTGTCGTTGCACCATGGCGTTGCCGAAGCCCGTCTCCGTAATCAGCTGGGCGCCACGGATGGCCATGAGGGACAGGGACATCAAGCCGAACGCCTCGGGTGCCAGCAGGCGCGCGAGGACCGCGGATTTGGCGAAAGTCAGACCATTGACGCCGAACGTCGTCAGCGCCTGCCAGAAGCCGGAACGGAGGATCTTGCTTCTCAACGAACCATCGGTCCGATTGAGGAAGCCGAACAGCTCGCCGGCGCGGGTGGAAAGTTTGGTCAGCATCCGCGCGAGGGTACATGGCCGGGAGGGCCAGCGTCACGAGCCACTCCACAATGCGGAGCGACCGAGTGTCAACGAATTCGACGGCGGGCATTGCACCCGCCGTCTTCGATTACAACTTTGTTACTGAACGCTGTTGAGGATCGGCGGATTCGGCCGCACGGTGGTGGCGTCCGGATCGGTCTCCGACAGGTGCCAATTGTCCCAGCGCTGCGTACCGCTGGCGGTCGACTCCGTGACGTAGTTCGACATGATCAGCTTGTTCGGCAGCACCGAGGTGTTCTCGCGCAGCTGCACGTCGGTGTGGTCGCCCTTGAGCACGCCGTTCACCCAGAAGCGCACGATGCCGTTCGCCTGACCCGGCGTGTTGGGCTTCACGTACAGCTTCAGCTTGTCCCACTGCCCGAAACGCACCGTCGCCTTCGTGCCGATGTTCTGCGAGACGTTCGGCATGGAGCGATTGAAGCTGCCGTCGGCGTTCCACTTCAGATGATCGATGAAATATTCACCGTTCTCGCACCACACATTGACGATGATCTGATAACGACGGCGGCCGTCGTTCACGTCCTCCAGATTGATGATGGCGATCTTGTGCACGACCGCGCCGTCGGCAAAGTGAAAGCCCGTGTCGAACCGACTGTCGAACGTGAGCCACACGCCTTGGGTGGCACCTTCACCGCCGACGCGCCTGTTGTCACCGAATACGTATTCCTTGTAGTTGTCGGTCGAACGACCCGGCGTCATCACCGACTGGGTCGAATAGCGACCGTCCGTGGCGATCGATGAAGCGACCGACATGGAGGCATCCAGGCCACCGTTCCATTCGCTGAAAGAACCGGTTTCGAAGCTGCTCGAGAACGGCAGGCGTGCCGCCGCACTCAACGCAGGCTGAGCCGTGAAGGTCGCGCCGATCAGGCACAGCGCGGCCGCCAATGAGGATGTTTTAGTAATACGTACCATTATTTCTGCACCGAAGGACTACTGCACCGACAATGAAGTCGGCGGGTTGGGACGAGTCGTCGTGCCGGTTCGGAAGCCGGCCGGAGGGCCGATATACGAATCGTCGATGACGATCTCATCAAGCATGAAGTAGTTTTCGGGATCGGCGCGGACGTTGCCCCAGTTCATGTAGCCGCCGATCAGGTCGACGTAGCTCCAGGTACCGCCCGGGCCGGTGTCGTCCATATAACGCTGCACGTACAGGCCGGAGAGCGCGCCGTCCTGCGTGTCGATGTAAAGCTTGATCATGCCGGTGCGGGTGTTGGCTTCCAGCTCGACGCTGATCCACTCGTTGGAGCGCTTGCCATTGCCCTGCGTGTTGTTACCGAGGCGCAGCCGCTCGCGGCCGTTCGGCCAGGCATCGCCGCCCTCGAACCGGCAGACCGTGCCGTCGCACGCGCCCCAGCTCTCCCAATTGCCTTCCTGATAGTCGGTCGCGATCACCATCGGACGGCCGCGATTGCCCTCGCGGTTGAGAATGATCAGCTTGCCGCCGGCGCCCAGCTCGTGCCACATGCGACCCTGATAGACCAGCACGCGGATGTTGATCTGCTCGGGAATCGTCGACAGCCCACGGAAATCGAACTGGCCCACCGCCGAGTAGCCTTCGGCGTTCGGGCCGGTGAACTTGGCGGCGCCGCGGCCGTTGTAACCGGCGTTCGGCATCCAGGTCTGAGTCGCGCCCTGCGTGGTCCACACCAGATCGCTATAGTTGTTCGCGTCGAAGCTTTCGGTGAACGGCAGCGAGCGGACCACACGAGCCGCCGACGCGGAGGTCGCCATACTCATGCCGCCAGCAAACATGCACGCGAGCGCGAGTGCCCGCCCCCATCGCCTTGCACCCGCGAACGCGCGGTGCGTGACTTTCAACTGAGCCATTAGCTGCTACTCCTAAATCACTGCCCGGACGAAGCCAGGTTGTCGTGCAATCCCGTCGGTTCGACGAGAGGGCCCGGCCCTCAATGCTCCACAACCAGGAATACTTACTTATACTGAATCAACCTACACAAGCCAATGAAGCGGTGCCCTGCGCAACCGTCACCTCGATGCCGCTCTACACGAGGCGCGGGGAAGATATATGCACCTCGGTAAACCGCAAACCTGTCGCCATTCCGCATCGAAACAACGCAACGACCGGTTTCAGCAGGCACTGTATGTAGGACACTCTGCAAGGTCATCCAGCACCTCCCTGAATACGCGCCGAGTCGGTTGCCCACGTAGCCAGGCAGCGACAGCGCGTTTTCAGCGCCAGATTTCCGACGTTCGCACACGACGCAGACATGAAAACATTTTTTGCGCATCAGTCCGTAGGCGCAAACATCCTTACCGGCATCGAAGATCTCACGCGGCAGGGTCGCGCGGCCGTGGATATATTGGACTTAAGTCGGGCACACGAATCCCAACCTACTCAGCGTGCGGTCATCATCCATGAACGCATCGGCGCAAACCGAGAACCACTTGGCAAGATCGCCGCTTTCCGCGACGTGTTGAATGCCAAACATCGTCCCGAGATGGACGTTGCCCTGCTCAAGTTCTGCTACGTCGACATCACCAGTCAGGCCGAGGCCGAAAGTTTGTGGCAACACTACGAGACGGCGATTGAGCAGCTGTCGACAGATCATCCCGGTCTGCAGTTGGTACATTGCACGGTACCGCTGCGAACCTTGCCGGAAGGTCCCTATGCGTGGCTGCGGCGGGCTATGGGGCATCGGCATCCGGCCGTCACCGGCAATCGCGCCCGCGACTGGTTCAACCGGCAATTGCGGGCTCGCTTCGGTGGAGGGCACGAATTGTTCGACCTGGCGGCGGTACAATCGCGCCGTCCCGACGGCCGCCCCTGCGAGCTCGTCGACGACGGCACCCGGGTGCCGTCACTGGCGCGGCAGTGGACTTATGACGGTGGCCATTTCAACGAACGGGGCCGTACCATTGCCGCCGCCGCGTTTCTAGCATTTCTACAAACACTGCAGGACTCGAGAAAGCGCTGATGACTGTTGCCGTGGTTCCCCAAGCCGCACTCGCCGGTGCCACTCCGCCGCTTGCCGTCGAGACCGCAACCGCCACGCACGCCAGCGACTGGAATGCGTTTCTGGGCCGGCAGCCGCAGGGCTCCTTCTATCACCTGTTCGAGTGGAGCGAGATCAATCGGCGAGCGCTGCGCAATCCCAGCTTCAATCTCATCGCGCGCGCAGGCGGCGAAATCCGGGGCGTGCTGCCATTGACGCTGGTGGCGAGCCCCATGTTCGGTCGGGTGTTGTGCTCCATGCCGTTCGTCAACTACGGCGGACCGGTCGCGATCGATGCGAGCGCCACCGGCTCGCTGGTACGAGCGGCGCGCGAGCGCGCCAACGAGCTCAAGGCGGACTATCTGGAACTGCGCTGCGCATCGGCCATCGAAACCGACATGTCGGTCTCCACGCGCAAAATCAGCATGCACATCGAGCTTGCGCCCGATCCGGACACTTTGTGGAACAAGTTCACGTCCAAACATCGCACCAACATCCGTCGGGCGCAAAAGAACAATCTCGAAGTGCGCTCCGGCGGCGCGGAGCTGCTGGATGTTTTCTATTCGGTGATGGAGCAATCGTGGCGCTCGCTCGGCACGCCGTTCTACGCCCGCTCCTATTTCGAAGCGATCCTGAAAGCGTTGCCCGAGCACACTCGCATCTTCGTCTGTTCGCAAGGCTCGACGCCGGTGGCGGTCGCCTTCAACGGTTATTTCAACGGCATGGTGGAAGGCCTGTGGGCCGGCGGCACCGAACTGTCGCGTCCGCTACAGGCGAACTACGTGCTGTACTGGGAGATGATGCGCGATGCCTGCGTGCGCGGCTGCGCTCGTTATCACCTGGGGCGCTCGACGGCGGATTCGGGCGCGGAGGATTTCAAGAAAAAATGGAATGCCACCGCCAGCCAGCTGTATTGGTATTTCCATCGCCCGGGCGGCGGCGAGATGCCGCAACTCAACGTCGATAATCCCAAGTACAAACTCGCCATCCAGCTCTGGCAGAAGCTGCCGCTGTGGGTGACGCGTCTGATCGGGCCGCCGCTGGCTCGAGCCATTCCGTAAGCGCTTCCCTATGGCATTCGTGGCACCGGCGGGCACGCCGATCTCCGCGCTCACTTTCGCCGTGAGCTTGACTCGTGGAATGGGATCTTCCGCGTCGGTCGACCTTGGCGAAGGCCTCGCCTCGCACGCCGGACATCGTCGGTATTGGCTCGTGTCGACGGGCCGCGCCGCCATGGTGCTCGCGCTTCAGGCGATGCGCGATGTAACTAAGGACCCGCAGCGGGTCGAAGTCATCGTCCCCGCTTACACCTGCTATTCCGTGCCGGCGTCGGTGATCAAGGCGGGACTCAAGCCGCGCCTGTGCGATGTGGATCCAGCGTCGCTGAGCATGGATCCGGAAGCGCTGCGCAAGTTCGATTTCTCGCGCGTACTGGCGATCGTCACCGCGAACTTGTATGGAATCCCCAATCATCTGCGCAGCATCGAAGGCATCGCGCGCGAGCACGGCGTATGGATGTTGGACGACAGCGCTCAAGCGCTCGGGGCAACGCATGAGGGACGCGCTGTCGGCGGCTTCGGCGATGTCGGCCTGTACAGCTTCGATAAGGGCAAGAACATCACCAGCCTCGAAGGCGGTGCACTCGTCGCAAGTCATCCTGAGCTGTCCGTTGCGCTGGATCGCAGGCACGCCGCGCTGACACCCTCGTCCGGCATGCGAACCGCAACCACGATCGTCAAACTCGCGGCGTACGCGACATTGCTCCGTCCCACTCTTTACGGAGTCGTGCGTAAGCTGCCGGGGCTCGGCCTGGGACGCACGGTGTATGACGAGACCTATCCGGTCGAGCGGTACAGCAGCACCTTGGCCGGCTTCGCCGGAACCTTGCTGAAGCGGCTGCCGGCGTTGACACGAGGTCGACAGGACAAGGCGATGGCGCTGCAGAAAGCGTTGAGCACCGTGCCGGGCGTGCGATTGATCGACGTGCCAGCGAACTCGCAGCCAGCTTATGCGCGCTATCCCTTCTTGATGAGCGATGCGACCCAACGCGGGGCGGTGCTCGATATGCTCGAGTCAGTGGGCATCGGCGCCACGGCCTCCTATCCGGATGCGCTTTGCGATGTTCCGGAAGTGGCAACTCATTTGCCTGCCACGGATCTGGACATGCCGGGCGCTCGCCACGTCGCGAGCACCATCGTGACGCTGCCGACGCACGCATTCTCGCCCGCCGATCTGCCGGCGCGCGTAGCGGTATCGATGCGCGGCCTGCTCGCTAAGTAGCTTCGACCGCTGCGGAGTGCTCGTCGTGCTTGCCGCGACGATGGGCCAGCGCGGTGTCCAGCAACTCGGGATTGAGCACGCGAATGTCGTAGCGTGCCTGCGCGAAAGCACGCCCCTCCGCACCGAGCGAGCGCAACTGTTCTTCGGATAACCCGGCCAACTGCCGCAGACCCGCGATCATGCCTTCGACGCTGCCCGGCTCGAAGCTGTAGGCCAACATGGTGGGCGCCGTCGATTCGGTAACGCCGCCGGTGCGACTCACCGCAACCACGGCTCGCATCAACATCGCTTCCTGCACCACGCATGCCTGGTTTTCTTCCCAGGTGCCCAGTGGAATGCTGGGCAACAGAAACACGTCCGCCTCGGTGTAACACCGTCGCAGCTCGTCCTGCTCGACCCGGCCGAGCATTTCGACGTACCGCTCCAGGCGATGCTCGGCGATGAAGTTCTTCACCTGCTGACGCAGCGGCCCGTCGCCGGCGAGGCGTACCGCGATGGCATGCCCCTCCTCGATCAGCACCTTCAATGCCTGCAGGCCCAGCAGAAAACCTTTCTCTTCGCTGAGCCGGCCGACCATGAACACATTGAGCCGGCCATCGCGCCGATAAGTGCGCGACTGCGGATCGGGAAAGCCTCGCAGATCGAAACCGACCGGCGAAATCACCGTTCGAGCCGCGGCCATGCCACGACCGATGGCGTGCTTGCGTGAGCTTTCGGTGTTGGTGAAAACCACATCGAAGCTGTCGAAGGTCGCCTTCACCGTCGCGACCGAAGGCGTCGGCACACCCGGCACCTCGCCGCCGTGGTAGTACATGGCGATGACCGCATTGGGATAGATGGCTCTGAGGAATTGCAGATTGGTCGCGGCGCGCAGATTGTGTACGAGACATACATCGGGGCTGTCGGGGGGCAGCAGCAGCGCGCGGATCAGATTGAGGCAGCGATGCTTGAACGATGCGGGATGGGCGAAAGCACGCAGGCATCGGACCGTGGCACGCCAGGGCGCGCGACAGAAATCGCGCAGTAGCGCCCCAAAAAACTTCGAGACTTCACGCGCGGTCGGCGGCAAATACCGCGTCTGGCGCACGAAGGCACCCTCCTGGCCGCCGTTGCCCACGCCACCCTCGTGCTGACCGAAGGCATACACAGTCAGTTCGTGCCCGTCCGCCAGGAAGCGCTCGAACTGAACGTAGTGATAGGCTTTGTAAGGACTGGGAAAGTGCTCGGCGATCGCTAGAAGCTTCAACAGCGCATCCTTTGAGCGTGTCTGGCCGCTGCTCGGGCCGCCGCCCTATGTATTTCCACGGTCGCGAGAATGCGCCAGATCCCTGGAGCAACGCAATCAAATACGCAAACCGGTTCGCGGGATTGTGATCCGTCGCAGGTACAATGCGCCGACCCGTGATCCCCTGGATTCTGTAAAGGCCTGAGTTAGTCGAGCGTGATTGCCAAGCGACTTCTGAAGAGCGCGCTGGTCGCCGGCGCATACCACACCGGACTGCTGAGCCTGTACCTCGGGCGCAAGCTGCGGGGCCGCGCCGTTGCGCTCACCTATCACCGCGTGTTGCCCGAGCAAGAGCTGGCCCGCTCCTTCTCGACCGATGCCATCGTGGTCACGCCGGCGACCTTCCGTCGCCAAATGCAGACGTTACGGAAGTCGTTCAATCCGCTGACTGCCGAACAATTCGCGGCCGCGCTGGCGAGCGGCCAATGGCCGGCACGCGCCTGTATCGTGACCTTCGACGATGGCTGGCTGGATAACCTCGAGCATGCCCTGCCCATCCTGCGGGAGTGCAATGTGCCCGCGATATTGTTCATCGCGACCGACTATGTCGGAACCGAGCGTTGTTTCTGGCAGGAGACCCTGGCGCGTTACCTCGCCGCCGCAGCGACCGTGCCAGATCGAAGCGCCCCCCTGTTCACCGAACTTGGCATCCCTCATGTGCTCAAGCTGCCGCCGGCCGAAGCGCGCGCGGCAACTCGAGCCATGATCGACTCGTTAAAGTCGCAACCGCAGGCACAGCTCGATGGGCTGCTCGCCCGCGTGCACAGTCTGTTACAAGAATGGCAGATCGACCTGCCGCAGAATCATCCGGATCGGTTTCTCTCGTGGGCGCAAGTGAAACAACTGAGCGACAGCGGCGTGGTCACGATTGCCTCACATTGCTGCTCGCATACGCCGTTGACCAAGCTGCAAGCTGACGCGGTGCGCGAGGAATTGCAGCGCTCGCGACAAGTCATCCAGGAGCGAGTCGGCGTCGATACGCGCGACATGGCCTATCCCAACGGCGACCACGATCCTGATATCGCCGCCGCTGTGCGCGATTGCGGTTACCGCACCGGCTACACCACAATTCGTGGTCACGTGGCGCCCGGGGCCGATGCATTCACCTTGAAAAGAATCAACATCCACGAGCGAGGCACGGCAACGCCGGGCGCGTTCCTGGCGCGCCTCGCCGGAATTTTCTAGTGGCTCGAATACTCGTCACCGACGGAGACAATCGCTCCGCGCTCGCTGCCACCCGCGCCTTGGGCGAGCTCGGGCACACCGTGTTCACGGCGTCCGAGTCGCATCCTTCGCTGGCCTCGGTGTCGAAACATTCGGCCGGCTTCGATGCGTACAGCAGCCCATATCGCGCACCGGATCAGTTCGTTCGAAACATCGCCGCGATCGCCGCGCGTCGGCAGATCGACGTGCTGTTACCGATGACCGAGATCACGACGATCCTGCTGACCCGCGCTCGGGAGCTGCTGCCGCCGAATGTGCGTATTCCGTTTCCCGATGCCGATATCGTCGCGACTGCCGCCGACAAGTCCCGGGTGCTGCAGCTTGCCTCCGAGATCGGCGTGCCGATTCCAAAGACGCTCGTGGTCGATGCTCCGCATGAGATCGATCTGGTCCTGCAACGAGTCGAGTATCCGGCCGTCTTCAAACCGGCGCGCTCGCGTGCCTGGAACGGCGAGCGCTGGATTTCCGGGGGCACGGGGTATTCGCATACCGCCGAGGATCTGCGCGCCCGGCTCACCAAGCTGGATCCGGCCATCTTCCCGGTCCTGATCCAGGAACGCATCCAGGGCCCCGGCGTGGGTGTGTTCGTATGTTGCGGTCAGGAGTCGCAGGTGCTTGCGACCTTCGCGCACCGGCGCCTTCGGGAGAAGCCGCCTTCGGGCGGCGTAAGCGTGCTGTGCGAAAGTGCGCCGGTCGATCCGGTCGCGAAGGAGCATGCCATCCATCTGCTTCGAAGCATCGGCTGGCTCGGCGTCGCCATGGTGGAATTCAAGCAGGATTCGCGCGATGGCAGCCTGAAGCTGATGGAGATCAATGGCCGATTCTGGGGCTCATTGCAGCTGGCCATCGACGCGGGCGTCAACTTCCCCCGCCTGGCCGTGGATATCGCACTGGAACAGGCCGCGCCCGTCGAAAACTATCGCGTCGGCGTGCGCTCACGCTGGTTCTGGGGCGACGTGGACGCAATGGTCGCGCTGTTGTTACGCAGCCGTTCACAACTGAATTTGCCGCAAGTCCATCCGGGCCGCTGGCGAACGCTGCTGAGCTTTCTGAAACTTTGGCAACCGCGAACCCGCTACGAGCTCGAGCGCGCCGGCGATATGCGCCCCGCGTTGCTCGCCGCTCGTCGCTGGCTGCTCAACCGCGACTAGCGACGAGGTACGATCAAGTCGCGGGAATCTCGGACTCCGTGCCCGCACGGATACGCCGCACCGGCCGCTTTTTCACGGTGGCGGATGCATTGACCAACCCCGCCTCCTCCGCGATCACGCGCCGTAACGACAGACACAACCCGACCATCACGAAGATGTGCGGATAATACGTTACCGACAAGAAGGCCCCCGCGATCGATAGCCCGACGATGCTGGCGTTGAATGCGTTCAGCATGCGGATGTCGGAGGCGAACCGGGTCGGGTCCTTGAGT
Organism: Pseudomonadota bacterium; assembly: GCA_023391815.1. GTDB lineage: Bacteria > Pseudomonadota > Gammaproteobacteria > Steroidobacterales > Steroidobacteraceae > Steroidobacter. The sequence continues at coordinate 212,283 of JAEWAF010000043.1, forward strand.
TGTTCGGGGTGCTCGATGAGCCGTTTCCTCAAGCGCGCGTTGCTGCGGAAGTTGCCGAACACCAGCTTGAGCAACAACAGCAAGCCCAGAAAGCCCAGCTCGCCCAGGATCAGGAAGTACATCGAATGGGCAGTCATCCAACGCGTCGGCGCATCGGGCCCGCGGTATTTGGGAAAGTTGTTGGGGAAGTTGCCCGCACCGACGCCCAGCACGTTGTTCAACGCCATCTTCGTACCCGCGCGCCAGGCATGGATACGACCTTCCGCCGAGCCGTCCTCCTGTGGCGCCGACAGCGTGCCCATGCGCTCGAAGTACACGGCTGGCGCGTAGAGCAAGATGCCGAGCACGGCAATGATGATCGCGACGACACCCACTCCCTTGCGCGGGCTTCGCCACCACATGTAGGCGAACACGCCCGCCATGCCGAGCGTCGCACCTCGCGACTGCGTGCCGATGATCGTCAGCATCAGCAGCCCGAGCAGCACCCAGCTGAATATCTTCTTCAGCTTGGAGGTCTGACTGAGCGCGATATTCAGCTGGAACCCGAGCAGGATGCACAACGACATCGAATAGTCGTTGCCGTCGCCGAGAAAGGTCGCGCCAACGACGTAGTGTCGTGTCGTCGGCGAGAGCACGACCTCGGGATTCATGACCAACAAAAACAGATGCGAGACGATCAGCGCCGTCGCCACGCCGTTGACCCGCTCGCGAGTGGTGCAGATGCGAGCGATCATGATGAAAATGAACAGGTACCCGAGCATTTTCTGGAAGACGATGAAGGAGTAGCCCCCCACCGTCGCCCAGAACATCGACACCAGGACGGCGCCGAGGAAAATGAATGGCCATTTGGCGAGCGCGTCGGCCCAGATCCGATTCCAGGGCCGCAATCCATTCGCGAAGCAGGTAATGACCAGCAGCGTGAGCGGGATGAAGCTGTTCAGCGGCAGAATGCCCAGCGGCTTGAAATAAGCGGCCGGCCGCCCGTACTCGAAGAACAAGGCGAGCAGCAGCCACCAGTACAGATACCGAGTGCTTTGCTCGGCCTCCTCGGGGCTCAACACCTTGGCGCGGGTCTTCACGAATCTCTGCCGACGAGCTGCTGGTAGATACGGGTCAGTTTCTCGGTGCGCACGTCGAATGAATAGTTTTGCACGATACCCTGATGCGCCCGCTCCGCCATCCGCACGAAGTCCTGCGGGCGCGTCAGGAACTGCGAGATGCCGTCGGTGAGCTGCTCGAGCGTGGGCTGGATCAGCCAGCCGGATTCCCGATGGGAAATGACTTCGCCCGTACCGCCCACCGCCGTCGCGACGATCGGGACACGCAGATACGCCGCTTCCAGAATCACGTTGGGCAACCCCTCGGTGAACGAGCTTTGCACGACCAGGTCGATCTCAGCATACAGGCGCGGCATGTCTTTCACGTAGCCGACGAATTCGACGCGCTCCTCGAGCCCAAGGTTCCGCGCCACCGAACGAAGCTGCTCCTCGAGAGGTCCGATGCCCGCGAATTTCAGGCGCAGCTTCGGCCAGCGCGGCGTCAGCGCGTGCATCGCGTGGAGCAACATCTCCTGTCCCTTCTCCGGCGACAGGCGACCCACATTCACCATGGTGATGGCACCGTTCGGATCGATGGCACGTCGCGGCTTGTTGACGATGTCGTTGCCGTACGACTTGAGCACCAAGGCATTGCGCAGCACCGTCGCCCGCGAGTCCGGCAACCACCATCGTGGCACCAACGAACGAGTCGCCTCGGACACGATGATTACGTGATCGAAGCGTCGGAACATCATTTTGTCCAGCAGGCGCACCAGCCGCCGACGCCAGGTGTTCGCAATCCAGCCGTGCGCGGTCGCGACCATGCGCAGCGTCGGTCGACGCCGCTTGATGATCTGCGCGATCAAACTGGAGCGGAACTCGCTGGTGTGCAGCAGCTCGATCCGACGATCGTCGATGATTTGCAGAATGGGATCGATCAGCCCGCTGTCGAGCCGGCCGTGATCGGCGATTGGCGTGACGCTGATGCCACGCTGTCTGGCCGCATCGACCAGCGGATGCTCGCCTTCACGCTTGGCAACCAGCACGCCGATGTGAAATTCGACGCGCGCCGGATCGAGGTGCGAGCCGGTCTCGAGAATGGTGCGCCCCGGCCCGTCGACCCACGGAGAGTCGCGCAGATGCAGGACCCGGATGGGCGGCCTCGAGACGCTGCGAGCCCCTTCGAGCTCACGATCGGCCTGAAACTTGGGCTGCGTGCTCATGTCATTTCGGCCGCTGCGTCGGCTGCCACACTTCGACGCGATTGCCGACCAGCCACAACGCCAACGCCTTGAGCGCAGCCGCATTGACGAGCACGAAAAAGGCGCTGAGCCGAACCAAGGTCAAACGCGCAGCGAGCGCTGGCCACAACATGCCGGCCACCGCGGCCACGTACAAAACGATCTGCAGCAGAAACAGCCCCATGTACAACGGCTGCTCACGCAAGAGGTAGGCCGCTACCAGACAGCCGACCATCGGCAGCGGCGCCAGCCAGCGCATCAGCTTGTGCGACCAGAGGATGAACGAAAACGCAGGATGTCGGAACGGATTCAACAGACCCACGTTCCCGAACAGCGCGGTAATGCCTCGAAGGAAGGTTCGGACCTTGCGAGTGAACTCGGCGCGCTGACTGGAGGTGGCAGTCATCGAGCCCCGCGCCAGCGGCTCAGCCAAGGCGCGCTTGCCCTGCCGCACCGTGTTCAGCACGGACAAGAAGTCCGGCGCCATGCCGGAACGGAACGGCTCGCACAGCTCGCGTCGCTGACCGTAGAAACATCCGCTCGCGCCGGCAATGGAATGCAGTCGCGCCTCTTCCCGTCGCAACAGCAATTCCAGCTTGCCATACAGCCCTTCGGTCTCCGAGCCCTCGATGTAATCCTCGCCGGACACACAACCGATCTCGGGATCGGTGAAATGGCCGACCAGATTCCGTAGCGACGGACGATCCAGCAGGATGCCCGCGTCGGTGAACACCACGATCTCGCCAGTGGCGCGTTCGAGCCCCGCGTTCAAGCCGGAGGCTTTACCGCCGCGACCTTCCAGCGGCACCACCGTAACGAGCCCCTGCCCCGCCGCCATCGCGCGCTCCAGGCTATCGTCGGTGCAGCCGTCACCGATGACCAGGATCTGCATCTTCTCGCGCGGATAATCCAGCGAGAGCAGGTTGGCGACTTTTGCAGAGATGCGCCGGGCTTCGTTGTGCACGGGCATGACGATGGTGACAGTCGGCTCGTAACGCACGTCGGCGACGTGCGGGCGCCGCCCGCCGAGCCGGTTGCAGGCAACCAGCACGACGGGATAGATGGCGTACGGATACGCCACCAGCAACGCACAGATCCAGAACAACGCTTCCACGCAGTTTGTCTCGCCTCAGCTCTAAGCAAACAAGCGGCGCGGCGGTCCGCTCAGAGATTCAGTTCCTTCACATCTTCCACCAGCACCGGCTTCAGATGCATATAACGCGTGGCACGACGCTTCGCCTCGATATCGCGGAACACGTTCGCCGCCTGCTGCGGCGTAATGCCGATCGCCGCCGCGAGCTCCTCGGCGCTGTAGCCATTGTTCAGTGCGTACAGGGCAAGGTCCATCTGCGCGTACGGCAGCGCGAAGTAGAACTCATCCTGACCCTGGGCCAGGCTGTAGGTGTCCGTGGTCGGCGTAGCATTGCAGATCTCGGGCGGCAGGTTCATGTGACGCGCGAGCGCATACACCTGCGACTTATAGAGATGCGCGATCGGCTTCACGTCCGCGCTGCCGTCGCCATTCTTCACGAAGAAGCCCTGGTCGTACTCCAGGCGGTTCGGCGTGCCGATGACGGCGTAGTTCAAGCGGTCGGCATGAAAATACTCGACCGTCTTACGAATGCGCTGCTTGTGATTGGTGGCGGCTACGATCTGCAAATATTCCTTGAGACCGAGGCGCTCCTGCTTGATCTCACCGCTCGGGGTCTGCACCACCAGCTGGAAATGATTGATCTGACCTTCCAGACCGCCGCTGATCACGATCTTGTTCTTCCAGCCTTCCCCGTACTGCGGAAAGACCTTGCGAATGGCATCGTCGCGCCACTTGTAACAACCGATGCCTTCGAGCGCCGGGGCGATGTCGAACACTTCGTACTTGATGCCCAGATGCTCGGCGAGCTGACGGCCGCGCGCGGTGCTGAAGCCGGAGGAATCCTTCTCAGGCAGCATCAAGCCGTAGACCTTGTCTTTGCCGATTGCCTTCACGCACAGCGCCGAGCTCACGGAGCTGTCGATGCCGCCCGACATGGCGCAGACGAAACCGCGACGGCCCACGTCCTTGGCAAGAATGGAGCGCAAGCGCGTGACGATGTGATCGATGACGCGATCGTTATCCATCTCCAAGACTTTTGCGTCGAGTTTGCGTGCGGCCATGAACAGTCCTCTTGAACCTGGTTTTAAGCCAATTTGAAACGTTGAACCTTGCCCGAGGACGTCCGCGGCAGTACCGCAGCGAACTCGACGATTTTCGGCACTTTGTAGCTGGCCAGATGCTGGCGACAATGCGCCTTGATGCCACGCAAATCCGCCGGCGCGCCTTCGCGCAGCACGATCACGGCTTTGATGGACTGACCTAGCACTTCATCGGCGACCCCGGTGACCGCCACTTCCTGGATGCCGGGGAATGTCGCGAGCACTTCCTCGACTTCCTGCGGGCTCACGCGGAACGCGCCCACTTTGATCATCTCGACGGCGCGGCCATCGATATACAAAAAACCGTCGCTGTCGACGTGACCGAGATCGCCGGTGTGCAACCAGCCATCACGTAACACCTGCGATGTGAGCTCCGGCTCGCGCCAATAACCCAACATGATGTTCGGTCCGCGCGCGCAGATCTCACCGATCTCGCCCGTCGCCACGACCTTGCCTTCGCTGCGCACTTCGATCTCGACCCCGGGCAGCGGCATGCCGACCGAGCCGAGCTTGGCTTCGAGATGCTCAGGCGCGAGATAGCTCAAACGCGCGGTCGCCTCCGTCTGGCCATACATGATGAAGACCTGAGTGTGCGGCAGCTGTTGCCGCAGCTTCTCGATTTGCGCCCGAGGCATCGAACCGCCCGCCTGCGTGAGATAACGCAGCTTGCTCAGATCGAAGTCGGTCAGCTGGCAGCGGCCGAGCAACAACGCAAACGTCGAGGGGACGCCCGGGAAGCCGGTCACGCCCTCGTCCTGCATCTTCTTGAGCGTCTGTTGAGGGAACGCGAAGTTGTCTTCCAGCAGCAGTTGCGCGCCGGAGATCAGGTTACTGTTGAGCACCGAGCTGCCGTACGAGAAATGAAACGGCAGACCGCACAACACTTTATCGCTCGGCGTGATCTGCAGATACGCCGCGATCGCACGGGCGTTAGCGACCAGATTGCCGTTGCTCAACAACACACCCTTGGGGCGCGATGTGGTGCCCGAGGTGTAAATCATCATCGCCGGCTCATCGACCCGCCGCTCTGGCAGATTCAACTCCAGCTCGGCCGCGCCCTCGCCGATGAGAGCCGCGCAGAACGCATCGCATCCGGCGGGGCCGGGCTGCAGATCGAGCGTTACCAACAGCGGCACCGTCGAGCTGATCGCCGCGCTCAAGGCGCCCCACTCCTGATGTTGGGGGTCGGCGATGACCGCGCCGCAGCCGGCGTGCTCGATCTGTCGCGACAATACGCTGGCTCGTTCCTGCACATTCAACGGCACAGCAACGCAGCCGGCGGCAATGACACCGAAATAACTCGCGACGTAGTGCGGTGAATTTCGCACCAGCAAAGCCACGCGTGCACCCGGTTCGAGATCACGCAGCTTGCCCTGCATGCAGCCGACCGCACGACGCAGCTGAGCATAAGTCCACACGCCACCGTGCCACGACAAAGCTGGCGCGTCCGGCATTTGCCGGGCGATCCAGTCGAAGTCATGCACCAGGGATGCGCTCATGCTCAGGCTCGCGGCTTCAGCATCAGGCAGCCTGACGCCTCGCGACGAAGGCGGCGATCTTGTTCACGCCGTCCAGGTTGTCCGGGATCATCTCCTCGTCCTTCACCTTCACGCCGAGCTGCTCTTCGATGAAGAAAATGATTTCCAGCATGCCGGTGGAATCGACGATGCCGCGTTCGAGCAGCGAGTCGTCCAGGCCGAGCGCCGACTTGTCATCGGTGAACAAATAATTTTCCAGGATGAAACCGCGGATCTGTTCGCGCAGCGCATCGGTCATGAGTCAATCCTCGAGTAACGTAACAAATACAAAAAACGAAGTACCAACCCCGCGGGCGCGGCCAGCGCGGGATTCGTCAATCAAACTGCTGGCCCGCGACGAATTGCGCGTGCCACAACTGGGTGGACAAGATGCCGACGAAGGCCATGTTGTCGCGAGCCGCCGGAACCTTGGCCCGCTGCAACTTCGTCACCAGGCGCGTGACCTTGTCGGGGTCGAAATAGCCGGTGCGCGCGAGGCCCTGTGGACTCATCAATTCTGTCACATATTCGGGCGGCTGAGCGCTGACGAACGCGGCGGCATCCGGGGCGCGATACGGCTGCTTGTGCCGCTGCAGGATCGCGGCCGGCAAGCGCTCTCGCATCGCCTGCTTCAGCAGGTGCTTTTCCTTCAGCACACGCATCTTGTAGCGCGGGTGCAGTCGGTTCGCGAACTCGATCAGACGATGATCGAGGAACGGGAAGCGCCCCTCCACCGAGCTCGCCATCAGCATACGATCGCCCTGCGCCGAGAGCAGGTAGCTCGGCAGCAGCGTCTTCGCCTCGAGATACTCGCCACGATTGAACCGGTGCCAGGTGCGTACTTGCGCAGGCAATGAGTCACGCAGCCGCTCCACCGCCGTGCCTTCGACCCGGCCGCGGAAATCATCCGACCAGAACAACTTGCACTGCGCGGTCGTCGCCCAGCGCGGCAGATGCGAGAAACAGGGATCGGCCGGATTCTGCAGACCGACACCGAAGAATTCCTTTAGATACGCCGCACTCTGCGCCGAGGTCAGGTTCAGGTACGGATACAGTCGCTTGAGCAGCGCCGGACGCCAGCTGGACTCGGGCTGCTGCGCCCAGAAATGGCGCACTTTCGCCTCTTTGAAAATATCGTAACCACCCAGCACTTCGTCAGCGCCTTCGCCCGTCAGCACCACTTTCACATTCGACCGGCGAACCAGGCCCGACAGCATCTGCATCGGCGCCGGCGCGGTTCGCAGGACGGGCATTTCGCTGTGACGGATGGTCCGCGGGAACGCATTGGCGATATCCGCGGTCGAGCACTGGATGTGATTGTGAGAGGTTCGCAGGTAATCCACGACTGTACGTTGGTGCACGGACTCGTCGAGACCGGCGTCGTCGAACCCGATGGAGAAGGTGCGCAGGGTCTGCGGCACGCGTTCCTGTAACAATGCGACGAGCGAGGAGGAATCCAGGCCGCCGGAGAGATAAGCGCCCACCGGCACGTCCGCTCGCAAGCGCAAGCGCGTGGCGTCGGAGAGCACTTCACGCAGCTCCTGCTCAAGATCGCCCTGGGGCGCATGCCGATGTCCGCCCTGCTCCGGAAAACTCCATTCCCAATACTGGCGACGCTTCACCGTGTTGTTTTCCACGATGAGCATTTCACCCGGCGCCAGCTGGTTCACGCCTTTGAACATCGTGCGCGGCGCGAGCGGCGCCCAAAACGTCATCAGCTCATCGAGACCGTTCGGATCGAGCGCGGGCTGCACGGCGCCGCTGGCGAGAATCGACTTCACTTCCGAGGCGAACACCAGCTCGTCGCGAGTCTGCGCGTAATACAACGGCAGGATTCCGGCGCGATCGCGCACCAGAAGCAGGCGACGCTTGGGCCGATCCCAGATCGCGAACGAGAACTGGCCGTTCAACTGATCGACGAAGCGATCGCCGAACTCCTCGTACATATGCACGATCACTTCGGTGTCGGAGTGCGTGTAGAACTGGTGGCCGCGCGCCTCGAGGTCCTGGCGCAGCTCGATGTAATTGAAGATTTCGCCGTTGTAGGTGATCCACACGGTGCGCTTGCCGTTGTGGATGGGCTGCGCCCCGCCACCGAGGTCGATGATGCTGAGGCGCGCGTGGCCGAGGCCGATGCCGGGCTCGATGTGATAGCCGTCGCCATCGGGACCCCGATGCGCGATGGCCCGTACCATCCGCTCCAGACGGCTCTGCTCAGGCGCCCGCTGCGCGTCGAAATATAGGGTGCCTGCTATGCCACACATGCTGTTGAAGTCGACTGAAAAGCTCGTCCGGCGCGAGCGGCAATTGTCCGGGATTTCGTCGCTGGCGGCGTGACCGGGGTCACGAGCACAGTCCGTGAACTGTCAGGCCCGGCGACACTCGTGCTATTCGTGGGTTGCCGGCCCCGATCTGGTCTTCACCCGCGTCCTCAAACGCTGCGCGAAGGCTCTCATTATGTCAGCGCCCAAGGCAACCATTCCTCGGCCGTTGTACGGATAGAAAGCCAGCGTCCGGTACGCCCGCTCCTGCCTGGTCCAGATCGACAGCCAGGGCTCGGCGCTACCCAGCATCTCGAAGGAGCTGAGCCGCTCCTCGAAGGCGGCACGCAGCGCCTCCCACATCAGCTGAATCCCCGGCGAATGCTCGGCCCAGCGCTCGTCATAGCCGATCTTGAGCACCCACCAGCGCCCGGCATGCACGACCGCGATCTGCATGGCGATGGCCGCCCCGTCCAGTCGCAGGAAACACAGCCGAAGTTGTCCTTGTCGCGCCAGTCGCTGTGCCAGTTGCAGGAAAAAACCTTTCAGTCGCGGGTTGGTCAGCATGGCGCTGCCGCCCCGGCCCTTCCAACTCGCCGCCTCGACTTTCATGGCCTCCGCCATGGCAGACTCGACCTCCTCGACACCCGGCTTACGGATCTCGACCTCGACCTTGCCGGTTCGCTCCAGGTTGCGCCGAGCCCGTCGATAGTCCTGGCGACGGCGTGAGGACAGGCTCTGCGAATACTCATCCCAGCTCGAGGCGATGGGCACGAACGGCGAGCCCGAGGCTTTGAACTCCAGCAACTGGCCGCGGCCGCGCGCCGAGCTTTTGAATGTTTTCAGAAGCGCGCCGTCGGCTTCGATCCGTTGCAAGACGAGCGGCCGACCCAGGTCGATCACAGATCGGCACAACGTCGCCAGCGCCTCACTGTCGCGATAGCCGAAGCCGCACGGCTCGAACAACGTGGTCGCGCCGAGAATCTCCAGCCGCTCGAGGCCGCCACCGTTCGTGACCCCCAGCGGCGCTAGCGCGATGATCTCGTCGTCTTTGCGTGCCTGGACCACGCGCAGAGCGTCGTCGCCATACAAACGTTCGGCGGCGACCAGCGTCCAGTCGACGGACTGAGTGAATTCCTGTGCGATCTGCGGCAGCTGACGCCAGCCCGCCGCAAGCTCCTCGGGAGAGTCGATCCGGCGGAGCGTTTCGACTGTGTAACCCGCCAGCCCCGCGAAGCTCATTGCTGAGAAACGCGAGCGGCCAACTCACGCGCGCCGTTCAATGTCGCGCGCATGCCTCGAAGCCCCCAGCCGCTGCCGGGAATGCTGGCCAACAACCGCAGCACCGACTCCTGGAGGGATTTCCGTTCGGTATCGATCGAGGCGGCGCGTTTGAGGTAAGCGCGCGCCTGGCCGCGACGCGCCGATAACAGATCACGCCTCGCCGCTTGTAACAACAAGCCTCGCTGAACTTCATCGACCTTGTCGCCCAGCTTCGCGTAGAACTCCCTATCGGCCCGCCACACGCGATCGATCATCGCGATCCGTCGTCCCAGTCGAACGCCCGGATCGCCACGCGTCAAGCGAACCGCGTCCTCATGACTGCGGTTGAATGTCGTCGCAATATCCGTGTACACACATCCACTCTGCTTCGAAAGGCGCGCGAAGAACTCCCAATCGCCGCAGGTCGCCAAGATCTCCGGCAAACGCAGCTGACCCAGCGACGACTTACGAATCAACGAAGCGCTCGGCAACACGTACGGACAGACCAGCGAGGAGGCATAGATATCGCCGCCCGCGACCGTGAAGTCCCGGGTCGGCAGCTGCAGCTCGGGCATTCCTTTGATCGAAGCGAACGAGCGCTGCCACCGATACGGCTCGATGCGACCGGTGACGTGATCGAGCCACGTGCCCAGCCCATCCGTGATCGGCAGCACATCCGACTCGGGAGTCGGACCTTTGAAGATCAAGAAATTCGAGAACGTGAAACCCACGTCGTTGAAATAACGTAGCAGCGCGACCTGCAGCTCGAGCTTGTAAGGCGCCCACAGGTCGTCGCTATCGAGCAGCGCCAGGTACTCGCCTCGTGCTTGTTTGATGCCGAGATTGCGCGCGGCATTCACGCCAGCGTTCGGGCGACGCGTGTAGCGAATGCGGTCGCCGTACTTCTGCACGGCCGAGGTGGTGTCGTCGGTCGAGCCATCGTCGATGACGATGATCTCGGTGTTTTTATAAGTCTGCGTCAACACCGTGTCGACCGCTTCGCAAACCAAAGCGGCACGGTTGTAAGTCGGGATGATGACGCTGACCAGCGGCCCGCTCATGAGGACGCATCCGGGTTCTTAGATGCGTCAGCCGCGGGCGCCGCTTCCTTATTCGCATACGGTGAAGGCCGTGTGCGGTTGAGCTTGCGACGCACTCGGCCGAGATTCCGCCGCAACCAGCGCCAGCCGGTGGCGCGCAGCGCATTCGGCAAGCTGTGATAGACACTGATCGTCACGTTGCTGCGAGACACGTTGGCGAAGCGATCCTTGAACGCCTCCTCGCCGATGGTGAAATCCAGCTCGCGCCGCGAGCGCTGCAGGCCGTCCTCGATGATCTTCCGGGTCAACAGCAGACCGGGCGAATGCTCGGCGTACTGCACTTCGAACGAGGGCTTGTACCAGATGATGCTGCCGAAATAATCGAAGCCGAAATGGAACGCGATCGGCTGGCCGTTGAACTCGACCACCGAAAACAACAGCCACCCCGCCGAGTGCAGCGCCGCCGCCAGCGCCAGATAGAACGTGCGCTGAGTGCCCGCATCGAACAGGCTCGGCCGTCCGACGGCGTGCCAGCGACGCGCATGCTGATCGAAAAAGGTCGGCAGCAACGACTGAATCTCGCTCAACGCCGAAACATTGCGGAAGCGCACTTCGCCGCGCGAGGAGAACCAGTTGAGCGGGCGCTTCAGGCTGTATTTCTTGAGCAGCTTTTCGGCGCCGGAGCGATCGCCTTCCAGTCGCAACGCCGGACAGCGCAGCTGCGCTTCCTGCACGAAATACAAACCGCAACCGGCGCCAGCCTTGCGCAGTTCGGCAACCGTGCTCGACTGGCTCGGCACATTGCTCAGCCAGGCACTGCGCCAGCGCGAGGAATGTTCTCTGAGGAACTTACACAGGCTGGCGATGGCGGCCGGTTTGTCATGGGGCAGTACGAAGTCCTGGTAATCGGCATTGCCGGTGCCGACGAACTCCAGCCGCCGGCCGCCCCAGGAGACATTCCGCAGCATCATGGCAGCGAAGCCGATCACCCGGCCTTGTCGGCGCAACAGCATGAAAAACAGCTCGTGCGCCCCGCCGAAAGTCTGCCACCAGGCGTCGAACCATTCGTAGGTCTGGAAGATCGAATTGGTCTCGTTGTGCGCGACCAGCTCGTTCCATTCCTTCGCGGTCAGCGGAATCTGCTCGCGTCGCCGGATGAGCTCGACGTGAATGGGGGCTTCCAGCAACGCGGCGGTCGCGGACGGTCGTACGAGGGCCGGCGCCTCAGCACCGCCCGTCACAGCCTCCGCCCTTACCGACAATGCACCCATTGCCGTCCCTGCCCGAACAGAACGCATCGAAACGCACCCGCTGTGGCGTTGCTGAGAAATTTATGCGCCACATTCCGAAACGATACGCCACGCCTCGGGGCGCGGCTGTTTACCACGTCACACGGATGCTGCGGCGAGGCGTCCAATCTGGGCAGCCTCGAGCTGAGATCGCAGCACTTCCTTGACGGTTGTGAACTTGAACTCACCGATCAAGCGCGCGAGCCGCGCTTCGCATACATCCAGGTTGGTGTAGTGGCGGAATTTGGATAGCCAGCTTGCATTGAAGCGCGGCTGTTCCGCATCGATCTCCCACGGATGCAAATAAAAGATGAACGGCTGTTGCTGTCGTTCGTTAATGGAACGCAGTCCCCAGCGAGTGAACCAGTACGGCAGCAAGCGGAAATATCCGCCGCCCGCGACCGGCACGCGCCGTCCGAACAGCTCGGCCGTCGACAGTGGAAACTCGACGATGCTCGCGCCATTCTTCGCGTGCATCAGTCCGGGCCGCGTCGACGCGCCCGGGATTCCATAACGATCGTGCGCGATCGGAAAAATACTGGAGTCGTAACGGAAGCCCAACTCGCACAGGATATCGATAGCCCACAACGAACGTGCCGTGATCGAATAACTGGCCGCGCGATAGCCCAGCACCGGCGCGCCGATCAAATCCTCCAGCAACGTTTTGGACTCGCGCGTCTCCTGATGAAACACTTCCGGCGTCTGACGATACACGAGCTCGTGCGTCAGACCGTGGCAGGCAACTTCATGACCCGCGGCGTGAATGCGCTTGATCAGCGCCGGCGAACGCTTGGCGACCCAGCCGAGCACGAAAAAGGTCGCTCGCACGCCGTTCTTGCCGAATAGTTCGAGCAAGCGATTCGTGCTTTGCTCGGCCCGATATTCCATCGTGTCCCATTGATCGCGGCGGATGACTTCCGCCAGCGCCGAGACATGAAAGTAATCTTCCACGTCGACGGTCATCGCGTTCGCAGTCATCGAATGAAGATGCATCTGGCTCATCGCAAGCCGCTGCCGCCGCCCAGCGAGGACACGTCCTGATTGCCCCAGTAATAAGCCATGGTGAGAAAGGCTCGATTTTCCGTGAAGTCGGTGGCGCTGCCTTCCGCGTCACGATCGTATCGCTCGACCATGAAGCGCAGTCCGAGCGTGCGCCAAGCGCGCCAATTCAGTGTCGCGCCGAGGCGCAACTCATCGTTGCTCTGACCCGCGTTTTCGAACTTCTCTTTCTCGAGGGCCGCTCGCAGATCGAATGTCAATGTACTCGCGATGCGCCGTGAGATACCCGCGTTGAAGCCAGTACGCCGACGGTCGAATTGAGTGGCACTCTCGTATTCATCCCGAGTGTGAGAAGCGCCGAGCATGAAGCCGGTGCGGCCGCGCGTATAGCTCCATTCCAACGACACCAGCCGGCTTTGAAACGGATCGGAGGTGGCGGTGATCTGCCCCGCCGCTCCGCCGCCCACGACACCGCCGTCCAATTGCGCACGCAGCGAATCTCCCGCGTCACCGAGTTGTTGGCTGAGCGTCATTCGCAGCGTCGAGGATGCCGTCATCTGGCGCGCGACATTCATGCTGATCAGCGCACTGCCCTGCTTGTCCCTGCCATCGCGCTGGAGCCAGGTATAGCCCACGTTGGCATCGATGGTGGTTCGCGAACCATCCAGTTCCCAGCCAACGAACACGCTGTCGCGATCGTAGTCCGTGTTCAGCGGATCGTCGAAATCGATGCTCTCGGTCACCGCATTCAACGACAGCTCGTTACGAGCGTTCGGGCGACGGCCGACAGCCACGCCGCCCGTGGTGCGCGTCGCATCCAGCGGGCTGGTCTCATAATTCGTCGAGGACCAACGGCCGAACAAACGTCCGAAGCCGGTCGGGCCGAGACGGACCGTGAGATCGGGGCCGGTCGAGAAATAATTCAGATTCTCGCGGGTGCTCGGCGTGCTCGGAGCGAACGGATCGGACTGCGCCTGACCGAACGAATCCTGCACGACCCAGTTCAAGGTCTCGGGAACGATGCCCAGCGCCAGCGTGCCATTGGCCGTGCCGATCAGCTCGCTGTCGTAGGTGTTGTCCATGTATTCGTAGTAGGAAAGATCGACGACGGCGTCGCCGCGCAGGCGCCGTGTGCGTTCCTGCCACAACATATCGAGCCCCATCGTACCGAGGGTCTCGCTGATCTCATCGTTGGCGACGCGAGTGATGTTGTCGGAGTAGCCGACGCCCGCTTCAGCGGACGCGCTGATATCGGCTCGCGCCGGTGTGCCCGCGGCCAACGCCATGAAGCCGGCCGCAGCCGGCGCTGCAACCCAATTACGCCGCATGTGCCCCATGTACTTTGCCCTTCTCGATCGGCCATGACCGGAGTGCGGCCATGACGTTTCTTTTGAATATCGACTCAGCCGTCCGCGACGCTGCGCCGTAAGGAGCCATCGTCGCCTTCGGTGTCACCGGAACGATCACCGTCCTTGTGGCCATAGTATTGGTAGTAGTACCCGGGGCGGACTTGTTCATCGGTTTGATTCAACACCAAACCCACCGACTTGCCTTCGCCCAGAAGTTCAATGGCATCGAGCACCGCGCTTTGCGGCGTCACGCCGGCGCGCACCACCATCACGATCTGCCCCACGACGGCGGACAACGTCATCGCTTCGGTCGTGATCAGCAACGGCGGCGAATCGAACAACACGATCCGATTCGGATACCGCACGGTGATCTGATTTGCAATCTGCTCCATGCGCGAGCTTGCCAGCAGCTCGTTGGCCGTCTCGATTGCCTTGCCGGCCGGCAGAATGCTCAAGCCCGGCACGTCGGTCGGCAGAAGTGCCGATTCCACGTCCAGCGTCTCGTCACGCAACAGATCCATCAGGCCGATCTCATTCTGAACGCCGAAGGTTCTGCTCAGATGTGCCTTGGCGACATCGGCGTCGACCAGCACCACCGACAGATCTTTTTCCAGCGCGAACGACAACGCGAGATTGATGCTCGTGAACGTCTTGCCGTCGCCGGGCATGGCGCTCGCGATCATGATGCGATGACCGCCCGGCACTTTCGGTACGCCGCGACCCAGCGCATTCGCAATCAAGGGTCGCTTGATCTGGCGATACTCACCAGCGAGCTGACGCTCCTGGCTCAAGGGCGGCAACAGCTCCGCGTGGCGCAGAGCGTCGCGATCGATGTGCACGATGCGGCTCGGACGCACCGGTTCGAGCGTCGGCACAGCGGTGACGATCGGGGTTGCGTGCGTCATCGATGGCGGCGGTGACGGTACAGGGCGCGTCGCCTGCATCGGCACCGTGTTCAACGATGCTTGTGGCGCATGTGCCGGCGGCACCTGCGAACGCGACTCCTGGATCTTCTTTAATGCTCGTTCGACCAGACTCATCGTCAACTCCGGGCCTTAGCCCAACATCTGACGCAGCAGGCGCGACGCGGGCTGCTGCACGACCACGACCGCGATGAATACGACGAACAGGGCCGCGGCGGCGACGGCGTAACGCACCAGGCCCCGGCGCAACTGAGCCTGATATTTCTCGACCCAGCTGCGAGTGACGGAACCGAGCACCGGCAGGCCCGTCATGTCCGCGAGCGAACGGCTGGTCGAGAATACCGGCCGCAGCATGTGCATCACGTAGGCGACCGCGCAGCCGGCGCCGACGCCGAGCACGAACACGGCGAGCAGGAACAACGGACGATTCGGGAAGATCGGTTTGAAGCTCGCGCTCGGCGGGTCGACGATGTTGAACTTCACGACGCCCGTCTGCTCGGCATCACCGGACAGACGCGCTTTCTCCAAACGTTCCAACAAACTGTTGTACTGCGTGCGAGTGACCGTGTAGTCACGAGTCAGGCGCGCATATTCAGCCTCGACCTCCGGCGCGGTATCGACCAGACGCCGCAGCTCGCTCTCGTTACGTTGATGATCGGCCAACTGGCTGCGCAGGGCGGCGATTTCCACGTCGGCCTGGTTCAGCGCCGTTTGAATGCCCTGATAGACCGGGTTGCTCGACGCATTCGCGACCGCGGCGGCGCCCGCATCGCCCCGACGCAACGCCGCCAGTTCTTCCTGCTGACGCGCTTTCAACGCATCCAATGTTTCCTTGGTTGCGATGACTTCAGGATGTTTCTCGGTGTAACGGAGCAGCAGATCGTCCAGACGAGATTGTGTCTCCTGGATACGAGTCGCGGTGTCCTGCGGACCCGTGCTGGCGCCACTCGCCGAGCGACCGCCGGAGCCGGTATCGGTCGGCGGCACGAACGGCGTTTCGCCACGCAGCTGTCGCTGCAATTCAGCGCGACGGCTGTTGGCTACGGACAGCTGACTCTGCAGTCGCTTCACTTCCTGCGCTTCGGTCGTCAGGCGCGCGAAATAGCCGCCCTCGTCGCCCGGCACCAGGCCCAGGTTCTTTTTCTTGAACTCGGCGAGCTGGTTTTCGGCCTCGGCGAGACGACGACCGTAGTCGGTCAATTGCTCCTTCAGGAAGCGCTGTGCGGACGCCGTGCCGTTGCGGTCCGAGCCGATCGTGTCTTCGACGAAGGAGTTGAGCAGCATGTCGACCACTTTCAACGCCGTCTGGCGATCGTGATCGGTGAATGAAATACGGAACAATGTATTCGGGATGCGGGGATCGCGCGTCAGCGGCGGCTCGAGCGCGACATCGACGCGAGCCATGATGCTGTTGAGTAGAGCCTCGCGTTCCGGACCCGTGCGTGCCGTCACGTCGAG
Organism: Pseudomonadota bacterium; assembly: GCA_023391815.1. GTDB lineage: Bacteria > Pseudomonadota > Gammaproteobacteria > Steroidobacterales > Steroidobacteraceae > Steroidobacter. The sequence goes on from JAEWAF010000043.1 coordinate 228,853, forward strand.
ACCGGCCTGCTGTGCAACCTTCTCCAGGTTCGCCCGGCCGAGCAATGCCTGACGCACCAGATTCAGCTGCGACTCCACGTCCATGTTGACGACCAGACCGTCGACGGCCTTGCTCAACGCCGTGCGCGTATCGACGTTCACGCGAGCGCTGGACTGATAGCTGTCCGGAATCGTGAACACCACGAACCAGCCGAACAGACAGACGCCCCACGCCACTGCCAGCGCATAGCGCCGGAAGCGCCAGGCGCCGCGCAGCTCGTTCAAAATCTGATCGATCAGTGCCTGCATGGTTTGCTCAGAAGAAGGATTGCGGCACGACGATCACATCCCCCGGCTTCAATTCCAGGTTCTGACCCATCGCACCTTTGTTCACGAGGTCATCGACCTTGACACGCAGCTCCGTGTCCTTGCCGTCGACTTTCCGGACGATCTTGCCGCGATTGCCCGCCGCGAATTCCGTGAGCCCGCCCGATGCGAGAATTGCATCGAGCACGCGCATGCCTTCGCGATACGGCAGGGACTGCGGAGTGGTCACCTGCCCGATCACTTTCACCTGGCTGAACGCGCTGACCGGATTCGTGACGATCACATTGACCTGCGGCGAACGGATGTATTCGGCCAGCACGCCCTCGATGTCACGAGCCAGCTGAGAAGGCGTTTTGCCGACGGCGATCATGTCTTCGACCAGCGGCGTGGAAATCTTGCCGTCCGGACGCACCGGCACCGTTTGGGTCAGCTCGGGATTGCGCCACACGAATATCTGCAAGCTGTCGCCGGGGCCGATGCGGTAATCCGGCGCGACCGAGCTGGTCGCCATCTGTGGCATCGGCTGAGTGGCCTGCGGCGGAGTGTCGGCGGGGTTGACACTTCCGGGGAGTTTGTTCGATTGTGGGGCCGGCGCGGAGCTGGCTGTAATGGGTTGGGTTGCTTGGCTCCAAACACTCGTGGCCCAGAAAAACATCAACATGGCCACGAAGTTGAGCGCCGAAAATTGCTTCTGCATTCGATTCGTCACAAGTGAAAGGTGGCAGAGGGTCGCCACGCCCAGCGAACTGCAGTACGGCTCACGTCATGCATGCATCACAGCGGCGGTAGCCTAACAGAAAAGCCGCCAAAACCACTGGAATAGCCCTTAAAACCGTGACGTAGCGCGCGCTTGCAGTACTCCCGTGCTTACTCCTGCCCGGTCAGCTCCGTTAACAGACGCTGGGCCGCGGCGCGGTTGTCGAAGGTCGCCTGACTGGCGAGCAGCTGCGTGAGCTGTTCCTTGGCCCGAGCCTTCGCTCCGGTGCGTGCCAGAGCGGCGGCGTAGTGATACTTGATGTCGGCCGATGCATTCGTCGCAGCCGCCGCCTGCTCGAGTAGCGGCAAACCTTCGGCGGTCTGACCGGTGTCGACCAGAATCCAACCGAGCGTGTCCATGATAGCGGGCATCTTGGGCGCGAGTTGATGAGCCTGACGGGCAGTCGGTAGTGCCCGTTGGTCCCGCTGCTCATGATAGAGCCACGCCAGATTGTTCAACGAGGGCACATGTTTCGGCTGCCGCTGCACGATCTGCTCGTACTGTGCGATCGCGAGCTTCGCGTCGCCGCTCTTGATATATGCATCCGCGAGCAGGTTGCGGAAGGCCAGATCGTCCGGATGATCACGCGACCAGCGCTCCAGAGGCTCGAGCGCGTTCGGCAGTTTGCCGGCGCTGCGCACCTGGAAAATCTTGGTCGCAAGCTCCGGAGCCGGGCGAATCGCGGCGGCTGCTTCGTAGGCCCGCGAGGCTTCCGGATACTTTTGCAGCACCGTGTACACCTCGCCTTCGAGCGCCAGCAACTGCGGGTTGTCCGGGCGTGTTTTTTTCAACGCATCGATGCGATTCAGCGCCGCCGTCCCATTTCCTTCCTGCACTTCGAGGAAAGCCAGGGCTCCGATGGCGGGCAGCCACTCGGGCTGCAAGCTCAATGCTTTCTCCAGCGACTCGCGCGCCGGACCGCGTTGATTCAATCCAAGTTGCGCGCGCCCCAGATTCAACCACAGCAATGGATTGCCCGCGTCGCTCGCGGTGCCTTCCTTGAACATCGCTTGCGCCTGATCGAAGCGGCCACTCTCGAGGTACAGCAAGCCCGCGGCATTCATCACGTCGCCGCGCTTCGATGCAGCCTGGACCGCGGCATTGATGAACTCATCCGCCCGTTTGGCGTCGTCCCGGGCGAGCGCCAGTCGGGCCAGCATCATCGGCGGCTCGATCGCTTTCGGATTGGCTTTGTGAAGCGCTTCGAGACGGCTCGTGGCCGCGGCCTGGTTGCCTTGGGCGAGCTCCACTTCGACCATCGCGAGCTGCGCGCCCGTATTGGCGGGTTCGAGATCTATGAGTCGCTGTAATGCTGCCCGCGTCGCCTCGGCACGGCGCGCGCTCCACTCGACGCGGGCGAGAGCGAACAGCAGCTCGGGTTGTTTGGGATTCCTGGCGAGCGCGTCATTGAGCAATGCCCGCCCCTTGTCGAGCTCGCCGCTACGCGCATAGAAACCGGCTGCGATGCCGATGGCCGAAGGCTCGGTGCCGTACTTGTTCAGCATGCTCTGAAGTTGAGTACGCGCGGCCGCCGGACCTTCCGCAACGGCAATGGCCTGGATCAACAGCGCTTCGCGACGTGGATCGATCTTGGGATCGCTCTCGGCTCGACGCAGCAGCGCGACCGCTTTGTCCGCCGCGCCCGCCTGAACATAGGCACTCGCCAGTTGAATCTGTAGTCCGCGACTTTTCGGTGCCTCGCGCAGCGCCTTTTCCAAAGTATCGATCGTTTGTCGGTCGGCACCGGCCGCGACGCGTGCACCTTCGAACAAATTGGTCAGACGCGAGTCATCGGCGTGGGTCTCGATCGCCGGCACCAGCACTCGCAATGCTCCGTCCGGGTCCTGCAGACGCATTCGCACCTGCGCGAGCAATTGCCGCGCTTCGAGGTTCTGCGGCGCTTGCTGAACGACCTGAGTCAGCTCCTGGCTCGCCTGCTCCAGATTGCCCTGTGCGACCAAGGTGACGCCGAGCAGATAGCGTGCTTGCGTGAATTGCGGGGCGGCGTTCACCAGGCGACGCAGACTGCTCGCGGCCGCCAGGTAATCATTGGTCACCATCGAGATTCGCGCCGACATCAATGTCGTCAGTGGCGAGCCGGCAGCCACGCGATTCATCACCTCAAGGTTCGCGCGAGCCCCCTCGATGTTTCGGACCGCCAATTGCATCTCGATCAACGTCGACAACAGCGATACCTGGCGCGTCGCTTCGAGCTGTTTTTCGGCCAGGGCCTTGGCTTTGAGCAGCGCTTGCTCGGCTTCCTCCGTCCTGCTCGCACGAGCGAGCATCGCGCCTTGCGAATACCAGGCGAGCGCGGACTGCGGATGCTGCTCAGTGAGCTTCCTCGCCAGCGCCAGAGCGCCCGGTGCGTCGCCCTGCGCTGCCATCGTATCGACGATACCGACCTGCGCATCGACCAACGCTGGATCCGCCGCGGCCGAGGCGCGAAACGCTTGTTGAGCTTCGGCCGTTTTGCCCAATCCCTGCAAAGCGAAGCCGCGATACAAATCGGCGCGCGCGGGTTTGATTTGTTCCGACGATCCGGCCTCGATCTTCTCCAACGCCGCTGCGAAGCGCCCGAGCGCCAGATCGATGCGGACCTGCAGTTCGAGATGCGGGTCGGGCCCGCTCGCCTTCGGCAGTTTGTTGAGCTCGGCTTCGGCGTTGGTGGGATCGCCCAGCCACAGCGCGATCTCGGCGAGCAGCGCGCGTGCCTCGTACAGATTGGGGTCCTTCTGCAGAGCGTTCTTCAGCTCGACCAGCGCGCGACGACGGTCGCCCTCGGCCACTGCGCTTTGCGCCCGCTCATAACGCTGCTTCGGGCTGACCAGAAAATCGCAGCCCGCCGCGGTCAGCAGTATCGCGCCGAGCACGGAAGTCACTATCAACGTGCGGATCTTCGACATCTCCTGCTCCCTGACTAGCGCCCGTCGCTGGACACGAGGTCCGTCGTCACATCGTGCAACCGATCGCGCGCGCTCGTGCAGTCTTCATCCTGACAGCGTGTTCTGAAGGCGACGACGGCAGACAGCGGCGCCGATAGCAACGACTTGACGCCGTATTGAACCTGCATGGGCAAAGTCTGGCGATGCCAGTCATCGCCGAGGCGATAGGCATACCAGATCATCCAGCGATCGCCGCGCGAGTCGGTTGCTTCGAGCTCCGTCCAGGCGCCCTGCCCCGGGCCCCGGCTACGCACATTCAATGTCTCGCCGGTCATCGAATTGTTGAACGCCACCAGTTCCTTGCCCTGATGCTGATCGGCGTACAGCGCGGCGAAACCCTCGATGATCGTGCCGTCCTTCGAGTAATGGGCTCGCTGAGTCACATCGGCGCCTGCAAACACAGGCTGCCAATCGTCGCGAGCGCTCTGCTCCACCGTCCAGCCGGCGAGCGTCGTCGGCAGCAGGCGAGGCAGCCGATCGGTCGGAATCGTGTTGTGGTCGGCGAGCAGCCACACTGGCGCCACCAACAAACTTACCGACGCCAACGCCGCACCCCGCCACGAGATCGGACCGCTCTTGGGAACCGTGTCCGTTTCATTGGATGGCTCGGCAGGTGCCGGCCAGCGACGCACGATCAGGAAAAAAATCAGCATCGTGCCGACGAACATCATCCAGCCGAAGCTGTAATGCTCCTTCTGCACGAGGTAGTGCTGCATGTCCGTCACATGCGCCGCGACGGCGATGATGAAAATGCGAATCCAGTTGGTCAGCATCGCGAGCAGCCCGGCCAACACGACCAGCTTCGCCCGCGTTGGCCACGAGTCGCGATTGATCTCGCCGTACAACACCGCGATCGCGATGCCGACGATCAAAAAGTGCAGACCGCTGCAGCCACCCGCGATCTCGAGCGATCCTTCCGGCAACGTGAAGGTGTTTCCCGAGAAGAACACCGGAATCCCGGCGGTCCGCAGCAACATCCGAACGGCGAAGCTGGACAAGGACTGCAGCAGTGGATTGATCGCATCCCACAGCGGGACCGCGAAATACAGCAACGCAAATGGCAGCCAGTTACGGCGCGCCGCCTGAAATCCGTACGCTGCGATGAACGCGCCGAAGATGATCGCCGGCAACAAGGCTTGGTGAGCGATACGAATCCCCGCGCGATAGGCGATCAGCCACACGACGCTGGCGCCGACGACGGCGACGCACGCCAGGACACTCGGACGTATCTCGACTTGCGACCACTCGCTTCGATTCCGCCAGAGCAGCCACAAGCTCATCGCGACGATCAGATAACCGTGCGTGTACGAGCGGCGCACCGTGTCTTCCCACTGCTCGATCAGCGAGGCCGTGGTCGGCCAGAACAACAGGAACCCGAGCACGAGCACCGCCATCGCGCCGACCGCACGCAGGGTGCGGTTTCGGGCCGGGAAGCGAGGATCGAAGGCGTGCGACGTCGCTTCGGTCGACGACCAGCCAGACGTGCCCATTTGACCGGGCCCTCTCAGTGAGCGATGCCGTACTTGTCCATCAAGTCGTACAGCGTCGGGCGACTAACGCCCAGCAACTCCGAGGTGCGGGAGATGTTGCCTTCGGTGATGGACAGCGCCTGACGAATCGCCTGCCGTTCGGCGCGCGTGCGCACCTCTTTCAAGTTGAACAGCAGCTCGCCGTCAACACTTTCCTTGAGGTGCAGATCTTCGGCGGTCAGCAGCGAGCCTTCGCCCATGATCATCGCGGTCTTGACCCGGTTCTCCAGCTCGCGAACGTTGCCCGGCCATGAATAGGCTTCGAGCGCGGCGGTCGCCTCTTCAGTGAAGCCGCGCTTTGGCCGCCCATGCATGCCGCCGAACTTACGCAACATCGCATGAGCGAGTACGGTCGGCGCGCCGCGGCGCTCGCGCAATGGCGGCACATCGATCGTCACCTCACCGATGCGGAAATACAAATCTTCGCGGAAGCGTTGCTCGGCGATCAGCTGTTTCACATTCTTGTTGGTCGCGCACACCACACGCACGTCCACCGGAATCTCCTGACGGCCGCCAACGCGCTCGATCACATGGTTCTGCAGGAAGCGCAACAGCTTCGCTTGCAAGGCCAGCGGCATATCGCCGATCTCGTCGAGGAACAGCGTGCCGCCGCTCGACAGCTCGACCTTGCCGATGGTCTGTTTCACGGCGCCGGTGAACGCGCCTTTCTCGTAACCGAACAATTCGCTTTCGAGCAATTGCTCCGGAATGGCGGCGCAATTGATGGCGACGAACTTGCCGTCGCGCCGGCCGCTCTGCTTGTGAATGGCGCGCGCGATCAGCTCCTTGCCCGTGCCGCTCTCGCCGAGGATCAAGACCGACACCGCGGCGGGCGCGACCTTCTCGATCATGCGACGGACTTTGAGCATCGCGTCATCGGTGGCGATCATGCCTTCGAACGGCGCGGTGAACTGCGCCTCCTGGAACTGACGGTTCTGTTCTTCCAGCGCGTGAATATGGAACGCGCGGCTGACGATCAGTCGCAGCACGTCGGTGTCGACGGGCTTTTGATAGAAGTCATAGGCACCGAGCGACACGGCGCGCACGGCGTTGTCACGATCGTTGTTGCCGGTGACCACGATGACTTTCGTGGCCGGCGCGAGGCTCAGCGTCTCACGCAACGTCTGCATGCCTTCGTTCACGCCTTCGGGATCGGGCGGCAGGCCGAGGTCCTGCAGCACCACGGGCGGCTCGAATCGGCGCAGCTGTGCCAGCGCTTCGGCGCGGGTGCCCGCGATCAACACCTCGTGCTCATCGAAGCACCACTTCAGCTGCTTTTGCAGACCGAGGTCGTCTTCGACGATCAGGAGTTTGGGCTTGTCTTCGCTCACGATATTCCTCTCCTGTAGGAGCTCAGCTGTTCACGGCGTTCGGGGTGGCCGCGGGCGCGTCCTGGCTTTGAGAAAGCGGCAGGCTAACCGCAAATCGGGTGCCCTGTCCGGGACTGCTCTGCACTTCCACATCGCCTCCCAGCAAACGGATGTATTCACGCACCTGGTAAGCCCCGATGCCCATGCCCTTCGCACCCTTGGTGCTATCGAACGGACGGAACAAGCGATTGCGGATGAAATCCGCATCCATGCCGGCGCCGGTGTCTTCCACCAGAAGGCGCGCCTCGCGGCCTCGCTGTCCGATGCTCACCGACACCGAACCCGACTCGCTGGTTGCGTCCTGCGCGTTGCGAATGATGTGTTCGATGACCACGGCCAGCCGCTCGGCGTTCGCCATGACCATCACGGGCGGCCCCGCCTGCAGTTGCGGCTTCGGCGCGCGATAGCTACAGCGTGACACGGCCTGCTGAGCCAGCTCGCGCAGATCCGCGGCGACATGGCGATCGGCCGAGGTCGAGCCGCGCAATTGCTCGATCAGTTTGGTCATGCGATCGGCGGCGTTGGCGATCGTTTCCATGGCGTCATCGACGAATTCCGGCTTGTGCTTGTGCCGGGGGGCATTGGCGACGATAAGCTTCAGCTGCGCCACCGAATTTTTCAGGTCGTGCATCATGAACGCGGTCAACCGGTTATAAGCCTCGAACTGGCGGCTCTCGGCCAGCCGACGGTCCGCGTCCTGTTGCGCGATATGAGTGGCCACATGGCGGCCCAGGGTCTTCAGCAAGTCTCGATCTTCGTACGTCAGCTCGAACGGCGGTGGCGGATCGTACAACACCACGAAGCCCACCAGCCGATCCAATTGCAGCATCGGCGAGACGATCCGGAGTTGCTCCTTATCGAGCAACCAGGACGGCATGGCGATGTTGCCGTAGAAATCGGGCGCGCGGCGGAATTCCTCGGTATCGATGATCCACTGCTTGGTGGCCAGAAACTGCGGTAGATCGTCGTCCGCCGAGAGGCTCGCGGGCAGACCGAGCGCGTCGATGCTCATCGGCCAGGCGGCATATGGGAGAAACTTCTTGCCGGTCTCATCGCGCAGGAACAGAAAACCGCCGGGGCTCGCGAAGATCTGCGCGATCGAGCGCAAAGCGGTGCGACCCACGTCTTCCTCATCGGCTGAGGACAATGTGCGGATGAAGCGCAGCCACTCGATGCGGTAGTCGTACTTGTTTCGGTAGAAGTGCTTGCTGATGAAGACGCGCGTGTGTCGGCGCAGCGGCGCCGAGGTCACAAGGCTTGCGAGCACCACGACGGCACCCGCGAAGAACACGATCTGGCCGACGTTGCCCCACGCCCCGCCGATCTCGCGAACATACAGCCCACCGAGGGCCATCACGGTCAGATAAGAGCCGATGACCAGAACCGTCGTCGTATAGAAAACAATCTGGCGCGACACGAACACGTCCAGCGACCACTCGGGATTCCGGCGCGCCGCGACGGCGATCAACGGCATGGCGAAAGCATTGAGGATGCCGCGCGAAGTCCACGCATCGATGGAGACGGCACGTAGCAGCTCGGTCTGCGAATACAGGAACAAGTCGTAGGCGAACAACATGCCCACGCCGATGATCAAGTACTTCAGCGAGCGGCGCGCGATCTGCGATGAGTTGCGATAGATCTGCTCGAGCAGGACCAGCGCGACCAACGAGAGCGCCAGGCCGGCCCGAGACAACAGCAACGTTGGATTGACGATAGCGATGCCGTAATGCTCGAGCATGGGGAGCACGACCGCCGCAGCCAGCAAGAGCACGCAGAGCCCGCGCGCCGCTATTGCCAGCCAGGTGGGCGCTGCAATGCCGGCTACCGCAACGAGTGCCAGCAACCACGCGCCGCCTCGAATCGATTCGGCGAGATAAATGACGAGCACCGGCACATGCCCGGTGTAGCTCTGTGCAGCCAGGATCCCGGCCCAGACGGCCGTTACCGCGCTGGCAACGATGAGGTGCGCACCCTGTTGCCGACCACGCCAGGCCGTGATCAGCAGGAGGGTCAGTACCACAAAGCTCAGCGCCGCTATGCCATAGCTGGCAATACCGAACGCATTCATGCCGGGATTCTCAACGCGCGCCTTTTCTCCACACGATCACTTCCACCGTCTGGACCAGGATGGCCAGATAGAACAGCAGGCTGTGGTTTTTCACGTAGAACAAATCGTATTGCAGTTTCTCGATGGCGTCCTGCTCGGAGGATCCGTAGGGATAGCAAAGCTGTGCCCAGCCGGTGATACCCGGCTTGATGGTGTGACGCTCGCGATAATACGGGATCCGCTCCTCGAGTTGCCCGACGAACTCGGGGCGCTCGGGGCGCGGGCCGACAAAACTCATCTCCCCGCGTAGCACATTCAAAATCTGCGGCAGCTCGTCGATGCGCGTGAGCCGGGTGAACGCGCCGATCGGCGTGACCCGCGAATCGTTCTTCTGAGCCCACTGCGCGCCGTCCTTCTCCGCATCCTCGCGCATGCTTCGGAACTTCAGCAGCCGGAACGGGCGGCCGTACTGACCGACGCGCACCTGCCGATAGAAAATCGAGGCCTTCGGACCTTCCATGATTTTGATGGCCAGCGCCGTCAACACCATGATCGGCGCCGCGACCACCAGCAGCGCAAAGCTCGCCAGAATGTCGAACGCGCGCTCCAGCGTGTCGTGGATCCGACCGCGTCCGAACCCTTCGGAGAAAATCATCCAGCTCGGATTGAGCAGATCCAGGCGCACCTTGCCGGTCTCGCGCTCCAGAAACGTCACCAGCTCCAGGATCTCCACGCCTTCCAGCCGGCATTCGAGCAACTGATCCATGGGGAAGCGGCGGCGGCGATCGTCCATCGCGACCACGATCTCGTCGACCCGATGCGTCTCGCACAAGGTCAGAAGATCGACCGTGGTCGGCAGCTTCTCGTTGTCCGGAACCTCGGAGTCCTCATCCCCTTCGGCCGGCACGTAACCGACGACGACGAAGCCGCGACGATCCGAGCGACGGCGCAATCGCGCGATGCTGGCGCCGCGCCGACCCGAGCCGTAGACCAGCACCCGACGCTTGAACAAATCCTCATCGACCAGCGTGTCGAACACGATGCGCGCGATCACCGAGCCGCCGAACGCGATGACCAGGCTGATGAGCAGCGCACCGCGACCGATGTGCAGGTCGGGGAACAAATAAAACAGGATGGTGATGAACATCGCGCCGCCGATGACGCTGGCGGCGACGCGCGCGATCAGACCGGCGAGGCGCGAACGCTGACGGGAGTTGTACAGGCCCATCGCGGCCATGCTGACGAACAGCACCCCCGCGAACACCAACCCACGGGGCAGCATGGGCCCCAGCATTTCCTCGGCCAGCGGCTGCGAATTGAAGCGCAGATAGGCCGCCGCATAGGGCGCGAAAAAGAAGATCACACCTTCGATGACCGCGAGCACGGCCAGGTGCAGGTGCCAGTAATGTTGGAAAATTCGAATCGCCACGCGTTATTCGAGCCTTTTCGCTGCTAATCGGTCCCAAGTCCGGCCGGCTATTGAGCGCGAGTTGCTCGCGGTGCACCAGCGGCCGTAAGTCTAGTCATCTCACCCTCACAGCCGCGTGAAGGCAGTCACAGGCGCTACTGTCAAATCCACGACCCCGTCCCAGCCCGATCAACTCCCCCGGAAGATAGACCGTCGGGGAGCACCGACGGGCTGTCAGAGGTCTCGTCAATTGACAATCATTCGCATTTGTATTTACATGATGGCCAATCGGCGCGACTCACGCCAGTCGCCAGGATCGAGAGCCCGAATCATGTACATCTGTGTGTGCCATGCCATCAGCGATCGCCAGATCCGCGAGACCGTCGATCAAGGCGCGGCCTCGTTGCTGGAAGTTCAAATGCGCCTGCCGGTCGCCAGCTGCTGCGGTCGCTGCGAAGAATCTGCGCGAGAAGTGATTGAGTCTCATATCGAATCCGCGAATCGTCCGGTCGCCGCCTGAGCGGGCCTGCGTATTCTCGCGGGAATTTGTCGATCCGTCTCCCCTCTTCTGATGCTGCGCTGACGCGCAGTTGCCTCGCTCCGCGCCGCTCCTACACCATTCGCGGCTACCGCCAATCAATCGAGCCCGGAAGGAGCACCCATGCAGGGTCACGCGACGGTTTTGCGTCATCTCAACGTCGTTCTGAAGAACGAGCTGACCGCCATCAACCAGTATTTTCTGCACGCCCGCATGTTCGAACACTGGGGGCTGAAGAAGCTCGGCGAGTACACCTATAAAGAATCCATCGACGAGATGAAGCATGCCGACAAGCTCATCAAGCGCATCCTGTTCCTCGACGGCCTGCCGAACCTGCAGGACCTGGGCAAGCTGCTGATCGGTGAGAACGTCGAGGAAGCGCTGAACTGCGATCTGAAGCTCGAGATGCAGGCGCACCCGGATCTGCGCGCGGCCATCGCCGATTGCGAGAAGCTCTCCGATTACGTGTCGCGCGAGCTGTTCGAAGACATCCTCGAATCCGAGGAAGAGCACATCGACTGGCTGGAGACTCAGCTCGACCTGATCAAGCGCGTCGGCATTCAGAACTACTGCCAGTCGCAGATGGACACCGACGAGGATTGATCGAAAGAACGAAACGGGCGGTCCCGAGACCCGGCACATCCCGGGATCGGAACCGCCCGTTCCGGTTCGCTCAGGTCAGCTGATCGTCTTGCTGGCGGTATTCGACAACTGGCTGGACACGCCGGCGGCATTCACCGCCACCACCGCGAAGTACCAGGTGCCGGAGCTCAGGTTCTCCACCACGTAGCGGTTGATCGACGGGTTAGTCACGTTCACCGTCTGATCCAGATTGCTGGATGTGCGGCCGTACATCACTCGATAGCTCGCGAGATTGCCGAGGGTAGTGCCGTCCGAGTTCTGAGTCGGCGGCGTCCACGACAACGTCGCGCTCCCGTTCGCATTCGCTACATCGCTCACGGTGATCGTGAAGGGTCCGACCGCGGCGCTGTCCTTGCCATCTGAAACTGTCACGGTGATGTTGCCGTACGAGCCGACTTGCGCCGCCGTCGGCGTGCCGGAAATGCGGCCGTTCTGCGCATTGAACGTGGCCCAGCTCGGCAGGTTCGCTACCGTAAACGTCAGCGCATCGCCGTTCGCATCGCTCGCCGCGGGTTGGAAGCTATAAGCCTGGCCGACCACGGCGGTCGAGCCCGGCGTTCCTGTCACGGTCGGGGCAGCATTGGTCGAGCTGGCCGGAGGATTCACATTATTGGAGGAGTCGCCGCCTCCGCCGCCGCCGCAACCGGTCAGCAATGCAGAGGTCAGGATCAGACAGCCGGAAAAAAGACCCGGAAAGTAAGTACGTCGCATGATTCTCCACTGTGGCGGTTACCGCGCGACGCTTTATGGTTCGCCGCGCGCTTCCGCTATAAGTCTTTGATATCTCGTCGATATCTGGAGCTGAGACTCGCACGGGCCGAAGCTCGGCGAGGGCACGGTAAGAGTAATAACAAGACCTGTGCCAGATGCTGCGAGGCACTGTGGAATCAGAGACTTACCCGTGAACTATAATTCTTCGGCAACCCCGGCGACCGGGCCATTCGTCGCGGAACGGGGACAGTTTTTGCCTAGGGAACTTCAAGCCCGGCTTATAAGCCACTGATTCACAAAGAACCAGCCCTTTGTAGGCAAATGCAGACAGTGTGACGTCGTGCGCGCTGAGACCAGCCCTTAGGACCGGCCCTGAGAGGGCAATGACCTCTCCCATGTGCGGCTATTCGCTCGCTAAGACGACCGCGATTCAGACCAAGACTCTGTCGACCGACACCTCGTCGCCCCCGCGACAAAAGCTCCGCGATTCAATCGGTTCTTCCCTCCCCCGCCGCTCTCGCGCGAGCGCGGTTGAGCGCACGGCGCATCCAGTCCAATTAGGCACAGATCTTCCCGGCGCCCCTCGCAACGGACGCATTAGAAACAAGGAGCCGATTCATGTACCGACAGATCTCCGAGTGCCGCATTTGCAAGAACACGCAGTTGGTCGAAGTCCTGGACCTGGGCGTGCAAACGCTCACCGGCGTGTTCCCAAGAACGCGAGCGCAGGAGGTCACGGCCGGCCCGCTGAAGCTGGTGAAGTGCACCGGTGACGGCGATGTCTGCGGATTGTTACAGCTGCAGCACACCTACGATCTGGGTGAGCTGTATGGCGACAACTATGGGTACCGCTCCGGCCTGAACGCGAGCATGGTCGCGCATCTGCATGCCAAGGTCCGCAGGATTCTGGAGCGCGTGACGCTATCCGACGACGCTCTGGTCGTCGATATCGGTGCCAACGACAGCACCACGCTGCAAGCGTATCCGGCACGGGGCTGCACGCTCGTCGGCGTCGATCCCACCGGGGCGAAATTCCGGAAGTTTTATCCGCCGCACGTCCAGCTGATCCCGGACTTCTTCTCCGCCGCCACCATTCGACAGCACTTCGGCGAGCGCAAGGCGGCCGTCGTGACTTCGTTCTCCATGTTCTACGATCTGGAAGAGCCCATGACGTTCATGAGAGAAATCGCCGAGGTGCTCGATGAGGACGGCGTCTGGGTGCTCGAGCAGAGCTACATGCCCACCATGCTGGCGCGAAACTCGTACGACACCGTCTGCCACGAGCATCTCGAGTACTACGCGCTGAAACAGATCAAATGGATGACCGACCGCCTCGGCCTGAAGATCGTCGACGTCGAGTTCAACGACATCAACGGCGGCAGCTTTTCGCTGATGGTGGCCAAGCAGGGCTCCCGTCATGCCGAATCCCCCCAGGTGGCCGCGATCCTCGAGGAGGAAGTGCGCGCCGGGCTGAATACGCTGCAACCGTTCCACGATTTCGCGAAGAACGTCGCCGATAGCCGAACGACCCTGCGCGCATTCCTCGATGAGTCGAAACGCTTCGGCAAGACCGTCTGTGCGCTCGGCGCGTCGACCAAGGGCAACGTGCTTCTGCAGTACTGCAAGATCACCGAAGCGGATATCGCACGGGTCGGCGAAGTGAACCCGGACAAGTACGAGGCCTTCACTCCCGGCAGCCTGCTGCCGATCGTCTCCGAAGAAGACGTGCTCGCCATGCAACCGGACTATCTCCTGGTACTGCCGTGGCATTTCAGAAGCTTTTTCGTGGAGCACCCGCGTTACTTCGGCCACAACCTCGTGTTTCCGTTGCCACAGTTGGAGCTGGTCCGGACCACCGCGCCCGCCACTCACGAGATATCGCAACCGAGACCTTCGGGTGAAGAAGTGCGGCTGTAAGCGCGGCCTGTTGCGTGGTTGCCGTTTTCGTCTGCGGTAGCGACAGCCGCATCGACATCCTCGAACGCACGCTGCCGGCCGTTCAAAGGTTCTGGCCGGCGTGTCGTTATCCCATGTATGTCGGGCTCAACTCGTGCAGTCGTGAATTGCCGGTAGTCCGGGCTGTGCTTGCACCGCCGTCTGATTGGCGGCGCGAGTTCCGGCAGCAGCTCACGCAGATCGAGCACGATCACCTGATCCTGATGCTCGACGACTTCCTGATCCAGGCACCGGTGGATCAAGATCGACTGGAGCGCTTGGTCGAGATCGCCGTGCGGATGAACCTCGATTATCTGCGACTCATTCCCATGGGGAAGTCGTTGCTCGCACGCCTGGCAGGCACGCGGCCCGCGGAGCTTGGCGCTGGCATCCAGAGAATCCGCGAACGCCACCCGTTCTATTCAGCGCTGCAGATTGCGATCTGGCGCAAGAGCCATCTGCTGTCGATGCTCGAACGGCCGCTGAGCATCTGGGACTTCGAACATCAATCCCTTCGTGAAGCGACCCATTGCGCGATTGCCGCCGCTCCTCCGATCGTCTATCGACATCTGGTCGAGAAGGGTCGTTGGCTGCCGTACGCTCGCTCGTTACTGCATCGAGCGGGATTCCCACCGGAGCTCGGCGATCGACCAGTCTGGCCGGCAACCCGCTATGGTCAGTTGTTTCTGGATCGGCTTCGCTGGGTCGTGCTCGGTTATGCCACCTGCTGATCAAGAATGTCAGCGTCGACCATCGCGGTCACGAGTTGCTCGAACGACATGGACGGCTGCCACCCCAGCACGCGTCTGGCCTTACCCGCATCTCCTACGAACGGCATCGACTCCGGCGCCCGTCGCACGCGTGGGTCGGTTTGAACATACGCCCGGTAGTCCAGGCCCACGTGATCGAAGGCCAGCTCGCAGAAGTCACGCACTGAATGACTCACACCTGTGGCGACCACATAGTCATCGGCGGCCTCCGCCTGCAACATCTGCCACATGGCGCGCACGTAGTCGCCCGCGAAGCCCCAGTCGCGCGTCACGTCGAGCGCCCCGAGCGACAGCGAGCGAGCCAGCCCGGCGCGAATGCGCGCCACCCCCATCGAAATCTTTCGAGTCACAAATTCCGGTCCGCGACGCGGGCTCTCGTGATTGAACAGGATGGCCGAGCAGCCAAACACGCCGAAGTTCTCGCGATACGTTCCGACCATGCCGTGCGCAAACAGCTTCGCGACGCCATAAGGATTGCGCGGTCGGAAGGGTGTCAGCTCGTTTTGCGGCGATTCGACGACCGTACCGAACATCTCACTGCTGGAAGCCTGGCAGAAACGAATATTGGGATTGATGGTCCTGATCGCCTCCAGCATCCGCACGACCGCGAGGCCGTTGTATTCCGCGGTCAACGTGGGATCGGTCAGAAGCTGGCTGCTGGATGCCCGCGCAGCGAAGTTGTAGATCTCATCCGGTCGGTGATGCTCGATCACTCGCCGTAGCAAGACGTCGTCCAGCAGACTGCCCGAGACGATCTCGATCTGGCCGCGGATATGCTGGATGCGATCGAGCCGATTCGCCGCATCCTCGCGCACCAGTCCAATGACGTGATAACCGCGGCCGAGCAGGAACTCCGCAAGATACGAGCCATCCTGCCCGTTGACGCCGGTGATCAATGCGCTCCGCATGCGGAGCGCATCAGGACGCGATGCGCGATCCGAACACGGCCGGGAAGCCGTGAGGCTTCAGCAGTTCCTCGCACTGCGCTTCCTTCAGATCCTCTTTGACCATCTCCGCCACCAGATCGGCGAAGCTCGTCTTCGGGTCCCATCCCAGCTTCGCGCGCGCTTTGGCGGAGTCGCCGAGCAATGTTTCCACTTCGGTCGGGCGGAAGTAACGCGGATCCACCGCAACCACGCAATTGCCGGCGCGATCGTAACCCTTCTCTTCGACGCCCTCCCCGCTCCAGCGAATCTTCATCCCCAAATTGTCCGCGGCGGCATCGACGAACTCACGCACACTGCGCTGCTCGCCCGTGGCGACGACATAGTCCTCCGGCGCCGTCTGCTGCAACATCAACCACGCCGCTTCCATGTAGTCGCGAGCGTGTCCCCAGTCTCTGAGCGCATTCAGATTGCCGAGGTACAGACAATCCTGCAGACCGCATTTGATCCGTGCGAGTCCACGCGTGATCTTTCTGGTAACAAAGGTCTCGCCGCGGTTCGGCGATTCGTGATTGAACAGCACGCCGTTGCAGGCGTACATCCCGTAAGCTTCGCGGTAGTTGATCGTGATCCAGTACGCGTACAACTTGGCCGCGGCATACGGAGAGCGCGGATAAAACGGCGTTGTCTCCTTCTGCGGAATCTCCTGCACCAGGCCGAACAGCTCGGATGTCGACGCTTGATAGAAGCGCACGCGCTTCTCCATGCCCAGGATGCGGACGGCCTCGAGAATGCGCAGCGTCCCGAGTGCATCCGAGTTCGCGGTGTATTCCGGCTCCTCGAACGAGACCGCGACATGACTTTGCGCGGCCAGGTTATAAATCTCGTCGGGTCGGGTTTTCTGGATGACCCGCATCAAGCTGCTGCTGTCCGTCATGTCTCCGTAATGCAGATAGAGCCGCGCATTCGGCTCGTGAGCATCCATGTACAGATGATCGATGCGATGGGTGTTGAACAGAGACGTCCGGCGACGAATGCCGTGAACGATATAACCCTTCTTCAAAAGAAACTCGGCGAGGTAGGCGCCATCCTGGCCGGTAATCCCTGTGATCAAGGCCGTCTTTTGTTTCATGAGCAGTATCCAGTTGCGCCGTCCGTATGGCTGTCCGCGGATTCTGCCCCGAGTATCGCGTGCGCAGTTGGCTCGCTCGCGCCGGCCTGTTGGCCCGCAGTGCTTTAGCGTTTCGTATCGATCATTGGAGTTTTGCAGACGCTACGCCAGCGCTGCCGATCATTTCTGGTTCGCGGTCGGCTCATCCAGATCGTCGTCCTCGTCCTCCTCCTCGCCCTCTTCGCGCGGCGGGACCGGTGGCAACGCAACGACATTGACGGCGTCGGGTGGAATATCTGGCAGCGGCGGCAACTCGATGCCACCCACCCTCGTATCCTGCAACAGCTGTTCGAGGTTCACCATTTCGAGCATTTCACGGACGTGCTTCGGCGATTGCTTCAGCCATCGCACATAGCTGCGCCGCTGCTCTTCGGTCACGTCGTCCGAACTGAGACAGACGACCCAGTCGGCCGCCTGTTCCCGGATCGACTTGGCTCGACTGCTCGGCTTGGACTTTCGCTTTTGGGGACGGTCAGGCATCCGTCTTCCTCGCCAATGCGCAACGGCTCGGGTGCGACGGAGTTTTATCGATCCCGGCCGCGTCCGCTGGGAAACCCGCCGATGGCGGGTCCCCACCACCCCCGCAAGCTAGACCGGACCATGTTTGTGCATGGCCCTTGCCGTGGTCCGGGCGCGGCCTGATCGGCGCCCTATCCGACCTTTCTGCGCACAGGCTGTTGCGCGTCGAGATCCGGCGAGCCCAGATCCGAACGCAATTCAGCATAAGCGCGAGCGATGTCTCTTCGCACGACACGCGGGGTCAGCTTCAGTTTGGCGGCGATCTGCTTATACGTCAGATCCTCTCGGATGTGCAGTAGCAAAACCTGGCGTTGTCGCGGCGGCAGCCGGTTCACCGCTTTGCGGACGTGCTCATTGACCAGGTCGTGCTCGACGGTGCTCTCCGGCTCGGCGTCCGGTTCAATCTGCAGGTCCGAGAGCCAGACATCGTCGTGCGGCAGACTGTTGCGCGCCCGCTCCCGCCATTCATTGACGACGTTGGTCGCGATCCGGAACAGATAACTCTGCGGGTATTCGACCACGGCATCGTCGCTGTAACGAAGCAGACGTAAAAACACCTCCTGCGCCACGTCGTCGAGGTCAGCGGACTGCATCGAGGAGCGGCTGGACAGCCAGCGTTTCATCGCGCCGCGCCACGACTCGAACCACTGGGTCAGACGTTCGTTGCGGCTTTGTGTATCGACTTCCCTGACTTCACCCTCTGTCGTGCTCTGGTCCATCGGGCAACGCTCGGGAGTGGCGCTCACGTGAGTCGCACCACGCTGCCGGGTTCGCCATGAGTTCGCCGATGTATGGATGCGCGATGTGTTGTGAGCATGACCTTATCCCCTAGGACATTCACTTAGTTATTTGGCAGGGCTTCGTTGACCGGGACGGGTGATCCCAATAGATACGGGGTCCGTCTATTTGTTCTTGTCTGTTTTAACGGCATCAAGTCGGTAGCAGTCTGGTCACATTTTCATCAAGTCGCGGTCATGAGCCACTTCGATGCGCTACTGCTGCATTGCTTAGTCGTTGTCAGCTCAACCGGAACGTCGTTGAGCCCTCTTTTCCGAACAGTGATGCAGAATGACCACCCTAGCCCCTGATGTCATCCCTCCATTCGCTTTCGATGCCTCGTCATTCCGGACCTATGACAAGCAGCTGCACCGCTACCTGGCGCGCCGTTTGACGCAGCGCCAAGACGCCGAGGATCTTGCTCAGGAGGTTTATTTACGTTTGCTGCGAGTGGACGCCGCGAAGCGGGTCGAGAAGCCCGTGGCGTATATCTTTGGAATCGCGTCGCACGTGGTCGCGGATTTCAAGAATGGGTCGAGGCAAAGTCATGAGCGCCTCGAGGAAAGTGGCGAAGACCCGGACGATCGCGCCAGCGCGCCGGACGATCTGGCCGATCGGCTGAACCTGCAACAACAACTCGAACGCGCCTTTGCGCGCCTGCCTCGGACGCATGCGATGGTGCTGATCGCGCACAAGCACTGCGGCCTGTCCTATGAAGAGGTGGCCGCGGAGCTCGGACTCAGCATCCACACCGTGGAGAAGTACCTCACCCAGGCCAAGGCCGTGATCCGCACCATGACCTGGGAGCGATAGGTCAATACAGCGCGTCGTGATCGCTTCCGCTGGCATGCGCGGCGGACTGGCCCGCCTCCATGAAGTCCTCGCTCGACACGGGATGGCCGCCCAACCCGATCGGCATCATGTGCGATAACGCGTCCAGCTTGAACAAGTCCGGCTGTCGCTTCCGATACGAGGTGATGGTCTTGGAGAGCGTCGACGACACGCGCCCGAGGTAACGAGAAATTTCCGCCAGGGTGGCGATTCCTCGCACGGTCGTGTGCCACGCGATCACCGCTCGCGCGAGCGCTAACCGTCGCAGCCGAGACTTCGACAGTACGTCCTCGCGCGTCACATCCAGCATCCGGCAGACATCGTGAATGATCTGATCCGGCGTCATGCGCGTCGAACGCTTCGGCCGATGACCGGCCGCCTCCGCCAGCTCGGGACCGCCGAGAATGCCGGGCGTCTTGGGCATGCCTCGTTCCACCAACTTCACCGACTCCGGCGTCGGCGCCTCAGCCATCAATCGCTGGTAAGCCTCGACCTGCTCGTCGCGCTTGCCCAGCAGTCGTCGAGCGGTACCGCAGTGGAGCCAGGGCACTTCCCGCGCATTCGTGTATGCATGATGACTGGAGTACGCGAATTCCTCCGGTCGATCCGCCAGCCCCTTCAGCACCGGCACGTAATGGATGTAGTGGATCAAGCTCGTGAGATAGCTCTTCGGATCGATGATCACCGAGTCATAACGAACTTGAAACAAGTGACCGCGCTCACCGAGCCTGCGTTGAATACCGCGCGCATAGCGGCTCTTCACCCACTGCATGAAATGTCCCAGCGAGATCTCGTCGATCTGCACGGCCAGATATATGGCTTCGGTGGTCCAGCAGTAGGCGTGCAATCGCGCACCGGTACTGCGCAAGGCCGCCTGGAGCACGGACTCGAACAGCTCATAGTCCTCGGGCTGAGAAAATATCGGACGCTGCTTGGTGCCGCGTTGGACGACATGATAAGTGCCGCCAGGAATGTGGATCCGTCGGCGATATGACATTGTTTACTCTCCGTTCAGAAGCAAAATCAACCCTGCGCAGCTCGTCGTGTTTCGAGCCTGAAGTTGCAAGTGCTTTGTTGTGCGAATCGGAGGCGGAGCTTCCATCGCCGTTGTTGCTATTGATATGACATCGACTGAAAGCCACGCGCGGCGCGCGTTGTGCCGGAGTCTCACAGCAAGGTTATTTGCTTTTCCCCCGAGCGTCGCGGGAGCGCGCGATGCTGAGCTTCGCCGAATGACGCGATCGTCGGCCCTTGCAGCGTGAACTATCGCTCGACTCGCGAGTAAACAATCGAACGTCTGCGCACGTCGATGTCGGCGAGCGACACGACACCCCTCGATTCGGTGTCGGCGGTAACCCGCTCTACATTACGAAGCTTGCGCGAAGCGCGCCGTCTGACACGGACTGTCAGAGTTTCGGATCGAGCAGGTGTTGGACGTGCTCGAGATTGGTATTGAATTGTTCCAGCCGATCCCCGTCGCACATGAGCACGAACACCTGATCGAGCAGGTGCTGAAGTGCCGATTGATAGAGCAGCGGCTGAATGTGGGAGCGCTCATCGTGCGCCGACACCAGCAACGTGGCATCGGCGTGCGCACGCAATGGATTGGAGGTATGTCGCGTGACAGAGACGATCTTGCCTTGCCGATCGCGAAACTGACGGCACAGCTGGTTGAGCGCCGCGTGCTGTCCGTGCTCGCAGAAAACCATCAACACGTCGCTTCGATCGGCCGCCGAGATACTCGCGGTCATCGGCACCGCGTCCGTGTGATGCACGACCAAAGTGCCAAGCAATGCCAGCCGCTGGGCGAATGCTTCGGCGGCAACACCGTCCTCGCCGAACCCGATGCAAAATACTTTCCCCGCGCGACTCAACAAGGCGGAGATCTCACCAAGCGTGCCGGCGTCGTTGATCAGCCGTGTCTCCTCTTCGGCGCGAGACTTGCTCTGCCACAAGGTTTCGGCGAGGGACTCCCGACTCGCGCTACGAGTCGATTTGGCGGCCGCTTTCACCGGCACATCGCTGCCGCGAGCGACCGCTTCGCCGATGGAATATTTCAGATCGGGATAGCCCTTGAAGCCCAGCTTCTGGCTGAACTTCACCACGCTCGACTGACTGATCTGGAGCGCGTCGGCGAGCTGCTGCGAGGAGTAGTCGCGCAACAGGTGGGCATTCTCGAGCATGAAGTCGGCGATGCGACGCTCGATCGCCGACATCTGGTCCCGCTCCGCCCGGATCTTGAGGAGAGAGGACATCGGTTCAGAGCCTCTGCAAGCCCCGGATCTCGCGAATGCCCAAGCCCGGTGCATCGGTGATGGAAATCTCCGATTCGTTGAAAATCACGCCACCGTCGACCGGGTTGAACGCGCACAGCGAAGGACCATCGAGGTCTACCTTCGTGATCACATTGGCCTTGGCGACGGCCAGATGAACCGCGGCGGCCACGCTGATGCTGGTCTCGATCATGCACCCGATCATACATTCGATGCCATGAAGCGCGGCGATGTCGGCGATGTGGATCGCGCTGGAGATGCCGCCGGTCTTCATGAGCTTGATGTTGATGATGTCCGCCGCGCGCATTCGGATCAGCTCGATCACCTGCGTCGGGCCGAACACACTCTCGTCCGCCATGATGGGCGTGTGCACGCGTTCCGTGACATATCGCATGCCATCCAGGTCCTGCGCCTTGACGGGCTGCTCCACCAGCTCCAGCTTGACGCCCGCATCCTCTAGCGTCTGCAACGCATAGACCGCTTGCTTCGCCGTCCAGCCCTGGTTGGCATCCAACCTGAGCAGCGCCCGATCTTCGACCGCGGCATAGATCGCCTTGATGCGCTCGATGTCGACGCCGATGTCCTTGCCCACTTTGATCTTCAGCGCTTCGAAACCGCGCTCCACCGCCTGGATGGAGTCGGCGACCATCTTGTCGATGTAGTCGACGCTGATCGTGATGTCGGTGGTCACCACCGGATCGCCGCCGCCCAGCATCTTGTAGAGCGGCGCGTTGTAGAGCTGCCCGAACAAATCATAGACCGCGATCTCGACCGCGGCCTTGGCGCTGGAATTCTTCTCCAGCGACGTTTGGATCAGCTGGGTGATGCGATTGAGGTTGGCCACGTCCTGTCCTATCAGGCGCGGCGCGATGAACTTGGCGATGGCCTCGACGATCGAGCCGTGCGTGTCGCCCGTGATGACGGCGGTTGCCGGGGCTTCTCCGTAACCGATATTGCCGGTGTCGGTGTGGATCTCGACGACGATATCTTCCACCACCTCGACGGTGCGCAGCGCCGTCTTGAACGGAGTTTTCAGCGGCACGCGCAACATGCCATATCGAATCTCAGTGATCTTCATGATGTTCTCGAGGATGGTCCGCCGCTCAGCGGATTCTCTGGATGCTGTACACGCGATCGATCAGGGGTCGGCCGTCGCTCGACAGCAGCGGCAGCAACGGTGTGACCGAGACACCGTTCAACCTGGCACGCTCGATATCGCCCGCGCCGCGGCGGAAGCTGATGCCGGTCGTATCGTGAATGATGTAAGGCTCGCCATTCTCATGACCGATCACCATCATGACGTGGCCTGGAATATAAATAAGATCGCCGACCTGAGCTTCGCGCAGCAATTTCAGCCGCGCTTCGTGATCGTCGGCATCGGTAAGATCGATACGATTGAGCGCGGGACTGACACCTTGATCGCGCGTGTTGCGAGGCAGTTGAACACCAAAGCTTCGATACACTTCCGAGACGAAGCCGCTGCAATCCCGCGCATCGTAGGAATGCCCCCAGCCGTAGCGCTCGCCAAGGAACTTGAAGCCCTGGCGAACGATGTTTGCACGCGTCAGCGGCAGATAGTCGCCATCGACCTCTTGGGTCTTGGGTAGCAGCGCCGGTGCGAATTGCAACGAACCGTCGGCGGTGCGGTACGGAAGCTCGATGACATGAGCGGTATAGGGATGCTGACCGTTGACGGGCGTTTCAATAGGCCAGTCCGGGACGAGCGGCACTCGCGCGCCCATCTCGAGCTGCAGGCTGGACAGCTCCGGACGCTCCGGCGTGAAGACGGTGTGCGCCTTCGCGCCGGTGATGACGATGTACGGAGACTTGTTTGCGTAGGCGAAGATGCGGTCACGGCTCCCTTCGGCGACTGCGCTCTTCTCTATCCACGCGCTGTAGAGCGCACTGACAACGAACAGCCATTCACCGTCGCGACTGGTGTGCGCGATCGCCACGGGCGTTCCTGGAAACAGCGCGCTTTCCTGAAAACGATCGATGTCCGTGTCGTCGGTATTGGAAAACACCCTCGCGCGCGTGGGGAACGTCCGAAGATCGGCACGTCGAACGACCATGCCATAGCGAGTGGTTTGAGTAGCGGGAAGGCTGTTGAGATTCAACGTCGCCATCCACTCATCGAGCTGTTGCGCCCTGACCTCCCGCCCTTGTTCGTCATAGAGCGTGCGCGTAGGCCGAGCCGACAAGGCTTCGATCCAGGTGCGCACCTGCGTGGCCGAAAGCGACGCCGGCAGCTGTTCCAGATCCCGCACGGAGCGATCAGTTTGCTTCAGCCGCTCGTTTTGCCGAGCGATGGCTGCGGTATCGAGCACGACGGCATTGGCACGCGGCGCGCGCCGGGCCCAATACTCCGCCGTGAGATGAGTGGGCTCCACACCGATGACTCCGATCGGTCCACCGACTCCAGCCTGCTCACG
This sequence comes from Pseudomonadota bacterium, assembly GCA_023391815.1. Classification (GTDB taxonomy): domain Bacteria; phylum Pseudomonadota; class Gammaproteobacteria; order Steroidobacterales; family Steroidobacteraceae; genus Steroidobacter. The sequence continues at coordinate 252,698 of JAEWAF010000043.1, forward strand.
AGGTACGCTAGCACAGCCCGCGATCAGGACGATCAGCCACAATCCGAGTGCACGCTTGAGCATCAGCCCGCTCCCATCGGGGCCAGCGACGACAACACGCTCGCCATGAACAATCCCATGCCCGTCCCCAGAATGAGCCCCAACATCGCCAGCAGGACCGCGATCGGCACCAGCACCGGGGAATAAGTCGCCGCCAACACCGGCGCCGAGGCGACGCCGCCGATCTGTGCGAGCGATGAAATGCCGCACAGATACAAATCGAAACGGAACACTCTCGCCAGAATCGCAAGGATGCCGATGTGCAATACCATCGTGACGAAGCCGCATAAGATAAAGAGCGGCGCCGACGCGAGGCCGTGGAAGTTGCTCTGTGAAGCGAGGACCGCCACAAGCAATGCCAACAGAGCGGAGCCCATCGGTGCCGGCCCGGGGATGCGGGCCAGCGGCGTGCGAGCAATCACCAGACCGGCGACGGTGGCGAGCAGCACCGTCCAGGACGTTTGCGTGAGCATCGTCGAGGTCGGCATCGAGGTCGCCAGTCGTGCCGAGCCCAGCCCGACGAGCATGGCGAGCCCCAACCACAGCAGAATATTTCCAACGTCCGCGGGGCCCGTCGATGCGACCGCCGACAGCTGTGGATATTCGCGACCGCTTCGATCGGCGCCCGTCCATCGATTGAAGCGTGGCGCGAGGGCGCCCGTCGAGAACAGCACCAGCACCCACAGCGAATAACAAAGGGCATCGGCCAGCAGCACCGAGGGCAAAGCGCTCTCGGACAAACCGATCACCTGCTTGACGGCCACGAGATTCGCCGAGCCCCCCGTCCAGGTCGCGCTCAAGGCCGCCAGCATCTTCCACCCTTCCGCAGGCAGCACCGTCCGAAACAGCAGATAGACCAGCATGATCGCCAACAGGATGCTCGCCATGGCGCACGCGAAGACCGCCAGCACTCGGGGCCCGACGGCGAGAATCGCCCGCACATCGCACGTCACCATCAACAGAAACAGCAATGCGGGCAGCAGCTGCGAAGTCAGCGTTCGTTGCGCGCCTTGAATCTCAGGCGTGGCGGACCACAGCCCGCCGACCGCCAGCGCGGTGACGAATAAATAAGTCCAGACGATGGGCGGCAACACAGTGAACACCCGCCATCGGAAACGCTTTTCCAGCGACGGGAACACGCCCGCGGCGAGCGGCATGAGCGCCAGATAGGGCCAGACCGTCTCGATCATCGCAACTCGCGGCCAGTGCTGAGGCGAAGGGTTCGCATGGGCTCAGAATATTCGCTTCTTCTTTGGTTTGAAGCAAGAATAAATTATTGACCGACACTTCGCAGCCGTGTTACATCATTACTAACGCGCCCGAATCAACTGTCGCCGACGTGGACACTCGCAAGTGACTGCTCGACTGCCTCTGCCATGCAAACGGGAAGCCCGCCTCCCGCTGCTCGCCACGCTGGTGATTTCAGTCGTCGTGATCGCATGCCCGATCACCGCGCGCGCCGACGATGCCGTTGCCTCCTCATCGGGCGTTCGCGCCGTCGTGCAGCTGGTGGATGCCGGCGACTTCGCGGCCGCCGATAAAGCCATCGAGAAAGCACTCCACTCCTCTTCGCTTTCGGCCGAGCAAGCTCGCGCCTTCGAGTTCGAACGCGAGCGCATGCGGCGCATCCTGCTCGATTTTAGCCTGACGCCGACGGAGGCACAGGCCCGCGTCCGCAAACAAATCCCCGATCTCACCGATGCCGAGTTCGCCGCATGGGATCGCACGGGATTGCTCGAGTCGCGCGTGATCGACGGCCAAAAGAAATACTTCAAGCGCGCGCCCTCCAACTTGTTTCGCCTGAGCGCCGAAGCTCGTGCCCGCCGCACGCAGCCCGCACCGTTCAACGACAGCCCGCTCGAAACACCCCACCCTCATCACAAAGAAGTGCTCGCGGAATCGACGGCGACGGGTAGCAGCTCCGTTGCGCCTCGGCGCGTGCGGATCACGCAGTCCATCACTGTGAATGCCGATGCCGTCCCGGCCGGCGAAACCGTCCGCGCCTGGATCCCCTATCCGCGCCGGATCCCCGGCCAGCAGGAGAACCTTCAGTTCGTCAGCAGCTCGCCGGAGAAACATCAGCTCGCACCGGAGTCCGCCCTCCAGCGCACCGTGTACTTCGAGAAACCGGCCACGGCTTCCAAGCCGACGACCTTCTCCGTCACCTACGAGCTGACCATCTTCGGCCAGCACAAGCAGATTGATGCCGACAAAGTCGTCGCCGCGACGCCTTCAGCTGCTCTGGCGCCCTACATGGGCGAACGGCCGCCTCACATCGTGTTTACGGACGCCCTGCGTAAGTTCTCGCGGGACGTCGTCGGCAATGAAAAGAACCCTTATCGAATCGCACAGAAACTGTTCGCCGCCGTCGACCGCATTCCCTGGGCCGGCGCGCTCGAGTATTCGACGATCTCGAACATCAGCGAGTACGCGTTACACGCCGGTCACGCCGATTGCGGACAGCAAACGCTGTTGCTCATGACCTTGCTTCGGTTGAACGGCATTCCAGCCCGCTGGCAATCCGGCTGGATCTTCTCCGATGGCGCGTACAACAACATGCACGACTGGGGATGGTTGTATCTCGCGCCTCATGGCTGGGTGCCGATGGATGTGACTTTCGGCCGCTTCGATTCCGGCGACGCCGCGCTCGATGACTTCTATCTCGGCTCGTTCGACGCCTACCGCGTGGTCTTCAACGACGACTACAGCCAGCCGTTTACGCCCGCCAAACAGCACTTCCGCTCCGAAACCGTCGACCTGCAACGCGGTGAGGTGGAGTGGCGCGGGGCAACCTTTATTTCGATCGCTGGGACTACGACTTCAAGGCAACGTTGCTGACGACACCGAAAGATTCCCACGGGCGAACGGATTGATTTAAACGATAACACTGGCCGGGAGGGTGTATGAAAAAAAACCTATCGCTCAGATCAGCGCTCAAATTGGCGCTGCAGATGGGAGTGGGCGCTGCGGCTGTAGCGACGATGCCGCTGCAGATCTCGCAGGCCGCGAGCAACGACGGCTCGCTGGTGGGCAAGATCATCGCGAGCGATCAAGGCTCGCTGGAAGGGATCTCGATCACGGTTCGCAACCCCGAGACGGGCTTCACGCGCACCGTCAAAGCGGAGGCGGATGGCTCCTATCGTTTCCCCTTCTTGCCCGTCGGCAAGTACATCGTCGAGGGCTCGCGTAACGGTACGACGCTCGGCAAGCTCACCGAAGTCACCGTCGGCCTGGGCGTCGCCACGACTGCCGATGTGACGGTCAATTTGAGCAATGTCGAAGAGATCCTGGTGGTCGGCACCCGCGTCGTGCGTGCGGTCGATGTGAAATCGACGGAGTCGTCGACGAACCTGACTCGCGAGGATCTCGAGCGCCTGCCGGTGGCGCGTGACATTCAATCGGTGGCATTGCTCGCCCCCGGTCTTTCGAGAGGTGACTCGGGCCTGTGCGAAGACCAGCCCTCGTGCGTTTCGTTCGGAGGCTCGTCGGTCGCGGAGAACACGGTCTACATCAATGGCCTGAACGTGACAGACTTCTATAACCGCGTCGGCTCCTCCTCGGTGCCTTACGCGTTCTACAAGGAGTTCGAGGTCAAGACCGGCGGCTATTCGGTCGAGTTCGGCCGCACCACCGGTGGCGTGATCAACGCCGTGACCCGTTCGGGCACCAACGAGTTCGAGTACGGCACCGAAGTGGCTTGGGAGCCGCACTCGCTCCAGAGCAGCAAGAAGAATCGGTTCAACCCGGACGGCTCGGCGCGCATCATCGGTTCGTACGACGACTACGACCGCACCAGCGCGACGTTCTACGCTTCCGGTCCGATCGTGAAGGACAAGCTGTTCTTCTTTGCGTTGTATGAAGCCCGCGACTATCAGCCGAACAACACCTCCGACAACGGCAAAACGCTCTACCAAGCAAAGGAAGACAGCGGTTTCTGGGGCGCCAAGATCGACTGGCAGATCAATGAAAAGAATCTGCTCGAGTTGCTCGCGTTCTCGGACAAGAACGAAGAAGTCCGAAAAGGCTACGGCTTCGACTTTACCGACGGCGCTCGCGGCGCATACAAAGAAACCCGCTTCACGGACAACGGCGGTTTGAACTGGTCGGCCACTTACACCGCGTACCTGACTGATTCATTCTCCGCGAAGGCGCTGTATGGCGAGAACAATCGCGAATACTCACGTCTTGGTCAGAACGACCTGGAATGCTCGCGCTTTCGCGATCGGCGCGGCGCGACTCCGGAAGATCTGGGATGCACGTCGACAGCAGCTGTCACTGCGCGCGAGGACACTCGAGAGGCTGCTCGGCTGGATTTCGAATGGGTGCTCGCCGACCATCAATTGCGCTTCGGCCTGGATCACGAGACCAATACCTCGCAGTATGAACAGCACTATCCCGGACCCGATCGGCTGCTCTACGAGATCTATCGAACCACCCAGACCACCAACGTGTTCGGGACCACCCTCCCCGCGGGTACCGAGTACGTCTGGACTCGACAGAACGAGGTCGATGGCGAGTTCGAAACCATCAACTCGGCGTATTATCTGGAAGACAACTGGCAGGTCACGCCCAGCCTGCTGCTGAATGCCGGCGTGCGCGTCGAAGGCTTCGACAACAGGAATTCCGACGGCGACTCGTACATCAAGATGGATGACATGGTCGCGCCCCGTTTCGGCTTCTCGTGGGATGTGAAAGGCGACAACCGCAGCAAGATCTTCGGCAACGCGGGTCGATACTTTCTGCCGGTGGCGAACGTGATCAACATCAAACAGGCGGGCGGCTTCCTCGATCGCCGCACCTATTACTACTTCGAGGGCACGGAGCCGTTTGAGTACAACGGCGAAACCGTATATCGGCCGAGGCTGGGAGCGCAGTTCGCGGTGGACGACTCGCAAGGCGACGGCACGGTGGGAGACTTGCGAGGCGAAGTCGATGCCGACATGGACCCGGTGTATCAGGATGAGCTGATTCTCGGCTTCCAGTCCATGATGGGTGAAAAGTGGTCGTGGGGTGTGCGTGGCATCTATCGCAGGCTGAACAACGCCATCGACGACATGCAGATCACATCGACGGGCATCATTTGCGACGGCGAGCCAGTCTCGGCGGGCTATGTCATGGCCAACCCGGGTCGGCCCGTCACGATCTATTCCGACACCGATTGCGACGGCGTCAGCGATGGCTGGGTCACCATCGACACCAGCCAGCACGGCTGGGCGCTGCGCGACGGGGCCGACAATTACCTCGGCTCGGATGTGGGTTACACCAAGCCGAAGCGCACCTACCAGGCGCTCGAGTTCATGATCGATCGTGCCTGGGACGATCTGTGGTCGCTCAACGCCGTGTACACCTTGTCGTATGCCAAAGGCAATGCCGAGGGACCGATCAACTCCGATACGGACTTCACCGATACGGGCCGCACCGAGGCGTTCGACGATCCTTGGGTGAACTATCGCTCCTACGGCTATCTCCCCAACGATCATCGTCACCAGCTCAAGGTGCGAGGGGCGTACGCACTGGGTGAGCATTGGGAAGTGGGCGGCACCCTGACCGCACAGTCGGGCCGCCCCATCAATACCACGGGAAAATGCAATCCCAACGATGGCCAGTGCTTCTTCAGCTTCTACGTCTTCAACGACAGCACCGGTCAATATGAGCTGCACCGACGCGGTTCGGGGGGCAGGACGCCGTGGATCTTCGACGTGGGCGCGAATGTGACTTACCGACAATCGTTCTCGGCGGCGGATCTCAAGGTCACGCTCGGGGTCTATAACCTGCTGAACGAGCAGCGCGTTGTCGAGGTATACGAGGCGCTCGGATCGACCGGCGCGCGTCGCGACCCGTCCTATGGCCTGGGCACGGGCTACCAGTCGCCCCGCTACGGCCTGCTGACCCTCAAGCTCGACTTCTGATCCTGCGATTCGGCATTCTTTGCCATGGTTGGCGGGGG
>JAEWAF010000015.1 GCA_023391815.1 Pseudomonadota bacterium
CCAAAAAAAAAAAAAAAAAAAACACGGACGGGGGCCCGCGCTTGGACACGGGCCCTCTTGGCTATTCGGGATGTGGCTAAAAGCTCTTGGTGATTCGCAAATACGCGAATCGTTGCTTCAGGTCGGCTTGCGATATATCGAAGCCGTACCTTGCGCCAGCATTGGCAAAATCCACCTCTTCATCCAGAAGATTTATGGCGCCGGCAGTGACCTTCAGAGCATCGAACGCAGCTGGGTCGAACAGCCGCCCCAGATCCAACCACGCCTGCATGTCCATAATCGTTCGAGAGGGCAGACGCCGCCCCAGCGGCCCGCTCTGATCTGAATCCTGATAACTTGGCGTAAAAGTCGCTGTCGTAGAAACGCCCCAGCCGTTCCCTTCCCAGGTCAGTGACCCGATCAAGCGCCATTCAGGAATCGTTCCCAAATAATTCGCAATGCCGACCTGATCCGACGACTGGATCGCGGCAATGCCCTGCGAAGCATACTTGTCTACCCAAGTCGCCGAAAGCGCCGCTTGCAAGTGACCCACGCTCTCTACGATGCGATATGAGAGATCTACATCGATACCGCTCGTCTCCAGCCGGCCGTTATTGAGGAGAGTCATATCTACCGATTGAAGCGCACCAGGCCACCCATTCAACCTGTCGGCATCCGTCGGCGCAGAGCGTGTAACGCGGCCGGGCACTCCTTCCAGTTTCTGCAGATCAAGAACACTCGGCAGGACGATTTGATTGTCCATCACCACCCGCCAATAGTGAGCACCCCAATGTAGCCCGGGCCAATCGCTGGCTCGATAGGCAACGCCCGTGGTGAAAGAATGTGCTGATACGTTTTCCAGATCAAGATTGCCGCCGAGTATTACTCTGACGGGGGAGATTGAGCCCACGCGTCGAGGGTCGGCAAGCGGGAACAGCAACTCCCTTGTTGGGAAGGATAGTTCGGCTAGCGAGGGCGGCCGAAAGCTCGTGCCATAGGCGGCTCGGACCAACCAATTCTGATTCGGACGCCACACGAACCCATACTGCGGGTTCACCGAGTCATTGGCATGCTCATAGGAATCTGCTCGCATGGCTAGTTTAAGCGACAGCTGCTTGAGTAATGGCAGATTGAGTTCGGCAAATTCAGAAACGATGTCGCGCTCTTGCTCAAGCGGCGACGCGTCAACTGCTTTCACTCCTTCTCGCCGCGCCTCCCAGCCGACGACAACTTCGCTGGTTCCGCCGGGCATGCGAAACAACGGGCCACGCAGGAATCCGGACAGCAGCCGCGATCGCGAGAGATACTCATAATTCTGGTTGCCGATCAGTGACGAAAGCAATGCAGAGCTCGCTGCGGGGCCATCCACAAACGGATTAAGCGCAGTTTCCGGATCAGTCGACCGCAGCGCAACTTGCACGCGTGAGAGATCTAGATCATCGGTTCTCTCCACGTGGGCTGTGTCATCGCTGCTGGTAAATGCCAGCTCCCAATTCCAGCGACTCAGCCCGCCACGCGCACCGAGCACAAACCGTGTTAACTGTCCGTACGTCAGTTGAGATGCTGGCTTCGCTCCAACCAGCGAAAAATCCACCCTGACCGCCTGGCCAAAGGGATTGAATGGATTCTCGGCAGGCACAATCTGCCGCGTCACAGCCACTAAGGAGCCCTGATTCACAATGTCACTCGCGCTTATCAACATCTCGCCAAAAATAGCGGAACGATTATCGATGGAAAGCTCGGCCGAGCCGACGGCGGACAATTGTTTCCGGTAAGGCTCGAGAGACGTGGTTTCCTCGGCAGAGTAGAGGCTGACCTCTCCAGCTGTTGCCAGGAAATCCTCCGGTCGAAGACCGACACCGGTGCTTCCCACGGGCACCGATGCTTGCGATACAGACAATCCGGGGAGTGTCCCGCCGCTGAGCGAGTAAACATTAGCTCTCGGCGCAGCGGTTGTACGATAGTCCTTGCCCCCGAAGCGTCGAAAATCCTGGTTTCGCCAGAGATCACGCTCCGCCCCGACCAGCATGGAACGATCGAGATAGTCGAGAGTGAGTGCAGATTTGAAACGTTGCCAGGCGGTGCCGATGGTTCCCGAGGCACGCCGCTCATAGGCGCCCCCGGCCGCACCGCCGTAGTGGAGAAACACGTCTGGCTGTTCGATCTCCTCCTTGAGGAATATGTTGACGACCCCGCCGATGGCATCGGAGCCGTAGATTGCCGAGGCTGAATCCGACATCACTTCGATCCGGTCCACCGCCGTGAGCGGAATCGCGTTCAGGTCAAATGCATTCAAGCTGACGCCGGTCGCGCTCGGCTGCACTCTGCGTCCATTGATGAGGACAAGAGTGGTGTCAACACCCAGCCCGCGCAGCTGAAAGTGCTGAGCCCCGCTGCGCTGAGTCCAACCTCCCAAAGTAAACGGCTGCTGAGTCATGTAACTCGCCACGCCGGACAGCGACGAGACACCGAGGCGATCAATCTGCTCTCGGTCATAAATACGGATCGGAGCGGGCCCTTCGCCCCCCCGGAGACGACTTCCCGTCACCAACACATCCTTTTGGCCCCCCTCCCCCTGAGGCAGCACGGTGCCCTCATAGATCCGCACAGTCGCCCCATCCAACCAAGCGTGCGAGAACTCACTCCCGGCAAGGAGCTTGTCTAGCGCCGCATCCGCAGTGAAGCGGCCGATGACAGCATCGACCAGCCTTTGTTGTTGTTCGGAAGTCTTGAGCTCGGCAGCCACCTGCAGGCCAGTCTGTTTGGAAAACTGGTCAAGCGCCGTGGTCAACGAGCCGCTCGGGATGGCGAAGGAATATTCTGTGTCCGCCGAGCTAGTTTGCGCAGCGGAGAACTGAGCCCACGCCATCGTTAGCGCGGCGGCGAGCATCCTTGCAAATCGCCATCGGCAATCAATCACCGGGATTTAGTCCGACTTCACGCGCACCACGTTAGTGCCATTTCTAATCACAGTGATTCCCCCCTGGCTATCGAGCGCATGCAAGAAGCTTTCTGGACTATCGACTCGGAAGCGGTAGTAGCCCGCCAGCCGTCGGTCGGCAATGCTCTCGTTGTCGAGTTTGATTTGTAGAGTGTTGCGGCGGTTGAATTCAGCGACCATATCGCCGATGCGCTCACCGGCCTGGAACGTCAGCCAGCCATTCGCCCACTCGAGCTTATGTTCCGCATCCACCTTGAGCTCTTCGAGTTTGGAGAGATCAACGTATCCGCCACCGCCGCCAAACACGCGATCTTCCTTGCCAGCGGTGCTGTTCATCACGTTCAGTTCGTCACCGGCGTACAGCAATTTCATCGTGGTGACATCGTCCAGCCTGCCGAGCGGCGTGACCCTCACGACACCTTCGGAAACAGTCGTGGTCACGCCCGGACTGATCGCCACTTGGAATCTGGTGCCGACCGCAGTGACATCGACAATATGGGTACGCACTGTGAAGGGCCGCTTTTTATCCTTCGCGACCTCGAACACTGCCCGTCCCTCATAAAGATGAACCAGGCGACGGTTGCCGCTGAACTCGACCTTCAGGCGCGTGCGCGCGTCCATGTGGACGGTGCTGCCGTCTTCGAGGGACATGTGCTGCCACTGGCTGGCGGCAGTGGCTACTGCGCGGTTGGGGGAATTTGAGAACATTCCGAAGCCGAAGAGCAGCGCGACGGCGAGCCCGGCGACCATGGCGGCAAAGGCCCAGGGAGCGGGCAGTTTTCGCTTGACGGTGTCCGGGACCGAGTCGCTCGGGTCGTACTCGTATTGGGACACGTTCCCTCGGGAACCGATATCGAAAACGTTGGACTCCTCCGCCTCCTTGACGGCCTGGAGCAAGCCCTGGCGCGCCTGATCGTCCAGGCCGGCGATGCGCAGGACTTCGGCGACGTTCTCGGGGGAGCGCCGCACCCAGTCTGCGAGCAGCTTTTTATCCTCCGGGCCCATCTTTGGCTCATCCGTGAAGCGGATGAACCAGTAGGCTGCCTCTTGACTCACGAATCGGGTTCGTTCTGTTGTCATGTCCTCGCCCTCTTGTGGGTCCTTCACTTGAGGTCTTCCGGATTCAGCCGCGTGCGCAGCTGGCTATAGGCGCGGGACAAATCACGAAGCACGATGCGCGGCGACACCTTGAGGCGCTCGGCGATCTGCTTGTAGGTCAGCCCCTCATTTACTCTCAACAGTAGAACCTGACGTTGCCGAAACGGCAGCTTTTCGACCGCGGCCTGCACGCTTGCATCGGTGCCGGCCTGGGAGACGGTATTTTCCGGCTCCTGCTCTGGCTCGATCAGCAAGTCATCGAGCCACTCTTGATCGTGCGGTTTGGAAACACGCGCGCGCTCACGCCATTCGCTGGCGACGTTGCCGGCAATCCGCAAGAGATATCCCAGCGGATTCTCGACGGCCGTCTTCTCGCTATAGCGGAGCAGACGTAGAAACACTTCCTGAGCCAGATCATCCAGCTCGGCGGCCGGCACGGCGGCTCGGCGGGACAGCCAATGGCGAACGGGCTTGCGCCAATCCTTGAACCATTGGCCGAAGCGATGGTTGCCCACCTCGCCGGCATCGGCATCTTCCACAGCCGTAGCCTCGCCTCGCACGTCGACGGCACGCGCTGACGAAGCAACGTTGACTTCCCCATGACTCCGGCGATCGATCACGAACTATCCTGAGAGACGTGCCTGCCCGACCACTCTGATGCATGCGCCGATACTTTTATCCCGACCCCGGCGCCTATGCAAAAGGGGTTTCCACTGTTGTGACCGGTTATGGAGGGGGAGTTAACCCCGACGCCCGTACGCCCGTTCGTGGTCGGTAGGGGACATCCGCTTGTGATGAAGCGCGGTAGCAGCAAACGAACAAACAAGGCTGATCGTTTCCTGGCAAGCAAGGAAGGCTTGTCCAGCGGACAAGCCTTTGCACGAATATTTCCAGGAGATGACGTTTCGACGAACGTCGGACCGATCGGCCGGGCGCCGATCAGTGAGCGGGACGCGCGGCCTTCTTGGGCACGTACAGATCGGTCAACGTGCCTTCATAGGCTTCGGCCGAGAACATCACCGTTTCCGACAGGGTCGGATGCGGATGGATGGTCAGGCCCAGATCGCCGGCATCGGTGTTCATTTCGATGGCGAGCGCGATCTCGGCAATCAGATCGCCGGCGTTCGGACCGACGATGCCGCCGCCGATCACACGATGAGTGGCCGGATCGAACAATACTTTGGTCATGCCGTCATCGCGCCCGAGCGTGAGCGAACGGGCATTCGCGGACCAAGGGAAGCTGCCCTTCTCATATGCGATGCCTTTGGCCTTCGCTTCGGTCTCGGTGAGGCCGACCCACGCGATTTCCGGATCGGTGTAAGCGACCGACGGAATCACGCGCGCATCGAAGAAACGTTTCTCACCATGCGCGACTTCGGCAGCGAGCTTGCCCTCGTGCGACGCCTTGTGCGCGAGCATGGGCTGACCGGCAATGTCACCGATCGCGAAGATGTGCGGAACGTTCGTGCGCATCTGCTTGTCGACCGGAATGAAGCCGCGCTCGTTGACGACCACGCCGGCCGCTTCCGCGCCGATCTTCTTGCCGTTCGGGCTACGGCCCACCGCGACCAGCACCTTGTCGTAGATCTGTGGCTCGACGGCCTGCTCGCCTTCGAACGTGACGCGGATGCCTTCCTTGAGCGCTTCGACCTTGGTGACCTTGGTCTTCACCATGATCTTTTCGTAACGCTTGCCGATGCGCTTCTCGAGCGGACGCACCAGATCGCGATCGCAACCAGGGATGAGTCCATCCGTGAGCTCAACCACGCTGACCTTCGTGCCGAGCGCGTCGTACACGCACGCCATTTCCAGACCGATGATGCCGCCACCGATGACGAGCATGCGCTTCGGCAGATCGAGCTCGAGGGCGCCAGTGGAATCGATGATGCGAGGATCGTCGGGCAGCCCCGGCAATCGAATCACTTCCGAGCCAGCCGCGATGATGCAGTTCTTGAACGAAATCTTGCGCGCGCCTTCGCCCGGCGCATTCTCGCCCTTCGACAACACCGTGGATAGCGGCGTCATGTCGGTGTTCGCGATCTGCATCTCGTGCGGAGAGACGAACTTGCCGATGCCGCGGATCACTTCGACCTTGCGCTGCTTGGCGAGTATGCCGAGGCCGCCGGTCAACTTGCCGACGACTTTCTCTTTCCAGCCACGCAGCTTGGCAGTGTCGATTTGAGGCTTGCCGAACGTAACGCCGGCCACTTCCATCTCGTGCGCTTCTTCGATCACCTTCGCGGCGTGCAGCAGCGCTTTGGAGGGAATGCAGCCAACGTTGAGACACACGCCACCGAGTTGCGGCCAGCGCTCAACCAAGGCGACTTTCATGCCCAGATCGGCCGCGCGGAACGCGGCGGTGTAACCGCCCGGACCGGCGCCGAGCACGACCATGTCGAAATCGTAGCTGCCACCCGACGTGTCCTTGGCGGGCGTCGGCGCGGCAGATTTCTCCTTCTCCCGGACGATCGTTTCCGTGAACGGAACGTCTTCTTCCTCGGCAGGCGCGGGTGCGGCCGCTTTTGTTTCTTTCGCAGCCGGCTCTTGCTTCGCGGCTGGAGCCGACGCAGCAGCTCCTGCAGCTTCGACTTCAAGAATCAAGCTGCCTTTGGAAACGCGGTCGCCCTTCTTGATCGACACCGACTTCACGACGCCGGCCGCGGACGACGGCACATCCATCGTCGCCTTCTCGGTCTCGAGCGTGACGAGCGGTGTTTCAAGCGCGATCTCATCGCCCGGCTTGACGAGCACGTCGATGACTTCGACGTCCTTGAAGTCGCCGATATCGGGAACGTTGACTTTGGTCACGGCACGGCCTCGATGAGCCCACGGACATCGGCGAGCTTCTCCGCGAGGAACGTGGTAAAGCGCACGCCGGCGGCGCCATCGATCACGCGGTGATCGTAGGCCAGGGTGAACGGCAGCATCAGTCGGGGCACGAATTGGCCGTCTTTATAAACCGGCTTGAAGCTCGACTTCGCGACACCGAGGATCGCGACCTCCGGCGCATTGATGATGGGCGTGAAGCCCACGCCGCCGATGCCACCGAGACTCGACACGGTGAACGTCGCACCCTGCATTTCGGCGATCGACAGCTTACCAGCGCGAGCTTTTTCAGAGAGCACGGCGAGGTCGCGCGCGATCTCATAGATGTCCTTCTTGTCGGCGTCCTTGATGACCGGCACAACCAGGCCGCCCGGCGTGTCCGCCGCGAAGCCCAAATTGATGAACTTCTTCAGTATGAGATTCTTGCCCGAAGACTCCAGCGAGCTGTTGACGTTCGGGAACTCCTGCAGCGCCTTGACACAAGCGCGCAGGACGAACGCGAGCGGCGTGAGCTTGATGCCCTGCTTCTCAGCCTGCGCTTTGAGTTTCTTGCGTGTTTCTTCCAGCTCGGTGATATCCGCTTCGTCCATTTGCCAGACGTGCGGGATGTTCAGCCAGCTGGCCTGCAGATGCGGGCCGGAAATCTTCTGAATGCGGCTGAGCGGCTTGACCTCGATCTCGCCGAACTTGGAGAAATCGATCTCGGGAACCTTGGGCAGCGCGCCGCCGCCGGCGGCCGCGCCAGCAGCGCCCCCCGAGGCCAGCGCTTGTTTGACGAACGCTTTCACGTCCTCGGGCGTGATACGACCCTTCGGCCCGGTGCCTTTGATCCGACTCAGATCGGCGCCGAGCTCGCGCGCGAACTTACGAACCGATGGGCTCGCATGCGCGCGAGCGAAACCCGCTTCATCGATCTGCGGCAAGCCCTTCGCCGGTGCCGGAGCGGAGCTCGTCGCGGCCGGCGCAGGGGCCGGTTCTTTCTTCGCAGGAGCGGAAGCGGGCGCGGCAGCTTTTGCAGGCTCAGCGGGCGGAGCCTTGGGAGCTTCCGGAGCAGCCTTTGCAGCAGGCGCGGCACCGCCTTCGAGCACGCCAATGAGCGCGCCTTTGGAAACACGATCGCCCTTCTTCAACGCGAGCGACTTGACGACACCGGCCGCCGTGGACGGCACATCCATCGTCGCCTTCTCGGTCTCGAGCGTCAGCAGCGGCGTATCGACTTCGATGCGATCGCCCGGCTTGACCAGCACGTCGATGACTTCGACATCTTTGAAGTCACCGAGATCGGGGACCCGGACTTCACCGCCAGCCGAGCCGCCGCTTGCCTCGGCCTTACTCGGAGCGGTCGCGTCTGCCGAGGCTGGGCTCGCCCCCGTCTTCGCCGGCGCGCCAGCATTGCGTTCCGACTGCTCGAGATCGATCGAGGACGTGGACGCGGGCTCCTCGGTCGTGCCGCTCTTCTTGTTGAGCGCCGCCGGTGGCACGCCGCCGCCCTCTTTGGCTTCGATCTGGCCGATCAACGTGCCTTTGGAAACACGATCGCCTTTCTTCAACGCCAGCGAGGTGATCACACCGGCGGCCGTGGACGGCACGTCCATGGTCGCCTTCTCGGTCTCCAGCGTCAGCAGCGGAGTGTCGACATCGATCTGGTCACCGGGCTTCACCAGCACGTCGATGACTTCGACGTCCTTGAAGTCGCCCAGGTCGGGGACTTTGATATCTGTTGCCATGCTCGTTGATCGGGACCTTACTGCGTCACCGGATTCGGCTTGTCCGGATCGATGTTGAATTTCTTGATCGCGCCCTTGACGGTCGCCATGTCGAGCTTGCCCTCATCCGCGAGCGCGCGGAGCGAGGCCACCACGATATGTGCGGCGTCCACTTCGAAGTGCCGGCGAAGCTCGGCACGCGAGTCGCTGCGGCCGTAACCATCGGTGCCGAGCACGACGAAACGTCCGGGAACCCACTGACGAATTTGATCGGGCACGATGCGCATGTAGTCCGTCGATGCGATGAACGGGCCGGTGCGATCGCCCAGCACCTGCCGCACATACGGCACGGTCTGAGGGGCGTCCGGATGCAGCATGTTTTTACGCTCGACATCCAACGCTTCGCGGCGCAGCTCGGAGAAGCTGGTCGCGCTGAACACGTCGGCGGGCACGCCGTAATCCTTCTCGAGAATCTCGGCGGCCTTGATGACCTCGCGCAGAATCGTGCCCGAGCCCATCAGGTTCACGCGCACCTTGCCCTTGCCGCCCGATTGCAGCAGGTACATGCCCTTGAGGATGCCGGCCTCCGCGCCCTTCGGCATGGCCGGGTGCGCGTAGTTCTCGTTCATCACCGAGAGGTAATAGAAGATATCTTCCTGCTCGGCGAACATGCGACGCAGGCCGTCCTGAATGATGACCGCGAGCTCGTACGCAAACGTCGGATCGTAGGCGACGCAGTTCGGAATCGTGCTCGCCGCGAGATGGCTGTGACCATCCTGGTGCTGCAGGCCCTCGCCCGCGAGCGTCGTGCGACCCGAAGTGCCGCCCAACAAGAAGCCACGCGCCTGGCTGTCGCCGGCGGCCCAGATGAAATCGCCAACGCGCTGGAATCCGAACATCGAGTAATAGATGTAGAACGGAATCATGTTCACGTTGTGGTTGGCATACGCGGTACCGGCCGCGATGAACGACGCGAGCGCGCCGCCTTCGTTGATGCCTTCCTCGAGAATCTGTCCCTTCTTGTCTTCCTTGTAGAACATGAGCTGATCGGCGTCTTGCGGCGTGTACAGCTGACCCGCCGAGGAATAGATGCCGACCTGACGGAACATGCCTTCCATACCGAACGTGCGCGCTTCGTCTGGAACGATGGGCACGACGTTCTTACCGATGTTCTTGTCCTTCACCAGCATCTGCAGGATGCGCACGAACGCCATCGTGGTGGAGAACTCACGATCGCCGGACGACTGCAGCAGCGAGTCGAAGCTTTCGAGCGCGGGAACGACCAGCGACGGCGCATTCGCACGACGCTGCGGCAGCGGACCGCCGAGCCGCTCGCGACGCTCGCGCAGATACTTCATTTCCGGGCTGTCTTCCGGCAGTCGCTGGAACGGCGACTTGGCGAGTTGCTCGTCCGGAATGTCGATGTACACGCGCTTCCGGAATTCCTTCAGCGCTTCATCGTCGAGCTTCTTTTGCTGGTGGGTGATGTTCTGGCTCTCGCCCCACTTGCCCATCATGAAGCCCTTGACGGTCTTGCACAGGATGACGGTGGGCGTGCCCTTGTGATTCACGGCCGCGTTGTAGGCGTTCCAGACTTTCTTGTAGTCGTGACCGCCGCGGTTCAAACGCCAGATGTCGTCATCCGACATGTTGGCGACCATCTCCTTCAGCTCCGGATACTTGCCGAAGAAGTGTTCGCGCGTATAAGCGCCGCCCTTGGCCTTGAAGTTCTGATACTCGCCGTCGACACACTCTTCCATCACACGACGCAGCAGGCCCTTGGTGTCCTTCGCGAGCAGCGGATCCCAACGCGAGCCCCAGATGACCTTGATGACGTTCCAGCCCGCGCCGAGGAAGGCGGCTTCGAGCTCTTGAATGATCTTGCCGTTGCCGCGCACCGGACCGTCGAGGCGCTGCAAGTTACAGTTGATGACGAATACGAGATTGTCGAGCTTCTCGCGAACCGGCATGGTGATCGCGCCCATCGATTCGGGCTCGTCCATCTCACCGTCACCCAGGAATGCCCACACCTTGCGGTCAGTCGTGGGCACGACGCCGCGATTCTCGAGGTAACGCTGAAAGCGCGCCTGATAGATCGCCATCATCGGACCGAGCCCCATGGACACGGTCGGGAACTGCCAGAAGTCCGGCATCAGCCACGGATGCGGGTACGAGCTCAGGCCCTTTTCCGGGCTGGCCACTTCCTGTCGGAAGTAACGCAGGTTCTCTTCGGAGAGGCGGCCTTCGAGATACGCGCGTGCGTAGATGCCCGGCGCCACGTGGCCTTGGATGTAGATCATGTCGCCGGGATGCTTCTCCGACGGCGCGCGCCAGAAGTGGTTGAAGCCCACTTCGTACATGGTCGCCGACGAAGCATAACTTGCGATGTGTCCGCCGTACTCGGAGCTCTGGCGATTGGTGTGCACCACCATGGCCATCGCGTTCCAGCGGATGAAGGCTTCGATGCGCCGCTCGATGCTGCGATCGCCGGGGTACTCCTGCTCCTGCCCGGGTGAAATTGTATTTACATAGGCCGTATTGGGCTTGAACGGCAGGTAGGCGCCGCTGCGGCGTGTGAAGTCGATCAACCTTTCGAGCAGAAAGTGTGCCCGGCCGGCGCCCTGCGCCTTGATCACCGAGTCAATCGATTCGAGCCATTCCCGGGTTTCTTCGGGATCGAGATCATCAAACCTGGAGGGTTCGGACATGTCGGGTGTGCTGCAAAAGTAGGCCGCGTATCATCGGAGTTTGAGAATTTTCGGTCAAGGAACCAGTAAGGACTTCAGCAGTGGTGGAATTGCTTCCCGCAGAGCGCGACATCCGCATTTTTCAGCGGCGCGCGCCGTTGAGCGAAAGCTCGATGCAAAAACACGATGCCTGCATCGTCGTCATCGATAAAGAGCAGGCCGAGCAGCGCATGAGCAAGCTGCCCTACGGGGCGGCCTGGCAACGGCTGTATCGCGAAGCCAAGGCACGCGGACCTGTATCTATCCTCAGTGCGCGACTCGCAGCCGATGCATCACCTATGGTGGTGGCGCTTGCAAAGCCTTCAAGCTCGGCGTTCGAGCGCCTGGCGCTCGCGACCCGCATTTGGAAGGAGTTGTCGCCTGGTCCGGGCGCGAAGGTCCTGCTCGCGACACAGGGCCTCGATCCGACGCACAGCGCCGCAATGCTTGAAGCGCTCACCGCCGCTGCGCTGGCGGCAACAGCGCCGATGCCCGTGATCAAGTCGAAGATGCCGAAGCTGCACGAGCCACCGCAACTCACGCTCAGTGGCGACGGTCCGGAGATCGATGCGGACCTGTCGATTGCGATCGATCGTGGCAATCACCTGGCTCGCTGGCTGACCACCCTTCCGCCGAATGTCCTGCACACCGCGAGTTATCGAAAAGCGCTACGTGACCTCGCCAAACGCGAAGGCTGGGCGTTCTCGTTCCTCGACGAGCGCGCGCTGAAGAAGCTGAATGCCGGCGCGTTTCTGGCGGTCACACGCGCAAACGAGCATCGCGACGCGGGCATCGTACGCCTCCGCTATCGTGGCGGCGGCGACCTCACACGCAAGAAACTGGCGCTGGTCGGCAAAGGGATTTGTTTTGACACGGGGGGCATCAATTTGAAGCCCCACAAGAGCATGTATCAGATGCACGAAGACATGCAGGGCAGCGCCGTTGCCGTCGGCACGCTGCTCGCACTCAGTCGCCTGAACGTGCCGTATGACATCGACTGCTGGCTCGCCATCACTGAAAACCAGATCGGCCCGAACGCCTTCCGTCCGCAGGAAGTCGTGCGCGCCGCGAACGGGACGACGATTCAAGTCGCGCACAGCGACGCCGAAGGTCGCATGGTGCTCGCGGACACACTCACGATCGCCTCGCGCGAGAAGCCGGATTTGATCATCGACTTCGCGACACTGACCGGCGCATGTGTTACGGCGCTGACCGAGCGCTATTGTGGTGCATTCACGAATCGCCCTGAATGGCACGGCGCCATTGAAACCGCCGGCCGGCAGAGCGGCGAACGCGTATGGCCGTTCCCGATGGATGAGGACTTCGACAGCGATCTCGAATCACCGATCGCCGATGTCCTTCAATGCACGCCGGATAGCAAAGGCGATCACATTTTGGCTGCGCGCTTCCTGAATCGCTTCGTGCCGGCGGAGATTCCGTGGATTCACATCGACCTCGCCGCGGGCAATCGCCCCGGCGGATTGGCGCATGTGCCGACGGACTTCACTGGCTTCGGTGTTCGATTCACGACGCAGTTGTTGCTCGAACAAGACGTGCTCACAGGCGCGCGGATGAAGCGAGTACGAAAGGAGTGATGCTGTGGTGACACGGAAGGCGTCGTGTTGTTGTGGTCAGTTGAGCATCGAAGTTGATGGCGAACCTCGCGGCGTTGGCGTTTGCCATTGCCTCGCATGTCAACAGCGGACGGGCAGTGTGTTCGCCGCGCTCGCGGGGTTCTCGGCGCCGTTCAGAGTTTCAGGCAAGGCGACGGAATATGTGCGCACGGGCGATCAGGGCGCGCAGTTCCGGTTTCGATTTTGTCCGGTGTGTGGGACGACGGTCTTTCACACTGAAGAAGGCGATGAAGGTCGAGTCAGTGTCGCGGTGGGTGCGTTTGCGGATCCGGGTTTTCCGGCGCCCCAGGTCTCGGTTTATGACAGCCGCCGGCATTCGTGGGTGGAGTTGCCGGCCGGGGTGAAGACGTTTGCGAAGGATCCGGATTGAGAGGCTGTGATGCTTCAATCAGGCCGCGGCGCAGTCGCCGCGGTGACTAAGAGCGCAGGCATGAAGACTATTCCTGCAGACGCTTATGGAGAGCCCCTCGCATCGTCCCACTCCGCATAAGCGATTAAGGCCGCCTCAGGCAACTCCCCTTCATAGAAGCGCTTTGCGAATGCCAGTCGCCTCTCACGTCGGCTCAATCCTTCAGGCAGCGACGATAGGACAATAGCCCGAGCCGTGTCATACATCGATGCCGCGATCCGCACTCGCTCGTCTGGTGTCATCCGGCGATAGCGCTCATTGAGCATGGCTTCGAACTCAGGGGAAGTGTCATTCATGCATGATCTCCGCCAGTGCCTCAGACACCCCACGCCGAGTAGCCCAACGCTCCAGGTACTCGCGATTCATCGACTCGTCCAACAGGGTTTTGACGTCACGGCGCTGCATCCGGAATCCTTCGCCCAAACCAGCTTCGAAAGGATCAGATCCTCCCGGCTCACGATCCATGTATTGACCCCGTGCATCTGTACCGGCTGGCGCCGTGCGAACTCGACCTGCCGATATTCCGAGCTTTTTCGGACGATCAGATCGACTTTGATGCTGGTGGCGAAGTGCATGAGGTTGAACAATCGCTGCGAGATGATCGCCGAGCGCACGCTATCGGCGTCGATGTAGAAGTCAGGGGACAGTGCTGACACGATGCCGTCGACATCGTCCTCACGCAGTGAAACTACGATGTCGAGATCGCGCGTCATGCGCGGTCTGCCGTAGTAAGCCATGGCGAAGGAGCCAGTAAGCATGAACGGCAGCCCAGCCGACTCCAGGCGCTCGCTTGCACCCTCAGGACATCCAGCTCTTCCATGACAAGAAGTTTAGCTTAATACCCCCTGGGTCGACCTGATGATTCGCTAAGTTATTGATGAAAAGAGAAGCCCGTATCCACCGGCGAGCACAGTGCGCAATGCTCTGACACGTCTCGATGAGGGCATGGAATCGCTCGCTGGGAAGGCGATACTCGCGGTGGGGCTGCGAAGCAGCGCCAGACTTGAATAAGCTCGCTTCAGCGAATCAAGCTGCCTTCCAAATTCGCCGTAGAAAGCCCTTGGAGCGTGTTTCCGCAAAACAGACGCGGGCTATCAAATCGCGGCTTGGGCCGGCTCGCGCTCACGCTGCAAATCTTCGTACCAATCGCCCAGCGCATTAATCAGCGGAACGAGCTTGCGGCCGCCTTCCGTGAGCTCGTACTCGACATGCGCGATCTTGCCCGGCACGACCGTGCGCGTGATCACGCCCGCGCTTTCCAGTGCGCGCAACTCATGGGTCAGGATGCGGTGTGAGATCTTGGAGTTGTCCCGCCTCAACTGAGCGAAGCGCTTCTTCCCGTCGATCAGGTAGTACACCAGCAGCGTTCGCCACCGGCCGCTCAGCAAGCGCATGGCATCTTCGATCGGGCAACCGGAAACGGTGGTCTTCATGGCAGTAACAAATTTGTGCCCACTCAGCGGGCTCCAGTCACAAATTTGTTCGTAATTTACAGCGTGGATGTGCTCAATAACATAGGGCTCCCTTCTACATTTCGGAGTTCATTCATGGAGCCCGTGTTGCTGTATGGCGTCCCGCAGGGATGCTCCTTTGGATCTATCGTTGCGTTGGAGTGGCTGGGTCAGCCGTATCGACTCTGCCGCATCACCATGCCTGCGGACATGCAATCCGACCTGTACGCTCGGATCAATCCCGTTCGTGAGACACCCGCGCTGCTGCTCGAGGACGGCACAGTGCTAACCGAGAGCGCCGCGATCCTGCAAAACATCGCTACTCGCGGCATTGATCGTGGGCTGGGCTTCAAGCAAGGCACGCGCGAATACGATCGGTTGAATCAAGTCATCGCGTTCTTGAACACGACCTTCTTCTCTGCTTTCGGACCACTGTGGAAAGCGTATGAGATGGAAGAGAATCCGCCGGTGCAGAGCGTGCTGCGTGATGTCGGTCGGCAAGCTGTCGCCAGAGCACATCAGCAGCTGGAGGCGGCGCTCGGCCGAAGCGAATGGCTGGCGGGGCCGCGAAAGACGCTGGCGGATGCGTACTTCATCGGCCTTGCGCGATGGGGCAAATATCATCGCGTCGTCACGCCGGGGCAATATCCGCAGCTGGACCGACTGATCGAGCGACTCGAAACGGATCCCGCGGTGGTGTTCGCTCATGCCATCGAGGATGAGCGTCCGGCCACGAGCGGCGGTGGATTTCGGGGGCACATCACGCTGGAGGAATTGATCCCGAGGCTCGCGGCGTAGCCCGGGTGGCACAGCGCTCGATCGACGGCGATCGAGCGCTTCGGATGGCCAAGCTTTCGGCGAAACGTCGGCTGCCAACTGCGATTCTCATTCCTTCGGTAACATCTGCGGATTCCACGCCACTTCCCACAGATGCTTATCCGGATCCTGGAAATATCCAGCGTACCCGCCATAGAACGTATCGTGCGCGGCCTTGACGATCGTCGCGCCCGCATTTCGAACCTCGATCATCACCGCATCGACTTCGGCCTTCGAGCTCACGTTGTGAGCAAGACAAAAGTCCGTCGGGCTCGGCCTGGACACAGGTAGCCCGCAGTCGTGTGACAAACTCTTTCGAGGCCAGAGCGCCAGGCGAAGACCGCCTTCCAATTCGAAGAACGCGACAGCACCGTGCTCGAACTCTTTTCCGACGATGCCTTCGGTCTTGAGCCCGAGCCCGCGGCCGTAGAACGTCACTGCGCGTTCGAGATCGTCGACGCCGAGCGTGATGAGAGAAATCCGAGGTTTCATGAGTCATCCTCCAATGTTCGCTAGCGAGTCGACCGTACCGCTCGGCATCGTTCGGCAAGCGCGTTGACCATAAGGCGCGGCATCGTTCGGCAAGCGAGTTGACCCATAAGGCGCGGCATCGTTCGGCAGGGTTGCTGATTATTGAAGCGGGCCTGTCACCGCTGCCAACTCCCGCATCGGCAACTGCCATTGATCGCCGCGAGAGTCCATACTGCCGGGCATGAGCATCACTCCGACTCCTCTAAGCATAGAAGTTAAACCCGACCTACGCGTGTCAGCTTTACTGCAGCTGCCATCAAATGCGCGCGCGTGTTTCGTGCTGGGTCACGGCGCGGGCGCCGGAATGGCGCACGCCTTCATGGCCGACCTCGCGAACGCGCTCGAAGCGCGACAGATCGGCACACTTCGCTACAACTTTCCTTACATGGAGAGCGGCTCGAAGCGCCCCGACCCGCCGGCACTGTGTCATGCAACTGTGCGCGCGGCAGTAGAGCTAGCACGCAAGCAAGCGCCGGACGCGACGTTGATTGCGGGTGGCAAATCGTTCGGAGGTCGAATGACCTCGCAAGCGCAGGCGGCGAAGTTGTTACCCGACGTGCGTGGACTCGCGTTCGTCGGCTTCCCGTTGCATCCAGCAAAGAAGCCATCCACTGAACGTGCGACCCATCTAGCAGATGTGAAGATCCCGATGCTGTTCCTGCAGGGAACGCGAGATGAACTGGCCGATCTCACGCTGCTCGAGCCAATCGTCGCAAAACTCGGCGCCACGGCGACGATGAAGCGAATCGAAGGCGCGGACCATTCTTTCCACGTCCTGGCACGTTCAGGACGAAACGACCGCGAAGTGATGAATGAGCTGGCGGATGCGATCGCGAGCTGGACAGAGAAACTCTAAGCCACCGCATCCCCCGCAAGTCAGCTCGCGCACGAGCAGCCAAGTAACTGAGGCGCTCGAATCGGCGCGACAAAGCACGGCCTTTGAGCCAGGCGCCGGGACAAGCACCCGGTGCGACTACCCCACCGCCACCTTCATCGCATTACAAATCTTGCAGAACAACTCCGCCGTCTTCTGCGCATCGTAAGCAGCGGAATGCGCGGCGTTCGAGTCCCACTCGATCCCCGCCGCCTGCAGCGCCTTCCCAAGCACCGTCTGCCCATACGCGACGCCCGCCAGCGTCGCCGTATCGAAGCTCGAAAACGGATGAAACGGATTTCGCTTGATATCCGTCCGCGCGATCGCCGCGTTGATGAAGTTCAAATCGAAGTACGCGTTGTGCCCGACCAGGATCGCGCGCGTGCAATCGTTGTCTTTCATCGCGCGACGAATTTCCTTGAACAACCGCGTCAGCGCTTCCTTCTCCGGAATCGCCGGACGCAGCGGATGAAATGGATCGATACCAGTGACCGCGAGCGATGCGGGCTCAAGATTCGCGCCCGAGAAGGGTTGAACGTGATAGCGCCAGCTCTCACCCGGCAACAGCGTACCGTCGCCTTGGATCTCGACCAGCACAGCGGCGATCTCGAGCAACGCGTCAGTGTTCGGGTTGAAGCCGCCGCACTCGACGTCGATGACCACAGGCAAAAAGCCGCGAAAGCGGCGAGCCATGGGCAGCTTGCCTTCGACCTCGACACCCACTACATCGTTCAAGACGGATATTCCTCGGCCAACTGCCAGGCAACGCTTTCGCCGGCGCGGAACGGCGTCAGCTCATCGTTACCGAATCGATACACGGCGGGTGGCGTCCACGACGTGCGGTTCAAAGTGATCTTCCCAGTATTGCGCGGCAAACCGTAGAAGTCAGGCCCGCGCTCCGACGCGAACGCCTGGAGCCGATCCAACCGGCCGGCCGCTTCGAACGCTTCTGCGTAAAGCTCGATCGCCGCGTGCGCCGAGAACACGCCGGCGCAACCACAGGCATTCTCCTTCGTGTGCCGAGCATGCGGCGCGCTGTCCGTGCCAAGGAAGAATCGACGATCGTCGCTCGTGGCGGCTTCCACCAGCGCCTGACGATCGTGCTCACGCTTGAGCACCGGCAAGCAATAGTTGTGAGGACGGATGCCCCCCTGAAAGATCGCATTCCGATTCAACAACAAATGCTGGGGCGTGATCGTCGCACCCACGCCTGCACGAGCACCTTGCACGAACTGCACACCTTCGCGTGTCGTCACGTGCTCGAAGACAACGCGCAGCTTCGAGAACTTCTCGACGATGCGCGACATGATGCGATCGATGAACACCTTCTCGCGATCGAATACATCGACGCTGTGCTCCGTGACTTCGCCGTGGACCTGGAACACCAGGTCCGCTTCCTGCATCGCTTCGAGCACAGGAAAGATCTTCTCGATCGCGGTGACGCCGGCATCGGAATTCGTGGTCGCGCCCGACGGATACAGCTTCGCGCCGACGATGAAGCCGCTCTGCTTCGCGGCGTAGATTTCTTTCGGCGAGGTTGTATCGGTGAGATACAAAGTCATCAACGGCTCGAAGCTCAGCCCCTTGGGCACCGCCTGCGAGATGCGCTCGCGATACGCGGCGGCCGCAGCGACAGTCGTCACTGGCGGCTTGAGGTTCGGCATGATGACCGCGCGAGCGAATTGTCGGGCGGTGAACGGGACGACACTGGCGAGGTGGGCGCCATCGCGCACGTGCAAGTGCCAGTCGTCGGGACGAAGCAGAGTCAGCTGAGTCATTCGGGGAGTGTAACGGACGCGAGCGGAGGAAGCTTCGGGGCCGGCCCTATGCATCCCTGCGCCCCCGGCGTTCGGGCATCCTGCCCGGCAGCGAACGCGCCTTCCGCCGGGGCGGCGGAAGGCGACGCGATGAGTGAAGAATCAACCGGCCGCGTTGGCCGCTTCGCCGATGAGCTTCTGCAGCTCGCCGCTCTTGTACATCTCGATGATGATGTCGGAACCGCCGATCAGCTCGCCGTTGACGTACAGCTGCGGATAGGTCGGCCAGTTCGAGTACTGCTTCAGCGCCTCGCGCAGCTCCGGATCCTCGAAGATGTTGACGTGCTGAAACTCGGCGCCGACAGCGCCCAGGGCACGCACCGCCGCCGCGGAGAAGCCGCACTGGGGAAAGTCAGGCGTGCCCTTCATGTACAGCACGACCGGGCTGGAGGACAGCTGCGACTTGATGCGTTCGATGACGTCCATACAAACCTCGAATTAAAGCCAAAGACGATTCAGGGTGCGGCCTGGCTGCGCCGCTGGCGCGCTCGGTCGACGACCTCGCGCCGCTGCTCCTCCGTCAAGCGCGACCATTGCGCGATCTCGTCGATGGTGCGGCCGCAGCCAACGCAGACCTGCCGTGCATCGAGTACACAGACCTTGATACAGGGAGAAGCAATGGCCGGAGATGGGGGCGGCAACGTCATGACGGAAGGGGCTGACAATTGAATTATGGGGATCGCTACCCTATTCTTCAAACGCTTTTTGCTGACAAATGCCGTAGTCCTTCGCAAGTGGCATGTCGCATGGACGCGGCGAGAACACCAATAACCGGCGGGTCTAGCGAGGAGTTCGGTCATGCATCCACTGACTACGGTACGCGGGGCCATTCTTTCGGCCTTCGTGCTGGCCATCGTTCTCTCGGTCATTCTCACCACCACCATGGTCGGCGCCGACGGGGTCGGGCTGCACCACGCCCGCATCGATCGCTGGCTGCACATCGTGTCCGGCGTGATGTGGATCGGTCTGCTCTATTTCTTCAATGTCGTTCAGGTGCCGGCGCTGGCCGACGCCAACGCCGACAAGGGCGGGCCGGGGCCCGCGGCGATCTCGAAATATGTCGCCCCGCGAGCGCTGTGGTGGTTCCGCTGGGCGTCGGTGGCCACCTGGGTCACCGGTGCCTATTTCCTGCTGTTCGGCTATGGCACGCCGGTGGCCTTGCACAAGGCCTTCACGCTGCAGGAAGGGTTCGTGACCATCGGCGTAGGCGCCTGGCTGGGCACGATCATGCTGCTGAACGTCTGGGGCCTGATCTGGCGCAACCAGAAGAAAATACTCGGCATCGTCCCTGCCACGGACGAGGAAAAGGTCAAGGCGCGCAAGATCGCGCTCTATGCGTCGCGGGTGAACTTCATTCTGTCCGTGCCGATGCTGATGTGCATGGGCGGGCAGAGCCATGGGCTGCCATTCTAAAAATCCGGCGCCTCATGCGAGCAGGCAAAAAGGCGTGACTTTTTGCCGCTCGCCGCCGCCGATGGCGGTGGGGTACATCCGGGTATCCGAGGGCACTAGTGAGCGCTGCGGCTGGGTTTTGCCGTTTTGGCGGCGTATCTTTCGCGTCTTGCGTTAGAGGACCCGTCATGTCGATTCCCCTGCCCAGCTCCGAGTACATCGCCCGCACTGTCACGACCGCGCTCGAAGAAGACGTCGGTACGGGCGATCTGACTGCTCAGTTGATCCCGGCCGATCGCGTGTCGAAGGCCGCCGTCATCACACGCGAGGACGCGACACTCTGCGGTCGAGCTTGGTTCGATGAAGTGTTTCGTCAAATCGATTCCCGAGTGAATGTCACTTGGCAGGCGGCGGACGGCGATCGCGTGCATGCGAATCAGCTGCTTTGCGAGCTGTCCGGTCCATCGCGATCCTTGCTGACCGGCGAGCGCACGGCGCTCAATTTCCTGCAGTCTTTGTCGGCGGTGGCGACGGAGACGAGTCGGTATGTTGAAGCGTTGAAGGGCACGCAGTGCCGGGTGCTCGATACACGCAAGACCATCCCTGGTCTGCGACTTGCGCAGAAATATGCAGTGCGTTGCGCCGGTGGCACGAATCATCGCATTGGGTTGTTCGACGCGATTCTGGTCAAAGAAAATCACATCGCGGCCGCGGGCTCAATTGCAGCGGCGGTGGCGGAAGCGCGGCGAGTGAATAGCAAGGTCATGGTGGAAGTCGAGGTCGAGAACCTCGACGAGCTACAGCAGGCGCTGGCGGCGAAGGTGGACCGGATCCTGCTCGACAACTTCTCCAACGACGACCTGAAAACGGCCGTGCGTATCACGCGCGAGCATCAGAACAAAGGCATCGAGCTCGAGGCGTCAGGAAACATGTCGTTGGAAACGTTGCGCGCCGTGGCCGAAACCGGAGTGGATTTCATCTCGGTGGGCGGGCTCACGAAGCATGTGCGAGCCGTCGACCTGTCCATGAGATTCGCATAGGCCCGGTACGCCGCGCCGTTCACAGCGCAGCGTGTTCCGGAGCCAGTTCTCGCCCTAACAATAAGAACCGCGGGAGAAGGCGTCGCCTGCCTAGGAACAAAAAGGGACGGACCTTGATTGCCGAGGGGCCGGAAATATAAATCTGTCCCCTTGCATGCGTGCCGCAGGCGTAGCAATGAGAACGGCCCCGTGCAGCCGCTGCGAGCCATCGCGTACGGCGGTCGACTAGCGATCGCTTTCGGTTGCCGGATCAGATGCTCAGGTTCGCGCCGCGAGATTGGGCGGAAAAACGAATCTGTCCCCATGCGAAGCATGTAAGCGCGTCGACCTTGTCGATGCGGTTTGCTACGGAGCTTTGGCCGACCGCAGGCGGGCCTAATCGTTGTAGGGCGGGCAAACGCCGAAGCTAGTAGAGCAGCTAGCTTCCCGACGCGAGCTTCATCACTCGCTGCGGCGTCGCTATGCCATAGCCCTGGGCGTAATCGACGCCTAGGCTGCGGAGCATCTCGATGATCTCGACGTTCTCGGCGAACTCGGCAATGGTCTGCTTGCCGGTGAGATGACCGATTTCGTTGATCGAGCGCACCATCTCCCGATCGATCGGGTCGTGCAGGATTTCTTTCACGAAGCTGCCGTCGATCTTCAGGAAATCCACCGGGAAGTGCTTCAGATAGCCGAACGACGACAGGCCGGTGCCGAAGTCATCGAGCGCGAAACGGCAGCCCAGCTCCTTCAGCGCATGGATGAACCGATTTGCCTGCGAGAAGCTCGCGATGGCGGCGGTCTCGGTGATCTCGAAGCAGATCTTCGACGCGTCGATGCCGCTGCGATGGAAGTGGTCGATGACGAACGGCAGGAACTTGTCATCGCCCAGGCTCTGACCCGACAGGTTGATCGAGCACAGCTCCAGCTTCTCGCGCTCATCGGCCTCGGACACCAGCCAGCGAAGCGCATGCTCGATCATCCAGCGGTCGATGTTCGGCGTCAGGCCATAACGCTCGGCCGCGACGATGAACTGATCCGGCGCCACGATCTTGCCCGCTTCATCGCGCATTCGAAGCAGCAGCTCGTAATGCAGACCGTGCGCATCCTTGTGCTGTAACGGCTGAATGACCTGGCGGAAGATCTCGAAGCGATTGTCTTCCAGGGCATTGTTGATGCGCGCGGCCCACTGCATTTCGCGGCGACGACGCATCAGATCGATGTCGTTTTCCTGGAAGCTGTAGATGCGATTGCGACCGCTTTCCTTCGCAGCGGCGCAAGCACTGTCCGCGGCAGAGATGAGCGAAGCTACGTCCTCGTTTTCAGGCGACAGCGGCACCACGCCAATGCTGGCCCCGAGGCGGAACGTGCGCTCTTCCCACACGAACTTGTAGTTGCGAATCGCCTCGCGAAGCATCTCAGCGTTACGCACGGCCTCATCGAGCGAGCAGCTTTCGAGCAGCACGCCGAACTCGTCGCCACCGAGGCGGGACACCGTATCGCGCCAGCGGATCTTCGACTTGAGCAAGGCGCCGACCTGGCCGAGCAGCGCGTCGCCGGCACTGTGACCGCAGTTGTCGTTGATGATCTTGAACTGGTCCAGATCGATGTGGCACAGCGCGTACGACGCTTCGCGTGCCTTGGCGCTTTTCAACGCCCGCTCCAGTCGCGACTCGAACTCGCGACGATTCACGAGACCGGTGAGGATGTCATGGCTCGCGTGGTATGAGAGCTTGCGATTCAGCTCGCGACTCTCGCTCACGTCATGGAACACCAGCACGCCGCCCGACACATTGCCCGCGCCATCGCGAATCGGTGACGCGCAGCTTTCGATGTAGAGCTCATTGCCGTCACGACGGATCAGCAGGGTCGGACGAACCGACTTGATCGCGCGAGTGCGACGAATCGCCACCGCCAGCGGGTTCTCCAGCGGCTCGCAGGTCTCTTCGTGGAAGCTCCGGTAGATCTCATCGATGACCCGCCCCTGCGCATGCTCGAGCCGCCACCCGGTGAGCTGTTCGGCGACCGGATTGAGGTATTCGATACGGCACTTCGAATCCGTGGTAATCACGCCGTCACCGATGGACTGCAACGTGATCTGCGCGCTCTCCTTCTCCTTGAACAGCGCTTCTTCGTACAGCTTGCGCTCGGTCACGTCGAGATCGACGCCGACGATGCGACGTGCCCGACCATGCTCATCGAGCCGAGCCTTGGCGCGGCTCTCCACCCAGAGCCACACGCCATCGCGATGGCGGAGCCGGTGGACGCTTTCGAACAAGGGCTCTTTACCGGACAAGTGGTCGCGCAGCGCCGTGCTCACGCGCACGGTGTCATCCGGATGTAACAATTGTTGCCAGTCGACCAGCGGTTCAGCCTCGTCGTCGCTGTAGCCAAGCATCGCCTTCCAGCGCGGTGAGAACCAGGTCTTCCGGGTGTCGACCTCGAAGTCCCACAAGCCGTCGTTCGCACCGTGCAACGCCAGCTCATTGCGTTCCTCGAGCTGGTGGAAGTGCTTCTGGTAGCGCAGCCGTTCGATGCCACTCGAATAACTCGACCCGAGCAGCTTGAGCATCAAGTGCAGGTTGGCGTCCCACGAGTCGCGAGGCAGGGTTGAGCACAATGCGATGAATGCCTGAACGCGCCCCTGAATGGCCACGCCGACGATCAAGGCTGCGCCGATATGTAATGAAGCGAACCGCGCCCCTTCATGAACGAGCTCGCGGCGCGGACGCGTCGTATCCCGGATCTCGACGATGCGCAGATGACCGAGCTTGTTACGAAGATACGGCAAGCGCTCCAGCGGCTCGCCATGGAACACGATGGGATTGAAGGTCGCGAACAGGCCGCTGGCCGCGACCACGTGCTCGATGCTCTGATGAGCCTCATCGAAGGTAGCGATGACGATCGCATCGAGGCCGGCCGATTCGCGCAGCGCCTCGAGATTCTGTTTCAGCAGCGGATCGTCGCGCTCGGAAGTGAGATTCTGAAAGTCGATGGACGCCTTGGTGAGCAGAACATCCAGGCCCACCTTGGTGTTACGGCGCGGACGGGCGGTAAATAGCGTATCCCCGCTCGGGGCGGAGATCAGCGGTCCATGCTCTGTCGGGTTGCTTGCCACTGGCGGGGCGCGGTCAATGAGTGAGCGCCAAGCCGCCAGTACGCGGGCTCGCTAACGGGTCGCGAGTCGTATCGTTCGTCATTCAGGGCACCCTCCCGAATCGAAACTTTCTTGCGCGCCGCCTGCCTTGCTTGGCTGAGTATTGAATAGCAATGCGGCGGTCGTCCGATTGTGGCACAGCAAATTATGCGATGAAAAGCACGGCGCGAAGTGTTGCACCGTGCGCTCGACGCTAAACAGCGACATTTCTCTGTGCGAGCCGTACGCGATCCGACGGAACCCCCGTCAGACGCATGACTCATTCGCGGGGCAGGGATTCCCGGATGCGAATGGGCGGCGAATTTCGAAGGATCAGCCAGCGCACGCCGAACAGGTCGACGATGCCGACCCACAAACGATTGCTCAATCCGTACTTGGATACCCCGCGAGTGCGGGGACGATGGCGGACGGGAACGGACACGACGCGAGCGCCGGCGCGCTGATACAGGGCCGGCAGGAACCGATGCATGTGGTTGAACCAGGGCAGCCGCATGAACGTCGCCCGATGCATGAGCTTGATACCGCAGCCCGTGTCGGGGGTGCCGTCACGAAGCAGGCCGCCGCGTACTCGATTCGCCACACGCGAAGAAATCCGGCGCAACCATGTATCTTTTCTTGTGGTGCGATTGCCCATCACGAGTTTGAGCGAGTCGTCTCCGGCGACGACCGCTTTGACCAGCTCGGGGATATCGGCGGGGTCGTTCTGACCATCGCCATCGAGCGTCGCGACCCATTCAGCGCGGGCCGCTTCGACACCGGTACAAACCGCCCGGCTCTGACCGCAACGCTGGGAATGCTCGAGCAGCCTGATCTCCGGAATGCCGCCGGCATGCGCCGCCTTGATGGCGTCGACGGTGCCGTCGGTGCTGCCGTCGTCGACGAAAATGATCTCGAATGGCTGATGGTTGACCAGGGCGGCCTGGATTTCGCGGGCCAGCGGCCCGACATTGTCAGCCTCGTTACAGACTGGAATGACGACGGAGAGTTTCATGGGCGCGCGGATTATAGACCAGGCAGGTAGGACGTCTGGCCGGACAAAACCAATCGACTTATCCTGACGCCATGAACGACCATCGGCACGGGCACCGCCACGACCATGATGGGCACGGCCATGGTCATGACCATGGCGAGGGCCACGATCACGACCACACCGCCGGCGCGAGCAGCGGCGTTCTAGGCACCGCCTTCGCGCTGACCGCCGCGTTCATGCTGGTCGAATTCGCTGGCGGCGTGCTGGCGAAGTCACTCGCGCTCGTCGCCGATGCCGGCCACATGCTGACCGACGCCGCGGCGCTGGCCCTGGCCTGGGCGGCGGTACGAATCGCAACCCGCCCCGCCGACGCCAAACGCTCCTTCGGTTATCAACGCCTGCGAGTGCTCGCCACCTTCGTGAATGGCTGCGCGCTGTTGTTCATCGTTGCGTGGATCGCCTTCGAGGCGGTCCATCGCTTGCTGAACCCCGTGCCCGTGAATGCCAAAGCGATCCTATGGATCGGCACGCTCGGTCTCATCGTCAACCTGATCGTGTTCGGCATGTTGAGGCGGGGCGACTCGAACGACATGAATATCTCCGCTGCCACCCTGCACGTGCTTGGGGATCTGCTCGGCTCGGCCGCCGCCATCGTCGCGGCAGTGGTGATCCTCTGGACCGGTTGGATGCCCATCGATCCGATTCTGTCGCTGGTGGTGAGCGCGTTGATCGTGAAAAGCGCGATTTCGCTGGTCCGCCGCTCGGCACACATCCTGATGGAAGGCTCGCCGGAATGGCTGGATCAGGGCGAGCTGCGGCGTACGCTCGAGCAGAAAATCCCGGCGATCCGCGACGTGCACCACGTGCACACCTGGTCGGTGGGACCGCACGAAACGTTGCTGACCATGCATGCGCTGGTGAACGGCGCGGCGGATCAAGCGATGGTGCTGAAAGACACCAAAGCGCTGCTGGCGGAGCGCTTCGGCATCACGCACACGACCATTCAGATCGAAGTGGAAGACTGCGTCGACAAGGATTGCGCGGAAGAGGATCGCGTGGCTCGCGCCTAAGTTTCGTCCAAGGCGCGCCGGGCGGTCTTGAACGCCTCGTGCAAGCGGCGCTCGATTTCTCTCTGCGCGGCCTCCATTTCCTCTTCGGTCATGCGCTTCGGCGGGAAATACGGCTCACCGATCGCGATACGCAGGCGTGCGAATGGAAAGGGAATGACGAACTTATCCCAGGTCTTGAGCAGCTTCGCGGGGCTCGCCGCATAGGCAATGGGCACGACCGCTTTGCCGCTGATCTGAGCGGTGAAGATCGCTCCGGGCTTCATCACGAAACGGGGGCCGCGCGGGCCATCCGGCGTGATGGTCGGAGAGATGCCTTCCTTCACGATGGCGTTGTACACGCCGCGCACGGCTCGCACCCCTGTGTAGGAGCCCGAGCCTCGAACCACATGACTCCCGTAAATCTCCGCCAGCATGGTCGGCGCTTGGCCGTCCACCGACGGAGAAATCATGAAGCCGTGCTTCATGCCTTTGATCTTGCTTGACGCCATGAAGCGCGCGCACATCAGCAGATGCTGATGCCAGAACACCGGCACGACCGCGCCCTGCTCTTTCAGCAATGTTTCCAACCGCTCCAGATGAACGATCTTCAGCCGGCTGGTTCGCCACAGAATTTCGAGAATGAACGCGCCGAGATAGGCGGCGATCCGATAAACGAACATGCGCCCGGGCGTCAACTGGCGCTGCGATTTGGTACGCGGAGGCCGCGGCGGCGGCGCACTTACTTCTGACATCGATCGGGAGTTTACCGAAAGGCTAGTCGCCCTGCTGCAACTGGGCGTTGAGCTCGATTTCCTTGCCGTCGCGCCATACCTTCAGACGCACGGTGTCGCCGGGCTTGTAATCATCCAGTCGCGCGGACAACAGCGCGCCGCTGTCCACTTCCTTGCCATTGACCGCGACGATGACATCGCCCGGAACGATCGAGTTGCGCCGCTCGATGCGCACGCCCCGCAAGCCCGCTCGATCGCCGGTGCTACCTTCACGCACTCGAAGAATCGCCGCGCCGTGAACCCCGAGCTGTCGAGCGACCGCGCGGCTGAGCGTTTCATCGACTTCGACGCCAAGGCTCGGCGGCGCATAACGACCGTTCGCAATCAGCTCCGGCACGACCCGATTGATCGTATCGACCGGGACAGCGAAGCCGATGCCCGCGCTCGCGCCCGATGGACTGAAGATCGCGGTGTTCATTCCGATCAATCGACCGGCACTGTCGAGCAGCGGGCCGCCCGAGTTGCCCGGATTGATGGCCGCATCGGTCTGAATCAAATGTTGGATGACGCGGCCTTCCTCCTCGCCCAGCGAACGATCCAGCGCCGAAACGATGCCGGTCGTCAGGGTCCAGTCGAGCCCGAACGGATTGCCGATCGCGAACACTTTCTGACCGACCTGCACGTCGCCGCTCGTGCCGACAGGGATGGGTGCCGGAGCATCCTTCGCCGCTGCGATTCTCAACACGGCGATGTCATGCGCCTCGCTGCCGCCGACGAACTTGGCTTCGAAATCGCGACCGTCGGAGAGCTTCACCACCGCACTGCTGCCACCCTGGATGACGTGCAGATTGGTGACGACGTGACCTTGCTCGTCCCAAATGAAGCCCGAGCCGGTGCCGCGCGGTACGGTCATCACATTGCGGGTCCAGTAGTCGAGCACGCGCTCCTGGGTCGAGATGAACACCACCGAGCCTTTGGCTGCCTCGAACAGCCCGATCACCGCCTGTTCGTCCGCCATCAGCTCGCGCCGGGGCACGATGGGCCGAGGCGCGGCGTAAGCGGTCACTTCGCGCAGCGTGTCCTTGCCCAGATACCAGGCGCCGTAGGCGGCCAGGACGATGACGACGAGGCGACCCAGGGTTCGCCAGCGCGACGGCCTCGAGATTGGGGAGGTCATGAGTTTTTTCCTGTCCCGGAACAGTCACGGATGCAAAAACGCCCCAGGCGGTGCCTGAGGCGCAAATGCTTGACGGAAATGGTGCCGACTCGCGGCACCGCTTTCCATGCCTAACATCTTGAAAGGCACGGAATTATTCCAGCGCCAGCAAGGCCATTACCCCCAAAGTTTCCCCATGTCTTCCTCGGTTGTCCAGGGCGCCGTCCGCCGTGGGATTCAGCCACGACGGGCGGCGAACCACAACCTGCACAACACTGAGGTGCAAGTCATGGCTACGGGAGAGTCTATCCGGTCGCCGCTGGCTGCCTATGCGCCGCCCATTGTCGGGCGACGGGGCGGTCGGGCATGAGCGACCAAGAAGTATCGGTACGAGAGCGTCTAAATGGTCAGGTTCGGCGGCTACAGAGAGCTGCCGCCGTCCTGGCGTGTATTCAGTACGTCGCGGAATACGAGGAGGATTTTGAATTCAGTCTGGCCGACGCGGTCAGCGTCGTGGTGGAGATGGTCGAGGACGTGGCGGACGCGGTGAACTTCATCGCGTCTGAGGTCAAGGCGGAGGTGCGGCCATGATCAAGCAGGAAAGCCGCACCTACTTCAAAGCACTCGGGGCGCACGTCATGACGCTTCGTAAGTCGCGAGGTATGACGCAATCGGAGCTGGCGCGGGCCATTGGCGTATCCCAGCAGGCTGTGTTCGCGTACGAGCTGGGCGACCGTCGCATCTCGGTGCTCGTGCTTGCCAAGCTCGCGAGGATATTCTCGACCCCGGTCGGGGACCTCGTCGGCCTGTCCAAGCCGGTCCGCGAGCGAAAGGGGCGATTGTCTCCGCGCTGTGTACGACACGCGGAGCGGTTGCAGGCCCTGTCGAAGACCCAGCAGCGCTTCGTCGTCAGGATTATCGACGTACTCGAAGACGGCAATGGCCGTCGGGGGCGCGCGCGATGACCCGGCCGATCACGGATGAACTGGTCTGTCTGAAGCAAGCGATCGATCTGCTCAAGGTCGCCGAAGACTTGGTGCAACCGGAAAACATCGAGAGGTACCCCGGCGCCATCGCGTCTGTCATTCGGACGGCTCGAACCCTCGTCGAAGAGGTGTTCGAGGCGTTCACGGCACACTTCGCGAAAGGCGGTGAGTGATAAGCCGCGCTGACCGCGGCTGATGGAAGGGTGGCTCCGCCGTGCGGCGGGGCCGCCCGCATCTGCCCAGGGACAAGCGGTCTCGTATTGAGCGCAGAGCCTTGCCGCAGCCGGACCAAGAAGGTTTTCCAGGGGAGAGCGACGGCATGCGGCCCACCACGCGGCGGGGGCCAAGCGCAGCACCTGCGCAAAGTCCGCCGAACCGATTCGCCGATTGCCTGCCTAGCGGCTTCCCTGGAACTCAGCAGACGCACAGCGCGCGCAGTCACGATGATTGTTTGCAGATTGCTCGACGCCGGCGCATTCTCGGCTGCGCTTATTCCCTGACGACGAGGCATCGTCGTAACCCCGCCTGCGTTTGCAGGCAACCCCAAAGCAGCTTTTAGATCAGGCAGAGCTGCGCAGCCAATCAGGCTGTGGTCATGATTCATCACTCGGGCGCTGACGCCTTTCTTCTCCGATCCGCTGTCCAGCGGTGGACTCCTGCGGCAACTATTCTTCTAACAACTTAACTACACAAAGCTGCGCCAACAGCAGCATTCCTCTACGCGTGCGTCACTGTCTTCGGCGAAGCCGGGAGAGTGACGCACACGGCCCACTGCCGCAACCCACTGTCACCACAACGCATTTCACCAATGCGGGAAAGTGACACCGCGTCTGCAACGGACGCATTCAACCATAGCTTCGCAACGAAGCTCCTTCCGTCGATGTCAGCCACCGCGAGCGGCCCGCCAAGGGCAGCCTCGATCTCGCGCTCACGCGCGAGCTACAGCACATGCCGCCGGCACGTGCTGTGGTGAGGCCACGAAACTCAACAGGCCGGACTAGCACATCCGGCCGTTCGCGATGGAAGAAGGCAGGAAATGTTTCCTGCCGGGATTGCCCGGATGTGCGGATCGAAGTGACAGGTAGAGAGTGATGAGCAAGAAAACAGAGCTTCAGGCGAATCTTCAACGAAGATTTCGGGCGCGGACGAGCGCTATATCATGCATTTTCAGTACCGAGGGGAGCAACGAGTGAGTTGTTACAGCGCCGACTTCTAAAACACTCAACTTGGTAGTCGCTCGATCAAAGATGGCGAAGCATTCCATCCCTGTTAGACGCGACTCGTAGCGAAAGCCGTCCACGTCCGGGTGGTCTGTATAAATCGAATTTGCGAGGGCACGACCGGCCGAGTGGCTACGAGCCTTTGCGGCATCGGTGGGTGCCCCGAGCTTTATCGCGCCGTCGAGCGTGAGATCAACAAGGTTGACCGGGCGTGAGCTGAAAGTCACCCAGCGCCTGATTTGGAGTTCGGGGAAGGGCACTCGCCGGTCAGGCTTGCGGACAAATCGGTCGCGCACAATCACTTCGAGGAAGGCCGTATCGAAATCGGTGGCACCGTACAGCACCGCAAAGCTCGATCCGTCGCAAAAGCGCGATGGAGAAGGCACTATCCCGATTGGATCAGCGTGATGGCGTTTGAACAGCCGGGTCGCGTGAACAGACTCCTGCCTCAGGACGGCTTCGACCCGCGCTCGCGGATAGCCCGTCATGTAAAGGCATCACCCTGGGATTGCGCCGCCTTGATCACAGCCTCAATTTCCCCTTTCTTGAGCTTGTCCATGGGGCGAGCGGGCTTGTCGAAGAAAGGTGATTCCTCTGTGAGGAAGCGCCACGCCGCGCGCGAATCACCGATTTCCTCTATGACTTCCGCGATGCCTGGAACCAGTTCGCCGGGGCCGACGATTTGCTCTGCAGGGATCACAACGCCGTTTCTGGTAACACGCCAACCAATGAGTCGCCCTTCATTGATCCAGTTGTAGATCGTCGCGCGCGCCACATCCAACCGCTCAGCGGCTTCGGCGGCGCCGACCATCTCATCGGAGTCGAGCTCTCGATCTTCGTCGACCAGGAACTGCCGCAACTCTTGAGGGACATCATCGTCGCTCTGGCCGCTAACGACACTGAATTGCCGAGCGGCGGTTTCCAACGCAACCACGATGGCGAGCTTTGCTTCGCGCGGGTGCTCTTTCACAAACTCGGCCGCAGTGTCCGATAGGTTTGAGAGTGCGAAAACCGGATCTCTATTGGCCATGGCGTACCTCCATGCCAAGCCTACCACATTGTCTAATCTGTCCAATGTGTCAATTCTCACGGCCAGCGATTTGATCCCTGCCTGTTGCTTCATTGCATCTATATCCTTGTTTTTCAAACAAATTACACACCGAGCTTCCATTCTCCTCCGTTAACCCCAGCTGCGCTCTGCACGCTCACCCGCGCCCTTCCACGCCCGCTCGGCGTTCGCGCCGACCCGGAGTCCGTCGAGGTAATCCGCCCACGCCTGCATCATCGCCCTCCTCTCAGCGAGACGCGTGGCGCGGTTGTATGCCGCGCGCACTTTGTTTCTTTCCGCGTGAGCCAGCTGAAGCTCGATCACATCTGGATGCCATCCCTGTTCATTGAGGCAAGTCGAAGCCATCGCACGGAACCCGTGGCCCGTCATTTCCTCGTTGCCATAGCCAAGCCTGCGAAGCGCGCCATTGATCGTGTTCTCCGACATCGGTCGTTGAGTGCTTCTAATAGACGGGAACACATACATCCCTGATCCCGTCAGTGGCCGCAACTCGCGAAGTATTTTCAGCGCTTGATTTGAGAGTGGCACGATGTGCACCTCGCGCATCTTCATCTTGCGCGCCGGGATACGCCATTCCGCAGCCTCGAAGCTGATCTCACACCATTCCGCTTGGCGTAGTTCACCGGGCCGCACGAATATCAGCGGCGCGAGCTTGAGCGCGGCGTGAGTCGCGGGTTGACCACGGTAGCCGTCTATAGCTCTCAGCAGCGCGCCGATGGCTTCGGCATCGGTCACCGCCGCGTGATTCTTTGTCGATACCGCCGCGAGCGCACCGCGCAGATCGGCCGTGACATCGCGCTCGGCGCGACTCGTCGCGACGGCATAGCGAAAGATCTGACCCACGCACTGCTTCGTGCGATGAGCGGTCTCGTGCTTGCCGCGCGCCTCGATGTGACGGAGCGCCGCGAGCACATCTGCCGGCGTGATCTTGTGAATCGGCCGAGAGCCAATATGCGGCACCATGAATTCCGCAATCATCCACCGCGCTTTCGACAGGGTGATCGGTGCGACCTTCTTGGCCTGCTGTTCCAGCCATTCTTCCGCGACGGCTTGGAAAGTCACGGCGCGAGCCAGCTTATCCGCTTGGCGGCTAGCGCTCGGATCGATGCCTTCGACGAGCAGGCGCCGCGCCTCATCCCGCCCTGCACGGGCGCGCTTGAGCGAGACATCGGGGTAGACGCCAAGGGAGAGCCCGCGCTCCTTCCCCTCGTAGCGATACTTGAACCGCCACCACCGACTCCCGTTCGGATTGACGAGCAAATACAGCCCGCCGCCGTCGAACAGCTTCAACGGCTTGTCCACGGCCTTCGCCGAGCGGATCTGGATATCAGTCAGCGCCATCTTCCAGTTACCCCTACTTCGAGCCACCGAGCCTGGGGGTTACTCCCAGAGTTACCCCCGCGCGTGTTAGGCTGCCGATGGACAGCCAAGGAACGTGGTGGAACAAAACGCCTGTGATTACAGGTGTTTGTGGGAGTGTGGCGACCTTACTGGAAGCGCCTGGAGTAGGAGATGGTGCCGACTCGCGGAATCGAACCGCGGACCCACGCATTACGAATGCGTTGCTCTACCAGCTGAGCTAAGTCGGCGCCGAAGAACCGATGCGGCACCGGGAGCCCGGTGCGGCGGGGTGCGAAGTATAGGGGAAGAAGTTGCGAGCGAACAGGCGCCGCAATCAACTTACTTTACCGGGCCTCGGCCGGCCGCTTCTTGCGCAGGCGGATCACGACTTCGATGGCCTCGGCCTCCATGCCCTCCGGCAATGTCGGGAAACGACTGAAGGCAATGTCGTTCGGATCGATGTCCCGCAGCTCGCCGGTTTCCAGGTCGTGGAAATGGTGGTGGGGCACGATGGTCGAGTCGTACACCGAGCGCTCCGGATCCAGGTGGATCTGGCGCACCAGGCCGCGCTGGGCCAGCACTTTGAGCGTGTTGTAGACCGTGGCCTTGGAGACCCGCTCACCACCCCGGCGAATCTCGGCCAGGATCTGCTCGGCCGTCATGTGGGTCGGCGCGGCCATCAGGATCTCGGCCACGCGCACGCGCTGGTGAGTGGGTTTGAGGCCGTGCAGGTGAAGCTGCTCGACGATCCGGTCGCGCGTCGGGCCTTCGGCGCCGGTCGCGGGATCGGGCTGAGCGCTGGGCTGGGGGCTGTACTCGGAACTCACTTAGGGACCCGCCACTGAAAGATCGGGGCAACTACCCAGGACAAACAACTGGGGACGAGCATACCTCGGCATGCGCCGGGAGGCGAGAAACTAGGTAAAAATGCCTCGAAATCTACATTTGGGGGCTGTCCCGGACCGTTATGTTGGCCCGGTCGCAAGCGAAGGATCGCGCCCATGTATCGAGCCTGTCCACTGGGACCGGGAGCCGGTGCCGCCCGGGGATTCAGCCTGCTGGAGTTGATGGTCACCCTGTCAGTCGCGGCAGTTCTGCTGGGGCTGGCCGTGCCCTCGTTCCGAGGAATGTGGCTCGACTCCGAGCGCGCGATCGCCGTGAACTCTTTCGTTCACAGCATCTTTCTTGCTCGAAGCGCCGCGGCGACGTATCACCGGACCGTGAGCATCTGCCGTTCGCTCGATGGCCAGACATGCAGCACCGACCTGGCGAACTGGCAGCTCGGCTGGATGGTCTTCATCAACGACGACCGCGATGAGCCGCCGGTGCGCGATGCGAACGAGCGGGTGCTCGCCATTCAACAAGCATTTCCCCAGGGTACGATCACATCGAACCGTCGCGGCTATTCGTTCAAGCCGTACTACCGAACCGTGGTGAACGGCACTCTGGTGTTCTGTGACCGCCGCGGCTCGGCGCATGCGCGGGCCATCATCATCAACATCGCCGGCCGTCCGCGCGTCTCGAAGAGGGACTCCGACAATCGCCCTTTACGCTGTCCGAGCGGATAGCCATCATGCGCCCGTATGGGAGGATCAATCACGCCCCTGCGCAGCGCTCATTACGCACGCGGATTCAACATCGTCGAGATTCTGGCGGCCTTGCTGGTCATCGCAGTGGCCATCGTCGGCATTGCCGCGCTCTACTCGGATCAGACTCACATTCCCGCCGACGCGCGCCTGCCACTGCGCGCGGCGGAGCTTGCCGACCAAATGGCAGATGTCATTCGCACGACCACCGAGGGTCGCGACGGTTTCGCGACGACCGTCGGCGTGATCTGTAACGAGAAAGCAAAGACCAAGTCGCCGCAAGACAAGGCCGCTCAAATCGCGGCGTGCTGGGAAGACGAAGTGGAAAACTCGCTGCCCAGCGGCCTGGGCACGATCTCACGCGATACGTCCTTGACGCCGGCGAGCTACGTGGTCGCGGTCAGCTGGTCGGCGCCCGGAACAGGCGCGGCGTCATATGTGACGCGCGTGGAAATCAGATAGTCGGACGCTGCTTTTCCGGAAGCGACACGCGCAGCTCGCGCGGCAAGCTGAACACCACATTCTCCACTTGCCCTTGCACATGCTCAGGGGATTGCCCGCCCCACGCTCTGAGCTGCGCGACCACCCGCTCGACCAGCACTTCCGGCGCCGACGCGCCCGCCGTCA
Source organism: Pseudomonadota bacterium (assembly GCA_023391815.1). GTDB lineage: Bacteria > Pseudomonadota > Gammaproteobacteria > Steroidobacterales > Steroidobacteraceae > Steroidobacter. The sequence goes on from JAEWAF010000015.1 coordinate 35,115, forward strand.
CACCGACGACTTGCTTGCCATCGAACCATTCCCGCTTCATATCCTCGGGTCCGTCGATCAAGTAGCCCGGAATGCCCGCCTTCTCGGCGATCTCACGCAAACGATTCGAGTTCGAGCTGGTCGGTGAACCGACCACCAGAATGATGTCGCAACGCTCGACCAGACGCTTCACCGCGTCCTGCCGATTCTGCGTCGCGTAGCAAATGTCTTCCTTGCGAGGCGTGGTCAGGGTCGGGAAGCGACGGCGCAAAGCATCGACAACCCGCTGCGTATCGTCGACCGACAACGTCGTCTGAGTCACGAACGCGAGGCGCTCCGCATCCTTGATCTCGAGACGATCCACATCCTCGGGCGTCTCCACCAGCACGATGCGACCGCCGTACTGAGTGTCGAACTGCCCCATGGTGCCTTCGACTTCGGGATGGCCTTCGTGACCGATCAGAATCACCTCGCGGCCTTCGCGCGCATACCGCGAGACTTCCATGTGAACCTTGGTGACCAGCGGACAGGTCGCATCGAACACTTTCAGATCGCGACGACGCGCTTCGTCTTGAACCGCACGGGCGACACCGTGCGCGCTGAAGATCACCGTGGCGTCGTCGGGCACCTCGTCCAATTCTTCGACGAACACGGCCCCCAGGCTGCGCAGACGTTCCACCACGTAGCGGTTGTGAACGACTTCATGCCGCACGTAGATCGGCGCACCGAACAGCTCGATCGCGCGCTCGACGATATCGATGGCCCGATCGACGCCCGCACAGAATCCGCGGGGGTTGGCGAGAAGGATTTGCATGTTACTTGCTCGGGCCTACTCTGTCGGATTGGGGCGTGCCGCCCGCGGGACGGCGGTCGTGCCCGCTCTCGAGGAACGCATCGATCAGCAGACAGGCCGCGCCGACGGAGATCGCGGTGTCGGCGATGTTGAACGCCGGGAAGTCCCACGTGCGCCAGTTGAAATAAATGAAGTCGACGACGAAGCCGTGCATCACGCGATCGATCACGTTGCCGAGCGCGCCGCCGAGCACCAGCGACAGACCAATCGCGAGCACGGTCTGATCGGAGCGGATTCGCCGCAGCCAGATCATCAACGTCAGACTCACCACGACCGCGAGCGTGATGAAGAACCAGCGCTGCCATCCCGACGCCTGCGCCAGGATGCTGAACGCCGCGCCGGTGTTCTCCAGATACACGATATCCAGAATGGGTAACAACGAAATGCTGTCCTGAAGCTTCACGGTGCTGATGACCAGAGCTTTGGTCGCCTGGTCCAGAATCACCACGAAGAAGGACAGCCACAGCCAGTTGCTGCCGCCGCGGGTGGGCGTGAACCAGACTTTCGCCAACGGGTTGGTCATCGCATCAACCTCAAGTAAAGCGCCGCTGCTCGCCCGGCCCGTCCACGTTGGTCACGCAACGTCCGCAGAGTTCGGGATGTTTCGGGTTCTGCCCCACATCCGGACGCTTGTGCCAGCAACGCACGCACTTTACCGCCGTCGTCGGCTTCACCGCGATCCAGGTGGTATTGCCCTCGCCTTCTTCCGCCGCGACGGCATCGGCTGGCCGGCCGTCGGCGGAATGCGCCCGTGCGCCCGAAGTGATGAACACGAAACGAAGCTCTTCGCCGAACTGCTGCAAGGTCTCCAGCAACGCGCCCTTCGTGTACACGTCCACTTCAGCATCGAGGGGCGCGCCGATGGAGCCTGCGTTACGCAGCTTCTCCAGCTCACGTGCGATAGCGCCGCGAACGTTGAGGATGGCATCCCAATCGATCGAGGGCTGCCGGGTCAGCTCCTTCGGGAATTCGTAGAAGGTGTTGAAGAACACCGACTCGCTGCGTGCGCCCGGCATATAGCGCCAGATCTCCTCCGCCGTGAACGACAGGATGGGCGCGAGCCACCGGCTCAACGCTTCGGCGATATAAAACATCGCGGTCTGCGCCGAGCGGCGAGGCAAGCTCTTCTTGCCGGTGGTGTAGACGCGATCCTTGGTGATATCCAGATAGAAGCCACCCAGGTCGACGCTGCAGAAGTTGTGGACCTTCTGATAGATCAAGTGGAACTGATAGCTGCGATAGGCAGCGATCACTTCTTCCTGCAGTTGATGCGTGCGCCACACGGCCCAGCGATCGACCGCGACCATCTCCGACGCCGGCACTTTGTCCGTCGCGGGATCGAAGCCGTCGAGATTGCCGAGCAGGAAGCGCGCGGTGTTACGAATGCGCCGATACGACTCGGCGACGCGCTTCAGGATCTCATCCGAAAGCGCCATTTCATTGGCGTAATCGGTGGCTGCGATCCACAGACGCAGCACGTCCGCCCCCAGCGTGCCGATCACCTTCTGTGGGACGACGACGTTCCCTAAGGACTTGGACATCTTCCGTCCCTTCTCGTCGATCGTGAAGCCGTGCGTGAGCACCGCTTTGTAAGGCGCGCGATCGTGTTGGGCAACCGACGTCAGCAGCGAGCTGTGGAACCAGCCTCGATGCTGATCCGAACCTTCGAGATACAAATCGGCCGGCGCCTTCACATCCGGGTGCAGCTTGGGCACCGAGTGATGCGCGATACCGGAGTCGAACCACACGTCCATGATGTCGTTGACCTTCTCGTAGTCCGCCGCCTCGCCGCCGAGCAGCTCCGCCGGATCGAGATCGAACCAGGCATCGATGCCGCCTTCTTCGACCAGCTTCGCGACCGGCTCGATCAATTCGACCGTGCGCGGATGCAACTCGCCGGTCGCTTTGTGAGTGAACAACGGCAACGGCACGCCCCACACACGCTGACGTGAGATACACCAATCGGGGCGGTCCGCGATCATGCCGGTGATGCGGTTCTGCCCCCATCCGGGCACCCACTGCACCTTGGCGATTTCGCGCAGCGCGCCCTTACGCAGGTTCGCCTGTTCCATGCTGATGAACCATTGCGCGGTCGCGCGATAGATCACCGGCGTTTTGTGACGCCAGCAGTGCGCATAGCGGTGAACGAGCTTCGCCTCGTGCAACAGCGCGCCGCGCTCCTTCAGCACTTCGATCACATGCTTGTTCGCATCGAACACGCGCTCGCCTTCGAAGATCGGCGTGCCGGTAACGAAGCGACCGTCGCTGCCGACGGGGTTGTAGACCTCGAGCTTGTACTTCAAGCCCACTTCGAAGTCTTCCGCACCGTGGCCCGGCGCCGTATGAACGGCGCCCGTACCGTCGTCGATGGTGACGTGGTCGCCGAGAATGACCGGCACGACGCGCTCGTAGAACGGGTGCTGCAGCTTCAGCCCTTCGAGCTTCGCGCCATCGACTTCGGCGACGCGCGTGACATTCTCGACGCCCGCGCGCTTGGTGACCGCATCGACCAGAGCGCTCGCCAGCACCAACGTTTCAGTGCCGGTATCGACCAGCGAATAACGAAACTCGGGACCCAATGCGACCGCCTGGTTGGCAGGCAGCGTCCACGGCGTGGTCGTCCAGATGATGATGCTGGCCGGCGCCTTCACCGAGGCCACGCCGAAGCGCTTGGCCAGATCGGCGAGATCCTTCACGCCGAAGCGCACATCGAGCGCGGGCGACGTTTTATCTTCGTACTCGACTTCCGCTTCGGCCAGCGCCGAGCGGCAGTCCAGACACCAGTGCACCGGCTTCAACCCTTTGTAGACGTGACCGTTGCGCAGGATCTGCGCGAACGCACGCAGTTGTTCGGCTTCGTACTTCGGCGCCATCGTGATGTACGGACGATCCCAATCGCCCATCACGCCGAGACGTTTGAAGTCTTCGCGCTGACCGTTGATCTGCGACTGCGCGAATTCGCGGCACGCCTGGCGGAATGCGCGAGGATCGAGCGACTTCACTTCCTTGCCGCGAGTCTTCTCGATCTGATGCTCGATGGGCAGACCGTGGCAGTCCCAGCCCGGCACATAGGGCGCGTCGTAACCATCCATCGAACGCGACTTGACGACGATGTCCTTCAACACCTTGTTGATGGCATGACCGAGGTGAATCGCGCCGTTCGCGTACGGCGGACCGTCCTGGAGAATGAACGTCGGCCGGCCCTTCGCGATCTCGCGCAGCTTCTGGTACGTCTGGGTTTCTTCCCAACGCTTGAGAATGTCCGGCTCACGACGGGCCAGGTCGGCCTTCATCGGGAAGTCGGTCTGGGGCAGGTTGATGGTTTGCTTATAGTCCATACTCGATTCACGAACCCAATATCTGCCGCGCCTGGGCGGCGTCTCGATTCATCTGTTCGGTCAGCGCATCCATGTCCGCGAACCAGCGCTCCGCGCGCAGGTAGGCGATGAAGTCGACGTGCAACAGCTGACGATACAAATCGCCCTCGAAGTCGAACACGTGAGCTTCCAGGAGCAACTCCTTGCCGTTCACCGCCGGGCGCGTGCCCAGGCTCGCGACACCCGGCGCCTCCTTCAAACCGGCGCCTGTGACCCGAATCGCAAATATGCCCGCCAGTGGCGTCGCGCGACGAAGCGTTCGCAGATTCGCGGTCGGGAAACCCAGCTTCCGGCCGAGTTTCTCGCCATGGATCACCTTGCCTGTCATCCGATACGGACGACCGAGCAACTTCGTCGCCTTGGCGATGTCGCCGACTGCCAGCGCCTCGCGAATGCCGGAGCTGCTGACGCGCTCGCCGTCGATCTCGAACGGCGGCACTTCGGTGACCTCGAACCCGGCCTCTGCGCCGAGCGCGCGCAAACAGGCGACGTCGCCCTGATTGCCACGCCCGAAGCGAAAGTCATGTCCTACCACGATGTGGCGGACGCCGAGCGCTTTTACCAGTACCTCATTCACGAACTCTTCGCGACCGAGGCTGCGCATGCACTCGTCGAACCGCAGGCAGACGAATCGGTCGACCCCGGAGCGCTCCAGCGCTTCGAACTTCTCCCGAAAGCGGGTCAGCCGGGCCGGCGGCGTGCCTTTGGCGAAAAACTCACGCGGCGTCGGCTCGAACGACAGCAACGCAGCCGGCAAGCCGTGCTGGGCGGCGCGCTCGCGCAGCACACGAATCATCTCCTGGTGCCCGAGATGGATGCCGTCGAACGCCCCGATCGTCAGCACGCAGCCCCGCTGCCCGGCACGCAGGTTGTACAGGCCCCGAATGAGCTCCACCGCGGCCCTCGTGCTCCGCCAGTCCAGAAATGAGTTCAGTTGAAGGCAGCCATTATAGGGAAGTTGCGGGCGCCTGCAGTCGGAACTGGCCGGCGCGTACGCCCATCACCCACAACGCCGCGAAATAGACCCCCACTCCGCCGGCCACCA
>JAEWAF010000023.1 GCA_023391815.1 Pseudomonadota bacterium
ACCTCGTCCCGGCAGCCTCGAACAAGATGGACCTTGTCGGGGCAGCGCGCCCAGGGATGGGACCCAAGGAGGACGCGCGTTAGCGCGGCCACCGGGGGCGCGGTGCCGGGACGAGGTAGGTCACTCCCGGCGACGCAGACCACCGACGCCTCCGACTCCGGCTCCGGCTCCGGCTCCGATTCCGGCTCCGGCTCCGACGACGACAACGACAACGACAACACAACGAGGGAGACAACGACGCAGAGATATCAACACCAGCGCCCCAGACCACTCCACCCGCTAGGGCTTCGATTCCGGCCACGACGGGGAAATAGGCCAGCGCCGACGCCAGCGTCTCAACGAGCTAACGAATCACCGCTGCAGTTCCACCCACCGCCGCATTCGCCGTTCGAGGATGTCGAGCGGCATCGGTCCGCTGCCAATCAACGCATCGTGAAACTCGCGAATATCGAACCGACTCCCCAGCGTCTGCTCCGCTTCCGCACGAATCTTCCGAATCCTGAGCTCACCGATCTTGTACGCCAATGCCTGTCCCGGCCACGAGATGTAACGTTGCGTCTCCCCTTCCACGGAGTCCGGCGACAACGCCGTGTTCTCCTTCAGGCAAGCCGCGGCTTGCTCCGCGGACCAACGTTTCCAATGGATGCCCACATCCATCACCAACCGGCACGCTCGCCACATTTCGAACGACAACTGCTGCACGCGTTCCTCGCGCGTTCGGTAGATGCCCATCTCCGCTCCCAGGCGCTCCGCATACAGTGCCCAGCCTTCGACGAAGGCGGTCACATCGTCTCGACGCCTGAACTTCGGCAGATCCGAACGCTCTTGCCCGAGCGCGATCTGCAAATGGTGCCCGGGCACCCCTTCATGAAGCATCCACGCCGTGAGCCCGTAGATCGAACTGCGATACGCCTGGCTCCCCACCACGACCGCGCCCGCAACGCCCTTCTCCGGATCGCCAAGGTTGTAAGCACCCGATGCCGCTTCCAACTCGGGCGGTTTGACCCGAACGCCCCAGGTCAATCGGGGCAGCGTTTTGAACCATCGCGGCAGCTCCAGCGACACTCGATTGCCAATGCCCGCCGCCTTCTCGATGTAACTTTCGATATCCGGAACATGACTTCCCGGGCGACGATTCATGTCATCCAGATACTCGCGCAATGTTCCCTGGAAACCTTCCGCGCGTTGCGCACTGAGCATCTCGGCTCGAATGCGCTCGACCTCCGCCGCACCGATGTCGAACACCTCATCCGGCGTCAGACGGGTGGTCGTCGAACGCCTCACCGCGAATGCGTAGTAAGCCTTGCCATCCTTCACCGTCGACGCACCGAGCTTCGGTCTCGCCTTGGGCAGATAGTCCTTCTCGAAAAAAGCCACCAAGGAACGCTGGGCCGGCTTAACAACACGATCAACGACGCCCAGCGCCTCGGCCCGCAACGCGTTCTGCCTCGCCTCTGGAATGATCGCAGGCAACGAAGCCAACGGCTTCAACAACGGACTCTCCGCTGCCGGCTGCTCCGCCGTGACTTTCATAGATCGCAACGCCGACTCGGCGGTCGAGCGCGGTTGCGTGAAGCCGGTGCGAATGCCCCGCTTCATGTTCGCGATCTGCGCATCGTAGTAAGACGGCAGCGCCGTCAGCCTCGCGATCCACGCCGTCGCATCAGCTTCCGTCGCAATCGGCGTGACTTGAGCCGCGTAGGTCGCGGCATTGAAGAATCCATCGCCGCTATCGAACGGCACACGATCTTCATCGAACCGCGCGCCTTCGATCAGTACATCCAGCCGCCAAAGCAGCAACTCTCGTGTGAGTGCACCTTCGTCGCCAGGCGCAGCGACCTTTCCGAGTCGATCGCGGAGTTCGATGTATTTCGCGGTTCGTCGCTGAGAGGCCGCGAGACTCACATCCGGCCATCCCGGCCCCTCGTTCGTATCCGTCTGGCGGGCGAGCGTCTCGTACTCGGCAATGACGTCGTTCAACGTCTCCGCAAGACTGGCCGTGACCGGCAACGACGCCAGCAACGCGCACGCAAGCAAACGCTTCATCATGCGACCGCGACGACTCTCGCCCGCAACCATTGGAGCAGCAGATAGATGGCGAAGCCCACCGCGTTCCACAGCAGGAAGCGTTGAATCGTCAGCCCCGGCAAGCTCAGGAAAAGATACAGGCAGCCGAGGATCGCCAGGGTCCCGACCACATTCGGCGCGGGACATCGAAACACACGCGGCGCGTTGGGAGCGGTCCGACGCAGCACCATCATCGAGGCCGCCGTCGTCACGAACGCCAGCAACGTGCCCGCATTGGCCAGCTCGGCGATCTCGTCGAGACGAAACAATCCAGCCGCGAACGCGACGAAGGTGCCTGTCACAGCCGTGATCAACACGGGCGTGCCCGTGCGCGCCGACACCGCGCTCAACCGCTTCGGCAACAGTCCATCGCGCGCCATTACAAAGAAGATGCGGCTCTGGCCGTACATCATCACCAGAATCACCGACGGCAACGCAATGAGCGCCGCCAATCCCACCGCCCAAGCCGCGGCCGGATGCTGAAGCGTTCGCAAGACATACGCGAGTGGCTCAGCCGACGCTGCCAGCTCCGAGTGCTTGACCGCCCCCACCGCCGACACCGCGACCAGCATGTAGATCAGCGTACAAACCGCCATCGAGCCCACGATGCCGATTTTCAGATCTCGACCTGGATTCTTCGCCTCTTCCGCGGACGTGGCGACGGCATCGAATCCATAGAACGCGAAGAACACGATCGCCGCAGCAGCCATCACGCCTCGCTTCGCTCCGCCTTCGTCGTGGCTCGCGAAACCGTAAGGCATGAATGGCTCGAGATTGCCGGCATTGAACGCGGGCAACGCCAGCGCGACGAAGCAAGCCAGCGCAGTCAGCTTGATGATGACCAGAATGATGTTGAACGTTGCGCTCTCACGCGTGCCGGCGACGAGCATGCCGGTGATGATGAGAGCGACCAGCACCGCAGGCAGATTGATGATGCCTCCGCCGTGCGGCCCACTGAGTAATGCGGCAGGTAGATGGATGCCCGCGGTGTTGAGCCATCCGACCAGATACGCCGACCATCCGACCGCGACGGTACTGCAAGCGAGCGAATATTCCAGGATCAAGCTCCAGCCTACGACCCAGGCCAGCCGCTCGCCGATGGCGACGTAGGTATATGTGTAGGCGCCGCCGGCCGCGGGCATCAACGTCGCGACTTCGGCGTAGGCAAGCGCGGCGCAAGCACACACCGCGCCGGCGATTGCGAACGCGAAGATCACTGCCGGGCCAGCGCGATCGGCCCCGACGCCGGTGAGGGTATAGATGCCGGTGCCGACAATGGCACCGACACCGAGCGCGATCAGATGCGGCCAGCTCAACGTCTTGGCGAGTCGCCTGCCCTCGTCCATTCCGTCCGAGTGCTGTAGCGATTTACGCTGGCCGAATATTCCCATGCTCGCTCCCCTGAAATCGCTGCCAGCGCAGTTATCGGCTTGGCTTATGCACGAAGCGTTGGCCGAGTGGCGGCCGCGCGTTCAACCATTGCGGTCACCTGCCGGCGGCGCTCGCCCGACAACGGCAAGCGTGGCGGGCGCACTCGTTCCGAACCGCGGCCCATGATCTGCTCGGCGAGCTTGATGGACTGAACCAGATCGTGCTCGGCATCCAGATGTAACAGCGGCATGAACCAGCGATAGATCGCGCGCGCCTGCTCCAGATTGCCAGCCCGGACCGCCTCGATCAGCTGAATCGATTCCCGAGGGAATGCGCTCGTGAGGCCGGAGACCCAACCTGTCGCACCGAGCAGCAAGCCTTCCAAAGCCACGTCATCGAGGCCGGCCATCAGGATGTAGCGATCGCCGAACGCATTGATGAGATCGGTGAAACGACGCGGATCCGGCGCCGATTCCTTGACCGCGACGATGTTCGGCACATCGCGCAGCGCTTCGAGCACCGCCACCGAAATGTTGACTCGATACGCCGGCGGATTGTTGTACAACATCACCGGCAGATCGGTCGCTTGAGCCACCGTGCGGAAGTGCATGATCAGCTCTTCCTCGGTGGGCACATACACCATCGCAGGAAGTACCATCAATCCATCGGCGCCTGCCTTCTTTGCATCTTTGGCGAAGGCCACGGCGCGACGCGTATCGAATTCGGAAACGCCGGTGACGACCGGCACCCGGCCCGCGACGACTTCGGTCACCGCGCGCAGCAATGTTTGTTTCTCGGCCGGATCGAGCGAGTTGTTCTCGCCGCACGTGCCCATCGCGATGATGCCGTGGACACCGTCTTTCACCAGGTTGTCGATCACTCGCTGGCTCTGCGCCAGGTCGATGGACAAATCCTCCTTGAATTGGGTGGTCGCCGCCGGATAAACGCCCTGCCAGGTCGGTGTCATGATTGCCTCGTCTACTGGGATTTTAAGTATATCGTATACTATTCGGCCTTAGCCAGTGTAATCTGCGAGTCGTATGCAACGAGCAGTGATTCTAGGCGGCGGCGTCGTGGGTCTCACCATCGCGACGAGCCTGCAACGCGCGGGGGTCGAGGTGACTGTAATAGATACAGCGCCTGCGGCCGGCCCCGCGTCGTGGGGCAACGCCGGGCACATCGCCATCGAGCAAGTAGAGCCGTTGGCATCGTGGCCGGTGTTACGCTCCGCCCCTCGCAGATTGTTTAGTAGAGGCGGCGCCCTCGGCTTGCCGCCGTCGCAAATCAAACGTTGGTTGCCGTTCGCGCTCCGAATGGCCAGTGCCGCAGGCCGCGTCGAACAGGGGCGCACGGCGCTCCGTTCCTTACTCACAAACGCGCTGCCTGCGTGGAAATCGGTGAGCGAACGGCTCGGCATGCCGGGCCTGGTGCGCGAGACGGGACATTTCGTCGTTTGGGAGTCCCCGGCCAGCGCAGCCGCTGGACTCGCGGCCTGGCGATCCGCGGATATCGGCGATGCTCGATTTCACGAATGCAATGCGGACGAGATCCGACAGCTCACGGCGCTCATGAAACAAGCCCCGGCCGGCGCCATTCGATTCGAGAACACCGCGCAGATCGCCGATCTGCCCAAGCTCGCAGATTCACTGCGCACGTTCATCACAGCTCGCAATGGCCGCCTCGTGAATGCGAGAGCCCGCGCCGTCACCCATCGCGAGCGCTCGGTCAGCGTGACGTTGGACGACGGCAGCTCAACGGAAGCCGACTTCGCAGTCATCGCTGCCGGCGTTCGGTCCGACGAATTGATGAGGCCGTATTGCAAATCCGTGCCGATCATTGCCGAGCGCGGCTATCACATACAAATGAGGGAACATCGCTGGCCCGATCTGCCGCCGGTCGTGTTCGAAGATCGTTCGATGATCGTCACGCGCTTCGAATCCGGCCTGCGAGCCGCGAGCTTCGTGGAATTTGGCGACGTCGATGCGCCGCCCGACGTTCGCAAGTGGCAGCGTTTGCGCAGCCATGTGACTGAGCTCGGCCTCCCCTGCGAAGCGCCGACCCGTCAATGGATGGGCGCGCGCCCGACGCTGCCGGACTACCTGCCTGCGATCGGCCGCCTGCCGCACGCACCCAAGATCCTTTACGCATTCGGTCACCAACACCTCGGGCTCACGCTCGCGGCCATCACAGGCGATCTGGTCGCGCAGCTCGCGACAGACTCGCCCACGGCTGTGAGCCTGGCGCCCTTCGATCTGCAACGCTTTTCCTAAGGAGCAACGATGACTCGACCCCCGCTGATGACGGATCGTCGCGCACTCTTGAAGGGTGCGGCAGCCGGCGCGCTCTGCGCCGGATTGCCTTGGACGGTCGCCTGGGCGAACACTGGCGCCTTGCCGGGCACCGCGAAGTCTCTGCCGCTCGGCGACGTGCGGTTGTTGCCGTCGCCCTTCGCCGATGCAGTGGAAGCGAATCGCAAATATCTGTTGCAGCTGGAGCCGGATCGCCTGCTCCACAACTTCCGCAAGTTCGCGGGGCTCACGCCGAAGGGCGACGCGTACGGCGGCTGGGAAGCGGACACGATTGCCGGCCACAGTCTCGGCCACTATCTCTCCGCGTTGGCGTTGATTCATGCGCAGACCGGCGAGCCCGAAGCCAAGCGTCGCGCCGAATACATCGTCGCGGAATTAGCCGAGGTGCAGGCCAAGCAAGGCGACGGCTACGTCGCCGGGTTCACGCGCAAGCGCAAAGACGGCACGATCGTCGACGGCAAGGAAATCTTCCCGGAGATCATGCGCGGCGAAATCCGCTCGGCGGGCTTCGATCTCAACGGCTGCTGGGTGCCGCTCTACAACTGGCACAAGCTGTTTGCCGGCTTGATGGACGTCGACACGTACTGCGGCGGCAACAAGCGCGCGATCCAGGTAGCTGTCGGCCTCGGCGGTTACATCGAGAAGGTGTTCAACGCGCTCAATGACGAGCAAGTGCAAACCGTGCTGGATTGCGAGCACGGTGGCATCAACGAAAGCTTCGCGGAGCTCTATACGCGCACCGGCGACCGGCGTTGGTTGCAACTGGCGGAGCGCATTTATCACAAGCGCATTCTCGATCCGCTAACCGCTCAGCGCGACGAGCTGGCCCAACGCCACGCCAACACGCAGATTCCCAAGTTGATTGGCCTGGCACGCTTGCACGAGATCACCGGAAAGAGCGAACAGGCCGTCGCGCCCCGCTTCTTCTGGAAGACCGTCACGACCGACCACAGTTACGTCATTGGCGGCAACTCGGATCGCGAGTACTTCTCCGAGCCGCGCACGGTGTCGAGGCACATCACCGAACAGACCTGCGAGGCTTGCAACACCTACAACATGCTCAAGCTGACGCGCCATTTGTTCGCGTGGCAGCCTTCGGGCGCGCTGTTCGACTACTACGAGCGCGCGCACCTGAATCACATTCTGGCGCATCAGGATCCGGCCACCGGCATGTTCACTTACATGACGCCGCTGATGTCCGGCACGAATCGCGAGTTCTCCTCGCCTACCGACAGCTTCTGGTGCTGCGTCGGCTCCGGCATGGAAAGCCATTCCAAACACGGCGAGTCGATCTGGTGGGAGAACGAAGACACTTTGCTGGTCAATCTGTTCATCCCATCGCGCGCGACCTGGAAATCGCGAGGCGCGCAGCTGGAATTGACGACGCGCTATCCGTACGAAGGCACGGTGAACGTCAAGGTCGCGTCGTTGCGGAAGCCGCAGCAGTTTGCAATTGCCCTGCGCGTCCCCGGCTGGGCGAAGGACGCGCAGCTGACTGTCAACGGCAAGCCGGCGGAAACGACGAAGGACGCAGGCTATCTCATCGTTCGCCGTCGTTGGCGCGAAGGCGATGCGCTCGCGTTCACGCTGCCGCTGGAACTTCGCATCGAGGCAACTCCGGGCGATGACAACACGATTGCGATTTTGCGCGGGCCGATGGTGCTCGCAGCCGATCTGGGCTCGGCCGATCAGCCGTTCGAAGCCGCGGCACCGGCGCTGGTTGGCGCCGACCTGCTCGCGGATTTCAAACCGGTCGATGTCCAGCAGGCGGTGTATCGGGCCGACACCATCGTCCGACCGACAGCGCTCACGTTCTCGCCGTTCTACAAGAACTATCACCGTCGCAGCGCTGTTTACTTCCGTCGCTTCACGGATGCCGAGTGGGTCAACGAGGAACGCTCGTTCAACGCCGAACAGGCGCGTCAGAAGGAGCTCGCGGCCCGCTCAGTCGACGTGATGCACCTTGGCGAGATGCAGCCGGAGCGCGATCACCAGCTGATTTCGGACATTTCCTATCCGGTGGTCTATCGCGGCCGCCAGGGACGCGACGCCCGCACCGGCGGCTTCTTCGCGTTCCGCATGAAGGTCAAGCCCGGGCCGCTGATCCTGCAGGCGACTTATTGGGCCGACGAGCGCGCGCGGAAATTCCACATCCTGGTCGAAGGTCAGCGGATCGCGACTCAATCGCTGCGTCCGGACAAGCCGGTGTTCTTCGACGTGGACTATGAGATTCCGGAAGCGCTCACGCGTGGCAAAGACAGTGTGCTGGTGCGCTTCGAGCCCGAGCCTGGCAACACTGCCGGCCCCGTGTTTGGCTGTCGCATCTACACGAAGAACCCCAGCGTTAGCGCTTGATCGAGTCGTAACGGCGCGCTGACACCTCAGCGCGCCGGCCCCAACTGCACGGACGTTTGATTGTTCCCGAGCGGGATGACGTAGCGACCCCGTTCTTTGCTCAGCGTCGTGCGCGGTTGATAGCTGGCTACCGCGCTCTCGATTCGGAGGTGCGCTTTCGATGTGAATGGGTCGGCGGGATCCAGCATCACACTCAAGTTCCCGTTACTCCGGTCGTAGTCGACCCGCGCGAACTTTCCGCCATCCAATGTCAGCCACAATCCCGCCTCGGCGAGAAACACTCGCGTCCTGAAACCATCGCGCGGCGTGAAGCTGACGATCGACCCTCGTTCCTGCGTCGTGCCGCCGAAGCCGAGGTTACCGAACACCGGATGACGCGCCAGATAACTGCCGATGCCGTAGGCGTAGCCGTAAAACGCCGAGCCGTAGTCGCCATTATAAGCGTCGAATCTCATCAGATCCGGATTGGAGTGAAACGCCGCCGAGCCGAAGCCTTCCTGATCGATGTTGGTGAGCGTGCCCATCATGCCCCCGTACGCGACCCGGAGCAGATGAATGTCGCTCGGATCGCGGCGGAACGAGTCCAGCAATGGCAGCGCGTTGTTCGCGGAACCGTAGTGATGGAGTTGTCGCTCGAGCTGCGCAGTCTTGCCGGCGTACATGAAGTCCCAGTAACGCCGCGCATTCCCGTTGTAACCCCAGCTCGGAACGGTGGGGTCATAGCCGAGGATGACTTCCCGCGTGAGTTCCGCCTTCGGTGCGTTCCCGAAGTAGCGCATCCACGCATACACCTCGGGCTGACCCGTCGAGTCCCACGGCATTTCGCTGCCGAATGGATACTCCTCGGCGGCCCAGTGATCGGCGCGCTGACGCATGGCCTGCTCCAACTGCGACGCTTCGGCCGTCATGCCTTCGTCCTGCAAATCGCGCAGGATCTCGACGAACACTTCACCTTCCATCTGACCGAACTTCGCATACTCGGGCGCGAGCTTCGGCATGGCCAGCGCGGTTCGATGAGCGCGATCCAGGTACCAGCGCCAGTCATGCGCCTTGACCAGACCTTCGTGATAACGAGCCAGTCGATACAGGACCCAATGCGCGGCGGCGACGTGGACATAGTTGAACGAGCGCACGACCGAGTCGGCTTGTGACTTTCGCCACGCCGACCATTTGGTCCAGTCGATGGCCGGGTCATAGCGCACGCCCTTGGGCGGCTCGGGCTCGTAATAGAACAGGCTCTTGCGAACCCCGAACCGGTCGGCGCCTTGATTGACCTGCAGCCGGCCATCCAGCGTTTGCGTGACGAAGCGCTCGAATTTCTCGATCTCGGATGCGTCGGGCGCGCCAAGTTGTTTCATGATGAGTGCGAGCCACGCACCCGCGCCGCCCTCGTCGCTCAAGCCCGCCATCCACACTCTCTGATCCTGCAACACGACAGCGTTGCGCTCGCGGTCGAACGTCATGAACGACGGACCGCGCTGGAACGGATCGGAAGGATCGTCGTACCAATGTCTGGTGGCAAGGAATCGCCCCAGGTCCGCGAGCACGGTGGCGCTCGGCTTGGTGACGAAGTAATGAATCGCCTGGCGACTGCCGTCCGCGTAAGTGACGATCAGGCGCGAGCGCCCCCAATGCCGGCCAGTGACTTTATATCTCGACCAGCTTTGGACGCGTTCAGCGGCCGCAGTCTCCAGCGCACCCGCCGGCTGAGCGACGATCGAACGAACGGCCTGGCGCGACGAGATCCAAAGATCGCCCGGAAGATCGGTCGGCAACACATAACCGGGGATGCCTATGGCCACCGGCCGAGCGTTGGCCGCAAGCGTGCTCTCGATCTGTCGAATCGATTTCGAGACCAGGAACTGCACACCGAAGCGACGTGTCTCGCCGCGCCGAAGGGTCACTGACGTCGGTTCGTTCCATTGCTCGGCGCCCTTCCATTCCTGCTCCGCGAATCCTCGGCTCGCGGCCATCCAGCTGTAGAAGCCTTCGAAGGTCTGACCGCGTTGAGTCGCGTCATTGAGCAGCAGCGCCTTGCCTGCCGCATCCTTCTTGTCGGCAATGGGCCGATACGCTTCGAAGGGTGTGCCGGTGTCGCCGACGACGAGCAGCGCCGGACCTTGGCCATTGAGTCGCGTGACTTGCACATAGCCCGCATCCAGGCCGATGTATGGATCGGCGAAGCTGGCCTGAGTGTGCGCTTCCGCGAGCGAGCGGTTCGACAGCACGTTGTCGAACACCATCGCGAGCCCGACGCCGCCCAGCTCGATATCGCGTTCTCCCGCATTGGTCAGCTCGAAACGTAATGTGAGATCGCCGCGTTCCCCGACTTGCCAGCGCCGAACCACGCGCAACCCCAGCTCACTGGGCAATCGCATGGAAATCTCAGCGGCCGCTAGCGTCGCCCCGTCGCGCGGCAACTCACGGGCCGGCTCACGCCGATACGCGCTCGAATAATCCTGCCACTGACTTTCACCCGCCGCGCGCAGACGGAGGTCGAGATCGCCCAATTGATAGTAGCCGTCGCCATTCCGCGTCTTGCTTAGCTTGGACGGCGCGAAGTCGAAGCCATTGCCCTGCTTCGGCTTCAGCGACAGCAGCGTCTGCGTCTCGCTGTCGAGCACGATATCGAAATCGCGACTTTGCAGATTGAGCGGCGTGCCCGCCATCGCCGATGGCTGAACGAACAACAGCACCGCGCCGACGCGCAGCGCGGCGCTCACGACATTTCTCATCGGTCAGCCTCGCATGGCATCCATATTCTTGTCGTCGCGAATGCCCCAGCAGAACGGATCGTTCGGATCGAGCAGCAACTTTGCATCGGCGGTCACATGCGCCGTGCCGATGATGGTCGGCGCGATGGTGCCCTTGTCGCGATCGAGCCAGCGATAGTGCGCTCTGAACACGCTGCCGAGCACACTCTCTTGAGTCCACTCCTCGCCTTCCGCGAGCTTGCCGTCCGCGGCGAGACACGCGAGCTTCGCGCTCGTGCCCGTGCCGCAGGGAGAGCGGTCATATGCTTTGCCGGGGCAAAGAACAAAATTCCGACTGCGTGCCGTCGGCGTCGCGCCGAGCAACTCGACGTGGTCAACTTCGGGATAGCCTTGCGAATTCACCGCTTGGCGAATGCGCCACGCGAGATCGGTCAGCGGCTCGACATTCGAGAGCCGCAGGGAAATGCCGTCCTGCTCGACCAGGAAGAACCAATTGCCGCCCCAAGCCACGTCGCCGGTGACGACACCAACGCCTGGAACGTCAACGCTCACCGCGCGTGCCTTGCGATAGCTCGGAACATTGGCGACGGCAACCGATCCATCCGGCCGCAGTTGCGCTTCGACGATTCCGACCGGTGTATCGATCTTCGCTGTGCCAGGCTTGAGCAAGCCCAGATGCGCCAAGGAAACAATCACGCCGATGGTGCCGTGACCACACATGCCGATGTAGCCGACGTTGTTGAAGAAGATCACACCGATATCGCATTCCTCTCGGTGCGGCTTGCACAGCAACGCGCCGACGACGGTGTCGCTTCCACGAGGTTCATTGACGATGGCGGAACGGAACGCGTCGAAGCTTTCGCGAAAGCGTCGCAGTCGCAGATCGAGCGGACCTTCGCCCAGATCGGGGCCGCCTTCGAGCACCAGGCGCGTCGGCTCGCCGCCCGTGTGAGAATCGAGAATTCGGATTGTGTCCATACGCGACTCGATCAATTGCTGTGGTCCGCGGGATCGCGCGAAGGGTTGGGCGGATTCTCGCCACCATCCGCAATGAACTGCGCCATGCGTTGCTCCAATACCGGCAACGGTACCGCGCCGAGCGCGAGAATGGCGTCGTGGAATTTGCGCTGATCGAATTTGGGACCGAGCGCCTGCTCCGCTTCGCGCCGATGACGCCGGATCTGCAGTTCGCCGAGCTTGTACGCAACCGCCTGACCCGGCCAGGCGATGTAGCGATCGACTTCGGTCGTGATCTCATGAGTCGAGAGCGCCACGTTGTCCTTCATGTATTGAAGCGCCTGGTCGCGTGTCCAGCCGTAGTGATGAATGCCGGTGTCGACGACGAGCCGAGCGGCACGCCACATCTCATACGTGAGCTGGCCGAATTCTTCATAAGGCGTCTCGTAGATGCCCATCACGCGGCCCAGCCATTCCGTGTACAAGCCCCAGCCTTCGCCGTAGCCCGAGAAATAAACATCGTTGCGAAACTTCGGGCGCTCCGGCGCTTCCAGCGCCAACGCCGCCTGAAAGCTGTGACCGGGCGTGCACTCGTGCAGCACCAGCGAGGGCAACGTGTAGAGCGGCCGCGCCGGCAAGTTATATGTATTGAACAAACAGCTCTCCAGCCCGCCGCGACCGCCGGTGTAGATCGGCGCCAACGCGTCGGGCACCGGCAGAATGCCGTGCCGAAAACGCGGCAAGGTGCCGATCATGTCCTTGAGCTTGAGATCCGCCTTCTTGACGATGTAGGCCGCTTCGGCGATCAGCTGGTGCGGCGTCTTCGCATAGAACTGCGGATCGGTGCGCAGGAAATGGTAGAACTCCGGCAGGGTGCCCGTGAAGCCCGCCTTGCGCATGGTGGTTGCCATTTCCGCCTTGATGCGCGCCACCTCGCTCAGACCGATCTCATGAATCTGCGGCGGCGTCAGCTTGAGCGTCGTGAACTTCTCGATGCGGGCTTGATAGAACGCCGCGCCGTCCGGGAGCGCCGACGCCGAGATGCTGGTGCGCGCCTTGACCAGATATTCCTTGCGAATGAAATCCAGCAGCTTCTGGTATGCCGGCACGACTTGCTTGGTGAGCAGCGTGCGAGCTTCGCCGCGCATCCGCTCCTGATCGGCAGTCGGGATGCTCGTCGGCATCTGCGTGAACGGCAGGAACAGCGGATTCGAATCGTCGGTGGCCAGATACGGCTCGATGGTCTTATCGCGGCCCGTCGCTGAGACCTTCGGCACCGTGAAGCCGCGCTTCAAACCCGCCCGCATGTTGGCGATGTGCTCGTCGAAGAAGCGAGACACATCCGCGAGTCGTCCGAGGTAGCGTCGATACGCCTCCGGGTCCGGGAAGCCTTCGCGCGGCGTGAATTCGGTCCAGAAGAACGAGTCGGAGTTGAATGGCGTCTGGTAGGTCTTGAAGCGCAGGTCGGAGATGCGCTCGGCGAGAATGGTCCGGAAGATCGCCGCGTTGATCTTTTCTTCGGACGACAGCGAAGCGGTGTCGATCCGATTCACGTCCGCGAGCACGGACTGCAGATGTTTCAGGCGCGCCTGCTGACTGGCCTCATCGACGCGCGCCAGGTGATCCGCTTCTTCGCCCGGCCGCTCATCGTCGGGCTCCTCGGCCATCTCGTTCTTCCACCATGCCCACTCGGACTGATAGATGGTGTTGAGCTCGCGGGCGGCATCGCCCTGATTCGACTGGGCCAAGACCGCGGGCGCGCATAACCAGAGGGCTCCGGCCGTCGCAAACATCCAGCGCATGCCGATCGCTCCTCTCTGGCATTTAGTATACGAAATACTATCCAGCCGGGAGGAGCATGGCAAGCACGGGCCGTTCGGAAGCTAGCTGGCCTCGGCGAACAAGTAAAAGTCGCGCACCGAGCGGGCGATTTCCGCAATCGCCTTCTCGCGCTCTTCCATCGACTTGTCGCTCTCCTTGATGAACACGGCGATGACGATCTGGCCCTTGCCATCCGGCAAGGTGATCACGCCGACATCGTTCACCGTGCCACCGATCGTGCCGGTCTTGTGAGCAATGACGGTGCCCGCCGGCATCCGGCCCGGCAGGCGACCGGCCCCGGTGTGACAACGTTGCATGATGTCGATCAGCACCTTGGTGCTCGACGCGCTCAGCGCCTGCTGATTGAAAATCCGAGTCAGCAACTGCGCCATCGCCGTCGGTGTCGAGGTGTCACGCACATCGTTGTCGAACGCCGGGTTCGGCCGCAGTCCGCGCTCCTCGAGTTTCGGATCCTTCTTGGCCGCCTCTTGCAGGACCTGACTGAAAGGCCCCTGAGGCAAGTTGAAGAAGTCGCGCAGCAAGCCGGCCGTATCACGGTCGATTCGCTGGTCTTCGACGCCCTGCTTTCGCACCCACGCAGTCGCGGCCTGCGGCCCACCCGCGAGCCGGGTGAGCACATCGGTCGCGGTGTTGTCGCTCAATGTGAGCATCAGCTCCAGCAGGTTGTACACCGATAGACTGATCCCCGGATGAGCCGCCAGGGTGGCGATCCCATCTGACAGCACGAGGTCATTCGGCTGAACCGCGACCAGTTGATCGAGCTTCAACTTGCCCGCATCGACCTGCGCCAGAATCGCCCCGGCGACACCGATCTTGAATGTGCTCGCCATGGGATAGCGCTCGCCGGCGTTCACCAGCACTCGCTCGCCCTTGCCATCGAGCTTCCACGCCGCGACACCGACCTTTCCACCGATCGGTGCCGAGAGTCTGGCGATCTCGGCATCGAGTACCGGCCCGGCAACCGCCGCCTGAAGCGACGGCAGAACACACAGCAACAGAGCCCACTTCCAGCGACGCATTTTTAGTAATCCTCTATGCCGCAGCCACACGCCACATGTCTTCGCCCGAGAACTTCAGTCGCATGCACCGGCCGTTGACGACCTCGCCGAACTGAATCCACTCGGGGCTGTGCGGCTCGTCGCGCAGCTTGAAACGATCGCCCGCCGCTTCCAGCGGCATCATTCCATCGACCCACAACTTGCCCTTGCGAAGCACGATGCGAATGCTGCCGATCCAGGGATTGTCGTTCCGATAGTGACCGACATAGTTGTGCCATTCCTTGGGTACGTTGAATTGTTTCTCGCCACGATACTTGCCGTTCGTGTACCAATCCCCGCCCGACGCCACTTCGACCACCGCGCTCTTGGGATCTTTGGCGTCGGCGCGACCGAATACGAGTGGGAAAACACTCTTGCCGCCATCCGCGACAATGAATGCATCCGGCGCACCGGCCGGTTGCAGAGGCACTTTGTTACCCGCGCGCACGAGGAACAATTTGTCGCCGCCGCTCTCGAACTCCAACTTGCCGCCACCGCTCTGCTGATACGAACCCGCATAGTCGGCGGCATTCGGCACACGCAGGGCCGGATTGGCGGGTGGGAGGCTGGGCAACGGCTTGGACATCTGCTGCTCGCGCATGAGCTGCACGGCGTACTGCGTGACCGGCGTCGGCCGATAGCCCTGCTGAGCGTTGACGGACGCGAACGCGCCGACGCCGTTGTCGATATCGACCAGCAACGACGACATGAAGGACGTCATGCCACCGGTGTGGCGCACGACTGTGTGACCATCGAGCTTGTCGACCGCGAGACCGTAGCCATAGCTCGCGGTCGGGCCGAACTCCGGCGCGACGATATGCGCTTTCGTGAACAGCGCGAAGGACTCCTTCGACAT
Source organism: Pseudomonadota bacterium (assembly GCA_023391815.1). Lineage (GTDB taxonomy): Bacteria > Pseudomonadota > Gammaproteobacteria > Steroidobacterales > Steroidobacteraceae > Steroidobacter. The sequence continues at coordinate 15,509 of JAEWAF010000023.1, forward strand.
CAGTCTGCGACCGTTCGGACCTTCGCCGCCGTTGGCGATCATGCGCAGGTACGCGCCCATATCTTTCGCCGTCGCGGCGACACAGCCGGCGCCGGTCGTCACGATGAGCCCCTGCGCTTCGGCGAGGCGAGCATCGCGTGTGTTGGGACGATCGTTGAGGAACAGCGAGTAGTTCTTCACCAGGCGATCGCGAATATCCATCGTGATCACCGGCTCCGACTGCGTCATGCCAAGCGGCTCGAGCACGCGCTTGCGAATGACCTCGGGCAACTCGCGACCGTCCAGAATCCCGGCGAGCTCGCCGAGCGCCTGGTAACCCATGTTGCAATAATGGAAGTGCTCACCGGGCGCATAGGCGGCGCGATGACGGAGCGACGGATCGGACGGCAACAGCGGACAGTTTCCCGGCAGGCCCGAACCGTGCGTCAACAAATCGTGCGTGGTGATGGGCTTGAACGCCGAATCGATCCGGAACCAGGGCAGGTATTCCACGATCGGCTTGTGCAGATCCAGTTTGCCTTCGTCATGCAGCTGCATCAGGCAGACTCCGACGAACGATTTGCTGATCGAGCCGATCTCGAACAACTCATCGTCACCGACTGGAGCATGCCGTTCGACATCGCCGAACCCATAGTTCACGACGCGGCGCAGACCTTTGCGATCCGCCAGCACCAGGGTCATGCCGGGCGATTTCATTTCTTCCATGAACTGACGAGCGAACTCGTCCAGACGCGCGAACAGCGCCGCGTCCGCACCGGACGCCGCGCTGCCCGTCGAATCGGCTACCGCGAACCGACCCATCGCGGTCACGCCTGCAAGTAAGCCGGTGTGTACCAACATCTCTCGTCGGCTGATCCCCATGGTGTTCTCCTTATGAACCGGACTGTTGCAAATAACGGTCGAGGAATTCGTGCGTCGCTTCGAACACGCGCCGCCAGCTTCGATGCAGGATGAAATCGTGGACTTCGTTGGGAATGACCAGCAATTCCGGCTCGACCCGGGTGTGCTCCCGCAATCCGCGAACGAGTTCGACGGTTTGATCGAACGGCACTGCGCGATCGTCATCGCCGTGCACGAGCAGTACCGGCGCGCGCCAGTTCTTGACCGCGCTCAACGCCGACGACTGCCACGCCCGCTCGGCAACTTCCGCCGACGCGCCGGGTGCGGTCAGGTCGGGAAGGATGGTCTTCCAGTTGTGCACGCCGGCCATGTCGACGCCAACGGCGAAGTCCTGCGGAAACTTCGCGAGCGCCAGCGACGTCATGATGCCGCCGTAGCTCATGCCATACACGCCGATGCGAGCAGCATCGATATCGCCGCGGCTCTTCAGATATTCAACCGCGCCACCGATATCACGAGCCTCGCTGCCACCGCCGGCGGCAAAGTCGTCCGGCTCGCGGAAATTCAATCCGTAACCTGTACCGCCGCGGTAGTTGACCGAGAGAACGACATATCCCTTCGAGGCCAGGAACTGATTCATCGCATACATATGAGTGTATGCGCCCATCGGATGCCAGCCGAGCAGCATCTGCCGCTGCGGTCCGCCGTGGAAGAACAAGACCGCCGGTTGTTTGGAGCTCTTCTTTCCGCTCGGCACGAACAATTGGCCGTGCACCGACAACCCATCGGGGCTCTTGAACACCACGCGCTCCGGAGCGACCAGACGATCGCTGGGGAATGACAGCGCCGCGCCACTCGCCGGCATCGCATTGAAGGCACCATTCGCTTGAACCAGCGCGGGAGTCATCGGATCGCGCGCCGTGCTGTGCAACGCGAACAGCGCGCCTTTCTCAGTGACCACGGGGAAGTCCTCGATGCTTTCGCCCTGGGTCGTCCGCTGCGGCTTGCCGCCCTTCGCCGACACACGCCACAGATGACGATGATCGTCATCTTCAGCGTTGGAGGAATAGATCACGTCGCGACCCGAAGCATCCAACGTCGCCGAAAATACTTCCGCGCCATCCTGTGACAACGCGACCGGACGCGCACCCTTCTGCGACAGATCGAGAGCATAGAGCCGCAACCAACCGGTCTTTTCCCACGGAAACAGCAGACGATTGTCCGCGGTCCAGAGCAAACTCGCGCTGCCCTCGATCGGCTGGAACACGCTGCCTGCACCGGCGTCGGCGGTCCATACCGGCTTGGCGCTGCCGCTCACAACATCGCCGACCCACACCGACCACGGATCGCCTGCACGCTTCGCGAAGAACGCGTCGGTCCAGAACGATATCGGCAGCGACGGATAACGAACCCACGCGAGCCGCTTGCCGTCGCGAGACCAGCGCAGGCTCATGTCATGATCGACGCCGGGGCTCAGCCATTGAATGTTCTTCGATGAGACGTCGATGACGCCCACGATCGAGTAATCCTTGCGATTACTCACGAACCCCAGGCGCTTGCCATCCGGCGACCACGACAGCTCGCTCGCAGCGCCGGCATCCTGGATCAATTGAGTCGCCGCGTCGGATCGAGACAGATTCGCCGTCCAGATCTGACCCGCGCGCACGAACGCGACATCGTCGTTGACTGGGGAGGTGACCGCATTGCTGCCCGGTCCAAACGAGCGGATCTCGCCCGAGTCGAGGCGCACCGACGCGATTTCCATCGCGATGGGCCCGGCGGCTGCGCTCAACGGATTGACCGGCCCGCCGCCTTCGAGACTGCCACCGCGCGAAAACACCAAAGACGAGCTGTCATGCGACCACTGCAGATCGGCGAGCTCGATCCCGTTATCCCCTTCCTGGCGAGTGAGCGGGCGCACCGCGAGCTTGCCGTCCTTGCCGAGCTGTCCCAGATAGATATTGCGCGCGCCCAGATGATTGGCGATCCAGGCGACCTGCTCGCCCTTGGGCGACGCCGTCAATCCATAAGGAAACGGCGCACTCAACAGGTCTTCGATGGTGATGGATCGGTCGGCGGCGTGCGCTGGCGGAGCGAGAGCGGCCCCGAGGCACAGGCACAGAGAAAGCAGCAGCCCCGCGCCTCGTTGCCGAGCGCGGTCTGGCAAATGGGAAAGCGTCATTACGACTCCCGGATTGTTGTATCCCCCATGGGCCAGTCTAGGGAGGGGCCTATTCCTGTCAAGAGAATTTTCTCCATACAGGATAAACTCCTCCGAATGGAGATTACCGGAGCAAAATTAAGCCGCTCGTCGCCGATGGCGGCGAGGCGCGAGCGCGGGCAGTTACGCCGCGCCGGCGCGCCGCTTGGCCTTTGCGGGGGCCTTCTTGTGGGCGGGAGATTTCGCCAGTTTCGGCTTCTCGGCGAGGTCGGTCTTGGCAGGTTTGGGCGCTTCGCCGCGCGCCTGAGAAATCAGCTCCTGCTGAAGGTTGGCCGCGGCCGAGGCACACACGGCGAGCACCGTCGCTTCCTCGAATCCGTCGGCGACGAGGTAGCCGTGGCCCATTTCGCTGTCGAGATAGATGTATTCGCCGGCTCGCAACGTAATCGGATCGTAAAACTCCGAGTGCACCTCGATGGCGCCTTCGAGCACGTACACGAATTCCTCGCCGGCATGACGCAGCAGCTCGCCGAACTCCTGCATGGTCCTGGAGCGCACGCGGCTGATGATCGGGATCATGATCTTGCCGCGCAGCTCGGTGCACAGATAGCGATAATCGTAATTCTTGGTTTCCACGCCCAGGCCGTCGGCGCTTTGGCCGACGCTCCGACGCGCCATGCCCTTGGGCTGCGGCGCGACCGGCGAGGCGTTGAGAAAGTCCGACAGGCTCATGCCGAGCTTGTCGCTCAGATCCACCAGCTTGTCATAGGTCAACGTGAGGTGACCCTTCTCGACCTTGGCGAGCGTCGAAAGCGGAATCGCCACGTGCTGGCTCATCTCGGCGAGCGTCCAGCCGTTGCTGGTGCGGATGTGCCTAACGATATTTCCCAGGCTGGGCTTGGCCTTTACCATACAATGCAAATCATAACGTCAGCGCTGCTCCTATGCAGCTTGCTTTGCGTCCTCGAGGATCACACATGACTTTTACGATCACACCGCACGCTTCACCCGTCAGCACGCAGGCCCGCGAGAAAGCCCTCGAGGATCCCGGCTTCGGTCGCGTATTCACGGATCACATGGTGACGCTGCGCTGGACCGTCAAAGGCGGCTGGCACGATGGCAAGGTCACGGCGCGCGCACCGCTGGCGATCGACCCGGCCTGTGCAGTGCTTCACTACGCGCAGGAAGTGTTCGAAGGCATGAAAGCGTATCGCACCGCCAAGGGCGAAATCGTGCTTTTTCGTCCGGACATGAATGCGACGCGCTTTGCCCGCTCGGCCGAACGCCTGGCCATGCCGGCCATGCCGGAGGCGCTGTTCATCCAGGCGGTCGAAGAACTGGTGAAGATCGATAAGGACTGGGTGCCGAGCGGCGCGGGCAGCCTGTACCTGCGGCCTTTCATGTTCGCGAGCGAGGCGTTCCTCGGCGTGCGCCCGGCCCAGGAATACATCTTCTGCGTGATCGCCTGCCCCGTCGGCCCGTACTTCAAGGGCGGCGACAAGCCCCTGAAGCTGTGGGTGTCGGATAAATACACTCGCGCGGCTCCCGGCGGTACCGGGGCGGCGAAGTGCGGCGGCAATTACGCCGCGAGCCTGATCGCTCAAGCCGAAGCGGCCGAGCATGGTTGCGATCAAGTGGTGTTCCTCGACGCCGCCGAACATCGTTGGATCGAAGAGCTCGGCGGTATGAATTTGTTCTTCGTGATGAGCGACGGCTCGATCGTCACACCGCCGCTGACCGGAACGATTCTGCCAGGCATCACCCGCACCAGCATCATCGAAATCGCGCGCAGCATGGGAATGAAGGTTTCCGAAACGCCCTACTCGATGGATCAATGGCGCTCCGACGCGGAGAGCGGCAAGCTCAGCGAAGCTTTCGCCTGCGGCACGGCCGCGGTCGTCGCGAGCATCGGTGAGATCGTGAGCTCGTCGGGCTCGTTCCGTGTTCCCAATGCGCAGGGCGCGACGGTCGCGAGCAAGCTCAAAGAGCAGTTGGTGGGAATTCAGCGCGGCAGCATCGCCGATTCACGCGGCTGGGTCCGCAAGGTCTGACCCGACTTGGGTTGCGCTCGGATCGATGGCGCGAGCCGTCGATCCGAGTGTGACGTTCAGCTGCCAGCGACCGTCGGATAGCCCGCCTCACGCCAGGCTTTCATTCCACCGTCCAAGGCCACCGCGCCCTTGAAGCCCATCTGTCGCAACGTGGCGGTCGCCAGCGTCGACACTCTGCCGAACTCACAATAGACCAGAATCCGACGCGTCGGATCGGGCAGCTCCTGATTCACGCGCAACTCCAACTGCCCGCGCGGCAGGTGCTGTGCGCCTTGAATGTGACCTTCCTGGAACGCATCGCGCTCGCGTACGTCGAGCACGATGAAATCACATCTGTCGCTCTCGACGCACGCCTTCAACTCCGAGAGCGACATGAAAGGCACAGCCGCGGCCGCTTCGGCCAACATCTGCGCGACCGTTTTGCCGCCTGTCATGTTCGTACGCAGTGCCTCGGTGATATGCGTCGGCATCGTCAGATTGAGGTTCTGCATCATCTCGATGAAAGCGCCGCGATCGCGTTGTTGAAGGCGCGGGTTCTCGGCGAGCTCCTGGCCGATGGTCGTGTGCGTACGACCTTTGTATTCATGGGCCGGAAAGACTTTCGTCCCGGGGTCCAGCTTCAACACGTGGTTGAAGAGGCTGTCGTAGAGCGCACTGGCATCGCCGGTCGGCAGGTCAGTGCGACCGGTCGCGCCGATGAGTAAGGTATCGCCGGTGAAGACGCGATCCTGCACTGTCAGACACATGGAATCGCTCGTATGCCCGGGCGTGTGCATCGCCTGAATTCGCAGCTTGCCGACGACCAGCAATTCGCCGGTTTGCAGCCGCAGATCGACGAACGGGGCGGGGCTCGCGCCATGCATCACCACCGGAACATTGAGCTGGCGGGCCAACTCCTGCGTGCCAGAGAAATGATCCGCGTGTGTATGAGTATCCACCAGATACTTGATTCGCAGCCCATGCCGCGCGGCCACGGCGAGATAACGATCGATCTGGCTCAGCTCGGGATCGATCAACGCCGCGGCGCAGGTCTCTTCACAGCCAACGAGATAGGAGCGGCATCCCCCGGAGACCACGGTTTCGAACAACATGACACGCTCCAGGCCGAAGTGCACTGGCGAGGATCGTAGTGGCAAGTCGGCGAGAGTCGCAATAGCACCTCTTGTAAGGCGTCGGCTCGCCCCCACTTTCCGATCCGATATCAACAACGACAGAAGCCTGGCATGGACTCGCTCATTCGCTTCATTGCGGTCACCATCGCGATCGCAGCCGTCATCATCGGGGCCGCCGTGGGCGGCACTGCCGCGGTCAAATGGGCCCGCAAGGGATCGCCGCTCGCGAGCATCGTCAGCTGGGCGTTGCTATTACCCACGGCTGGGATGAATCCCAAGCCGCCACCCCAGGAACAAGTGGAACAGGTCGCTAGAGAGCGGAGGACGAAGAGAGAAAACGAATCGGGCGCCGATGTGTGATGTCGGCGCCGGGCGGCATCGTCTCACCGTTTCAGAATGAACTCCCGATCCACTGTCTTGCCTACCGGAAAGCCGTACTCGCCGACCTTGCTGAAGCCGTAGCGCTGATAGAAACGCTGCGCGCCGTAGTTCTCCGACCAGACGCCGATATATAACGGCGCGCGCCCTTGCGAGGCGAGCCATTCGAGACCGAGGTCCATCAATCGCCGGCCGAGCCGAAGGTTGTGAAACTCAGCGAGCACATACAGCTGCTGTATCTCGCCCGCTTGTGCTTCGAGATTCTCCACCGGCAGTTTGCAGGCACCGACCGCGATGAAGCCGATCTTTCGTCCGCTCCGATGCTCGACCACGAACACGCCGCGGGTGGGATCGCTGAGCGAGCGAGCCCAGCTTTCCGGGCTGTGACTCTTCGACAAGAACGCCTGCAGATCTTCGGGTGGATACAAGTGCCCGAACGTTTCGCTGAACGTCGCGCCGCCTAATTCGGCCATGGCCGCGGCGTCGCTTTGAGTGGCTTTGCGGATGGAGATTGAATCGGGAGTGAGAGTCATGGTCGTCGACGGAACACGGGAATGAGCCAACTATGCCACGTCGCCACCGGACTGTTCCATTCGCCGCGACCAGTCCTCGATCTGGGACGAGTGCAGCCGACGTTCGAACAAGCGCCGCCAGCTCGGCGGCAGCGGCAACTCGAGCAGCGGCTCGATCACGGCCGGGTCTACTTCGCGATCTCTGATAATCGTGAGGACGCGCGCGATGGTCCATTCCGGATAGGGACGGTCCAGGATTTCGATGTGATCGCCGGCGCGGAGCTCACCGGGTTCGAGAACGCGCAAGTACCATCCCGCGCGCAGGCTCTCCTGAACCTGCGCGGCCATGTCCGAAACACCAAAGCGTAGATTGAGCTTGAAGCACGGTTGCCGTCCCTGGCTCACCTCGAATATGACAGAGCCGATGCGCCAGCGGTCGGCGATGCATACGTCATGTTCATCCATGCCCTCGATACTCAGGTTTTCTCCAAAAGCACCCGGCGCCTGCAGTAGCGGATGGCTTGGAAACCGTTGCTGCCAAATGGAGTAATGCGCCCGCGGATAGCAGTGCACTGCCTTGTCCACGCCCCCGTGCACTCGCAGGTCTGCCTGACTGTCCCCCACCAGGCCGAGCGCCGTCACTCGCTGAGCGCCGCTCACCGGTTTCTTGTCGATACCGCTGAGCGTGCGACCCAGGGGACGAACGCTGCCGCTAAGAACCGCGAGTACGCTTGCCATCGTGTCCTCTCAACTAGCTCAGCGCCGCAACTTCACCGACGGGAAGTCCACCGGCACCGCGAACGCCACGTTGACGTAGTTGGTGAACAAGTTCAACGCGACGTGCGCCACGATCTCAACCACCTCCTCATCATCGAAACCCGCCGCTTTCAAGGCACCCACGTCGGCTGCATTTACCTGTCCGCGCTTCTCCACCAACAGCAGAGCGAAGCGCAACGCTGCCGCTGTTCTCGGATCGGCAGACTGCCCTTCCTGCGCAAGCGACATCTCTTCAGCTGTCGCGCCCGCCTTCCGACCGAGCGCGGTGTGCGCGGCGAGGCAGTACTCACAAGCATTGCGATCGGCCACGGCTACCGCGATCTGCTCGCCCAGCTTCGCGGGAATCTTTCCACCGCTCAATGCAGCGAATGAGCCCCACATGCTCTTCAACGCAGCGGAAGAATTGGCGACTGCCTTGAACATGTTCGGAGTTACGCCGAGAGCACTCTGGATCTGCGACAGCAGAGCATGCCGGTCTTCGGTGGTGTGCCGGGGATCGACGAGAGCGATACGAGTCATCGAGCTAACCTCTTCAGTGGAGCCGTTGCATCGGCGGCGAGCGGGTTGAATATTGCGCTCGTCGCTCGGATCATAGGCGTCATGAAGTCCACTAAACGCGTCCCATCGTCCAGAATTCCGTCACTCGGCGTCGATCGACTCTCCGCGCTCCTGGAACGGTTCAGGGTGCGGGCAGCGCTGTTTCACACCGGGGCTCTGTGCGGCACCACCGTTTATCAGCCGCAGCCAGGTCGTGCTTTTCTGCATGTTCTGCGTCGTGGCGAAATGGAGGTGCGACATCGCGCGGGCGACACCCAGCTGACCCGATTTCGCCTCACCGAGCCGACGGTGCTGCTTTATCCCAGACCGCTTCGGCATACCTTTGTGAATCCGCCTCGCGAGGGCTCGGATCTCACTTGCGCGACGCTCGACTTCAGCGGCGGCGAACACAATCCGATCGTGCAAGCGCTGCCGTCGATGCTCAGAGTGCCGGTCACTGCGGTGGACGGCTTGATGCCCGCGCTCGATCTGCTGTTCGCCGAGGCCGACCGCGTCCGTTGCGGCTCGCGCCTGCTGGCGGATCGACTATTCGAAGTGGTGCTGATTCAGCTGCTGCGCTGGATTCTGGATCATCCCGAGCAGGCGGGCGTGTCCAGTGGCCTCATCATGGGTTTGTCTCATGCGCGGCTGGCTCGAGCGTTGGTGGCCGTGCATCGATCGCCGAGCGAGGACTGGTCACTGACAAAGATGGCGGTGACCGCTGGCATGTCGCGAAGTGCCTTCGCCGACACTTTCAAATCAGTCACGGGCACGACGCCAGCGGCCTATCTCACCGATTGGCGCATGAGCCTGGCCGCTTCCATGATGCGCTCCGGGCAGCCCATCAAAACGATCGCGGCCGAGCTGGGATTCGGCAGCGGCTCTTCGCTGGCGAAAGCTTTCAAGCAGCGGTTCGGTGCGTCGCCTCGCGAGTGGCTGGCCGCCGACGGATACTGAAAGACATCGCGCCACTCCCAACTGCCGACGGTCCGGCGTGTCAGGTCTTCGGCCGATACAACGTCGGTGGCGGCGGCGCCAAACGCGGCGAGCCGGACTTCACCCACACGTCGTAGCGCATGCGTAGCGTGCGCACCGGATTGGCGCTTTCGCTCCGCTTGATGTCGTTGTCCATCACGCTGATGTAAGCGAAATATTTGCCGTCATTGTGAGTGACGCCGGGCTCGTCGTTCTTATCGGCAATGGCGATGTAGGAAACATGCGCCGTCTTGTTGTCGCAGGGAACGAAGTCCATCGGGTTCGATCCGCAATTGCAACGATGATCTCCGCCGTTGGCATCCGCCGCTTCCATCGCCGCCATCACGCGATCGGCGAGCGTCCCGGTGGCGCGGGTAAAAGCGAGTGCGGCCAGATACACGACCTGATCGCCGAGCAGCGTGTTGCCCTGAACCTGATAATAAATGTCAGGCCCCACCTGGCCGCCAAAGTACAACGACGAGCGCGAGTTACCCGAGCCGTTGAAGCCGGCGCGGTTGTTGCTCGCGGTGATGCCCTTGTCGTCGGGCATGGACACGATCCCGAACTGTCGGCGCTCGATGTTGGGATCTTTCTTGAGCATTTCGATGATGTCGGCGGGCGGCGTGCCCTTCTTCAGTTCGCGGTACACCAGCATCTGATTCTCGTGCGTGTTGTCCGCACCTGCCTGGCAAGCCGCCACACCCACGCCGGGTACGATCACCGCCTGCAGGTCCATCAAGTCACGCGCAGGGCTGGGCTCGCGCTTTGGAAATGCCTCTTGCCGAACGCACGTCGCCGAAGCGATCACCACCTGCCCACTGCGCGCATCCAGCGCGATCACGGACCACGTCGCCCACGCAGGCGTCGCGCCCGCGAACAGCATGATTGCCAATGCAAGGTATTTCATTGTCTAGCCATCCCCCTTTTGTCGGCCGAGGATAGCAACAATCAAACGAAGAGATTTTGCGCAGCGAGGCTGTTATCCGCCGATCTTTCCCTCGGGGTCGGGCTGACGCAGATCGACGCGGGCATCCGATTCCAGAATCCAGAGGCCAGCGGCGCTGTCGGCCGCTTCGAGCGTTGCGCGAACCCGTAGATCATGGAAGCCAGAGGCCCGTGCCTTGTCCCAACGGGTTGCACGTGAAGAAAGGCTCGTATGCCCGGCTGATGGTTTCCGCAGACGTGCCCGATCCAGTGTCGGGCACAGACAGTGTTCACGCCCGCTGCAACTCGAATCCCGGCGCCGCCTGCCCGGGCCACAATTCATACATTGCATCCGGCGTCGACAGCCCTCCGCGCCGAGGGCTGGAGGGAATCTGCAGTGCTCGTGCGGCGGCGATACTCAGCTCGCCGATTTTGTTTGCAGGCCCACGGTCGGGGACGACGCACTCGACGCTTCGCCCCTGATAAGTGACCCGAGCTTTGCAACCGCGGACGATGCCAGCCGTTCGCTGGACGATGAGCGCGGGCACGACTACATAAGGAACCGTTTCTGAATCGACGTACGCCGAAGGATCGTCGGCGCGCTTGCCTGAATATCGATACCAGGTCATTGAAGCAATGACGCCGCCGGGGAACACCTTGGGTTGATTGTCGTCATCGAGGATGACGATATCTCGCGCCCCAGACTGGGCGCATATGACTTTACCGTCGACGAGTTTCATGCCGCCATTCGCCAGGGCCTCCGTGCCCGAGTCATCCACTCGATACGCGGCGGGAGCATTGTTCTGGCCATTGGCGCCATCGGCGTCGATATCCGCGTCCGCGAGGAAGCACACACGTCCCGCCTGGTCCTCGCGGATCACGCACTCATAGCCTTCGTTGACGATTCTGCCTAACACGCGATCCATGAGACGCCCCCGTGTTGAGTTCAGTCGGACTCCTGCACAACGTGCCCATCAGCAAGTTCTGTACCCAGCACACATACGAGCATAGCAATCAATAGAAACATACAGCGCACCTTCCGGCGACGAAATCTCACTGTAAAAAATGGCGACGTTTACGCGACCGATCGAACAGAGTCAGATGTATTGCTGATTCGATTTCAACTTTCTCATTGCCCCGTCGGATTCACACCTGATACGCTCCGAGCGTCCGAACACCTGGAACAAACGGCGGGTTGCATGGAGAAGCAAATGGACAAGATGAATGCGGGTGCCGGCCTGATCGCCTTCGCTGCGTTTCTACTTCCAAACATTGCTGGCGCCACCTTGTATGACGCTCCGGGCACGTATCTCATCGATACAACCATCAATGACAATCTGATCACGGATCATGCGGATGCTCATCTGGTGGTAGGCACTGGCGGGGTGGTCCGAGGGTTGGATACGCCGAGCTCCCCGTATCCCGGCGCGGTGAGAACGCGACGAGGAAGCCTCGAAGTCACCGGTAACGGCCGCATCATCGCCGGGCAGAATCAAAGCGCGATCAGCATGACAGGCGGCGGATCGGTCGTGAGGCTCCGGGATCACGCGATGATCGTGGGCGACATCAGTTCGGCGCTCCCAGGGCTGGGCAGCGAGAAGACCGCGTTGGGTCGCTTGTATATTCAGGACCACGCCGTCGTGACGGGCAGCTTGATCTACGGCAGCTTCGTCCGCATTCAAGATCAAGCGCTCATCCTTGGCGACGTTCGCGGCTACGGCAACACCAACGTCAATCTCGAAATGCGCGGCGGCACGGTCGTTGGCACGCTCCGGTTGGGAGGCCTGGACGATCATCGGGTCGCGATGAGCGACGGAGCGATTCTCGGCGGCTTCCGTGGCGGCCCCAGTTATGTGGAGATGAACATGACTGGCGGCTACATCGACAACGGGTTCCGCACCGTTGGAAACATTCACGCCGAATTCCGCGACGGTCGCATCGACGGAGGCATTGCGATCACCCCAAACTCCATCGGCAACAGTGCGCTTGGGATCTCCGGAGGATACTTCGACACCTACGATGGCGAATGGCTGCTGGCCTTCACCGACACGCATAGTTTCACAGGCATCACCGGGTTCTCCACGCTCGATATCTCCGGCGGCCAGTTCGGCTACAGCAACGCCGGCCTCGGCTTCTTCATCGATGAATGGGTCAATTTCAACATCTGGGGTCGGGATCTCAGCTATAGCAATGGCTGGCTCACCGGTTACTTGCAGGACGGCAGCTGGTTCAACAACGCGCTGACCTTCGGTGACAACTGGCACGGCACGTTCACGATCCACAACGTCCCGGAACCCGGCACGTTGGGCATGCTGGCCGCATGCATGATCGGCATGGGACTCGCGGGCCGTCGCCGAAGAGCACTGCAAGCCCCGTCCACATAGGTCTGGAAACGTTTCCGAGGAAACGTTTCCAATCCGATGGCGATATAACGCTCGACGATTGAGAGGAAACCTGCGCCCTGCCCTCAGTGCGTCCCCGATCTACGTATTGGCAGTCGATGAGAGGTTCTGGCGAACTCATCGCTGATCGAACGGAGGGCAGACGCAATGATCCATCGGATTCATCCGCTGCTCATCATCACGGTATGGTCGGCGAGTGTTGCGCACACGGGCAACAGTTTCTCGCAGGGCACCAACGTTCCGCCCGAGCGCGGCAAGCTCCTGGAAGATCCGCCGGCGCAGCTCGGGGTCTACTCTTCTTCCGATCTGATCGCCAAGGTGACTGACGGAACAATCTCACGCTGGCTGCTTCGTCGCACATTTACCCCGCAGTGCTCCGTCACCGTGTATCAATTGCGATATGGAACGATTGGCGCCCAAGGTGAGCCAACCAGCGCCTCGGCTGCATTGATGATTCCTACCGGATCGGACGCAGCGTGCCAGAGCCCGCGACCGATCGCGTTGTACGCGCATGGAAAGAGGAATCTCACATTCTTCAACATCGCGGATCTCTCGGGACAGACCAACTATGAAGGGCTGATCGTCGCGCTGGCATTGGCGGGCGATGGCTACATCGTGGTCGCGCCGAACTATGCCGGCTACGATACGTCCACGCTTGGCTATCATCCCTTCATGAATGCGGATCAGCAGTCCAGCGACATGATGGACGCGCTGTCCGCAGCTCGGGCCGCGTTGGCCGCGATGAATGTCACCGACAATCAGAAGCTGTTTGTAACTGGCTACTCCGAAGGCGGCTACGTCGCGATGGCCACTCATCGCGGCCTGCAGGCCGCAGGCATTGCCGTCACCGCTTCCGCGCCGATGTCGGGGCCATACGCGCTCTCGGCTTTTGGCGATGCCATATTCATGGGGCAGGTCGGCCGGGGCGCGGTGGAGGAGTTCCTGATGCTGGCTTCGAGTTATCAGCACGCCTATGGAAACATCGACTCGAGCACGAGCGAAGTATTCGAAGCGAAGTACGCATCCGCTACCACACTGCTGCCCGGAGCGATCGGCGCGGGCACGCTGGTGGCGGAAGGCAAAATTCCCGAAAGTGCGATCTTCTCCAGCACACCCCCGCTTCCCGAGCTCGCGGCGATGACGCCGGCCACCGCACCTTCGAAGCTCGCTTCGGTGTTCGCACAGGGGTTCGGGACGGATAACCTGATCACGAACGCGTATCGGCTGAGCTATCTACAGGATGCGTTCTCGGCTCCGGACGGCGGGTTCCCGAACACTACGACAGGCTTGCCGCCCGACAGTCCGGCGAACACGTTGCGACAGGCGTTGAAGAAAAATGACCTGAGAAACTGGGCGCCGACCTCTCCGATGCTTCTCTGCGCCGGCGACGAGGATCCGGTGGTGTTTTATCTCAACACCCAGTTGATGGAAGGATATTGGACCGTGACTGCGCCAGACAGCCCGGTCACCGTCCTGGACGTGGACGCGCCGCCGTCCCACGACGGTCCCTACAAGCATCTCAGGCGAAATTTCGCCGAGACCAAGTCGCTGCTGAAATTGATCGAAGGCCGATCGGCCGTCGTGGAGGACTACCACGACGTGCTCGTGCCGGCGTTCTGCCTGCAGGCGGCGAAATCATTTTTCGATGGCTTTTGAGGCAGGTCGCGCTCAGCCACTCGACAGCAAGCGGCCGAGCACCGGCTGCCCGCCCCATCGCGTCGCCTCCGGCGTCGGCCCGATCGGCTCGAATTTCAAACCGCGCAGGTCGATGAGCTTCTTGGGCTGAGCGGGTCCGCTTCGTTTGTGAGTTCGTGCGCGGAACAGGCAACCCTCCCTGGCGAACAACAGATCGCCCGCAGGGGACCAATCGGCCCAGTCGGCACGACCGAGATCGAGCACGACATTGTCCCGATCGTCGAGGACTCGATACTCGACGACGTACCAGGGGCCGTCGATCTCCTTCACCCCGAGGAGTTGCATTTCGAGCCTCCACGCGCCCGATGATTTCACACGCACCGGTCGCTCCACATACTCGATCCAGAGTCGCGATCCGCGCTTGTTCTCACGAGCCTTTCCTTGGCTTTTCAGCTCCCAGCCATCGCGCTCGAGCCGACGTGACCAGACTGGCTCGTCCTCACCGTGGCCCGCGTGCTCACCGAATGGGCTGACCGCGATCGTTGGCGGAACCTCAAATCCGTCGGCCAATTTTTGCTGGCGCGCGCCGTGGTTCAGCAGAATAGTCCGCTCGTTCTCGAACACTCCGCCGCCGCCCCACGCATCGCCTTTCGGCCACAACAACAAAGCGGTCAGGAACGGCGGCCGGCTCACCGCCGTCCAGGTGCGCATTGGATTGCGGTACGCACCGACGAAGTAGATCAACTTCTGCCCGGATGGCGAGAGATCGCAGCGGTGCTCGTAAATCCTGCCTCGCAACCACTGGCCCAGGCGGAATTCGTCTCGATCGGTGTCCCAGGAGATCACGGCGACCGATTTCGACGGCCCACGCCGAAAGACGACGGCCATGGAAGACTTTCGCGCGAGTAGCACGCCAATGCGTGTCGCGGCGGTGGGTCTGGACGGCAGATCCTTGGCGAAGGTCGATGACAAGTCGGTGAGTATCCGATTGCGCACGTCAGTGGGATCAAGGATAAAGGGCGCTTCGATATACTTCATCTATCTTCTTGAACTTCAGATGCCGGCGACCGAATCGCAGCTAGACACTCCATCCACTAGCCGGCTGGTGATTCGCGTCAAGCTGATTCCCCAAGAGGAGCTTCCGGCCCCGGCGCGCCCGCGCTCGAGCAAAGGGCCGCTGCTGCTGATTGTTGGGGTGATCGCCGCGCTGGTCGGCTGGTTCGCGCTCAGCAACTTCAGATCCGATCCGAGCCCTCCGCCCACTGCGAAGAGTGAGCCAGTGCCGAAGCCCACTGTCGCTGAACCGGCCAAGCCGACGCACGTCGAGGCTGAAGTGCCGCAACAGCAGGACCCTCCGCTCTCGCCCGTGCATCAAGAACTTCCCGATGTCCCGCGGAGTGCTCTAAACACGATCACCGGCACCGTCAGAGTGTCCGTCCGCGTGAGCATCGATAAGCAAGGCGGGGTTATCGCTGCTACATCGGACGATCGCGGACCGAGTCGTTACTTCGAGCGGCTCGCGCTCGATGCTTCGAAGCAGTGGACGTTTACGCCGACCCGGGCGGAACAAAAGCGAACGATGCTGGTGAAGTTCAACTTCACGCGGGACGGCGCGACGGCTCAGGCCATCGAGCCCTGAACTCACGATGTGCTCGCAACAACTCATCGTCACTTTCGCTCGCAAGCTGGGATTCTCGGAATCCTGAAGCAATCGCGATGACGCTCACCTCGCGCCCTTCGACGCTGAACCGAACGCGCCACTCTTTGACCGCGAGCTGCATTCCATCCTCGAGTCGGCGAATGCGCCGATAAGGATGCGGCTCCGGGCCCAGCGCGAGCGTGGAGCGAATCCGTTCCTCGATCGTGAGGCCGGTTCGCGTCTCGATCCAGTTTGCTTGTTCGGCGGCCAGGGCCGTGAACGTCACGGCATAGGCACTCACCGGGTCCGCGGGCTGGGAACCTTCAGCGTCGTCGAGCCAACCATTGCCTGCCTCCGGATGCGAGTCCGTGTAAGCGACGTAGGGCTTGAGATCGAGCACCGGCGTGCCATCGAGCATGTCGGCGTCGAGCACGTGAATGTTCAAGCCCTCCACCTTCTCCAATCGAACCACGGACAGCCCGATCGGGTTGGGCCGGTGCGGCGAGCGCGTGGAGAACACACCTTTGCGCCCGGACGTACTCCGAGGCGGCAACACCTTAGGACGCCAGCCCGGATTGTGATGAAACCAGAAGACCACCCAAATCAATTTCCACCGCGCCAGATCCTCGAGCGCGTGCTCGAAATTTCGGCCGGGAAACAGCTCGATGCGAGCCGGCGCACCCTGCGCGGCTCGCGGCTGGCGCGCGGCTTCGACCTTGGTGACGAGTGAAGTGCGGACGATTCCGATGGGCTCGAGAACGAGGCGCGGCGGATCGCTATCTTGAACAGACGACATGAGCCGCAGGATACGACATCGCCGTCACTTCGAACGCTCAGATGGAATTCAAGTACCCACCATCGACGGCGATGGCCTGACCGGTGATGTACGACGCGCGCTCCGAGGCGAGAAATGCCGCGAGGGCGGCGAACTCCTCCGGCCGCCCGATGCGGCCCGCGGGAATCTTCGGCCCCATGGTCGCATCATCCACGCCCAGTTCCGTCAGTCGCTCGGTCGCAGTGTAACCAGGCAGCAGCGCGTTCATCGTGATCCCGTCTTTCGCGACATCGCGGCTGACCGAATTGATCAACCCGAGCAGACCGGCTCGCAGGCTGTTGGAAATCACCAGGCCCGGTTGTGGCTCACGCGCGGAAATCGATGTGATCGCGAGGATGCGCCCCCACTTGCGCTGACGCATGTGAGGCAACACGGCGAGCACGCTTTCGACGGTGCTCATCCATAAATTGTCGAAGCCTTTTTGCCAGTCGCTCGCGGTCATTCGTTCGAATGAGCCCGCGGGCGGACCGCCTGTGTTGGTCACCAGAATGTCCACAGGTCCACCCAGCGCCTTCGCGGCTTGGGCGACCAACGCTTCGGAGTTGCCGGGCGTCGATACATCGCCCGCAATGCCGATCGCGCCGATCTCGGCGGCGGTCGCCATGATGCGAGCGGGATCGCGAGAAACAATCGCGACGTGCACGCCTTCCGCGATCAGTTCGCGCGCAACCGCTTTGCCCAGACCTTTGGATGCGCCGAACACGAGCGCGCGACGCCCGGATAGTTTCAGATCCATGATCGAAGACCTTTGCTCAGACTCGCGGGTCGGGCGCAACCTGGTCGGGCCGACCTTCCTGAAGAATCATTCGACCGTTCGTGGTCGCCGCGCGCCGGAACTCGGACAGACGTTGATACTCTGGATCGTTGTACCAGGCTTCCGCCGAGGCGCGGTCTGGAAACTCCAGGATCACCATGCGCTCGCCGAAGGTCTCGCCTTCGGACGTGGTCACCTGGTCGCCGCGGGTCAGAAAACGGCCACCGTACTTTCTCAACGTCTGCGGCGTGTGATCGGAGTACTTTCGAAAGGTCACCGGATCGTGAACCTTCATCGTGCAGATCATGTAAGCGGCCATCTCGCGTCTCCTCGATTGGCCGATGCAGTGTACTGCGCGGCAAGCAGAAATTTTTCCTAAATGGCCTGTGCTACAGTTTCCGGCACGCTGTCAACGCCCGGTGTCGAGGTTGCAAATGCACGCCAGCCAGGTTCGTGCGATCGTCGATCGATTGGAAGACCACGTCCGGAGCCGTACCCGCTTCCAGCTCTATCGCATCGACAATCGCCCCGCGACCCTCGATGACGCGTACGCCATTCAAGCCGAAATTCTGAGCCGAGCGCTCCGCGACGGCACCGATAGCATCGCCGGTTACAAGGTGGGGCTCACCACCGGGAAGATGCAACAGTTCTGTGGCGTGGCCGAGCCGATCGCAGGCCGCGTTCTCAAGAGCGGTGTCCACAAGGACGGCGCAACGCTGCGTAAATCGGACTTCCATCGGTTGGGCATCGAGAGCGAGCTCGCTTTGCGCATCGGCAAGGAGATTCCAGCGCTTCGACCGGACACGAGCGCGCAAGAGTTGCTCGGCTACGTCGATGCAATCGCGGCCGCCTTCGAAGTCATCGACGACCGCGACGCCGACTACAGCCACCTCGAAGCCAGCTCGATCGCCGCTGAGAACAGCTGGAACAAAGGCATCGTGCTCGGCGAGCCCGTGTCGCCCGCCGCTTTCGGCGACCTGCGTGGCCTGGAGGGGCGGCTGCTCGTCAACGGTTCGCAGGTCGCGACCGGCTCCAGCAGCGACGTGTTGTCCGGCCCACTCTTCATCCTCGCCTGGATTGCCGGTTTCGCTCGCGAGGCCGGCGAAGCGCTTCGTCCAGGCCAGTGGATCATGACCGGCTCGATCATCCCGACGAAGTTCGCCGTCGAAGGCGAGACGTATTCTTTTCAGCTCGCCACGCTGCCGGCGGTGACGGTCAAGATCAGCTGACGCCGCGCTCATTCAAGCTCGACTCGCCGACCATCGCGCGGATTGCGCGGTCACGCTCCCGGACATGGAAGTCTGTCACGACGCCCTAATCTCCCGCGTCTAAGTAACTACTGCTCCGAGGAGAGGGATATGGCTTGGGTACTGCTCGTCATCGCGGGACTGTGCGAGATCGTCTGGGCCACGGGCCTCAAACATACCGAGGGCTTCACCCGCTTCTGGCCGAGCGTCATCACGATTGCCGCCATGGTCGTGAGCATCGTGCTGCTCGGAATTGCGATGAAATCGCTGCCAGTGGGGACCTCCTATGCGGTGTGGGTGGGTATCGGCGCGGTCGGAACAGCGCTGATGGGCATCCTGCTGCTGGGTGAACCCGCGACCGCCAGTCGTCTAGGCAGCCTCGCATTGATCGTCGCCGGCATCATTGGCCTGAAGCTGGCGACGCCCACCTGAACCGACGCCGGTCGCCCTTCACGCGAGTTGATTTATCTGGCATACATCGTGCGTTCGTCGACAGGGCAACAACAATCCTGGAGCACCCGTGCGATTGCATCGATCGTTCCGCCTGGCCACGCTGGCCGCACTGCTGATCGGCTACACCTTTTGCGCGCGAGCCGCATCCATTGACTTCGACGCGGCGACCATTGCCGACCTGAATCAAGCATTCAAGGCCGGAACGCTCTCATCGGAACAACTGGTCCAGGAATGCCTGGCGCGCATCGAGGCCTATGACAACAACGGGCCGAAGCTCAACGCGGTGATTACGCTGAATCCGAAAGCGCTCGAGATCGCCCGCGCGCTCGATGCCGAACGTAAGAGCAAAGGCCCGCGCTCACCGTTGCATGGCGTGCCGGTGCTGTTGAAAGACAACTACGACACTTTCGATATGCCGACCACCGGCGGCTCGGTGATGCTGGAGAACTGGGTGCCGCCCGACGATGCGTTCGTCGTCAAGAAGCTTCGCGATGCCGGAGCAATCATTCTCGGCAAACTCAACCTTTCCGAGTTCGCCTCGGGGGCCGCACACAGTTCGCTCCGTGGCCAGACGCGTAATCCGCACGATCCCACGCGTACGCCCTCAGGCTCGTCCGGCGGAACAGGCGCGGCCATCGCGGCCGCTTATGCGCCGCTCGGGCTGGGAACAGATACAGGCGGCTCCATTCGCGGGCCCGCAACGTCCAACGGCATCGTGGGTCTGAAGCCCACCCATGGATTGATGAGCCGCGACGGCATCATCCCACTGTCGCTCACGTTCGATACCGGTGGCCCGATGGCACGGAGTGTCTATGACGTCGCCGTGTCCCTCGGCGTCATGACGGGCGTCGATCCCGCCGATCCGGCCACTCAAAAGAGCAAAGGAAAGTTCGCCACCGACTACACGCGGTTTCTCAAAGCGGATGCCTTGAAAGGCGCACGCATCGGCATCGCACGAGACTTCCTCGGCGCCGACCCGGACGTCGATTGGGTGATCGAATCGGCGCTCGAGTCGATGCGCAAGGCCGGTGCGACGGTCGTCGATGTGCGCTATCCGAAGTGGCTTCTCGACAGTAAAGAGGAGTTTTACGCCGCGGTCCGCCGTCCGGAGTTTGCGGTTCAGATCGGCACCTATCTTGCGGCCACCGGGCCAGGCTTTCCCAAGACGCTCGATGAGTTGATCGCCCGCTCGAACGACGTGAGATCGCTGCGGGCCGGCGGCGGGGGCCCGAATCCCGTGCGCTGGTCGCTCTTCAAGAAAGAAGCCGAGGCCGGCAAGCTGGATGACTATCGTTATCTGTCCGTGCGCGATCACGCGCTGCCGATGGTGCGAATGGTTGTCGAGGGCATCCTCGCCGCCGAGAAACTCGACGCCATCGTCTATCCGACCTCGCCCCGCCGCCCCGCTTTGATCGCGGAGACACCCACCGTTCCCGAAGCCAACTCAGCGGTGAACATCGCGAACCTCACCGGCTTTCCCGATTTGATCGTCCCCGCCGGCTTCACGACGGACGATCTGCCCGTCGGCATCTCCTTCTTCGGCCCGGCCTTCAGCGAACCGAAGTTGTTGGCGCTCGGCTATAGCTTCGAACAGGCAACGCGCGTGCGCCGCCTCCCCGCGCACACGCCGGCGTTACCGAATCAGGCGATCATCGTTGAATCGGAATGACCTGCTTCGTTCAAGGACGACTCGATGCGGAAATGGATCAGTCATCACAGCGCCAGTGAACGGATGCCCCGGCACCGCCATGCCGATGCGTACGCGGCCATCGTCCTGGCGGGCGGCTACATCGAGGCCGGAGATCACGGGCGGATGCGCGTGCAACCCGGCGATGTCGTGATCCATCACGCGCACGAAGCGCACCAGGATCACTTCTCGAAGACCGGGGCCGTCGTGCTGAACCTCCCGTCCATCGAAGGACTCGATGCGATGACCGGGCGCGTGCCCGATCCCGATGTGATCGCACGACTGTCCGAACGTGACATCGTCGGCGCGATCGCGCTGTTGAAAGAAACAATCCAGCCGCGCGATATGCGACTGCTCGACTGGCCAGATCAACTTGCCGCCGCGCTCGCGTCGACCCTCGAGTTCAGCATCGAGCAGTGGGCCGCCCAAATGCGCCTGGCGCCCCAGTCGATCAGTCGAGGCTTTCGCCAGGCATATGGCGTCAGCCCCAAACGTTACCGATTGGAACAACGTACCTTGCGCGCGATTAGCAACCTGCGCACCTGGACCGGCAGCCTGGCCGATCTGGCGGCCGAGTCAGGCTTCGCGGACCAATCGCACTTGACCCGCGCGATCGTGGCGTTGACCGGTCTCGCTCCGAGCCGCCTGAAAGTTAAGTCCGTTCAAGAGGAATACAGCGCGCATCGTTAGATTGCGCGACATGAATCGCCGATCCTTTCTCAGTATCGCACTCACGGCTCTCGCCGCCCTTCCGCTCCGTCATGCCCTCGCGGCTGGAGCGGCCACGCCGAATAAAACACGCTGGCAAGTCCGCACGTCCGAAGGGTTCGATGCGCTTGCCTTTCTCGGACCGCTGTCGGGCGAGGCGTTATATACAAAATATTACGGTGATGACGCCGCGGCGTTCGCCAAACGTCTGCCCACCGCGGTCGTCGAAGATATTGCGAAGTTGTGGAGTGAAGCGAACGCTTCCGGCTTCGGCCTGCTCGGCCCGAACCTGTCCGTCTTGCTTTCCACGAACGGCAACGATGCGAGTATCGAAACCATCTTGGCGGCGCTCGCGGCGCGCGAGGAGCGCGTTCGCCCGAGCTACCAAGCAAGCCCGTACTGGGACGAGGCGAACTGGAAATGGTTCGACAACGCCGCGCCTCGACTCCTCACCGTCTTCACCGCCATGCGCGACGCGGGCTTTGCGGCGTTTCGCAATGAACGCGTCGGCTCCGCCTTGTCGACGCGGGTGACCGAGCTGCGAAACCAGCTGAACAATTTCGACGTCATCACCTGGCATGAAAAGCTGACCGGCCGAACGTTCGACCCGACCATCGAGATCGTGCTGCTCCAGTTCTCCAAACCTCACGGCATCAAGGTTCAGGGACAAACGTTTCTTCAGGCGTCCGACTATGACGTGGCGACGACGGTGCGCATTGCCGCTCACGAGATGTTGCATCCTCCTGTCGTCATGGACGGCCCCGCCGCAACCGGCGCCTTGGCCGTTCTGAAACGCGACGCGCTCATCATGAAGATCGTGCGCGAGCACGATCCGCGCTGGGGATACACGTCACTCGAAGGCGTGCTGAATGAAGACCTGGCGCAAGCACTGGATCAACTCATCAGCGAAGCCCTCGGCGTCGGCCGCAACCCCGCGGATCGTTGGCGAAAGTCGGATGACGGCATGCACGTCCTGGCCGCCGCCTTCTACGGCATGTTGCGACAGGATCGCTGGGTCGAGACCGGCGGATCTTTAGAAACATGGCTGGCCAAAGCCGTCAGCCAGGGCCGGCTCGCTCCGGAGAAATTGCACCCTGTGGCGGCACGTGTGCTGGAACGGCCGGTGGATAGGCTTTGGCCGCTGGCAAAATGAGCGGCTTGGGCGTCGCGCCCTGAGGCGCCAATGCACGCAACGGCTAATATACTGACCGTCAGACTCGAGAAGCACAATGAAGCGCGACCCGGGGTGTCAGTGATAGATGGAATGTGCAGGCTGCGGCGTCTTTCGGAAACTTGTTAGGCGAACAGAATGGGAATCCGATTTGCGGATGGCGAAGAGTATTTGCGGATGTATCCGCGCTTGCTGAAATGGATCAACGTTTGTACGGCATGTGGCGCAAAGGGCTACAAACCAGAAATGCCGCCCAATAATGACCCGAAATTCAGCGGTCAGAATCTGCGCCGATATTTCAAGCCACTTGCACTGAATGAACTAGGTCGTTGCGAGCAATGTGCGCTATACGGCGACAAACAGACATGACGCCGGCATCGATGTGCGCGCTACTAAGGGAGGAATGTAGCAACTCGGGCGCAATACCATCGGCGTTTTTGCGCGCCAGGTCGCATACCCTTGCGCCAGAACAAATCGACAACAGCAGGACTTCGCTGCAGTCCGCTTCCGACTCTCTAGTGCGCGGCGAGCTTTTTCATGGACACCACATGCGCCACCAACTGATCGAGCGCGATCTCGGTTCCCTGCTGCCAACCCGACGATTTGTTCTTTTCCAAGTCCGCTTCATCCCGGTGCAGCGCTGTAAAGACGTAGCGAGTTCCGGTTCCGACGGATTCCAGGGTGACGATGGCGGTGATCGGAATGTCGTCGAAGACGGCGGGGCGATAGCCGGGAAATAACATCGAGGTCCAGCTGAGCCGCTGCATCGGGACGACTTCGAGGAAACAGCCGAGATTGGGAAACACCTGACCATCTGCTCCAGCAATGTCGATGCTGAACATGCCGCCGGGACGCACCTCCAGCTCGCAGTTGGCGACCGCGCCCCAAGCCTTGGGCATGTACCACTCCTTGAGGTGTTCCGGTTTGGTCAACGCTTCCCACACCAGATGCTTGGGAGCGTCGATAAAACGTTCCAGAACCAGATCCAGTTTCGGATCGATCTTGAAGTGCTTGCTCATGACTTCGATTCCGTTTCCTTGAGTCGTTTGACGTAGTTGTCGAACCGGTCGAGGCGGGCTTCCCACAACCGACGCTGCCCGGACAGCCAATCCTCGGCGACCTTGAAACGCTCGGGTATGAGCTCATAGGTTCGCACCCGGCCGCACTTCTTCGACTTCACGAGCCGGCTCTGTTCGAGCACCGAAAGGTGCTGCACGAACGAGGGAAGTTTCATGTCGAATGGCGCGGCCAGCTCGCTCACCGTCGCCGGCCCGGACGACAGCTGCTCGAGCACTTTCCGCCGGGTCGAATTGGACAAAGCATAGAAAACATCGTCAGCGACCGCGGATTGAGCCATTGCCACACCAGCCGATGGGGTTGGAAGAGAGTCTATCGTCGAATCGAAACTAAGGTCAATCCCTAACTATTTTTTGTCGATTCAACACAGAGATCGAGCACGCAACGGATCGGCAGTACCCTGGCGTCACGCAACCGAGCATCTCACACCCACCTCAAGCACCCGCGGCAGACTCACCCTTCTGTACGTCGTAACGCAATTCCGCCATCCCCGATCCCATTTGACGAACAGACGTGAGGCGTAGAACCGGGCTGCGCACTCTGCGAGGGAAGAGCGGCTTGCCGCGGGCTAGCGTGCACGAGCCGATCTGAAGAATGAGTTGATCGAGCAGTCCGCAATCGTGGAACTGGCCGGCAAGATCTCCGCCCCCGACGATCCACAGGTTCTTGGCACCGGCGGCAGCTCGCATCTCGGCATGCGCCTGGCGAACATCTCCGCTGGTGAAGCGAATGTTCGCTCCCGCCAATGCAGGGAGCTTGCGAGTAGTGAATATCCAAGCGGGTTGGCTATAAGGCCAGGCGGAACCCGCCTGCGCGGCCACCTTGTCCGCGTTCCTGAGCATCCATTCATAGGTCGACGATCCCATCGCCAAAGCGCCCACGCCCGAGATGAAGTCCGGATAGCTGGAGTCGTTCAAATCACCGAGCGAAAACAGCCAATCGAGCGAGTCGTCCTCGGTCGCAATGAAGCCGTCGAGCGTGGTTGCCGCGTAGTAGATAGTTTTCATGCCGTGAGGGTTCTCCAATGACGGATCGTGCGGACCAGCGCGCGATCGAACCGGCATCCATGATATCGCTCGGTCGTTGACATCGGCCGTCATGGAATCGAGCGTATCGGTCCCGAGCAGATGACTCGCTCGACGTCTTTGCAGGGAACCTGCCGGCGGCACCGTCGTTGCATCTGTATCGCACAGGGGCGATGCAGGGCTGATCGTGTATGGCCAAGAAAAGCGCAGCCGAAATCCTGACGATCGCGGGGCGCGAGGTCGCGATTTCGAATCCACACAAAGTACTGTTCCCCGAACCGAAGTACACCAAGCTCGACCTGGTGCAATACTATGTGGCCGTGAGCGAAGGAGCGCTGCGGGGCGCGGGCGGACGGCCGAACATGCTGGTTCGCTACCCGAACGGAATCGAGAGCGAGCATTTCTATCAAAAGCGCGCGCCCAGCAGTCGACCGCCCTGGATCGAAGTGGTCGAACTACACTTTCCTTCCGGCCGGGCCGCGGAGGAAGTCGTGCCGCGCGATGCCGCCGCGCTGGCCTGGCTCGCGAATCTCGCTTGCCTCGAGTTGCATCCGCATCCAGTGCGAGCCGAGGATCTCGATCACCCCGATGAGCTGCGCGTTGATCTGGACCCTGTGCCGGGGATCACGTGGCAGCAGGTCCAGAAAGTCGCCCTGATCGCTCGATCTGTGCTGGAAGATTTCAAGCTCGTCGGCTGGCCCAAGACGTCGGGCTCGCGCGGCATGCACATCGTCGTGCGTCTCGAACCGCGTTGGACGTTCGATCAAGTCCGGCTCGCGGCACTCGCGCTGGCGCGTGAAGTCGAGCACCGCGCTCCGAAACTCGCGACAAGTAAATGGTGGAAGGAAGAGCGCCAGGGTGTGTTCGTGGATTACAACCAGAACGCCAAGGATCGCACCGTCGCCGCTGCATATTCAGTGCGACCGAGACCAGACGCGCGCGTCTCCGCGCCGCTCTCGTGGGATGAAGTCGAGGACTGCGATCCTGCGGACTTCACATTGGCCACGATGCCAGCTCGCTTCAAGAAATCGGGCGATCTGCATGCAGGGATCGATGAGCACGCCGGCTCCATCGAGGGGCTGCTAGAGCTGTTCGAGCGTCAGGGCCTGGGCGATGCGCCCTGGCCACCGCACTATCGCAGACAGAAATCAGAGCCGCCTCGCGTGCAACCGTCCAAGCGCAAGGCCAAGCTTCCGCTAATCGAGATCGGTCGCGCACGCCGTAAGGAAGACGCTTTGTCCGGGGTGGAGCGCTGGAAAGAGCGACACCCGAAAGCGGCAGCTCATTTGGAGCCGGCGGATATATTGGTAGACGCCATGCGCGGACGATACACCACCTGGACTCGGACTCGGATCAATCTACAGCACGTTCCCTCGGCGCTGAGACCGACTCAGGAGCCGCTCGATCCGGACGAGAAAATCCGCTCGACCAAGACTCACGCTTAGCTCTGTTCACACCAGCTCGACATCAACCCGATCCAGCCGCACACCGACACCCTGACGAAGCGTGTTCTGGATCTCCGCGACTCGATCGGTGTGCTGTAACAGCTGTCTCACAGCGTCTTCACTCGCGCCGCGTGCCGCGACTCGCGCTCGGTACGTCACGTTCCGAGCGGGTTCGCCAACGCCGCCGAACTCGCCTTCCACTTCCACCTCGACGCTCTCGACCGCGATCCCCGCTTTCTCGGCTTCCCGATAGACGTCATTGCAGTAGCAGGTGGCAAGAGCGAGGAATAGCAGCTCTCCTCCATTCGCGCTCGAACCGAAGCCGCCCGGTTTGGGAGGAATCTGGATCGAGCGCTCATTCTGGTTGGTGCTGAGCGTTACGCGATGGACACCCTGTCGATTCTCGACCTGAGCCCGGATGTTCATATCTCTACTTCCCGTTCAGACTGAACCGCCCCGGCCCGAGCAGCGCCAGCGCGATGGCGGTGAATAGAAACATTCCCTGGAGCTCGAGGGCCCAGCCACCGGTTTCGCTCAATCCGAGCAATTGATTTCGGTGCACCAGGCCAAATGCGAACAGCATATTGATCGCGATCAGCGCCGCGCCGATTCGGCTGTACCAGCCGAGCAGAACCAGAATCGGCGCAGCCACTTCACCGACATAGACGCCATAGGTGACGAAGGCAGGCAGACCGGCGCCGGTAACCACACCTGACAGGCCGCCGACGCCGCCTTTGAGTTTCGCTATGCCGTGCAACAGGACCAGGATGCCCAGCGCCAACCGAAGAATCAGCTTGCCCGTGCTCTCGTTCATGTGCGCGCTCCCGTTGAGACGAGCGCCATTGTAGACCCAGCCGGGGGCTATGACTTGGACGCTTGTGACGCCAGTTTATCTTGCGTCCTGATCTCGAAGTCACTGGCATCGTGACGCTCGTGCAACTGGCTCGCGGGATCGCCGGTGGTACGATTCACCATCCGGCCACGGACGAGGGCCGGGCGTGCGAGGAGCGTGTCCGCCCAGCGCAGCACGTTCTTGTATTCGTGCACGGAAAGGAACTCGCCGGCATCGTACAGCCAGCCTTTGACCATGCCGCCATACCACGGGAACACGGCGATGTCGGCGATGGTGTATTCGTCGCCCGCGAGATACTCGCTGTGCGCGAGCCGCCGATCGAGCACATCGAGCTGACGTTTGGTTTCCATGGCGTAACGGTCGATCGCGTACTCGATCTTCTCGGGCGCATATGCATAGAAGTGCCCGAATCCGCCGCCGACGAACGGCGCGCTGCCCATTTGCCAGAACAGCCAGGAAAGACACTCGGCGCGCGCACCGGGTCGAGCAGGAAGGAACGCGCCGAATTTCTCCGCGAGGTACAGCAGAATGGCGCCGGACTCGAACACACGAATCGGTTGCGGGCCCGAGCGATCCATCAGCGCAGGAATCTTCGAGTTCGGATTCACTTCGACGAAGCCGCTGCCGAACTGCTCGCCCTGCTTGATCCGAATCAGCCAGGCATCGTACTCGGCGCCCTGGTGACCGAGCGCGAGCAACTCTTCCAGCATGATTGTGACTTTCTGCCCGTTCGGTGTGCCGAGCGAATACAGCTGCAGCGGATGTTTGCCGACAGGCAGCGCCTTGTCATGCGTGGGGCCCGCGACCGGGCGATTGACGTTCGAGAACTCGCCCCCGTTGGGCTTGATCCAGCTCCAGACTTTCGGGGGCGTGTAAGCGGTCGCGTTGTCGGTCATAGGGCACCTGGTCGGCTGGCGGAATCCTCGTGGCTGAAGAATGAAAGAGCCGGCCTCGCGTTCCAAGCGAGGCAACTCAGTCGTGCTCATCAGGCAAGGATCGCTCCGCCGTTAACCGGCGCAACTGCCCTTCCGGGGCCCGCGCTACCAACTAAGGCAACAGCGTCCCCTGATCCGCCACCGCGAGCCACTTGCCGCGATTGTAGGTGTAGCTCACGCCGGTGAGCGCGCGCTGGTGAAACCCGTTCGAGGGAATGTCATAGGTTGTTTCGTAAAGAATGAACGCGGTCTTGCAGCCATCGACGACGCGATAGCGCTCGGTCCAGGCCCACACGGCTTCACGATTCTCGAAGTGGGAACGTAACGCTTCCATGACCGCGTCGACCCCGTAACGGGCCGCGCCGCTGGCGAAGACGGTGGTGGTTTCCGGATGGTGACCTGCTCTGAACGTCGCCGCGTCGTAGTCGCGAAAGGATTCCATATCGACTCGCTGCGCACGCTCGAACTGGCGCGCGCAACCGGCGGCAACGGCAGCGGTGTCGAGCTGCTCGGACGACGGCGACGCATTGGTCGCTGCCCATACGCCGATGCCGGTGAGGATCAGGCCCAGGCCCAGGTAAGCGGGATTCGGTCGCATGCTCTGCTCCATAAGATGAGTGCCCGAGACGTTGTACGTCATCGGGCACTCGGGGCTCGCACACGAAGCGATGCTCGGCGATACAAATCGCTGAAGCTTTCTACCAGAGGTATTTGGCCTGGAAATTGATCTCCCGGCCTTCCAGCGGACGGGCCAGCACCACGCCGCCCGTGCCGGCGGCGACACCGAAGATACGTGAGTTGCTTTCAGTGAGACCGAGCTCGTTGGTCACGTTCGTGCCACGCACGGCGAACTGCCAGCTCTCGCCGATGAGCGCCTGAATGCCGAAGTCCCAGGTGTAGTACGAGCCCAGCTCCTGCAGCCCGGACTGATCCTGAGTGCGATCGCCGATGTGCGTGTAAGTCACGAAGGCGTCGACGTCACCCCAGTCGAAGGGGAACCGATAGCTCGGTGTGAGCATGTATCGAAGCTTCGGCTGGCGTTGCAGCTGTTGGCCGTCGATGCGCGCGCAGCCATTGCCGGTCACGATGTTGGTGTACGGCACGCAGGCATCGTAGTCGGTGTACTTGCCGTCCAGATAATTCGCGACCACCTGGAAGCGGAAGTTGTCCCACATCGTTAGCGCGCCGATGAAGTTCACGCCCTTCGACTCGGAGCCGTAGTACAGCTTCTCGCCGGTCTGCACGCCCTGCGCGTCGGTTTGCTGGTACTGCAACCCGGTGAAGTCGCGGAAGTAGGCACTGATGTCCGCGTACAGCAGCTCGTTCTGAAACTTGAAGCCGGCTTCATAGTTTCGAACCACTTGAATCGGCGGCAGGTTGTCGCTGGTGCTGCCACGGATGCCGTTGTCGAAATCCGCGAAGTGACCGCCGCGATTGACGCGCCCATAGACGGACATCGAGTCGGTGAAGCTGTAGTTCGCGCCCAAGGTCCACGAGGTGAAGTCCTTGTCGTAGTCCGTGATCGCCAGCGTGCCGTTACAGACAGGCACTGAGTTGTTATAGAGCGTCAACGGATTGCCATCCAGATTCACGTTGGTCAGGTTGCATACGCGGTTGGTGGCATCTTGGTTCTCGAAACGAACCGACGCATCCAGCAGCCACTTGTCGATGCGCCACGAATCGGACAGATAGAACGCCTTGTTGAACGCGTGGCCGCGCTGGCTGATGTTGAACGCGCCGTAATCCAGGAATCCTTGCGGGTCGGTGAGCTGGAAGGTCTGGCCGCCGTCGACGTAGCTGACGGTGATCGGCCTGGCGTTCGGCGTGTTGGTCATCAACATCTGATTGCCCAGCGCCCACTCGTCGTCCATCGTGTAATAGGCCAGGTACAGGCCGAGGGTCAGCGTGTTGCCCTCGAAGACTTCCTTGCTGAGCCGAAAGTCGTTGTTGAAGTTCGCCAGTTCCTTGTGAATGAACCACCAGCCCTGGTGAATGACATCCTGATTGCCTGCGACTGCGCCGCCACCCACGTAGGTCGCGGTCGCCGAGCCCACCGGGAGATCGAAGCCGCCGAGATCCGTTGAAATGTTGTACAGCATGTCCGTCAGCAACGCGGGATTGCTACCGGAGAACAGCGCGTTCGTGTCGACGTCGCCTTGATTGGCGAGGAGCTTGTTACTGATCGACCAACCATTGTCGAACTCGTGATCGTAGTTGGCGCCGACGAACCACATATCGGCGCCGCGGCCGTTGGCGAGATCGGCGTTGGTGCCGCCGTTCGGATAGCCCGGCAGATGCACGTGCTGAATCGCTTTGCTGTAGTAAGTCCCCGTGAGCGGATCGAATCCCGGATAGGCGCTGAACTGATCCGTCCCCCGCTGAATCACCGGGATCGGCGTGATGAACTGATTCTTGTCGTTCAGATAACGTGCATACAACACCAGATCGCCGCGATCGGACTCGCGCTTCAAGGTCGCGGTCAACTGACCGCCCTCGTCCGCCGCGAACTGCGGATCGCGCACACCATCGGACGTTCGCCAGAACCCGCCGACGCTGCCATACCAACCGTCGGCGACCTTGAAGCCATAGAAACCATCCAGCCGCCAGAGATTCTCATCTCCATACGTGAGCCCGACGCTGCCGGAGGGCTCGTCGGTGCCGGTCTTCAACAAAAAGTTCGAGGTCGCGCCGATCTGGCCGCCGGCGAACACCACCGATGGACCACCTTGCAGAATCTCGGCCGCGCGGACGGTGTCGTCGAGACGAATGATGCTGGTGGTTTCGAAGAACGACAGCGTGGGCATGCCGTAGACCGGCGAGCCCATCAGCAACGATGTGAAATACGGCGCGTCGCCGCCGCCCGGAAAGCCCGCGATCTCGATGTTCGCGCCGGTCTGGCCACCGGTCGATTCCGGCCACAGGCCCGGTGAGATCTTCAACAGGTCCGCCGTGCTCTTGGGATTCGCCTGCCGGATCTGCTCCTCGTTGGCGGTGACGATGTTGTAACTGGCCTCGAGCTTCTTGACCCCGCCCAGCGCACTACCGGTAACAACTACAGTCTCGAGGCCCGTCGCCGGCGCCTCCGGTTGGTCCGGTGCTTGTTGTGCTTGAACGAGGACCGGTGTGAAAGCGGTGACCACGGTCACCCAACCGGCACGTCGACGGTGCAATTTGTTCTGCATGAGTCCCCCTGGATTGGCGCGTATGTAGCGGCCGCGATACATGTAACCAACCGATGACAACGTTGTTTTGTCTATCACCAACAAAACTTATTGGAAATAGGTTGTCTACGCAGACGCTAGCAGGCGCGGGCTAGCGGCAAGCACTACGCGCCAGAGGCGGTCGCGGTTTCGGTGGTGTCGGCTATTTTCAGGCTGAGCGAGAACGTGGCGCCTTCGCCCGGCACCGACTCCGCCCACACTTCGCCTTCCATGCGCTGAACGGCTTTGCGCACCAGTGCCAGACCGATGCCCGTGCCTTCGTAACCGGAGGCATGCAAACGATTGAAGATCTCGAAGATCTTGTCGCGGTATGCAACGTCGAAGCCGATGCCGTTATCGCGAACTTTGAGCAGATAGCGGCCGTACTCGATGCGGGATTCGATATCGATGCGTGGCTGGGGCCGCTGGCGGGAAAACTTCAATGCGTTCTCGATCAGATTGGTCAGCGCGATCCGCAACCCTTCGCTATCGGCCAGCACCGGCGTGGCGTCCAGGTCGAGGTGCACCTCGGCCCCCGCATCCTGTATACGATCGCTCATGGCGTTGACCAGCGCTCGCACGAAGGCCCGGCAGTCGATCGGGCGCAACCGCTGCTCGCGATGTTCCAGTCGCGAGTAGTCGAGCAGATCGTCGATCAATCCGGACAGCCGCACCGAGCCGTGTCGAGCGCGCTCCAGATAGCCGCGTTCCGCCTCGGTCAATTTGCTCGACGCGCTTTGTTCGAGCAAAGCGCAGAAGCCGTTGATCGCCCGCAGCGGCGCCTTCAGATCGTGTGCGACGGCATGCGCGAAGTTGCGCGACTCGCGATACGCATCGGACAGCTCACGTGTGCGCTGGGTAACGCGGCATTCGTGAGCGTCGGCGAGCTCGCGATAGCGCTGCTCGCTCTCGCGGAGCGACTGCTCCAGCTCCTTGAATGGAGTGATATCGACCAGCGATCCCGCCACTCGCACCGGCCGCCCCCGGGCATCGAGCAAAGACGAGCCTTGCGCCAGCATCCAGCGATAGGAACCGTCACGATGCCGCAAGCGGTGCTCGACGGTCAGCTCGGCTTCCGGATGGTGCAGAAAGCGCTCCAACATGCCCATCACCTTGGCGTAATCGGCCGGATGCAGCCGTTTGCTCCACTCCGTGAAATCGTCAGTAAGCTCATGCTCGGCGTAGCCGAGCTGGCGCTTCCATTCGCGAGAGAGACGAACCGCGTTGGTCGCCGGCTCCCATTCCCACAGCCCGACGTGACCGGCACGCGCGGTCAGATCGATCATCCGTTCCAGGTCACGCCGTTGAGCATCGACGTCTCGGAGCCGTTCGCGAGCGCGCATCAGAGCGTTCGCGGAGCTGTCGAGTGCAAAACGAAGCTGCTGTCCTCGCCAATACAACCAGGCTTCGCGCGAAGCGAGGATCGCCGCGAACACGACCAGAACCGCCGTTCGCAAATGAACCAGGCGCGCGGTCGATTCCCCCGCGAGCCAGATGGTGGAAACGCCCACCCAGAGCAATAACAGCGAAGGCACCAACGCCTCGACCAATCCCTGACTCTGCCGAACCGTCAGCGACTCGACGCCACCGCGCACCTTGGCGCTGACCTGCTCTTCGGCGGCCCACTGATGAAGCGCGAAAGCGAGCAGCCAGCCGCCATTGAAAAGACTCGCCGTCTGGTAGCTGTCACCGATGAGCGCGCGCGTGTAGAGCAATCCGGTGATCATGTGCGCGCCGAGCGACAGCGTGAGCAGGCTGTAAGCCTGGAGTCGGTGGCCCCATCGATATGACCACAAGAAATAGACGGCGACGAGAAACGCGACGGTGATGGTGCCATTCTCGACCACGACGACCAGAGCATCCGCCAGTTCGCCCGGCATCTTCTCGAAAGGCCGCGCCAGCGTGGTGATCAACACGGAGGTGAGACTGCACAGGATCAAGCCGAAATTGGCCACCCGCAGCCAGATCAGCCGGCGTTCCTGCTGAGTCGCGCGCAACACGAACAGGCCGAGCAACATCAAGGGACCGAACAACAGATAGCCGATATCCGCGTAACTCGGAAACGGCGACTCGATGCCGAAATACACCTCCAGCACGTCCCAGGCGATTTGCCCGGCCGCCCACGCGCTACAAGCGAGCGCAAACAGCAGCCAGGCGATCCGGTCCCACCCTCGCGACGAGAGGACCGCGCGAAAACTGCTGATGGCCGCGAGCGAGGCCGCGACCGTCCACGCAACGTCGTTGATGATCGAGGCTGTCCGGCCGCCGACTACGCCGCTCGCAATGAAGGCCGTGTGCAACAGCAGGGCAATAGCCCATGCTTTCACGAGCGGCCTGACCCCCTTTGCGCTGCTGTCGTGTTCCTTCGGGCCCGACGCGGTGGCCGCGCCTGTGAACTTGCCCTCACCCGCTACCATCGGTGCCAGGCTCTGCATTGACGACTGGTTTCAACAGTAATCGCCGCACCTGCCGTCGGTTCCCTGGCACTGCAATGATGCGATTGTGCTAAGCAGCAGGCAGCGAGGCGCGCGCCCCGCCGCCCGAGCGTCGCTTATTGTTGTTCAGACTTCTGCACCGGCGGCAGCTTGGCGCTGATTTCGGACACCTTGTCCTGACCGGCGATGGCGCAGACCGGATGCGAGAAATCATTCGCCAGACTCGGCACCGGCACCATGCCCATGTAGTTGATGTTGTCATCCCCCGCCGCACTCACGCCGCCCGGCACGAAATCCAGATTCAGCGTGTGCCGGGTTCGCCACGCGATGTTGTGATCGGCGCACGAAGTGTCGCCGCTCACGCCGATGGCGCCGAGCAGTTGCTGATTCTTGTCGTAGAGCGCGAGACCGCCGCCAAACACATTCACGCCACCGATACGGAATCCGACCATGGGATCGTTCGACTGGCCATAGTTGGCTGGATTGCCGCGATAGGCGACCGCTGTGTCGACGGGATTGCTGAACTGGAGTCCGAACAGCGTTCCGCCGGGCTGCACGGCCGCATACAAGTCCGCGGTGGAGAGCGCCAATGTCGGCAGGCTGAAAGCGTTCGCGGTATTTGCCTTCTGTGCGGATATGACTCTGCTGCCCGGCCACTGCGCGCCGCGATTGTCACCGGTGAAGGCAACCGCACACACGACGCCGTCGCGGTCGACGACCGCGCCCCACATATCCAGATTGAAGCCGCCATTGTTTTGTTGCCGCGCCGCCGTCAACGCCGATTTCAACTGTGAATACGATGGTAACGAACCGCACTTGCCGTTTACGGTGGTCTGCGCGTGGGCAGTCGTCGCGATCGAAATCGTCACAAGTGCGGCCGCGCACCACGATGGTCGAAGATTCGTGTTCATGAGTTTGCTCCTCGTGTTCGCTGCGAGTGATGGGACAACGGATCACGCAGACGGGACGTGAGCGGCGGGACTGCTACGCTCCGGGTATTCCTGCAGCAAATTCCAATGGTGCGCCCTGCACATGAATTCGACGGAGCCGGATACATCACGCGTGGCAATGACCACCGGCTGCTTATACGCTCGTGACGTTCAACTCACATTCCGCATTTGGGGCGCCGCGAGCGCGCCGCGGCACTCAACTTCAGATGTCGCAATCACCACCGCGATTGCGGTTGCGGTTGAAAGGTTGTCGCGGAGGGCTTGGAGGCGAAGGACGTCACGCTCAGGTCGTAGAATGTTTCCAACAGCGCCGTGCATTTTTTCAGATCGAAACGTTCGCAGGCTCGCGCGCGAGCCGCCGACGACGTGACAGCGGCCAATCGATCGTCGGCGAGCAATGGGATCAACGCCGCCGAAAGTGCATCTACGTCTGCTTCAGGAAATCCGTAGCCGGTGACACCGTGCTCGATGGCTTCGCCCTCACCGCCGCGCGCCGAGGTGACGACGGGAACGCCGGCCGCTTGTGCTTCGATGATCGCGATACTGAGCCCTTCGGCATCGCCACTCTTCGCCGTGATACTCGGCAGACAAAACACACGCGCCTGCTCCATCTCTGCTTTGACCCTCGCATGAGGAACAGCAGCAAGAAACTGCACGGACACTTGCAACGACCCAGCGAGCGCTCGACAGCTTTCGAGCAAAGGACCGTCGCCGATCATGACCAACTCCGCGTCGCTCACCCGGCGGCTCACTTCAGCGAAGGCCTTGATCAGGATGTGCGGCCCTTTTTTCTCGACCATTCGACCGACGAACAGAATGCGCGGTCGACGCTGCTCGACGGGCGCGCCGGCGGGCGAGAACTGATCGGTGTCGACGCCAATGTAACGAACTACGATGCGATCCGCCGGCAAGCCGAACTCGATCGCGCGTGCCTTGATCGCTTCGCTTACGGCGATGAACTGCACTCGTTCATCGCGACTGATCGCCAGCAATCGCTGCGGATATTTGCGACTGGCCCGCCAGCTCCGCCGCCAGACATCGGGATGGATATTGATGTCATAGCCGTGCAGCGTCGTGAGGATCGGTATCTGCAAGCAATCGAGCATCGGCCACAGCGAGACCAGGTCCGTACCGAAATGCACGTGAGCGATGGCTGGATTCAAGCGTCGCAGTTGATCATGCACGCCGGGCGGGGGCAAACCGAACTCTCGCAAGGCTGCTCTCAAAACATGTGGAATCGGACGGTTCTTCCGCGTGGTGAGCAGTTGGCAATCGAGCTGCGCCAGATCCAGCCCATCGACGTAGCGCAGCCCCATCAATCGAGCGCGCCAACGTTGCAACGCCAGTACCTGATGACGAATGAATGTTTCGGAAAGCGGCAGCAGACTGGTGCGGAAGACTAGCGCCAGGGGACGATCGTCGGCGTCGGCCACCGCTAATCATCCCGCCTTCGCAGCGGCACGAAGCGCACGGCGGCCACGAACGTCGATGTCACTTTCCCATCCGCCTTCTTTTCCAGCACCAAGAGTTGTTGTGTGGCGGCGGTCGGCCCGACGGGCACGACCATCCGGCCTCCGGGTTTGAGCTGCTCGACCAAGGGCTGCGGTATATGGTCGGGCGCTGCCGTGATGACGATGCTGTCGAACGGCGCGTGCTCCACCCAGCCGCTATAGCCGTCGCCCGCTCGAACGGTAACGTTGTCGTAGCCCAGCTTCTCCAATACTTCGCTGGCCGTCCGCGCCAGCGTCTGTTCTATCTCGATCGAATAAACATGCTCGACGATTTCCGCGAGCACCGCGGTTTGATAACCCGACCCGGTGCCCACTTCCAACACGCGATGATTCTTCTCGGGTCGCGTGAGCTCGGTCATCAGCGCCACGATGTAAGGCTGCGAAATCGTCTGGCTTTCGCCGATGGGCAGCGGCGTGTCGCGATAGGCGGCGCGCTTCTCGCTGTCCGGGACGAACTCGTGACGAGGCACCTTGCGCATCGCTGCGAGCACTCGCTCGTCACGCACATCGCGATCCGCGATCTGCCGGCTGACCATCTCGGCCCGCTCCGAGGCATAGTCATCCATCCCCGCGCCGGCGGCACCAGTTTCGTGAGCACAGAATAGGGAGAACATGAGGGCGCGAGGGATCGGGCAACGGGACTTGGCCATGGGCGTCTCCGATCCCGATCATATCGACCTCGGCGGAAGGACGACAGCCGCCGATTTCGGACAGCGCGCTAGCGTGGCGGAACGAAGTCGAACTGAGCGATCTCGAGACGCGCGTTCGGCACCGGGTCGAGCGTGGTAGTCGCGCGTTGAATGGCTTCGCCCTGCCCTGTCGGCGTGTCCTCGAACACTTTGCGCACCATGAGCGTTTCCGCGTCCACCCAGATCGTGGTGACGCGCACGGTGTCGTTCCAATGATTCAGCTTGACGCTGCCGGTCAACAGATGGACGAGCCGGCCACCCAGCTTCTGCGTGCCGCCATACTTCGGCTCGGTCATCGTCATCAGCGCTCCTTGCAGTCCCGCCTTCTGGAACAGCAGCGGCGGAATGAGCAGCGCCGTCCCGGACGTTGGCAGCGTCGCCATGGCGAAGGCTTGAGTGCCCTGCCCCGGTGGATATTGTTCCTTGACCTTGGTGGCCGACCACCAGGAATTGAATGCATCGCCCTTGCACCAGATGGCGAAACGCTCCGCCGTCGCGTCAGCACCTTTACGGAAGTCGAAATAGAAACGGCGTGGCGCTTCGTATCGAGTCACGAAGCTGTAGCGCTCGCGGATCATGGTGGCGCCGGGCGGCTGCTCCTCCAGCTGGATCGTCCCCTGATCCGAGTAGGACTCCAGCGCCGCATAGGTCGCGCGTACTTTTTCCAGCAACTCGACCGGCTCAGGCACGACCGGACGCTGCGAAGAATTCTTCACGACACAACCGCCGGCTTGAATGCCCGGCTTGGCGCAGGACGAAGGCGAGCTCTCCGCGGCGTTGGCCTTGCCCAGTGCCAAAAAGCTGAAACAGAGTGCGCACAGCATCACAGCGCGCGGAATGCACATCGCGGCGCTGCTGCGATTGGAGCACCTCATCGCTTCACCAGCTCGACGCGCCGATTTCGTGCCCGGCCTTCGATCGTGTCGTTCGTGTCGCGTGGCGCGCTTGCTCCATAGCCAGACGTGTCGAGCCGCGAGGCCGCGATGCCATAGCGTTTGACGAGCGCGTCCTTCACCGCGGCCGCGCGTTTGCGCGACAGATTCAAGTTATATGCGTCACCGCCGATCGAGTCGGTGTGCCCGCCGATCGATAGCGACCAGTCCGGATGCTTGCGCAGAACGTCCGCGATCTCTGCCAGGCGCGGCGTGGACTCCTCTCGAATCCGATCGCTATCGAACGAGAAATGAATGTCATAGATGGTCACCTTGCCCGCGGCGGCAAGCTCCTGCTCGAGCTCGGCCGCGCCCGAGTTACCCGCAGGCATCGTCGGCGTACTGCATCGATAGGAGATCTTCACGACCTGCAGCGTTTCCCGATCCGATGCCGAAGTGCGGCCACAAAGCGTCTTCGCCACGTCCGGCGCGGCCTGCTGCATCGAGCGGCACAGCTCGACGGTCTCACGATTCATCGGCGCCACCCCGTCGATGCCCAGCCGGAACTTCAGCGCCAGCGGATTGCTCTCGTCATCGAGCACGAACAGCTCGGACAGATCGCCAACGAAATCGCCCCGCGCCCGCACCGCGGGCAATAGCACTTTCTCATCGTTCACCATGACCGGCAGCTGCACTGTTTCCAGCCGCTCGATCTCGGCGCTGGTCATGAAGTCGTAGAGATTCGGGCTCTTGTTGCGATCCGCGGGAGGGTCGCCCGAATAGGCGTTGGACAGACTGAGTTGCGCGCGGCCTCGGGTCTTGAGCGACTTCAACACGGCGGTAGAAACACCGATCGCGGTCGTTTCCGGAATCAGCTCCGGCATGCCGTCGATGTAACGCTGCGCGTACATCGTGGCGGCATTCAGATCCTGGCGACGAATCGAACGATACAGGGTGGTCTTACGCACCTGGCCGAAGTCGCTCGCGAGAAAATCCGTCACCGGATATTCCGCCGCGTACTTCAGGCGAATCGTCGCGCCGTCGACGGACTCGATCGTCTTGATGGACTCGTAGTCCCCATTCGGCTGACTTACCGCCGTGACGATCTGCAAGCCGGGACACAATGGAATCCGGGGCGCGCCGGCGGCGACGGCGTTCGCCACGACGACCAGCGGCACGATGCCAATCCACCCTCTGCGAATCACGAATTGCTTCCTGGTTGGGCTCTTTCCCCAAGGACGCAATCGGCTCGCGAATCATGCCATCCGGGCGGCTCAGCTCCCGCCCGGGACGTATTTCCCTGCGACCGGGTCGATCAATTGACCTTGCGCGCGAAGTCTGGCCGCCAATATGTCGTACGGAACGTTCTGCACGCGTATGCCCCGCTCGATGGCCAGCACCGCTGCCTCGCCCGCCGACTGGCCGAGGATCATGAACACCGGCTCCATGCGGATCGAACCGTAGGCAATGTGGGATGCGGACACCGCGACCGGTACGAACAAGTTGGTCGCTTCGCTGGCGCGCGGCACGATGGCGTCGTAGCTGATCTCGTACGTGCGATCGAGATGGATCTGCACATCGCCTTCGTTGCGAGCGAAGCCGTCCGCGTTCACGTAGCGCTGCACGTTATGAGAATCCATCGTATATGAGCCGAGCCCGATGGAACGGGGCGTCGGCAGCTGGCCTTCGAGGTGCCGCTCGGTCATGACGAAGTCGGAGACCATGCGCCGTGCTTCACGCACATACATTTCGCGAGGCCAATGGTCGTTGTCGACGAACTCGTCCTTGCACAGGCCCCAGTCCGCCATCGAGGCGCGCACGTCGGCGGGCACGCGAGGATCGTTCTGCATGAACCAGAGCAGCCCCGCCTGATAGCTTTTGTGAGCGTCGAAAAGCTGTCGGCGCCGCTCGTAACCGGCGGTCGGGTAATCGTAGTTGCCGCCGATGAAGTCGGTGGAGATCGCGCCGTAATTGTTGACGTCGGTTTTCAGATTCGGCAGCGGATCGAACTTACGAAACCTGTGACGCCAGCCGGCATCGAGATAACGGCCCAGCAACTCGTACGTCCAGGCGTTGTAATCCGCCGGCTTCGGCAACGGCGCTCGGATCGCCGGGTCCTGCGTCATGCACAGCCGGAAATTGTATGCCTGGATGCGGTGGTCCCCCGCTCCGTCCTTCGCCGGCGGCCCGGGCTCGATCAACGGCACCAGGCCGCTGGAGGGATCGCCCGGCTTGACGTACGGATCGATGTCCAGCTCGAAGTTGTGCTGCTTCGAGTTGGCCGTCTGCACGCCGTTGTAGTCCTCACCGTAAACAGCATTGGCTTCGCGACCGGTCGTGAAGCTGACGCCGGCCATGGCCATCAGATCGCCTTCATAAGTGGCGTCGACGAACACGCGGCCGGAGTAGCGGGAGCCGTCGAGCATCTCGACGGAGATGATGGCGTCGTTCTTTTTTTGGATCGCGCTCGGCTCCAGGCGCAGCTTGGCGTTGAACACCGGTTCGATGTCTGCTTCCTTCAGCCATCGCAGATAGATTGCTTCGGCGACGCGCGGCTCGAACACCCACATCGCGTCTTCTTCGCCTTCGGTCTTCGATTGCGAGGTCGCGATACCTTTGAAGCCGACGGCTTGGTAGTGCGCCTTCACATCCTGATAGAAACGTCGCGCCATGCCGCCGATCGCGGCGTGATTGCCGGTGTCGGCCCAACCCAGCCCGTTAGTCGTCATGCCACCGACGTGCCCGTCGCGACAGAGCAAGACCACGCTGCGCCCCCGCGACTTGGCAGTGATCGCAGCGGTCAGGCCGGCGGGTGTGCAGCCGTAGATGACGAGGTCACTGCCCGTCGACGCCACAACTGAATCGCTGACGGCATCGCCGCGCCCGCCCGAACCAGCGCAACCTGCAATGAGGCCACAGGCAGCCGTGCCCACAACGAATCGGGCAGCGGACCGAAGCGCTCTTCGCACAGCCGATGCAAGCGAACGAGTCGCGAGGGAGCGATCAAACATGTGCGCCTCTGAGTGGACCGGACGTGACATGAAATCTTTGCTCTTGGCGTGGGGCTGCGGCGGGCGCAGCCAGCTCGCGGCCTGCGAATCGCATCAGAACGTGGCAGCCACGCCGAGATAGATCCGGCGATCGTCCAGGTACGAGCTGTACAACCGTCCCGGGTTCGTTCGATAGAAGCTGTTGATCTCGCGGGTGAGATTCACACCTTCGAACGTCAGCTGAAAGTTGTCATTGATCCGGAACGACGCCGACGCATCCACCTGCCCTCGCGCATCCGCGTAGTTGCTGCCCCCTGACGCAATCGACCCGCCATTCGTCATGTACTCGCTGCGATAGTTGTACGCGACGCGTCCACTGAATGGGCCGCGCTCGTAGTACACGACCGCATTCGCACTGTGCTCGGACGAATTCGGGATCGGCAAGGTCCGGCCCGTCAGCTCGTCGATCTCCGGCGTCTCGCTGTCCGCATAGGTATACGTCAACGCGTAACCGAAGCCATCGAACGGCTGGGGCAACATCGTGAGCGCGTGCTGATAGTTCAGCTCGATGCCTTGGATCTTGCCGTCCTTGCCATTCACCGGCCGGCCGATCACATAGGTGTACGCGGCCGGCCCGGTCAACGTGTTGTTCGGCGCCTCCGGATGTTCCTCGACCACTTCGACAGAAGTGGTGAACGCCGAAACATCTTTATAGAACGCACCCACCGCCAGCAAACTGGCCGGCGCGAAGTACCACTCGACCGTGGTATCGAACTGCGTGGCCCGGAACGGATTCAGATCGGGGTTGCCCGAAAAGCCCGTCATCGAAACCGGCTGCAACGAAATCCCGACGCCGGTGCTGGTCAGATCCGGGCGCGCCACGACCTTCGCTGCCGCCAACCGGAGCCGTAGATCGTCACGGAGGTCAAATATGAGATTCAGATTGGGCAGCGTATCCGAGAAAGACTTGCCGGCCCGCGCCTCGATCGCCTGGTTGTTGACGATGGTGTAGCCGAACGACTCGCGATCGGCATTCACCTGGCGCACGCCCAGATCGCCCGTCATCGGCACGCCGAACACATCGGTGCCGAATCGGACCATCGCGAAAAACGCCTCGGTGGTCTGCTCCACTTCATTGATGGTGGCCTTGGCGCCCGGAGTGTCGAAAGACACCGGCGTTGCACCCAATGCGCCGCGGATTCGGTTGAAGTCCACCGAGCCGGTCAACACCTGGCGCGGAAAGCTGCCGCTCTCGCCAGGAAACATTCCACCCCGCACCCCGGTGTAGTTCAGGCCGGGCACTTCGGTCGCGAGCAACGGCGTGCCCGGGGTCGGATCGCGACTGGCCAGCGAAGGGTATGTCGATAACGGATTGCCACCGAACACCTCGATGGTCTCGGTGCGCGCGCCGACCTTGACCGATCTGAAGAACCCGTCGAGCTGATACTCGACGTCGAAGTCCGCATCGTGACCCTTGTTCTCGGCGACGTAATCGACATCGAAGGTCGTATAGACCTCGTACTGCGAGGGATCGTAGATGTCATAGTTCGCGTTGATGCCGTAGTTCGGCGACACATTCGAACCGGCTGCGTCGTATGTCACATTGGCGACATTCCCCGCGCGCTGCCTGGTGACCAGTACGTTATCGTTGCCCGAGTTGTTATTACCGCCGTCGCCGCCAAGACCAGCGCCCTCGCCTTCGCTCATGGACGCGTTGAAGTTTACGGTCCAGCGATCCCTGCTCCAGTTGACGTTGCCGCTCAGGTACTGATTCTCGGAGTACGAGTCGCCGCCGTAAATCACCGGGCGCACGGTGACACCCGAGAAGTTTCCCGAGACCAGCGTGCCACTCGCGTCGATCACGCCGTCGGTGATGTTGTTGTTGAGAATGGTCTGCTGCACCGAGCGCACGCGGTCGGTGTCACGACGCGACTTCACCCCTTCCAGCGTGAACGTCAGCTCATCGATCGGCCGCCACTGCGCCGAAGCGTTCACCGAGTAACGCTCGTCCTCGTACGTGTTCGACCAGCTCATCAGTCGCAGCGGCCGGAAGAACGTGTCATTCACGCCGTCCCCGGTCGCATCCACGTTGGACACCTGCGTCCAGCCGCCGGATTGATAGATGTCGCTCGCGCCCGTCGAGTTGGAATAAGAGCCGCTGAGCAACACGCCGAACTTGCGATCCGCGAACGTGTGAGCGATGAAACCCGAGACCTTCTCGCCCCACTCTTCCGCGCGATCCGCGTAGGATGTTTGTAAACGGCCGGAGATGACCGAGTCCGCCAGATCGAGCGGTCGCTTGGTGCGCAGATTGATCACGGCACCCAGCCAGCCTTCGACCAGATCCGCCGAGGGCGCTTTGATCACATCCACACCCGCGAGCAGCTCTGGCGAGACGTCCGCCAGATTGGGATCGCCGTTGCGCGCGCTGCCGATGAAACTCTTGCCGTTGAGCAATAGCTTGTTCAGCCCGAGGCCGCGCACGGTAATGGACTTGCCCTCACCCTCGACGCGCGTGACCTGCACACCGGGAATACGACTCAGCGTTTCCGCGATGTTTTGATCGGGCAGCTTGCCGATATCTTCGGCGGAGATGGAGTCCATGATGCGGGTGGCATCGC
The DNA here is from genome assembly GCA_023391815.1 of Pseudomonadota bacterium. GTDB lineage: Bacteria > Pseudomonadota > Gammaproteobacteria > Steroidobacterales > Steroidobacteraceae > Steroidobacter. The sequence continues at coordinate 58,910 of JAEWAF010000023.1, forward strand.
GCTTCACCTCGATGGCGTCGGCGATGGAGCTGCGAATGCCCACGACGGTGATTTGCTCGAGCACCGGATCGGAGGTGGCCGCACTCTCCTGACCACGATTGTCTTCCGCGGCGGATGCCGGCTCCGATTCAGCCGGCGCCGACTGACTCCGGGTCGACGATTCCTGCTGAGCGCTCGCCAGCACCAGCACGACATCGGATGACGTGCGCTCATGGCGCAACCCCGTTCCAGACAGCAAATATTCGAGCGCCTGATCCGCCGTCATCGAGCCGCGCACACTCGGCGCTCGACGATCCGCAACCACGGTTGGATCGAACACCAGCTCGGTGCGGGTCTGACGACCGAGCGCGGTCAACGATTGCGCCAGGTTGCCGCTCTCGATCTCGATGTTTGTTTGTTCGCTCGCTTGCGCGAAGGCGTTGCCGACCAGCGCGAGCGCGCACACGCCGCCCGTGGCCCATTGAACTCTGTGCACTCTTCCCCCTTTCTCAGCTGACGGCCCTTCGGCTCTATATTCCGAAGAACGTGTCGTGCTGAAAAACCCGCCAGCGGCGCCGACGGATTCAAGCTTGCTATCAGGGATGACGGGCCACCAACGCGAACTCATCGGGGCCGCGATACTCGACCACGACCGGATGCAAGCTGGTCACCGCTTCCAGAAATCTGCGCTGGCTGTTGGTACGGAACACACCGGAGATCAGCAAATTCGACAGCCGCGGGTCGTCGATGCGAATGGTCTGCGCCGAGTATCGATTGAACTCCGCGACCGCGTCGGCCAGCGTGGTGTTGTCGAACTCGATCAGGCCGTCACGCCATTTGAGCAGCCGTTCCTGATTCTCCGCGGCCGTACGCACGACTTCCTTCTCCGTTGCGACCAGCGTCTCGCCCGCGTTGAGATGAATACTCTCTCTGGCCTCGGCCGCTACCGGCAGCACCGAGCCCGATTGGGCGGCATTCTCGACGACCACGCGCCCCTCGACGAGCAGCACTTCCACACGCTTGTCGTCGAGCCGCACGTCGAACGCCGTGCCCACGGCGACGATCTGCTTCCCGCCGGCGACGACGACGAACGGCCGCGACGGATCTTTCGCAACATTGAAGAACGCCTGGCCCCGCAGTACTTCCACCGTTCGCTGACGACCGTCGAACGCGACGTCAAGATCGGTGTCCGTGTTGAGCGTGATCGCCGAGCCGTCCGGCAAAGTCACATCGAGCTTTTCGCCGCGACGGGTGACGTAGTCCGGCGCTCCTCTCGCATAGAGCGAGGCAACGGGCCGGTCCCGAACGGCAACGAACACTCCCACGCCAATCAGCAGCAACGCCAGCGCCGCGGCGATTCCTCTCAGCCCGAACCACGATCGCTCGGGTTGATAGCGAAGCGCCGCGCGGCGCAGAGCATCCAGATGAGGATCGTCGGGCGCGGCATCCAGAATCTGCATGGCCGACAGCGCCCGCTCGTACGCCGCTTCGTGCTGGGGCGATTGATTGCGCCACGCTTCGAACGCCCCCCGTTCCTCATCTGAAACATTGTCGGCATCGAGGCGTGCGACCCAACGCGCAGCCGCTTCGGCGGGTGAGAGGTCTGCCGGGATGGAACGAGCGCGCATCATGGCTTCCCGTTCAGGCGCAGATCGAGATGGGCGACGGCGCGCGCCATATGCTTCTCGATCGTGCTTATCGGCATACGCAGACGCCTGGCGATGTCGGCGTAACGCATGCCCTCCAGCCGTCGCAAAAGAAATATGGTGCGCGTGACCTCGGGCAACTCCAGCATCGCCGACGTGGCCTTCTCCAGGCTCTGCTTCCCCAGCAGCACCCGCTCGGGCGTGGAATCGTCTTTGAGGTCGGGCAGCTCGGCCTCGATCTCGTCGTGCGCGCTCGCCTGGCGCACCTGGCGCTTGCGCAGCCAATCGTTGAGCACGCTTTGCGCAGTCTGGAAGACGTAGCCCGCGACGATCTGCGAGCCATCGGTGTTCACCTTGCGAACCAGGCGCACGAACACGTCCTGCACGAGGTCATCGATCTCGTGCTGTTCCTTGACCCGTTTGCTGAAAAAGCGTCCGAGCGCGGGGCGAAACTGCCTGGCGAGCAGCTCAGCTTCGGCGCCTTCGCCACGGCGTGCCTGTCCCGGCGCATCCATCTCGACCCGACTCTCCGCTCGACCGGGCGCAGCCCGCCCTGACTTTAAGAACGCGCCCGACGCGGAAATCCGCCAACGCTTCAGGAAGCGTCGATCTCGATGGGCGTGCCTTCGACGACGCGCCCTTCCTCGCATTTGACTTTGCTGACCGGGATGACCGAGATCTTGCCCGACGCGCGCACCGTCGCGACGCGGCTCTTGTCGAGCTGGTACTCCGAATGGAACTCCAGCGCATTCTCGGGCTCCACCGCCCACTGCACTTCGTGCGCCACTTCCGGCTCGACCTCGACCGGCGGTCGGTACACCCAGCATTGACCGGGAGTGAGCTCGTTCCGACCGATCTTCTTCCACTGGCCGGTCGTGCGCCGCTCGACGTGCAACACCACCTGCCCGCCCGGCTGCACCTTCGCCGGCGTGGCCGATCCGCTCAATTCGACGGATTGCGTTCCCTCGAGCACGTAAACCGAGGGGCCGCGCTGTTCGCCACAGCCGGCGGCCAGCGCGGAAATGACGGGAATGACAAGGATGGCTACGGATCGCATAGGGGTGGTCTTTACCTCATCGCTATGTTGACGGAATCATCCACCCGAGGCCAGCCGGGCGTGATACTTCGCGGGCCGCGCCGTATATAGCCTTCATGGTGATGGAACAAAAAGCCATACCCGGCGCCCGCCCCGCGGAGCCGGCGGACAAAGTGGACTGGGACGCCGTGTACGCGGACCAGCTGCCACGGATTTACAACTATTTCCGCTTCAGGTTGGGCGGCGGGGCCGAGGTCGAGGACCTGACCGCCCGCACCTTCGAGAAAGCCTGGTCGGCCCGCTCTCGGTACCGACGCGATCTCGCCGGTTTCTCGACCTGGCTGTTCCGGATCGCGCAGAACGTCGGCGTCGACTACCTCCGCTCCCGGCGACCGCATGCGCCCTTGGACGAGGCATTCGATGTGGTGATCGAGATCACGCCCGAAAGCGAGGCGGCTCGCGATTCCGACCTGGTGCGACTGGGCCGCCTCACGGCTCGACTGTCCGAGCGTGAGCAAGAGCTGATCGCATTGAAATACGGCGCCGCGCTCAACAATCGCGAGATCGCGGGCCTCACGGGATTGAGCGAATCGAACGTCGGTACGCTGTTGTATCGAATCGTTCAGACGCTGCGTTCGCAATGGTGAGCACAGGAAGCAGCGATGCATGACGAATTCCTAACTTCACTTCGCCGCCAGCCGCCGGCTCGATTTGCCCGCGAGCTGCAGCGAAAGCTGCAAGCGCAGGAGGCGGAGGCCAGGCGGCGTTCCTGGTCGTTGTGGACCAGGACCATTGCGTTCCTGATCGTCGGGTCCGCCGCGTTTGCCGGTGGATTCCTGGTTAGCGAACATCGGTCCGCCGGGCATGCCGGCTCAGGGCAGTCGCAAAGTCAAAGCGCCCCGGAGAGTAAAGCCGCGTCGCCGGACTATCGTCCACCACGGATCAATCCCACGTTCGTGCCAGAGGGCAGCGATACAAACGCTTTCCATGCCTCACGGCAAAGCAGCGCCGCGTCGACGACCAGCGGTGGCTCGGCTCAAGCCCGACGCGCAACAGATGTCTCCAACGCCGCACCGAATACGCCGGCGCAAACAGCAAGCGGCGAGTTGATCCGAACCCCGCAATCGCGCGTGCGGGTTGCAACCTCGCCGCTCACCGACGCTTTGGTGCGGCGGAGAGTTTTGCGATCCGACGCGCCAACCGTCGAAGTCGAAACGATGGAAGCGGACTCCGCCTTCGCCGCGTTGTGCATGCCTCGGGGCGAGGCGCAATTCGACATGGTTGTGACTTCACGCCGGATGATCAGCACCGAGTTCGCCAATTGCCAGGACAACGCCGGCGCCAACATCTCCGAACTGAAGCTCGGCTACCAGGCGCTGGTGCTGACGAGCGCCCGGGACAGCGTTCACATGAAGCTGACCCTGAGCGATGTCTATCTCGCGGTGGCGAAACAGGTCTCCGTCCCGATGGAGCCCGAGCGTTTCATTCCCAACCCGCACATCACGTGGGATCAGATCGACAACCTCGAATATCGCCCGATCCAGGTGTTCGGACCGGCGCGCGGCACACCTCGCCGCACGCTGTTCGAAATCCTGCTCCTCGAGCCCGGCTGCAATGCCAATCCTGCGATCAAAGCCCTGGAAAGCAGCGACCCGGAACGCCATGCCGATCTGTGCCATAGCCTGCGAAGCGATCGCGCGTACGTGGAAGTCGAACAGAATTCGGTGCTGATTCCACAATATCTGTGGAGCGACCCGAATCCCTTAGTGCTCGTCGACTATCAGTTCTACCGCGACAATCGAGGGCAGCTCGCCGGCAGCGCAATCGAAGGACCCGAACCCTCCTACGCGACCATCGCCGACGGTTCCTATCCTCTGGCGCGCCCCGTTTATCTATATGCGGATCGAGCACGCACCGCCCGTTCGCGTCAGGCTTACACCACCATGAGCGATCTGGAACGGCTGTGGATTATCGCGGACCCGAGCTTCGTCGAGCTCGACGAGCGCGAAGCCAGGGAGCAGCGAACGCGCCGAATGCGAAATGTTTCCGAATCGGACCTCAACAACAAATAAGGAGCCCCCGACGATGAAGTCCCATGCACAGACCCTCTCGCACCTCTGCGCCGTGCTCGCGCTCTTGATCGTGCCCAACGCACACGCGCAAAGCTCGACGGCCCCCGCCAGCGAGGGTGTCGATATCGAACGAATCATCGCAGGCACCGCCAAGATGACCGGCAAGAAGTTTCTGGTCGATCCGCGCATTCGGGCGCAGGTGACATTGGTCGGTCTCGATCCCGACCGGCTCGACTATGCCACGCTGCTCTCCGTGCTACAGATGCATGGCTTCGCCGCCTTCGACGACGGTAAATATACTCGCATCGTCCCGGACGCCTCCGCGCGACAGCAGCCCATCCCATTGCTGACCGGCAACGGCTCTTATGCCGACGCCGAATACGTCAGCCGTGTCATCACCGTAAAGAGCGTGCCCGCCGCGCTGCTCGTTCCTGTTCTGCGTCCGCTGCTTCCGCAACAAGCGCACATGGTGGCAATGCCTTGCACGAACACGCTGCTGCTCGTGGACACGTTCGCTAACGTCAAGCGGGTCGAGAAAATCGTAAACTCTCTCGACACCGGCGAACCCTTCAAGCCCGAGAAGTGTGGCGGTATCAAGCTCAAGGCAGACTGAGATCGACGGAACTCCTTTCGGCTAAGGACATTACTGACTTCATGGCTTAAGATCCGCCGCAATCCGCTCGCCGGCCCGAGGCACGCCCATGAAATATTCAGCGTTACTTCTGTCGATGATGTTATTGGCGGGTTGCGCGGCGCAGCCCACGGTGAAGTCGTGGATCGATCCGAAGTCCTCGGTCACGATCACCGCGCAGACCGAACCGCTCGTGCTCGTTCGTGCCGAGCCCGCGCCGAGCCTGAACGAGCGGGACTATGCGCAGTTGACCGCGATCGAAGTGAATCGCATGGGCGAGCGCAAGTTGTATCTGGTGGCAATTCTGTGGAGCTCCGCCGAGCTGTGGGCCGATCAGCAGCGAGGCTTGCCCAGCGTGTTTCAGCAGATCGATGTGAACGTCGGCGATCGCACCGTCGCGCTCACGCCGCACACCGGCGACGCGTCCGAGTTGGGCATCAGCGAGGCGTTGCCGCTGCCCATTCCCGGTTCGAGCCAGATCTATTTTCCCATCAGTCGCGACGATCTTGGCGCCATCTCGCGCTCGAGCAAAATTCAACTCACCGCGCGCGGCAAGCCCGATGCGCCCCGTCGTTATGAGGAATGGCAAGACGGTCGGCGGAGCTTGAACGACTTTCTCGGTCAGCTGCCCGAGCTCAATAAGCCGCAATCCTGACTAGTGCTGAATCCCCGGCACTCGGATCGAACGCTCATCGCCGATCTCGAGCGGGATGATCCCAAACTGGCGGCGCCACGGCGAAGTCACGTCGTTGCCGAACATCGTCGACCAGTACTGACCCTGTTTGTCACGAAACACCGTGCCATGCCCGGCGTGCGGCGCGCCGAGCCGGCGTTTGGTGTAAGGACCGAACAAGGATTTCGAGGTGCCATACATCATGTCGTAAGTCCCATGAGTGCGCAGCGGACCATGCCACTCGGCGCCGGTGACGAAATAGATATCGCCGACCTTGATGATCGCGTTGCCTTCGTAACCGATGTGTGCGCCATCGGTGTCGACCAGACGATGCACCGGACCGTCGAATGCGTCGCGCTTCGCATTGAGCTTGCCGAGGTTGCCACCGCCCCAGAGCAGATACAGATCGCTGCCGTCCTCGAACAGAAATCCGTCGATGCCGTCGACGAAGTGCTGGCGGGTGACGTTCTCGTAGGGGCCTTCTGCTTTGCCGGTGGTCGATCGATAGATCCAGGTCTTGCCGCCGACGTCGCGCTCCATGATGGACAAAGCGATGTAGTACGTTTTATCGCCCGCCACCCAGGCGATCTCGGGCGCCCACAGCTCGGCAGTGTTCTTGAAAGCGCGACCCAGGCCTTTCCAATTGAAAACCGTTCCGTCCCGGTGCCATGCCTTCAAATCCGGCGAGCGATACAACGTGATACCGCCGTTGGGATACGTGTAGCCGAATCCTCCTTGCGTGCCGACCAGGTAATACTGGCCATCCCCGCCCAAGGTGACCGACGGATCGCGCATCGTCTCAGCGGTGAGCAACGGACGCGCGGACGCGACGGCGCTATTCTCGGTGAGAATGTTCTGTGACTGACGCAACCGACCATCCGGCGCGCGCTCGAGTGGCACCAGACCGACCTGCTCGCAGAACAACGCGAAGTTGTCCTCACACTTCGGGTTGTAACTCGCATATAGCGCGCCGTGCTCATCACGCACGATGGACGACTGCCCTGCGTGAGGAACCGCGAGATAGCGCAATGAGAACGGCCCGTACGGCGAGGACGCTTCAGCCATGAACACATCGTCGGTCGGACTGCGCATCCGACCGGTGACTTCATTGGCCACCAGCACGTAGTGACCGTTGTCCTTGAACATCGAGGCGCCTGCGGAGCCGACGCGCGTGCGTACCGGCCAGTCCTTGCCTGGCGGAGGCTGGGTCGCGAACAACGCCGGATCAGGCTTCAGAAAACGTGGCATTTCGGCGAGGCGCTGTAGATCTGGCGCCAAGCGCGCGATCGTCCCCGCGCCCCACAACAAATACGCCGCGCCATCATCGTCGATAAACAACGATGGATCGGAAGCGTTCTCGACGAGGCAGGGCGAACTCGCGTATGCCTCCGCCGGACGCGCCACCGATCCACGCGCGACTCGCGCGCAGCCGCTCGAGTCGGCATAAGTGAGATACAGCGAATCGCCGTGAGCGGAGACGTCTGGCGCAGCGATCCGCTCACCTTTCGCATGCACGATCCCGAGCGAGCGCCAGTTGCGACGGTCTGTCGACGTCCAGAGCTGAATTCCGTCGCGTGGCAGATCGCGCAGTACCGTGCCGGTCAGAAACCATTCGTTATTGGCGGCGCGAGCGATGGACGCATCGAGCAGCGCTCTGGACGAAAACAACGACTCGACCGGCCGTGCGCTCGTCGACGGCAGCACCGTCGCGTTTTTATCCATCGACGGATGATCGAGAAAGATGTCATCGGCGGGCGGCTTGCGCTTCGCCTCACCGAATGCCGGCGCACTCAGCGCCAGCATCACCGCCAGCGTTATGATTCCTTGTCCAAGGCATCCCGTCATTACGGCTCGCTGCGTTGACGTGCGTTCACCGAGGCCGACCACTCGTTCCACAGCTTCGCCATCGCCGCCGCGCGCTTCGGCTCCGCTTTGACGAGATCGCGCGTCTCGCTGCGATCGTTCGCCAGGTGATAGAGCGACCACGGCGCATACACCTTAGACTGCGGGCCCGGCGCACGGGCCACCAACTTCCAATCGTCGAGGATGACCGCACGCGACCCCTCGTGCTCGAAGAACAGCGGTTTGCCGCGGGACATCTTCTTGCCCTTGATCGCTGGCACCAGGGAGACGCCGTCGACCGGCGGCTGCCCCTCGGTGCGCGGCTTCACGCCGGCCAACTCATAAAACGTTGGCGCGATATCCATGATGTGCCCCAGGCTGTCCACGCGAGTACCGGGCTTGAGCTTGATTCCTTTCGGCCAGCTGATGATGAACGGCGTGTGCACGCCGCCGTCGTATGCTTCAGCCTTCCAATAACGCCACGGCGTGTTGGCCGCATTCGCCCAGAACGAGCCGATGCCTGCCATGCTCGTGTCCGATCCGAGGGTCGGTTGATCCGCGCCGTAATGAATCTTTCTGCCGTCCCGTGTTTCGCTCTGGCGATCGTAGCCCGGTTGATAGCCGCGGCTGCCGGTCATCGTTTCCGGTGAAGCGCCATTGTCGGCGAGAAACACGATCACCGTGTTCTCATATTGGCCGGTGCGTTTCAGCGCATCGATGACTCGACCGATGCCCTGGTCCATGACATCGATCATCGCGGCATGTACGGACATCTTCGCCGATGCCTGCGCACGCTCGGTCGCGCTCAACTGATCCCACGGCTTCTCCGGATTCACCGCCCAATCGCCGGACAGTCGGGTCTTCGGCGTGGTGGCGGGATCGATGAGGCCCAGCTGCACCAATCTCGCGTAACGTGCTTCGTGAAGTTGTTCCCAGCCGCCGTCATATCGGCCGCGATACTTCGCGATGGCACGCTCGGGCGCATGCAACGGCCAGTGAGGCGCGGTGTAAGCGAGATACATCAGGAACGGACGCTCGTCCCTGGCGAACGACTCGATGTCGCGGACGGCGCGATCGCTCAGCGCATCGGTGAGATAAAAATCCTTCGGCACGGCACGCACCGGCTCGAATCCTTCGACCAGCGAGAACGGATCGAAATAGCTGGAAACGCCCCAGACCAGACCGTAGTGAGTCTCGAAGCCGCGCGCCGCCGGGTACGTCGAGCGATCGCCGAAGTCACGGTCCGGATACGCCTGATGATTGATCCACTTCAGATGCTCCGTGGGATCGGCAATTGGCGTAGCCCGCGTGAGGTGCCACTTGCCGACCATCGCCGTTCGGTACTGAGCATCCTTGAATTCCTGCGCGATCGTGCGCACGTCGACGGACATGCTGCCGCCGTTCTCGCCCATGCCCACCCGGTGCGCGTACCGACCGGTAAGCAAGTTGGCTCGCGAAGGCGAGCAGCGAGCCGAGTTGTAAAAGTTCGTGAACTGCAAACCGGCCGACGCGAGGCGGTCGATGTTGGGGGTGTCGATCTCACCGCCATAGGCGCCCACATCGGAATAACCGAGGTCGTCCGCCATGATGATCAGAAAGTTGGGACGCTCATCGGCGGCTTGCGCCGCCGATGAGGTGTGTGCCCAGAGCGCGGCGCCGATGGCCAGCGCCGCTCCAACCTGCTTGAGCAGACCGTTCAATGCCATCGCTTACATCCTTACGCGGACGCCGAGCGTGTAGATCGTGTCGTCGTAGCGGAAGTCGCGATTCAGCCAGTCGTAGTCGAAGTAGCTCTTGTAGCGGTTCTTCAGGATGTTGCTGCCACCCAGATCGACACGGATGGCGTCGCTGATGTCGTAGCCGATGCTGAAATCCATGCGGCCGCCCGGCCGCACGTAGTTCAACGCGGTCGGGATGTAAGTCACGTCATTGACCCGATCCGGTTCGATCGGGCGGACGATGTTCAGACCCGTCGTATCCTGATCGTAGTAACGCGAGCGCGCGGTGTAGACCAGACGCCCCGACACCCCGTACTTCTCGTACAGCAAGCCGACCGTGAAGTTGTCCTTCGACACACCCTGCAACGGATAGCCCGCCAGCGCATCGTTGCCTTTCACTTCCGTGTCCGCATAGGTGTAGTTGGCGAACGCTCCGAAGCCCGACCAGAGACCGGGCAGGAAGTCGAAGAACGTTTGACCGCTCAACTCGACACCCTGCAGCGTGGCGGCACCGACGTTACGCGGACGGCTGATGTTGTAGCGGATGCCGTCGATGACTTCCGCGTTCGCGGCGGTAATCACGCGATCGGCCAGATCGCGATAGTACACCGCAGCCGACACCATGCTCGGCCCGAAGTAGTACTCGAGCGTCGCATCGTAGCTGTCCGAGATCTGCGATTTCAGATTCGGATTGCCGGCGCTGCCGGAATTGATCACGGACTCATTGGTCGCGACGATGTAGTTGATGCCGGGGTTCAACGAGTTGAATTCCGGACGGCGCATCGTCTTCGCATAGGAGACGCGAGCCTGCAGACCATTGCCGAAGTCGATGCGAGCGCTCGCATTCGGCAGCACTTCCGTATCGGATGTGTCCGCGACACGCGGAACGACCACGCCGCTCACCACGCCAGCGCCTTCGATGTGCCGTTCGGTTCGCGTCGGACGCGCACCGATGAGACCGTCGATCGTCAAGCCGCCGACGGGAATCGAATAATCCAATTGGAAATACGCGGCGAGCGTCTCTTCCGAGGCGTCGAAGCGACGCTGCGGTTGAAACGCCGGATTGCCAACGGCAACGCCGTAGATCTGGCGCAGCACGTTGCGGCCCGCCGTCGAGCGCAGGTAATCCGGATTCGGAATCAGGAACGCCGCGCCGTCGTTGATGCGATCGACGCCCGGCGCACGCACGAGGAAATCAGCCGGCAGCGGCAGACCGGCCAGCGCCGTCGCCATATCGCCCCCCGGCGCGCCTTGATTGACCTGCGCCTGTTCGAACAACGCGCTACGGTCGGCGTACCGAACGCCCGCTTCGAGCGCGCGGATGAACCCGAACGCGCCGTCGAGCTCGTGACGCACATCGAGCCGCGTCTGCCACAACTCGCCGGTGGACTCATCGAACGTCTGGTTCAAGCCATTGCGCAAGTACCATCCTCCGTCCGCGCCGAGCGGATTGCCGGGGTGCCAGGTCATGCCGCCTTCGTTCACATCGGTGGCGTAGTCGACGGTGATGCGCTTGCCGATGTCGACGATGAAGTTGGAGAACTCCTGCTTGGATTTCTGGAACGCGGTATCGAACTTCACGCTGGTCGGCCCGCTGTTCCATTTGAAGCCGAGCGCGCCGAGATAGTTATCGACGTCCTGTTTCTTGGCCTGCGAGCTGGTCAGGCCGCGAACATTGGAGAACCGCGCCGATTCCACATTGCAAAGGGTGTCGGTCGTGAAATTGCCGGCGGCAAGCTCCGCGCGAGTGGGATTGAATCCGGCGGGCGTCACGCGCGCCAGGAAACAACGGCTCTCATCGATCTCCATGCTCTCCAGCCGCGTCTCGTTGAAGAAGAACGGCGTCGCGATGAAGGCCGACTGCACCTCCGAACGGTAACCGGCGTAGAGGCCATCCGCATAGACCTCGAGGTTGTCGGTCGCCTGCCATTGAATGGCCAGGTTCGCCTGCGGCCGCTCGTACCAGCCGTAATCGTTCAAGCCGCCGAAGGTCACCGGCGCGGCCACGCCCGTGATGTTGTACGGGTTCGTGTTGAGACTGCGTCGTTCGGCGACGAACGAGATCGGACGATCGAAATCGTTCTTGTACCAGGTGACGTTGAGCAGCGCGCCGATTTCGCCGTCGCCGACCTGCCAGCGATCGGTCGCGAGGAAGCCGAACTGCGGGTTGATGTCATCGACGTTGTCGGGATAATTGGCGCGCGCTGTGGCCACGAACGTGCGCTCGTTGAAGTTGAATGGCTTGTGCAGACGCAGGTCGGTCACGCCGGCGATACCGCCTTCGATCAGGTTGGCGGTGCTGCTCTTGATCACGTCGACCCGCGACAGCGCTTCGGCCGGCAAGTCCTGAACCGCGAAGCCGCGCCCGGTCGTCGAGAAAATCTCGCGTCCATCGAGCGTCGTCAGGATGTCGCCCAGACCGCGAATCAAAACGCCGGTGATTTCATTGTTGGAGCCGACGCTGACCTGCACGCCCGGCACACGCTGTAGAGCCGCCGCGGTGGTTGCGTCCGGGAATTTACCGATGTCCTCCGCGACGATCGAATCGACAACCTGCGCCGATTCGCGCTTGATCTCGGCCGCGCGCTCCAGACTTTGACGGATGCCGGTGACGACGACCTCTTCGAGCTGCTGGCGTTCCGCCGGCGCCGCCTGCTGCGCCAATGCGCCGCCCGCCGAGCCAAGCAATGTGGCGGCGGACATCGAGAACAGGAACGAACTTCTGAGCCTCATGCTGTTTTTACCCCCCATTAAAGACGACGTGCTGGCAGCGTCGAGGCCGCGTACTGGAACATACGACCTAAACGTCTGACAAGTATTATTTGTCTTATAAATCATTTCAAGCTACGCTGTCCACACTGACGGGGGAAACAGCCATGACCGCATTGAAAATCTCGCGACGCCTGCTGTTGGGAGCCACGTTATTGGCGGCCACCGCGATCACGGCCACCGCGTTGGCACGTCAACCGGACCCACCAGGCCAGGTGCGCGCGGGCGAAAAGCCGGTGAACGAAGCGTATCTGTTCGCGCACATGACTCACGCCGACTACGGTCGCCTCTACTACAGCGCGAGTCTCGACGGCCTGCACTGGTATCGATTGAACGAGGGCAAGCGCATCACCGACGATTATCGCGGTCACCCCGATATCGCGCGCGGACCCGATGGCACTTATTACATCGCCGGCAACGAAAGCGATTCGGCGCCGACCATCGACATCTGGTCGTCGCGCGATCTGATCGAGTGGAAGCGCTTCAGCACCTACACACCGGACCTGAAAGCCACACCCGGCTACTCGCAGGCGCTGCAAAGAATCGGCGCGCCGAAAATCTACTTCGATGAGCCCTCGAAGCAATTCGTGATGACCTGGCACACGCCGCACCTGGAAGGCACGCCCGAGGACGGCGAAAGATATTGGGCCAGTCAGCGCACGCTGTATGTGACATCCAAGGACATGAAACAATTCTCGGCGCCGCCGAAGCGCTTGTTGTCATGGGACATGGGCACCATCGACGTGTTCCTGCGCCGGGCCGAAGGCAAATATTGGGCGATCATCAAGGACGAAACCTATCCGACCCTCGATTGGGTCACCGGCAAGACCATCCGCATCGCCAGCTCCGAGAAGTTGCTGGGCCCGTATGAAAACCTGAGCCCGCCGATCAGCCCGAACTTTCGCGAGGCGCCGATGCTGATCCCCTCGCCCGACGGCAAAGTCTGGTATCTCTATTACGAGCAGTACCCGGGCGTGTCATACGGCCTGTCGGTCGCCAGCAAGCTGTCGGGGCCGTGGTATCAGATCTCCGGCTACACCTTCTACTCGACCTGGGACAAGTACAGCCTGCCGCCGAAGGTCCGGCACGGCGCGATGATCACCATTTCCCGCAAGCAATACGACGCGCTGGTCCAGCGCTTCGGCATCGAGCCGCCGGCGAAGGAACCGACTGGCAATTGACCCGCGGCTCGGGTCCAAGCTGAACGGCAGCTGATCGAGCCGGGACCCGAGTCTGAAGTTTGTGAACAAAAAACCCCACGATCGGGCCGTGGGGGCTGTCAAGCCAGTTGGCTCATCCGGCGCGGTGCCCTACGATCCGCCCCCATGAGCTTGCGACTTTGCCGATGGCTTTCGACCCTTGCGGTTCTCTCGATCACCTCCGGCCACGCCGCCACGCCGGCGCCCTTCGACCTGAAGGGGCCGACGCTCGAAGTCACCGTTTCGCGCGATAAAACCACGCTGCCGATCGCTCAGGTGCCGCACCTCGCCGAGGGCGACAAGCTGTGGATCAAAGCCGATTTTCCGCCCTCGCAATCCGAGCACTACCTGCTGGTCCTGAACTTCCTGCGCGGCCCGACCAACCCGCCGCCGAAGGATTGGTTCTTCAAATGCGAGACCTGGAAGAAAGCCTGCGCCGAAAAAGGCATGACCGTCACCGTGCCCGAGGGCGCGCAACAGGCGCTGATCTTCCTGGCCCCCGAAGACGGCGGTGACTTCAAGACGCTGATGAATGCAGTCCGGGGCCGCCCCGGCGCGTTCGTGCGCTCGACGCAGGATCTGAACCAGGCAACGCTCGACCGCTCGCGACTCGAACGCTATCTCGCCGCGATCCGAGACCTGAACGCCGCCAATCCCGCGGTGTTGAAAGACACGACGCCGCTGCTCGCGCGCAGTCTCGGCATCAAAGTCGACGAGAAATGTCTCGACCGAATCCCGCAACTGCAGGCGCCCTGTCTCATGCAAGGACAGGAAACGCTGATCCTCAACGATGGCCACAGCATGTCCATCGTCGAAGCGCTCACCACCGGGCCGGCCAGCGATCTGGTGATGGCCGCGAGCTCCACGCCGCAGGCGAACTATGGCTACTACAGCCCGTATCTGTCGTCGCTGCTGGATCTCGGCCGTCTGTTCGATTCGTTTCGCGTCGCCAACTATCAATACATTCCGGCGCTCGCGACCGCGCTCAAGAACAAACTCACGTTGACGCTCAACACGCCGCCGTCATTCCAGAATCCGAAATCGGTGCTGGTGGCGGCGCTGCCGGCGGTGGAACAAGCCCTGCCTCCGCCATTACACGCAGTGAGCCCGAAAGATATCTACTGTGCCCGCAAGGATTCGCTGGTGCTGCCGGTCGAGGGCGCGCCTCTGGTATTTGCGACGGAGTACGCGCACAACACGGTCCTTCGCGTCACCGGTAAGAACGGAGAGACGATCGATCTGCCCGCAACCGCGGATGCAACTCAAGGCGGCTTCCTCATCGACACTTCACCGCTGGGGACCGCGAGTCTGTCCGATCGCTTCCGCGGGTCGCTGCATGGCTATTGGGGCTTCGATAAGTTCGACGGGCCCGGCTTTCAGCTCGTCAACACGCACTCGCAGGCCTGGGCGCCGGCTTCGCAAGATGATGGTTCGCTGATCGTCGGTCGCGCCAACACGATTCATCTGCAGACGGGCAGCGTTGCCTGCATCGATCGCATCATGGTGAAAGATCCTACCGGCAAGGAGCTGCGGGTGGACTGGTCGCCGGTCAAGGCGAATGAAGTCGAAATCAATCTGCCTCTGCAACAGGCCCAGCCGGGTGCGTTGACGCTGTTCGTCTCACAATTCGGTTCGAGCGAACCGCATCCGGTCGAGCTGCGCGCCTATCCCGAAGCCGGACGCTTCGAAAGTTTCACCATGCACGAGGGCGAAGCTTACGGCGTGCTGAAAGGCAGCCGACTTGCCGACGTGGCGAGCCTGTCGGTGAAGGGCGTCGAGTTCGTGCCCGCGGCTGCGATCGCCAATCCGGAAAGCGATCAGCTGCGCATGGAAGTGAAGGCCGCCGAAACGGCCGACCCGTCGAATACGCCGGCGCCGAGCTTGCAACAAGGCGACACGGCCAAAGCGAAAGTCACATTGCATGACGGCCGCAGCTATAACGTCAATGTCGCCGTGGCCGCGCCGCGTCCCCGCGTCGAGCTGGTCGGCAAGAGCGTGCAAGCGGCGTCGGGCGGCAACTCGAGCAACATCCAGCTCGCGAGCGAGAATCAGCTGCCGCAAGACGCACAGCTCATCTTCTCGGTGCGCGCCAAGTCGCCATCCATCTTCAGCCGTGAAGCCACGATCGAAGTGGCCAGTGCCGACGAAGCACTCGCGACCACGCTGAGCTTCGCGAACCGCACGCTCACGCTGGCCGACAGCAAAGTCGCGGTCGCGACGTTCGATCCAACCAAGGCGTTCGGCTTCTCGGCCTTCGGGCCGCTGAAGTTTCGGGTCGTGAACAAGGGCGTCGCAGGTGACTGGCAGCCGCTGGTGACTCTGGTTCGTTTGCCGGTGCTGAAAGATCTGGAGTGTCCGACCGATCCCGCGCAATCCTGCAAACTCACCGGCGCCAATCTGTTTCTGGTCGATTCCGTCGCCAGCAATCCGGAGTTCAAAGAACCCGTCGCCGTGCCGATCGGCTTCCCCGGCCGCGCGCTCCCGGTGCCGCGACCCGGCAAGAGCGGGCTTTATCTCAAACTTCGTGACGACCCGAGCGTCGTCAATCTCGCTGCGCTCGTTGTCGATGAGCCGCCTCCTCCGCCGGCCGAAGCCACGTCTGCCCCGGTTCCGACGCAAGAGCCAGTGACCGCATCGACGCCTCCGGCGCCCATATCTAATTTGTAGCGCGCGCGGCAGGGTGAACACGTCGCGAGCGCAGCCGTCGAGCTGAATCGGATCGCCTCAGGCAAACTCGTACGTGCTTAGCCAATCCGCAATGAAGCGCACGAAGCGAGCAGCGTCGGCGCCATTGATGACGCGGTGGTCATAGCTGAGCGAGAGCGGCAGCATCTGCTTCAGCACCGGCTGTCCCGCTGCGTCGGGCATGAAGCGATCCTGCATTCGAGAGATGCCGAGAATGGCGACTTCCGGCGCATTGATGATCGGCGTGAACGCTGTGCCGCCGATATGGCCGAGCGAGGTCAGAGTGAAGCAACCGCCTGCCATCTCGGCGATGGACAAGCCTTTGGTGCGAGCCTTTTCCGAAATCCGCACGATTTCGCGGGCGATCTGCCCCACGTCCTTTTGATCGCAGTCGCGAAGCACCGGCACGAGCAGCCCGCCGGGCACGTCGACCGCGACCCCGATGTTGAAATAGCTCTTCGCGAACACCGTCGCGCCATCGGCGCTCAGGGAACAATTGAAATTCGGCTGCTGCTGTAACGCCGCGACGCTGGCTTTGATCAGCACTGGCAAGAGCGTGCGCTTCTCGTCCGGGTGCGCGGCATTCCACGCTTTTCGCCGGCGCTCGAACCCAGTGACATCGGCCTCGTCATGATGGGTGACGTGCGGGATGGACACCCAATTGCGGTGCATCGCCCGCCCGACGAATCCCTGGATCTTGCCGACCGGGCGCGCTTCGACCGGACCATACTTTGAAAAATCGTCGGCGGGCCAGGGCAACATGGCATCGGCTGCGGTGCTCATTCCTTACACGACCTTCAGAACGGGCGGGAATCGCCCACTGCCCGATTGATCGGCACAAGCGCGGTCCCGGCCCGGGAGGAACAACTGACCGAGCAGGCCGCTTTCTAGAGCACCGTGAATGCCATGTTCCACGATCGGCCTGAGCTACCGGGCATCCGTGTGCCCGCATCGACATGGGCACTGGTTCCGTTGAAGTCGAGCGACCGGGCCAAGTCGCGGCTCGCCGAGGTGCTCGATACTCACCGGCGCCGAGAACTGTTCTTCTCGCTCGCGGAGCAAGTGATTCTCGCTTTGAGTCGAAGTAACAGCGTCGATTTCGTTGCCGTCGTGACAGCAAGTCGTGAGGTGGCGGCATTCGCAAGAGGTCTGGGGGCTACACCGATCCTGCAAGCTGCGGACGTCGGGATGTCACCGGCGATCGAACTTGCCATGCAGAGCTTGCAACCTCTGCAACCTCGACGGGTGCTGATCGTGCCCGGTGATCTGCCGTTGATCACCGCCGGCGCGGTCGACGAGATCTGCGACGCTCAGCTCTCGAGCGATCATGTGGTGCTCGTGCCCGACCGTCGACACGAAGGCACGAACGCGATGCTCTGCTCGCCTCCGCGGATGCTCGCGCCTCGCTTCGGCACTGACAGCTTCGCTCGACATCTCAGTTTGGCTCGCGCATCGGGCGTCGTCGCGACCGTGATGGAGAGCGAGGAGCTCGCGCTCGATCTGGATAGCGTCGACGATCTGACTTATCTGCACAGTCTCGGAACGGAGCGTTTGACGGACATCCTTGCCCCGAGGCACGAGCCTTTGCGCGCACCAACCATCGGGTGACGAAATGACATTGCCCGGCCCCGAACAGTGCTATGAGCTGTTGGCGCACGCCGACTGGCGCACGCTCGCGCCGCAAGCGACAGCGCTTCGAGAGCAAGGTTGGGGAACGCGCGTCAGCTACTCACGCAAGGTCTTCGTGCCGCTGACGCAACTGTGTCGCGACGTGTGTCACTACTGCACGTTCGCCAAAACACCGCGCCGCTTGTCGAAGCCGTATCTCACTCCGGAGGACGTGCTTCGGATTGCACGAAATGGCGCCGAACTAGGCTGCAAGGAAGTGCTGTTCACGCTGGGCGATCGGCCCGAGCTGCGCTATGCGCGGGCTCGCGAGGCGCTGGCGCAATTGGGCTTTCCAACGACCCTGGCCTATCTCGAGCACGTCGCCGAACGAGTGGTGCGCGAGACCGGACTGCTGCCTCATCTCAATCCCGGCCTGATGAATGCGGAGGATCTGGCTCGGCTGCGACGGGTCGCACCTTCCATGGGCATCATGTTGGAATCAGCCGCGCAACGCCTTTGCGAACGAGGTGGCCCGCACTTCGGTTCGCCAGACAAGCTGCCCTCGCGCAGATTGGAAACATTGCGACTGGCCGGCGAAGCGCGCATTCCGATGACCAGCGGCATCTTGATCGGCATCGGTGAAACGCGCCGCGAGCGTATCGACGCACTGCTGGCGCTGCGCGAGCTGTCGGAGCGCTACGGCCATATCCAGGAAATCATCGTTCAGAACTTTCGCGCCAAAACCGACACCAAGATGCAGGACGCGCCGGAGCCTGACAACGACGACCTGTGCTGGACGGTGGCCGTGGCTCGCTTGATGTTCGGTGAGCGGATGAGCATCCAGGCGCCGCCCAATCTGTACGGCGGCGACCTGACGGAGCTCATTGCCGCGGGTGTCAACGATTGGGGCGGCGTGTCGCCGCTCACACCCGATCACGTCAATCCGGAAGCGCCGTGGCCACAGCTCGAGCGCCTGGCAGCGCAAACCGCTCGCGCCGGCTGCGATCTGGTGGAGCGGCTCACTGTCTATCCAGGTTACGTGAGAGATCGGTGGGAATGGCTTGCTGGTGAGCTCGACGCGCCGGTGCTGAGGTTATCGGATGGCGCCGGGTGGGCTCGCGTTGGCCGCTGGTGCGCCGGAGCTACGACCCCGGCCGACAGCGACGATCTTCTCGATGTGTCGCTCTCGGCGATGCCGCGTGGATCCCGGATAGCGGAGCTGGTCGAACGCGCGGCCACCGGCAATGAGCTTCCCGAAAGTGACATCGCCGAGCTCTTCACCGCTCGCGGAGCCGACTTCGTCCGCATCTGCCAGGCGGCGGATGAGCTCAGACAGCAGGCCGTCGGCGACACTGTGAGCTACGCCGTCGTACGCAACATCAACTACACGAATGTTTGTTTGTACAAATGCGGCTTCTGCGCATTCTCCAAAGGCCGCACTCACGAGCACCTGCGTGGCGCGCCATATCTGGTCGATCTGGATGAAATTCGTCGCCGCGTGCGCGAAGCCTGGGATCGAGGCGGCACGGAAGTGTGTATGCAAGGCGGCATTCATCCCTCCTTCACCGGCCACACTTATCTGGAGATCTGCCGCGCGGCGAAGCAGGCACAACCTCAGATTCACATTCACGCCTTCTCACCGCTCGAAGTCAGTCATGGCGCGCAAACGCTCGGCGTCTCGGTGCAGGAGTTTCTACTCGAGTTGCAGCAGGCGGGATTGAATTCGCTGCCGGGAACGGCCGCGGAGATTCTGGACGACGACATCCGCCGCGCGCTTGCCCCGGAGAAGCTCAGCACTCAGGAATGGTTGGATGTCATGGCCCGAGCGCACCGGGTTGGGCTACCGACCACGTCGACCATCATGTTTGGCCACATCGAAGGCTACGAACACTGGGCCAGGCACCTGCTACTGCTGAGACGATTGCAGCAGGAAACCGGCGGGCTGACTGAATTCGTTCCCCTGCCCTTCGTACACATGGAGGCGCCAATGTATCTGCGAGGCCGTGCGCGCAAGGGTCCGACGCTGCGGGAGACGTTGCTGATGCACGCGGTGGCTCGCCTCGTGCTTCATCCGCTCGTGCCGAATGTGCAGGTCTCGTGGGTGAAGCTCGGACCGCGGTGGGCACAACGTTGCCTCCAAGCTGGCGCGAACGATCTCGGCGGCACGCTCATGAATGAATCGATCAGCCGGGCCGCCGGCGCAGCTCATGGGCAGGAGCTCGACACTCACCAGATGCAGGCGCTCATTGCCGAGCTGGGCCGTCCCCATCGGCAGCGAACCACGCTCTATGGCAGCGCGAGTGCGGATCAGATCGACCGCGCCGGCCGCGCCGCGCCGGTGATCAAACCCTACAACGCGCCACTCTCGAACAAAGCGAGGCGCGTGATCGCATGAGCCGCCTGCGCTAGCGCTCTCCGACGCAGCCGGCCGACTGACTTCGAGAAGTCGGGGCGATGACTTGCAACATAAATGCGCGGCATCCGGCGAAGGCGACACGATTTGTGCTCGGAATCCGCGAAATGCCGCTGCCATTTGCACCCGGGCCGTTCCCTCGCCATCCTTGCCGGTGACGCTGTCGTCCTGTTGACCGAAGAATCAGTCCGATGTTACTGACCGCCACGCAGCAAGCCATTGCAGACTCCGTCCGCGAGTTCGCCCAGGAGCGTATCCGCCCGAACGCGTTGAAGTACGAAGCCGCGCGCGCCTATCCGCCCGAGCTGTTCGAGGAGCTCGCCCAGTTGGGCCTGATGGGCATGACGGCGCCCGAGGAGAAAGGCGGCGCGGGTGCCGACTATGTGTCCTATGCGCTGGCGCTGATGGAGATCGCCGCCGCCGACGGTGCGCTGTCCACCATTCTCTCGATTCAAAACAGCCTGATCGTTTCGGCGTTGATCAAGGACGGCACCGAGGAACAGCAGGCCCTGTACCTGCCCGACTTGATCGACGGTCGTACCATCGGCGCGTTCGCGTTGACCGAAGCCGACGCCGGCTCGGACGCTTCGGCGATTCGCACCCGAGCGACCAAGGTCGGCGACGGTTATGTGATCAACGGCAGCAAACAATTCATCAGCTCGGGAAAGATCGGCGGACTCGCGCTGGTATTCGCGGTGACCGATCCTGAGGCGGGCAAGAAAGGCATTTCCGCGTTCATCGTGCCGACCGATCGGCCCGGTTACGTGGTCGATAAAGTCGAGCACAAGCTGGGCCAGCTCGCCTCGGACACCTGCAGCCTGCGCTTCGACGATCTGCGCGTCGAAAGCAATTTACGGCTCGGCGCCGAGGGCCAGGGCTATCGCATCGCTCTGTCGAATCTCGAAGCCGGTCGCATCGGCATCGCTTCGCAATCGATCGGCATGGCGCAGGCAGCGCTGGAGATCGCGACGGGATATGCGAAGGAGCGCCGCTCGATGGGCAAGGCCATCATCGAGCATCAGGCCGTGGGCTTCCGCCTCGCAGATCTGGCCGCGCGACTCGAGGCCGCTCGTCAGCTGGTGTTACACGCAGCGAGCATCAAGGACTCCGGCGCTCCGTGCTTGAAGGAAGCGTCGATGGCCAAGCTGGTGGCTTCCGAAACCGCGGAGGCTGTCTGCTCCGGCGCCATTCAGACGCTCGGCGGCTACGGTTATCTCGAAGAATTCGGTCTGGCGAAGATCTATCGCGACGTGCGCGTGTGCCAGATCTACGAAGGCACGTCCGACATTCAACGCATGGTGATCGCGCGGTCGCTCTGACCGCGCTCAAACCCGCCCGACGATTGGAATCAGCGCACCGGTGATCGCGCTCGAGTGATCCGATAACAGGAATACAACCAGATCCGCGATCTGCTCGGGCTTGACCCAGCGCGTGTGATCCGCGTCGGGCATGTCGGCGCGGTTCGCCGGTGTATCGATGATGCTCGGTAGGATGGCGTTGACGCACACGCCTTTGTCCTTGAGCTCCTCGGCAAGCGCTTCGGTGAGTTTCGCGACGCCCGCTTTGGAAGCGGCATACGCACCCATGCCGGTGCCGGCCTTGATGGCACCGGCGGCGCCGACGTTGACGATTCGTCCGTGCTCTTTGCCGATCAACGGCAAGGCCGCCTGCACGGCGTTCACGGCCGTGCGCAGATTGAGGTTGTACAGCTGATCCCACGTGGCGATGCCGCCGCCCTCGACCTTCTCCCAGCGAAAGCCTCCGGCGATATTGACCAGCCCATCGAGCCCGCCCAACTGTTTCGCAGCCGCTTTCAGCGCCGCGGCCGCCGCATCGGGCAGAGCAAGATCGACGCCGCCAATCACGACGCAGCGATCGAGCGAGTCCGGCGCTCTCGCGGTCGATGAGTGGTCTATGCAAACAACGGCGGCACCCGCCTCGCGGACCGCGGCCGACACTTTGGTACCGAGCGCGCCAAACGCACCAGTGATGACGATCTTCCTGCCCGAAAGATTCATATCAGCTCCACCGCGGACCCTTGCTGTCGAAACAAGGACGCTACCACTTCGCCGGCAGGTTGGCGAACCCATACACCTTCGCCGTGTACGGTGATAACGTACCCGACGAGAGATATCGCACTGTGGCTCGAGCCAATGCGACGGCATCGGCGCGAGCTGGGGGGCTCCCGCAAGCGCGGGCGTTTCGATCCGGGCAAAATTCCAAGAGGTGATGAACCGTGCGCAGCTATAGCACTTTGGCACTGTCACACAAGGATCGAGTGCTGACCATTACGTTGAATCGACCCGACGTGCTCAATGCGGTCAATCTGGAAATGCACGACGAGCTCGCGGACGCATTCAACTTCGCGGCCGCTGACACTGAATCCGATATCGTCGTGCTGACCGGCGCGGGTCGCGCCTTCTGCGCCGGCGGCGATGTCGAGCATCTGTCGCGCACTGCCGCTCGGCCCGAATTGTTCGATTACGAAGCGCGCCTCGCCAAACGTATCGTGTTCGCCATGCTGGATCTGGACAAGCCGCTGGTGTGCCGGATGAACGGCCATGCCATCGGCCTCGGTGCCACGCTGGCGTTACTTTGCGACGTGGTCGTGGCGCACGACGGCGCGAAGATCGGCGATCCGCATGTTTGTGTCGGCCTGGTCGCAGGCGATGGTGGCGCGGCGATCTGGGCGCAACGGATCGGCCTGGGCCGTGCGAAGGAATATTTGTTGACCGGCGAGCCGCTCACGGCGAAGCACGCAGCGGAGATCGGGCTCATCAACCACTGTGTGACAACCTCTCAGCTCGATGATGCCGTGACGGCATTCTGCAATCGTCTCAAGCACGGCTCCATGCAAGCCATTCGCTGGACCAAAGTGCTGATGAATCTGGAGCTCAAGCGCATCGCGACCGCCGTCATGGACGCGGGCATCGCTTACGAGTCGGTGACGGCGCGTTCCGCCGATCATCGTGAAGCAGTGAAGGCCATGCAGGAGAAGCGTCGCCCCGTGTTTTGCTCGGATAACACCAAGCTGTGATCTATGAAGCGACGAGGCGCGAAGCTGTGAAAGGGCCGCTGCATGGGGTACGCGTGCTGGAATTCGCCGGCCTCGGCCCCGCGCCCTTCTGCGGCATGCTGCTTTCCGATCTCGGCGCCCAGGTCATCCGGATCTCGCGACCCAACGCGCCGGCTCAACCGTTCGACGCGATTCTCGACCGTGGTCGCGTCAAGCTAACCGTGGATTTGAAACAGAGCGTCGGCATCGAAGCCTGCCGCGCATTGGCCAGGAGCGCCGACGTGCTGATTGAGGGCTTCCGTCCCGGCGTGCTGGAAAAGCTCGGTCTCGGCCCGGACGTGCTGCTTCAGGACAATCCCAAGCTCATCTATGGACGCATGACGGGCTGGGGGCAATACGGGCCGAACGCGCAGACCGCCGGTCATGACATCAACTACATCGCACTGTCCGGCGCGTTGCATTCGGTGGGTGACGCAGCGAAGCCGACACCTCCGCTGAACCTGGTCGGCGATTTCGGCGGGGGTGCGTTGTATCTCGCCATGGGCGTGCTCGCAGCGCTGCTGAATGCGCGTAGCACCGGCGTGGGACAGGTTGTCGATTGCGCGATGACCGACGGTGCCGCCTCGCTCATGAGCATGATGTTCGCGATGCGAGCGAGCGGTAACTGGATCGAGCAGCGACATGCGAATCTGCTCGACGGAGGCGCGCCGTTCTACGACACCTATCGCTGCGCCGATGACAAATGGATCAGCGTCGGAGCGCTGGAAATTCAGTTCTTCACAGTGCTGCTAGAGAAGCTGGGCATTCCCGTCGGCGATTATCCCGATCATTGGGATCCCGCCTGCTGGCCGGGCATGCGCGCGCGCTTCGAGAAGATTTTTCTGAGCCAGCCGCAAGCTCACTGGTGCGAGCTGCTGGAGAACAGCGATGCGTGCTTCGCGCCGGTGCTGCCCATGAGCGAAGCCATCGCACATCCGCATAACGTCGCCCGAGGCACTTTCGTCACTCATTCCGGAATCGTTCAACCCGCACCGGCGCCCCGCTTCTCGCGCACGCAGACGACGATTCAGGAAAGCGCGTCCGTCGACGAGGATACGCTGCGCGCGTGGCAGTTGCCCGACGAGCTCATCGACCAGCTCCTCACGCCCGAGCGGCACTGAAGACGGATCGCTGAATTGAGCGATCGCATGGTGCGAACGTCGGTTTCCGAGGGGTCGCCGCTGATTACGACGTTCGATTCAACTCGACACGACCGCGCTCTACGACGAAACTGGCCGTCACCGTGGCGCGCCCACCTGGCTCTGACACTTTATCCATCGTCGTCACATCCGTGCGCCACGAGTCGCGACCGATGTCGAAGACTTGATAGCCCCGACGCGCGTCGTAGAGCTGGCAGTGGGGATTCTCTGCCGGCGTATCCTTCCACGCCTTGCTCATCTCGACACCGTCACCGCCCGAACTGATCGAAGAGCAAACAAACTCGGTGGCGGCCGCCGCGCTGTCCAACGCGCCCTCACGCACCGGCACCACGCCGGCGTGATGTTGATGAACATCTCCAGTCGCAATCACCACGTTCTTCAGATCGCGACGGACGATCTCCGCGACCAATCGTTCACGCGCGGCAGCGTATCCGCTCCATGAATCGACGTTCGTGCGCCCGGCGTCGCGACTCTTCGGATAGGTGAATGGCATCACCATCACCTGCTGCGCGAGCAGGTTCCAACGCGATGACGAGCTCAGCCCCGCCGACAGCCACGCTTCTTGCTGCGAGCCCAGCATCGTCACGGGTCCCGAGGTATCGAGCCTGCATCCTTTCGGCGGTCGGTTTGTTTGTAACAAGCCACCATGGCGATATTGCCGTGTGTCCAGCACCTGCACGCGCAACAGGTCGCCATAGTCGAAGCGACGATACATTTTCAGCCCGCCGTTGGTCGGATACTGCGCCTGACGCACCGGCATGTGCTCGTACCAAGCCTGCATGGCGGCCGCACGCCGCAACAGAAACGCCTCGGCCGGCGAGCCGTCCTGATCGCACTCGCCGTACCAGTTGTTGTCGACCTCGTGATCGTCGTACGAGACCAGGAACGGCGCGGCGGCGTGCGCGAACTGCAAATCAGGATCGAGCTTGTACTGCGCGTATCGCCGACGGTAATCGTCGAGCGAATAGATCTCGTCGCCCACGTGCGAGCGAACGCAGTTCTTCACCTTGGCGCAGTCTCGTGCGCGCCCTTCGTAGATGTAGTCGCCATAATGAAAGATCGCGTCGAGCTCCGACACTTCGCCCAAACGTCGATAGGCCGTATACCAGCCTTCTTCGTAGTGCTGACAACCCGCGACACCGATGCGCACACGATCGACCGCGAAGCCCTCGGGCATGGTCGTGCGAGCCGTGCCCACCATGCTTACTTCACCGTTCGCACGAAAACGATACCAATACCGCCAGCCCGGCTTCAGCCCGCCCACCTCGACATGTACCGAGTGTCCCAGCTCGGGCCGCGCGGAAGCCACGCCAGATTTGATGACCCGAGCGAAACGTTCGTCCGCCGCGATCTCCCAATCGACGGAAACAACGGACATCGGCATGCCACCGTGAGGCTCGAGCGGCGCCGGCGCAAGCCTCGTCCAAAGCACGAAGCCATCAGGCGACGGATCGCCGGACGCGACGCCGAGCGAGAATGGATACGCGCTCGACGGCGCACTGGCCCGGGCCCGACGACCGACTCCAGACAACAGCGCGAGGCCACTCGCGGCCGCAAGCTTCAGAACGTCGCGGCGCGCGATCATGCGATGGGTCATGGCTTGTAAATGAGATTGAAGTAGAACGTGAGGCCCTTCTTCATCTCGGCGCGACGCATGCTCAGATCCTCGCCATAGCCTAGATTCAGATTGTCGTCGAGCAGGTTCACGGCCTGCAGCTTGACGATCCAGTCATCGAGTACGCGATAGCGAACGGTCATGTCCAGTTGGCCTCGCGCCTGCGGCCCGCGATGCAGCCAGGGGCTTGCACCAATACCGTCGTAATACTCGTCGCCGTAGTTATACGCGACGCGCACTTCGCCACCGCGCGGCAACTGATAGAACAGCGCGCCGTTGGCCAGCCAATCGCGTTGGAACAACAGGCGGTCGACATGCAGCGGTGTCCCGTCGACGAGGTAATCCATCTCGCCCCACATACGAGACACGTTGATGGACGCACCCAGCTTGCCGGCAAGCAACCCCGGCAGGCCGGGAATCCGGTTCTCGATGTATTGAAACTCGATGCCTCGCAGCTTCGACTCGTTGGCGTTCATCGGTGTGCTGACGGTATAGGTGATGCCGTCGATGATCTGCTCCTGCTTCAGCGAGTAGATATCGTCCTTGATCTTCTTCATGAATCCGCCGAGGCTGACCATGCCGCTGCCGCCGCCAGTGTAGTACTCCAACGCCACGTCGAAGTTGTCGGCAATGCGCGGGTCGAGTGTTGGATTGCCGCGGCTGATGGTGAAGGAGGTGTCGTTCCGCGTCTCGGCCATCGCGATGTCTTCCGGTGCCGGACGTCCCAGTGTGCGACTGTAGCCCGCCTTCAGGCGCAGTTGGTTGCTGAAGTCATGCAGCACATTGAGCGAAGGCAACAGATACGCATAGTCGCCCTTGTAATGCTGGAAAGAGTTCTGGAACACGCCGCCGACGCTGAACGGCACATCGGCGCCGTAATCCGCGGAGTCCGCGCGCAAGCCGGCGATCACTCGCGTGCTCTCGGTCGCATACGTGCCAGAGACGTACCCGTATGTCACCGTTTCGTCGTATGTGTAGTCCGAGCTCAACGAATTTGCTCGCGAGGTCGCGACGTTCACGGTTTGATTCTGGCGGACGTTGGCGTTGTAAGCGTCGTAGTCGATCCACAGTACCGGATAGTTCCACATCCACGGCGTGTAATGCGGATCGTAAGCCGCGAGCGACAGCGACGAGCGATCGACGGTGTACGTCGTGTCGCGGATGTCCCGCTCCATGTCGAAATCGCGTATGCCGATACCCGCCTTCCATCCCCACCCGAGGCTGTCGGCGTCGAAGTTCAACGAGTAATCGAGGCGCGCCTCGCTCGCCTCGCCTTTGGCGCCGGTGATGATGTCGCTCGCCTGGAACAGCGAATAATTGCCCGGCACCATCATGGCCTGCGGATCGGACAGCGTGAACGTCGCCGAGTCGCCCGACACGTCGTATGTCACATATGAATTCGTGGGCCGGTACTGGTAGATCACCAGGTTCTCTGGATTCTCGAACGTGTTGTCGTTGTAGCCGGCTCGGAATTCCAGGCGCGAGTCGTTCTGGAACTCGTGGCGGGTCTTGAAGAGGACGCCGCGACTTTCAGTCTCGAAGCGATCGTAGGTGAACGTGGTCCGCACATCCGGAATGCGCAAGGTGCCGGTGGTTTCAGTCTGGCCGGTGAGGCCGGTGAATGCCCGCAGCGTCGGCGCGTTCATCGTCTGATCTTCGAGCTGCCGATAGTCATAGAGC
Organism: Pseudomonadota bacterium; assembly: GCA_023391815.1. Classification (GTDB taxonomy): domain Bacteria; phylum Pseudomonadota; class Gammaproteobacteria; order Steroidobacterales; family Steroidobacteraceae; genus Steroidobacter. The sequence continues at coordinate 86,691 of JAEWAF010000023.1, forward strand.
ATCAGCGAGCTGTACCAGGAGGACGTCGGCGAGAACTCGAGCAATGCCGAGCCACCATAGTTCTCCACGAAATTCGTGAAGTCGTAGCTGACGAAGGCTTGCGGCGCCGGATCGTAGCCGTTGTAGTCCGGGCTGATGGGCGTGGTGCTCGCGCCGCTGGCGGTGTAATAGGTGCGCCCGTTCGGGTTGCGCTTGGTCTCGTCGTACGTTCGCTGCTGGTAAACGCTGCTGATCACGACACCGAACCGGTCGTCTGAACCGAAGCGGTGCGACCACAATTGTTTGATACCGCCGCCCCAGGGCTTGTCATCGTAGCCCCCGACGCTGTTGCCGCCCGGCACCTTGTCGTAGGTCGCATAGCTGGCGAAGGTGTCGACGTAGAACTTGTCGCCGCTCTCGAACGCGCTGTAGGGAACGATGTTGATGATGCCGCCGATGGCGCCCGAATCCAGATCGGCCGTGAAGGTCTTGAACACTTCGGTGGTGCGCGCCGCCTGACTCGGAATCAACGCCAGATCGACCCGACGCTGACCGGCGCCTTGGTTGGCCACCGAAATCATGCCGATGCCGTCGACCGAGACGTAATTCAGATCGGGCGTGATACCGCGAACGGCGACGTACTGACTCTCCTGCTCGCCGTACAGAACCTGCATCGTGCTCACGCCCGAAACACGGCTGAGCGCGTCGGCGAGGGACTTGTCCGCCAGATCGCCGGTGTCGTCCTGGGTGAGCGTATCGACGATGGTCGGCGAGCGGCGTCGATTGGCAACGGCCTCCTGATTCTGGAATGCTGTGCCGGTGACGATGACCTCTTCCACATCGTCGGCTGAAAGCGTCGATGCCGCTGCATCGGTTGCGAGCGCCACTCGCATCGTCTCCTTACGACGCACGATCAACGCGCGCGAGCTCGTCGTGACAACTTCGAGCGGGGTGCCGGCGATGAGCATCTGCACTGCCTGCAACGCGCTCATCTCACCCTTCAACGCGGGCGCCTGCTCTCCGGCCACGTCCGCCGGGCTGAACAGAATGTCCACGCCGCTTTGCTGAGCGACAGCGTTCAGCGCTGCGTCGAGCGCCTGTGTGGTCATCGAGATGCTGACGGCTTCCGTCTGCGCATGCGAGGGAAAGGCTAGAGCAACGGCGATGGCCGCGACGAGTGCGGAGAGGCCGGAGCGAGGATGAGACAGCTGCATGATGTTCCGAGTGGGCTGGCCGCATTGGCCGGTCCCGCACTCGACGACGTCGGCGATGGAATCCTCAGAGGTTTTTTATGAATGTTTTATGACCCCGTCGACGTCGGTCGGGCGCTCAGACGCAATGCCTCGGCGCTCGCCTGTATCTCCACAGGCAGCATGGCTTTGAGCGCTTCGGCGAAGGCGGCGTTGTCGCCGACACGGAACGTGCCACTGATCCGCAGACCCGCGGTGCTCGCATCGGCGATGGTGAGCCGCTGGCGATCGTAACGATTCATGATTTGCACGGCGGCCGCCAGATTGTCGTCGTTGTAAATGGCGCGCCCATCCTGCCAGGCTGTCAGGCGCTCCACTGTGTTTGCGGCGATCGGCGCAACCTTTGTCGAGGTCTCATCGAATAAATGGCCCGGCGCGAGTGTCTTGATGGGGCTGGCATCTGAATGCACCTCGCCACCGCCCGACAGCATCAGAATTCGGGCGGCGCTACCCTCGCCCGTCTCGATCTCGAACATCCCGCGATCGATGCGCAGATTGCAGCCGCCGGCGCGAACGGTGAGCGAACCTGTCGTGCGCGAGCGAAGATCGAAGTGAGCACGACCGCGCTCGAGCGTTGCTTCACAACCTGTGTCCGAAGTGCGCACGCGCAACTCGGAGTCGGCATCGAGCAGCACCTTGGAACGATCGGCCAGCACCAATGAGCGACGCTCGCCCACCTCGGTCCGATAGATCTCGGCTCCGGCGTTCAGCGCGACGAGCCCGCCCGCTGCTGCCGTCAACGCCGCACCACCGCCTACGAGTAAGCGCCTGCGCGTCACCTGCATCGGTCGAGCGGAATGCACTGGCACGCCGCCGCCGACGAGCTCCCACACGGCCGTCAATTCCTCAAACACGGTTGCGCGTGTCGCATCCGCTCGCAACCACTGTCTGAAGCGGGCTCGCTCTTGTTCGTCGCAATCCTCCGCGTGCAAGCGAGCAAGCCAGCGAGCGGCGTCTCGTTCGAGCCGCGACTGCGCGATACGTTCGATGATGTTTGCCAGTCTCATCGAAGCTCCTTGCTCGCGCGTAACAGCCCCAGCGCCGCCTTGGCCACGTGCTTCTCGACCGCGCTCTCACTGATGCCGAGGCGTTCGCCAATCTCGCGATAACGCAGACCATCCAGTCGATGCATCAGCAGAATCTGACGCGTGCGAGGCGGCAAGCGCGAGAGGGTGGCTTGCACGGCACCTAGACGCTGCCGCACGTCGAGCATCTCTTCGGGCGTCGGAGCGCTATCGGCGATCGTGCTCAAATCCTCGTCGCTGCCGACGTTGCGCCGGCGCCGACGACGATGATCGTCGCGCGCCAGATTGACCGCGATCCGAACCATGAACGCTTCGAAGTTGCGGACGCACGAGCCGTCCCGCTCGGACATCCGCAGATAGGCGTCGTTCAAATAATCGCTGGCGTCCTGCGGGCGCCCGGACAGCACCGCGATCTGGCGCAGCAGTCGACTCCAGACGGCCCGGTCTTGCGCGCCGCCCGGCTTCTCGGAAAACATCGCTTCGTTCGCCCCACTTACCGCTACACGTGCCTTTGGCGGGCGCGCAAGGCTAAGTCAGTCGTTTGACGGTTTCGTGACGGATCGGCGACAGGCCGGGGGAACAAATGCCGGGGGCACGGAATTCCAGGCGCAAGAGCACCGCTCTATTTTCAAGATCACCTCTTCCGCGTCCTCGGGACGGTGCGCATGACGATGACGGATGCCCTGCATCTATTTCTGGGCCACAGCGCCAGCGGACAGGCGGTGCGTCGTTTCGACTGGAGTCACAATCCTCTCGGACCGATCGACGGGTGGTCGCATTCCCTGCGCACGATGGTCGGCGCCATCCTCGAATCGGCGTTCCCACAATGTCTGTTGTGGGGTCCCGGGCATATCGCGATTCACAACGACGCGTTTCTGCCCATCCTGGGCAAAAAGCCCGCCGCGATCGGCCGGCCGTTCGACGAGATCTGGGCGGAAGCCTGGCACATGATCGGGCCCATGGTTGCACGCGCCTACGCCGGCGAGCCGACGTTCATCGAAGACTATCCTTTGATCGTCGAACGCCACGGTCGCCCCGAGCAAACCTATTTCACATTTTGCTACAGCCCGATTCGCGACGACGACGGCCGCATCGCCGGGATGCTGGACACCGTGATCGAAACGACGGCAACGGTGCAGGCGCGAGAGCAAGCGCGGCTGGTGAACGCGGAGCTGGCGCATCGCATTCAGAACACGCTCACCATCGTCAACTCCATCTGCGATCAAACGTTTCGATCGGCGAGCTCGCTCGACGAAGCCCGCCTGACTTTCGCTCGCCGTCTCAAGGCCCTCGGTCAGGCGCACACTGTGCTCACCCAATCGAGCTGGACCAGCGCGCCGATGGCGGCGATCATCGAGGGCGCGTTGCTCCCACACAGCATGGCGCCCGGTGAATCCTGCGCTCAAGGACCGCCGGTCAATCTTTCCCCGCGACAGGCGTTGTCGCTGAGCATGGCCATTCATGAGCTCGCCACAAACTCTATGAAGTATGGCGCGCTGTCCGCGGCCGGCGGGCAAGTCACGGTACGATGGAAGCTGGAACCCCTGGACAGCAGCGACAAATGCCTGCGCCTGTCCTGGACCGAATCCGGTGGCCCGCCGGTCTCGCCGCCGCAGCGGCGCGGGTTCGGCACTCAACTCATCGAACTGGTGCTCGCCGAAGACTTCGGCGGCAAGGTCAATCTTTGCTACGCGCCCGAGGGACTGCGCTTCGAGCTGACCACCAAGCTCAGCAACCTGCCCGATCAAGGCACGTAAATCGGCGTGTACGACAACCTTCGACGGAACGTAATGCCTCGTCGCGGGTTTGCGTTACACGAGCTGATTCCGAGCATTGCTGAATGGCCAAAAAGACCGCGAAAAAAACCGACCCCACGCCCTCGCCGCTGCTGGCTCATGGCGGCAAGGTGCTGAGCCTGGTGACGGTGGACGCGTACAACGCAGAGATGCGCAGCCCTGAAGGGTTTCTCGGCGATCGCGCCAGCCGTCGCGCCTTTCAGGCCATCCTCGACGACTGGCGCGACCGCGTGAGCCGCGCCGGCGACGATCCGTTGGGCGACGAGCCCAGCGAGGAACTCAGCAAGAAACAACTGGACAAGATGCTCGCGGAAGGCGATGCCGAGGCCGCCGGTATCATTCACGGCGCGATCGAAGAGTTCGCGCAGGAATTTGCGCAAGTCATCCGGCGCTTTCTGAAGCTCAAGGACTGGAAGGACACCGAGGCCATCGTGGTCGGCGGCGGCCTGCGCACCAGTCGCATCGGCGAGCTGGCGATCGGCCGCACCTCGGTGCTGCTCAAGGCCGACGGCATCGACCTGGATCTCAAACCGATTCGCAATCACTCCGACCACGCCGGCCTGATCGGCTGCATCCAGCTGGTGCCGTCCTGGATTCTGTCGGGCCACGACAGCATCCTGGCCGTCGACATCGGCGGCACCAACATCCGCGCCGGCATCGTGGAGCTTCGACGCAAGAAAAGCGCCGATCTTTCTCAAGCGGAAGTCGGACGGTTCGAGCTGTGGCGTCATCGTGAAGATGAGCCCGAGCGCGAGGACGCCGTGCAACGGCTCATCGATATGTTGCTCGGGCTGATCAAACAAGCGGAGAAGGATGGGAGCAACCTTGCGCCGTTCATCGGCATCGGTTGTCCGGGCGTGATTCGCCCCGACGGCTCGATCGAGCGTGGCGGTCAGAACCTACCCGGCGACTGGGAGCACAAGAGCTTCAACCTGCCGGAGAAGCTGCTCGCCGCCATCCCGAAGATCGGCGATCACGAAACGGTCATCGTCATGCATAACGACGCGGTCGTGCAGGGCCTGAGCGAGGTGCCGACCATGCGGGAGTACGACCATTGGGGCGTGCTCACGATCGGCACGGGATTGGGCAATGCGCGATTCACGAATCGGTTCAGCGAGGATGAGAAGAAGGAAGAAGAGGAGGAGGACGAGGCTGACGAATAACCCAGCCTGCCTCATTATGAGCTTTGCAGTAGCTCCTTCGCTGCCTTCTGTCCGCTGTTGAGCGCGCCCCCGACGCTGGACGGCTCCTCTTCATCCAGCGCCTCGCCGGCAAAGAACAAAGTCTGCTCGACCGATCGCGCCAGCTGCTTGCGAGCCGGGCCGCCGCCCACGCCCGAATAACTGTACGCGCCACACGAGTACGGATCGCTCTGCCAGTCGTGCCAATACACCGCCTCGAGCATCTTCCGATAATCGCGACGCTTCCCGAATATCTCCGCGACGCTCGCCAATGCCGGCCGCAGGACTTCATCTGTGTTCCTCGCGATGAGCCTCATCGCGTTCGGCCCGCCCGTCCACGCGGTGAGCACCGGCGCCCGCACTGGCAGCGTCGTCCAGAACGTCGGGAACGGCGCACCCTGCGCATGAAAGAACGCGACGTCTCGATGCTGGCCCTCGTCGATCTCCGCCCAGAATGGCTTGGAGAAACACAGCAGTAGCTTCACCACCGGCCCCATCAGCAACCGCGACAGCGGCACCTGCTTTCGGGGCAACGCTGGTGTGAATAACACACTGCCCGGCGTCAGTGCGGGCAGCTGCATCACCGACAGCGGCAACGTGATGATCGCTTTAGGTGCTCGCACGGAACCCGGTTCGCCATGTCGAGTGAACCCGACGACGACCTCACCTTGCCGCCAGCGGACCTCGTGAACTGCGGATGCCAGCTGCAAACAGCTTTTCGCCGGATCCAGACTTCCCGCCAGCGCATCCATCAACGCGCCATACCCTCGTTGCGGACGAAACGTGGGCGCGTCGGCCGCGCTGCCGCCGCCCCACTCCTTCAATATCTCGATCGCACTGGCGCGCTTCGGATCGGCCGCGTCGAAGCCCTCGACCAGCATGGTCGCGAACGCCCGCACTGTCGGTGACAAGCGCCGTCGATGCTTCTCCAGGAACTCGGCGAACGGCAGATCGACCCGCGGCTTGGGAATGCTTTGCAGCCGCTCCTTCATGGTCTCGAACAAATCTTCGCTGCGCTTCATATGCCCGGGCTGAGGGACTCGATAGCGCGTCTGCGCGGCGTCGACCGCCACATCGCCCGCCAAACGCAACTGCTCGAAGATCGCTGGTGACTCGCCGTGGATGAACTCTGCGCCTAATTCCAACGACACGGCGGCGCCCCGCGGGCGCACTGTGAGAATCCGGCCGCCGATGCGATCGCGCGCTTCGAGAATACAAACGGCTTTGCCGTTCCGACTCAACTGCGCCGCTGCCGCCAGTCCGGCCGCACCGGCGCCCACGACGATGACGTCGTATTCGTCGTTCGCTTTACTCATGCAACCGCTTCAAGGGTTGTTCCGCGGGCCCGCCCAACACTTCGCCCGTCGAGCGGAAGCGCGAGCCATGGCAAGGACAATCCCAAGTGCGGTCGGCACTGTTCCACTTCACCAGACATTTCAGATGCGTGCATTGCGGCGCCAGTAACGTCAGTTTGCCGGACTCGTCGCGATAGGCCGCGACTTTTTTGCCTTGATAGCCGACGATCCCGCCCTCACCCGGGCCGACCTGCTCGAGACCGTCGAGCTCCGGCCGTCGCAGCCGATCGCGCAGGAAATAATACGGGTAATCGACATTCTCCTGCACGTACCGCCAGGTGCCGCCATGAAACTGGGATCGATTCACGGCCAGCAGACTGAACCAGGGATTGTTACGACCCAGGAATCGATCCCGCGCCATCAGCGCGCTCAACGTGCCGAAGGTCCAGCCATTGCCACCGAAGCCCGTGGCGATGAGCTCGCGCTCCTCGTTTTCACCGATGAACGGCATGCCGTCGTCCGTTTCTATCACTTGACCGAGCCAGCGCCGCTCGATCCGAGCCTGCGGCAGGACTTCGTGCAGACGTCGGGTCAATCGGTCGAACACCCGTTCGGCATCGTCTTCCTGACCGGTCTTCACGTCCTCGCCGCCGAAGATGGCGAATTGATGATCGTCGCGCTCCTCGATCCGCAGGTAGTCGTAGGGATCGTTGGTATCCCAGTACAACCCTTCGGGCACCGCGCGCTCCGGCAGGCGCGCACCGAGCACGTAGGTCGTGTAGAGCGCCAGCTTTGTTTGAAACAGGCTTGCGGTCAGCGCGCCCTTTTTGCCCATCAGCGGATTGTGAGTGGCGATGACCAGGTACTTGCAGCGGATCTCGTGTCCGTTGGCGCGCACCGTCATCGGGTCGCCATCGTCCACGGACTCGAACGCGGTGTTCTCGAATATGAGACCGCCCTGCTGCTCGATGACGGTCAGCAGCCCTTTGAGATACTTGCGAGGATGAAACTTCGCCTGCTGCGAGAATTGCACGGCGGGCATGGCGCTGTAGGGCGCGATTTCGGTAAACGTCGCATCGAAACCGAACGAGCGCGCCAGCTCGGCGTCTTTTCGCAAGGCTTGAACATCCTTGGGATCGAGCTCCCGGCCGATGCGCGCATGCAGATAACCCGGTACGCGGACAAACTCCGCATCGTTGCCCGTTTCCTCGACGATGCGCTCGATCGTGTCGATGGCCACCTGCCCGCCTTCCCAGAATTTACGCGCCGCGTCCGCGCCGAATTTACTGACCAGCTGATGTAGGCGTTCGTCAGTAACGTAGGTGAGATGCGCGGTCGTGCGTGCGGTGTCGGCACTGGCCACCTTCTCCCGATCGATCAGGGCAACGCGGACCCCTTCCTGGCCGAGCAGATACGCCGTCGTGATGCCGGTGACTCCGGCCCCGACGACCAGCACCTCGACGTCGATGTCCCGCTGTAACGCCGGGAATTCCGGCAGCGAAACGTGGCTCCAAAGCGATTGATGCGTGGGTAGTTGCGGCATGGTTCAGGAACGTGCATGTTTTCAGCAAGTTCCGGCACCGGCGCGGCGGACAGGCTCCGTGCAATATTCGCCCACGTGCAACTTGCAAACTCTGTCACCGCTGTACTGTGCATTGCTCGGATCGATACAACTGCAAGGCAAATCAACGGGCAACCCTCGGTAGTCAGGCGGTTGTCGGATGTCGTCGCAGGCACGAGTGGTCGAGCACCACTCATGCTCCGGTCTTCGCGATGACCAGGAGTGTGTCGATATGGAGCGTCCGTTCGTTCGAACCGGCCCGTTGATGGCGCTGTCGAGCTATCCGCAGTGGCTGCAGGAAATCATTTCCGAATGCGATGACGCACGACGCACCGTCGTCACCCATGAAATCTTTCAGCAGATGCAGGCAGGAGTGTTGTCGCCCTCGGCGATGCGATGTTTTCTCGCCAGCTTCTGGCCGGTGATCGAGCAGTTTCCGCAGTACATGGCGCTGAACTTGCTGAAGGTCCAGTACGGCCTGGGCGCGGGTCACGCGATGGCGAGGAAATATCTCATTCGGAATATCCGCGTGGAGCAGAACCACGTCGAGTACTGGATCGATTGGGCGCAAGCCCACGGCCTGAGTCGAGACAGTCTGCTCGCGGGCTGGCGCTCCAATTCAGCGGATGCCTTGAGCCACTGGTGCTGGCACACCTGCGAGCGCGATCCGCTAGCCGTTGCGATGGCCGCGACCAACTATGCGATCGAGGGGACGACGGGCGAATGGGCGACGTTCGTGTGCAGCTCGTCGGCCTATGAAAACGGCTTTCCGAACGACGTTCGCAAACAGGCGATGAAATGGCTGCGCGTTCACGCGCATTACGACGACACCCATCCTTGGGAAGCGCTGGAAATCATGGCGACGCTGTTGGGCCACGAGCCGCAGGAACGAGAGATGTCCAGCGTGAGATCGGCGATCGTGAAGAGCTATCGATACCTGAGCTCGGCGTTCGACGATTGTCTCGCGGAAGAAATGCGAAGAGCGCCGAGGCGGCAGCACCGCCCCGGCGTTCCGACGTTACTCGCTAGTTAGGATCGAGCTCAGGCGGCCTTGACGCCCGATTCGATCTTCGGCGCATCGGTCTTCGGCAAGCTGAGATCGGCCTTGATGTCGATCCGACGAGGCTTCATCGCCTCGGGAATCTCACGCTTCAGGTCGATGGTCAGCAAGCCATTGGCGAGATTGGCACCGGCGACGCGCACGTGATCCGCAAGCTCGAAGCGGCGCTGGAACGAACGTCCGGCGATGCCCCGGTGCAGATATTGCGTGTCTTCGCTGGCGGCCTTCTCACCGCTGACCAGCAGCAGATTACGCTCCTGGGTCACATTCAACTCGTTCTCACCGAAACCCGCCACGGCGAGCGTGACCCGGTACTGGTCCTCACCCGTCTTGACGATGTCATACGGCGGCCAATTATCGATCGTGGAAACGCGCTGGGCGTTATCGAGCAGATCGAAAATCCGGTCGAAACCCACGGTGGAACGGAACAAGGGAGAAAAATCGAACGCAGTTCTCATGGCCATATCCTCAATGAGCGAAATGGAAATATTTTCACGGCCCCGAGTTACTCAGCGACCGCGGAACGTATGTAGGGACGGTCGGTGGGGCTTCAAGGGGATTTTTTTGGCTCGTTCCGAGGACGTGTTATGTGCGCCGGCACGGGGCGGGTCGGGTCGGTGGCATATGTCTGGGGCGATATATGTCCGCTGCGTTGCCGGAGTCGGAGTCGGAGGCGGAGTCCGAGGTGGAGGTGGAGGCGGACGTTCGGTGGTCTGCGTTCGCCGAGGGGTGACATCTGCGCGTCGTTGTCTGAGGCGTTGTGGTCAGCGTCGCCGGGAGCGACCTACCTCGTCCCGGCACCGCGCTCCCCTACTGCCTTCGCTATCGCTCGGCCCGTTGGTCCCATCCCT